>CBIHOC010000006.1:0-180933 GCA_966211705.1 uncultured Chryseobacterium sp.
GTGGTGGGGGGGTCTCCATATTTGCCCAAAAACCGCCAACGTCCACCCCCAAACCGCTTTTCCGGGGGAACCGCTAACTCTTCTTAACTTTACACATTGTGCCCAAGCTCAACGAAGGATATACTCCCCGCTGGATCGTATTGCTGATCGACCTTGCCATTGTTACGGCGGGGATCGTAATGGCGTACCTGCTTCGTTTTGAATTTTCCATTCCGCAGATCGAGATCGATGCGTTTCCGGCGGTATTCGCGGTCATGCTCGGCGTTCGTCTCGTCAGCTTCCTGGCGGCGCGCATCCCGTGGGCGGTTGTACGCTACATGAGCCAGCGCGATGCGATCCGGATACTTGTCACGATTATTACCGGGACGGTGATCTTTTTCCTGGTCAACCAGGTCACCTCGCGTTTCATCACCGGCGTTTACCTCATCCCGCATTCCATCATCCTGATCGAATTCCTTGCAACCACTTTCGGGATGGTCAGCGCGCGGCTGGTTTACAAAGCGTTCTGGATGGAGATCAAAAATCCCCGCCGTGAAAAACGCAGCGTGATCATTTTCGGCGCCGGTGAATCGGGCCTCATCACCAAACGTACGCTCGACCGCGACGCGGGCACGAAATACAAAGTGCTGGCTTTTATCGACGACGATCCTTCGAAGCACGGCAGGAAGCTGGAAGACGTGACGATCTACGGTCCCGACAAGCTTCCCGAGCTGCTGGCGAAGAACGACGTCGCCCACGTGATCCTTTCCATCCAGCAGATCTCCCCGGTGCGCCGCCAGGAGATCGTCGACCTTGCGCTGGAGAACAATACGCGCGTGCTTACGGTTCCGCCGGTGCAGAACTGGATCAACGGCGAGCTCAGCTTCCGCCAGATCCGGAAGGTGCGCATCGAAGAGCTGCTCGAACGCGAGCCGATCCAGCTGCACGAAGACAACATCCGCGCGCAGCTGAAAGGCAAAACCATCCTCGTTACGGGCGCCGCGGGCTCCATCGGCAGCGAGCTGGTGCGGCAGATCGCGCGGTACGAGCCGGGGCTGGTGGTGCTGCTCGACAATGCGGAATCGCCGTTGCACGAGATGGAGCTCGAGCTTGCCGACACGATGAAGGGCCTTCGCTACGAAATTGTGGTGGGCGACATCCGGAACAGGGAACGGATGGAAAATGTTTTTAAAACCTTCCGCCCGGGCATCGTTTATCATGCCGCTGCGTACAAGCACGTTCCGATGATGGAGAACAACCCGTCGGAATCGATCCTTACCAACGTGCTGGGCACAAAGATCACCGCCGACCTCGCCGTGCAGTATGGAGCCGGGAAATTCGTGCTCGTGTCGACGGATAAAGCGGTGAACCCCACGAACGTGATGGGCGCGTCGAAGCGCATCGCTGAAATTTACACGCAATCGCTCAACCACAAAGCCGGCAGCACACGGTTCATCACCACGCGTTTCGGCAACGTGCTCGGCTCGCAGGGCTCGGTCATTCCCCGCTTCCGCCAGCAGATCGAGAATGGCGGACCGGTAACGATCACCGACCCGGAGATCACGCGTTATTTCATGACGATACCGGAAGCGTGCCGGCTGGTGCTGGAGGCGGGCTGCATGGGAAGCGGCGGTGAAATTTTCATTTTCGACATGGGCAAATCGGTGAAGATCGTCGACCTCGCGAAAAAAATGATCCAGCTTTCCGGGCTGACGCTCGACCGCGACATCAAGATCGTTTATACAGGATTGCGGCCCGGGGAAAAGCTTTACGAGGAGCTGCTGAACAACAAGGAAAACACGCTTCCCTCGCACCATGAGAAAATCATGATCGCAAAAGTGCGGACGTATGAATATGAAGAGGTCAACCGGAAGCTCCAGGAACTGGTCGACCTGTTTCCTTCGCAGGACAACATGGTCATTGTGAAAAAGATGAAAGAACTTGTGCCGGAATTCAAAAGCAACAATTCGATCTTTGAGGAGTTAGATCATCCCGGTTATGAGGCTGTTTAGAATTTTGCTGACCGAAGGAAAATCCCATGGAGCACAAAACACCGATCCAGATCCGTTTCAAAGACGTCGACGCCCTCGGGCACGTCAATAACGCGAACCACCTGACTTTTTTCGAACTGGCGCGCATCCGTTACTTCGACGAAGTGATCGGCGGTGAGATCGACTGGGAAAAAGCCGGTATGATCCTCGCGCGGGCAACCGTGGATTACAAAAATCCCGTTTATCTCCACGATAAAGTGTTCGTGTACACTTCCTTTGTAAAGACCGGGAATACAAGCTTCGAGCTGGCGTATCGTCTCGTGCGGGAAGAAAAAGACGGGAAAGAAACGGAGCTGGCCACCGGCACTTCGGTGCTTGTATGCTTCAGCTACAAGGAAAATAAGCCCGTAAAAGTTCCGGCAGACTGGGCGGATAAAATGCAGACATTCTAAAGAGAAATTTCAAAACTCAAAATCCCAAAACTCAAAAAGCCAGGATCCAAAGTTTTGGGATTTGATTCTTTGAGTTTTGGGATTTTGAATTAAAAAAGCCGTCTCGTCATTCGTGACAAGACGGCTTCCCTACAATTGCGAAGCAATTAATCCACCACGAACTTGCCGTTCAGCGCCGTGCCGTCGTTCAACCGAACAACGTACAGGTAGGTTCCTGCGGCGAACGCAGCACGATCGAGAGGCATCCTTGCTTCACCGTTGCCCACCTGCAGTTGTTGCAGGATGACCGCCCGGCCAATCATATCGAAAATGGTGATGGTCGCTTCACCTTCGAAACCTTCCGCGTGGATCAGCAGCGTTCCGTTCTCCCCGATGGGATTGGGATAAACGAGCGCGTATACTGTTCCATGTTCGGTCGCGATCGATGTCGCAACGAATGCATATGGCTGTGACGTTGCTGTGCATCCGTTTCCGCCGGTCACGACAACCGTGTAGTTACCCGACTGGCCGGCAATGTAAGATGCGCCTGTCGCGCCCGGGATGGGATTGCCGTTGAGGTACCACTGGTTGCCGGTCGCCGAGGAGGAAAACAGCGTGTCCATGCTCTGCGTGATCACCGGTGTTGCGGGTGCAGGCAGAACGTTTGTCGTTACTGCCGCAGACGTGTCGGAACAACCCAGCGCGTTCGTTACCGCAACCGTGTAAGTCCCCGCGGATGAAACGGTGATCGTTTGCGATGTGGCGCCGTTGCTCCATGCATAGGATGCAAAACCGCTGCCGGCATCGAGCGTCACCGAATCGCCCTGGCAGAACGTGAGCGGTCCGCCGGAGATCGTCGCTGTGGGTTGAGAGATCGTCACGGAAACAATCGCGGAAGTTCCGGGACAGCTGCTGGCGTCGATGATCGTCACGACATAGTTGCCCGACTGCGTCACCCACACCGACGACGTATTGCCGCCGAAGATCACGCCGTTCCTTCTCCAGTAATACGTCGTATAACCGGAAGTGGCTGTCAGCTGTACGCTGTCGCCGGGACAGAAGGTCGTGGGACCGCCCGCGGTGATGGTGATCGCCGGGTTCGTCGTGCAGGAATCGAGGTAAACGATACTGCGGAAAAGCGGGCTCCACTGGCCGTTTGCGCCGATCGCGCGGACGTTGAGCACGTGCAATCCCTGCTGAAGGAACATCGCCTGTTCGTTCGCAACCGCTTTCTCATACGCATCGTTATAGTTCCCGTCGAACGCAAGCATGGACGTGCCATTGCCTTGTCCCGGATCGGAATCCCAGAAAAGTTCGGCCGCCGTTACCTGGATGGAAGGATACACGAACGGGCTCTGCACGCTGACGACTGTGCTGAATACCGCGCCCCAGTTGTTGTTCACATCGCGCGCACGCACGCTCAGCTTATGCATGCCCAGGCCGGGATTTGCAAAATTGCCGAGCGCAAGCGCTTCCATCGCATCGCTGAAGTTGCCGTCGAACGCGAGCACCGGTATGCCGTTGCCCTGCCCGGGATCGTTGTCCCAGAAACACTCCCCGGCGGCGATGCGGATCGAAGGATACGTGAACAAATTCTGCACGCTGACAACCGTGCGGAAAACGGGTCCCCAGTTGTTGTTCACGTCGCGCACACGTACGTTGAGCACATGCATGCCGAGACCGGGATGTGCAAAATTGCTTTTCACCACCGATTCCATCGCGTTGTTGAAGTTGCCGTCGAATGCGAGCATGGTCGTACCGTTGCCCTGCCCGGGATCGGTGTCCCAGAAACATTCACCGGCGGCGATGTTGATCGAAGGCAGCACGAATAAATTCTGCACGCTCACCACCGTGCGGAAAACGGGTCCCCAGTTGTTGTTCACGTCGCGCACACGTACGTTGAGCACGTGCATGCCGAGACCGGGATGGGCGAAATTGCTTTTCACCACCGTTTCCATCGCGTTGTTGAAGTTGCCGTCGAATGCGAGCATCGGCGTGCCGTTGCCCTGGCCGGGATCGGTATCCCAGAAACATTCGCCCGTGGAAATATTGATCGCGGGAAGCACCGCGGGCGATTGCACGTGAAGCACGGTGATGAATGCCGGGCCCCAGTTGCCGCTGTTATCCTTTACACGGACGCCGATCTTGTGAAAGCCCAGTGTCCAGCCGCCGGCATTTGTCATCAGCGCGGTTTCCAGCGCATCGCTGAAGTTACCGTCTGCTGCGACCATCGGCGTTGCCAGCCCGGCCCCGGGATCGGTGTCCACGTAGTACTCTGCCTGCGTCACCTGCTGCGCGAGAAGCACGAGCGGCGACAGGAAGAGCCACAGGAAGATCGTAAATCGTCTCATAGGAACGAGGATTTCCCGGTTAGCGGTCAAGCGCATCGGCTTTGATGTTGATCGTTCCCGACACGTTCACGCGGCGCGGCACGTACATCATGTACACGCGCGTGCTGCCGGCGATGGGGAAGAAATTGTCGAGCGTGAATGAACCGCCGTAGGCACCGGCGTCGTTTACGGTAAGATCGAGATCATAATAAGAGAAGTCGGGGCTGCCGGCATTGATGGCTCCGGAACCTGCCTGCGGGCGGCCGGTGCCGGGATCGAAATAAGAAACGAGGTTATTATCG
This sequence comes from uncultured Chryseobacterium sp., assembly GCA_966211705.1. Taxonomy (GTDB): domain Bacteria; phylum Bacteroidota; class Bacteroidia; order Palsa-965; family Palsa-965. The sequence goes on from CBIHOC010000006.1 coordinate 5,034, forward strand.
AGCAGGTTCGTTCCGTTGTCGAACGTGGACGTATGCACGGCGGTGCTGAAAATGTTGAAACTTGCGCCGATCAGTCCTGCGGCGTTGTAGATGCTGCCGTAGCTGGCGCTGCTCACGATGATGAGGTTGTTGTACACGTCGGTGTAGGCGTTAGCCGGCGGCGTGGCGAACATGAGGCCGCTGTAGACGGCGTTTGCGCTATACACGGTGTTGTTCATCACGATGTTCCTGGAGATGGCCGAGCTCTTATACAGCGTCATTTCGATCCCGCCGCAGTAAGCTGAGTAGCCGCCGGAAATATTCACGTAGTTGTTGGCGATATACGCGTACTGGCTGCCGGAGTAGAACGTGACGCCGTGCGTGTAGTAAGGAACGGTATACGGCATGTTAATAAAATTGCCAACGACGAAATTCGTATCGTTCGTTGCGGTCGCATCGTTACCGGCATAGATTGCGCTGTAATAAGGAGTCGTGTACATCCCCACGGTGCAGTTCACCAGGTTGCCGGTGATCTTTCCGTAGCGCATGGCGACGTTTCCGTTCAGGATGTTCGAAGCAAACGTCAGGTTGAAATTGTCGTAATTGAAGTTGACGTTGCCGGTGATCTCGCTGCCGAGGATGTTGATCACGCAGCGTGCGCCGGCAGGGCTGGCGCCGGTGGGAGCGAAATCGCCGAGCTGCTTCAGGCCGACGAACGTAATTGAACGGCCGATGGCCGGCGTGATCGTGATCGTTCCCTGCACGAAATATTTTTGCGTATCGACCGCGCAGAGGAACTGCAGCGACTTTACGATCGCGAGGTTCTCCACGTAAGGAGCGCCTCCCGATTTCGGGGTGATGAGAATGCGGTCGCCGTTGGCTGCTGCGTTGATCGCGGCGGTGATGGTGGAGAAGCAGCCGCCGTTGCCGTTTTCGTTTACACAATGGTCAACTGCGGAGAGTTTTGCCGTGCCGAGGAAAATTGCGGCGCAGGCAAGAAAAATTTTTGTTTTCATGATTGTAGGTTTGGGTTGATGGTCTGCAAAAGTCCATCCCGGCGGCACCCGGTACAATCACCCTTAAGTAGTAATTTTTGGAAACAACTCAGAACAGCCCGAAGAGCCGGTTCTTTTTCACCTTGTTCAGCGCCTCGGTGCGGGACTGCACCTGGAGCTTTACGTACACGTTGCGGATGTGCGTGCGCACGGTTTCCACGGAAAGGTTGAGGCGGCCGGCAATTTCCTTGTAACGCAAACCGTCCTCGAGGTAGCCTAAAATTTCCTTTTCACGTCGCGTAAGCCCTTCCAGCTCCTGCGGAGGCGCGTCGCTTTTGCCGAATGCCGCGACCACTTTTCGCGCAATGGCAGCGCTCATCGGCGAACCACCGTTGTGAATGTCGATGATGGCGGAAATGATCTGGTCGGCCGGCGAATTTTTGATGATATATCCCGTGGCGCCGGCGCGCAGGGAATCGAATATCTTTTCTTCGTCCTCGAAAACGGTGCACATCAGGTACTGCGTGGACGGGCTGATGTTTCTCCCGCTGCGAAGAAATTCGATCCCGCTTTTTCCCGGCAGCCCGATATCGAGCAGCACCACGTCGGGAAGCAGCTCCGGCAAAGCCTGCGTGAACTCCTCCGCGCTCCCGAACAGCCCGGCCAGCGCCAGCGCAGGCGACGACCCTACGATCTGCTCGAGCGAGGCGGCGATCTCTTTATCATCTTCGACAATACAAACGATGACCGGTTTCATGGGGCAAAGCTATTCGGTGAACGCTTCCTGTTTTCTCACCACAAAGTAGTATTTTCATTTCAGCCTGCCGCTGACCGTTACGCAGGTTCCTCCCTCTTCGCCCGGCGAGATGCCGAAGCTGAAGCCGATCGCCTCCGCCCGCTTCCGCATTCCTTTCAGCCCGTGCGTGCGCATGTTCTCTTCCGCCGCCGCTGCGCTGATGCCCCGTCCGTCGTCATGTACCGACAGCGTGAAAATCCCCCCCCCGACCTTCACGGAAACGTTCACCTGCCCCGCTTCGGCGTGTTTCGCAATGTTGTTCAGCGCTTCTTTCAGGATGAGAAATAAGTTCCTGCGTATCTCCGGGGAAACCGGGAATGCAGGAAGCGTCGCGCCGGTATTGAATGTGCAGCGAATGGAGGTCGCTTCGAAATATTCCCCGCAGTAGTCGCGGAAATACCGGATCATGCTGTCGCAGCGGTCGTATTCGGGACGAACGGACCAGACCACTTCCTTCAGGCTTTGTGAAAGCACGCGCGCGGAGGCGGCCATCCCGGCCACACGTTGCTTCTGCGGATCGTTTTCCGGCAGCTGCATCGTGGCGAGGTCGCCGGCGAGCGCAATGCGCGTCAGCCCGGCGCCGATGTCGTCGTGGATGTCGGCGGAGATCCTTACGCGCACGCGTTCGAGCTCTTGCTGCAGCTGCAGCTTGCGCAGGCGGCGGCGATAGCGTGTCACGAGCACCAGGTAAATACCGAGCGAGACGATCAGCAGCGCGCCGAGGATGGACGTGATGCGGAACCACGTGGTTTGCCAGAACGGGGGAATGACGGAAACCTCCAGCATGCGTTGCGGCACCGAATTAATGCCGCCGGGCAACGTTACGCTTGCCTCGAAATTGTAGTCGCCGGGAACAACGCCCGCATAACGCACGAAACGTTTGTTTCCCACAGCGAGCATATGCTCATCGAACCCTTCCAGGCGATAATGAAAATCCGCGCGTTCCGAAAATGCGAAGTCCGTCTGCCACAACTGGAAGGAGAACGTATTCTCACGGAAGCCAAGTTCCATGTGCGAAGTATAAAAACCGCCGCCTTTCGAAATGAACGGCTCATCGAAAACCTGTTGCTGGTCGAGCAGCACGACCGGGAGCGGGAACTGCCGGGAACGGAACGGGTAGCGAACGTAATCGAAGCCGTTCACCCCGCCGACAAATACGTTGCCACCTGCAAAGAAAAACGCGCGTGAATTGCATTCATCGGATTTCATCCCGTCGGCGGAGGAATAGTTCATGAACCGGCTTGCCGCAGGATCGAAGATGGAAATCCCTTTCCCGGTAGGAATAAAAAGTTCTCCCCCGGGCAGTTGCAGGAGGCCGTACAGCGTGTTCTCAGGTAATCCGTCTTTGTCCGTAATTATTTTTTCCGCCGAAAGCGAGGAAGACAAGCGGAGCAGGCCGGAGTTCGAAGACGCCCAATAACCATCGCCGGCTTCCACGAAGTTGTAAATGATCGTCGCACGCGACAGTTCTATTTCTTCGAACAAGACATCCTTCACCAGCTTTCCCTTTTTCGTGAACAACGCGATCCCACGGTACTTTGATGCAACGAGCAGCTCACCACGGCTGTTTTCAAAAAGCGCGGAAACGTTGATCGGGTGGTAGTAACAACCTTCGAGGAAAGGTTCGCCGTTCTTCTCATTGATACTGTACAGGTACTGGCTCGTTCCTGCAAACACTTTCCCGTCGCGCCGTCGCAGCATGCAGGTTACGTGCTGGTGAACCGCAGCGGAGTCGCACTTCACGCGTGTGATCGTCCACCTCAACGTATCGAGCCGCATCACGCCGTTATCCGTTCCCAGGTAAAGCGTGGACGCCGGCCCGGGCACGATCGTGTTCACGGAACCGGGATCATTACCGGCTACGTTCACCTGCCGTATCGTTCCTGTTTGCCGGTCGATCACTTTCAATCCCTCGCTGAACGTGCCGACAAACAGCTGCCGGCCGCCGCTCATGTAGATCGAACGAACGAACCAGTTACACGTATCGGTAACCAGCGGCGCAAGGTATTGATCGCCGAAAAAAACACGGTTGGTCGTGATCTTCACCAGGCCTGCATCATTCGTTCCCACCCACATTACGCCGTACGCGTCGCAGATGATGCCGTGCGGCTCGCGCAGCTTTTCTTTTACCGCGGTGCCGTCCTGCTGCCAGCCGCACAGGCGCATGGAACCATCGGCAGGATCGTAGAGGTACAATCCTTCTCCACGGGCGCCCAGCCAGATCTTCCCGTTCACGTCGCGGCAAAGACAAACCAGGTCGGGTTTTCCATGCCTTGCATCCGGCAATGGCTTCCAGTTCCCGTTTTTCCTGTCGAAGCTCCACAGCCCGCGGACCGTCGCCAGCAGCAACGTGCCGTCGCTCATCTCCAGCGCATCATGAACATCGCCCAGCTTCAGCGCTCCGGGAAAAGGATAACGACCGGTCTCTCCTTTTCGGATGGAATAAAAAACGAGCGCGGCGGAAGCGTCCGTAAAAACGAATTCCCCGGGCGTGTTCAGCGGGTGAGGGTCGTACCAGAGGTGATGCCGGATGGTATGATGCGTGGTGACTTTCCCGGTTCTTTCGTTGACGCTGATGATCGCCTTTCCGGGGTTGATCAGCCACATGGCCGTATCGTTGCACCAGAGCGGGCTCAGGGCTTCTCCTCCCCAGCCGGGAATGCGGAGAATGCGCGGGGCCGACAAGGCATTGCGTTCGAAAATGGTAACACCGTCTTCCGTTCCCACCCACACGTGCTTCCCGTCGCGCGAGGGAAGAATGCCGCGCACGCGGTTGTTGGAAAGCGAAGTGGTATCGCCGTAGCGGCTTTTGAAATTGCGGAATTCGTAACCGTTGAAAATGCTGAGCCCGTCGCCCGTGCCCACCCAAAGGTAGCCGAACGTGTCGCGGTACATGGATGTGACGGTGCTCTGCGCAAGGCCTTCGCTGACGGAATAAAAGCTGAAGAGTCCCTGGCCCCGGATACTTTGGGCCGACAGGAGAAAAATAAAAAACGTGAGCGCATAGATCCGCTTCATGCCCGGCAAAACGATTGGAGGTAAATTTACGTTAAGAGGCTGTTTAAAAACCAGGTTTTGAAATTATTATAAGCGGATTTTTGTGCCAGACAAGGCGTCTTTTGCAGGCCATATCGGAGAGAATCTGGTCAAAAAAGACAACGCAGGATGGTGCAAAAAGACGCATAAGAATTTCAAAACCTGATTTTTAAACAGCCTCTAAACCCGCCGCCTTTTCGACCCTTCTCTGCCTGATCTTTTCGATCGGCACAATTACTCCGCGGTAAAGGATGATCGCCGCCACGAGCGAGCTCAGCACGCAGGCAATGCCGAACCATTTCATTTGCAGCGGGTGCGAAAAAAAATAACCGCGCCAGAGGAACATGATGAAATGGTGGCAGATGTAGATCGGGTACGACAATTCCCCGATGACCCGGTCGAGATGGCTGCTCCTGCTGAACAGGAAAATGAACGGGAGGCTGAGCGCGAAGAACGCGTAAAAATACCAGCGGAAATGCAGCGGGTTACCCATTATCACATGCGGGTAGCCGGTGAGCAGGCCGATCACCGTGATCCAGAACATCCCGTTCACCCAGCGGGGTATCGGCTTTTCCCGGAGGTACACGTACAATTTATACGCAAGGCTTCCCGCCATGAACAACGCCAGCTCGGTCGGAAAAAAGCGATACGACCACGGATCGATCCACAGTTTTTCATGCGTGAGGACCACGCGCAGCAGGAGGCTGGCAACGAGCACCCCGGCCTGTATAAACCATTTTGTCCGCAGCAGGAAAGGCGCCAGCAGGTAAAATGAAAGCTCCACGCCCACCGACCAGATCTGCGGAATAAAAAGGAACTGGAATGCCATCGGGGAATAGCTCTGCATCTGCGGCGAGAGCTCCAGCTGTCCCGTTTCGCGGCTCACCCCGGAAAAAAGCAGCCAGTCGGATCCGATGATGAGGACGTTCGCCAGGATGAAAAAAACGATCGCCGTCCAGTGCAGGTTATCCCATTGGCTGGTCCAGTACCCGAGATAAAACGGGTTGTTCAGCCAGATCAATCCCGCCACGCACATCAGCACGGAAAGGAAAAGGCAAACCCAGTATGCGGGATAGATGCGGAGAAAACGGTTGGTGATAAAAAGACGGAACGATCCCGGCCCCGGCCTGTACTTTTCGTTCAGGATAAGGGCCATGTAAAACCCGGAGATCATGTAGAACGCCTGCACCGCCACCATCCCGCCCGCCAGCCGCTCCCCGAATATCGTGTACGAATGATAGACGACGATGCAAAGGGCGAGCAGGGTGCGAATTGTTCCCATAAGGATTCAAAATTCAATATTCAAAATTGAAAACAACCCTGGAGTTTTCAATCTTGAATTTTGAATTCTTTTTAACCGTGAATTTTTTCGTCGGTTCCGTATTTCGCGATGACTGTCGCTTCGTATGCGAGGAATTCTTCCCAGCGCTGGTCGACGTTCACGCCCTGCCCGTATTTGCGGGCGAACGTGATGAAGGTGGTGTAATGGCCCGCTTCACTGATCATCAGTTCCCGGTAAAATGCGGCAAGCTCCGGGTTGCTGATGTTTTCGGAAAGCACGCGGAAACGTTCGCAGCTGCGCGCTTCGATCATCGCGGCGAAAAGGAGACGGTCGACCAGCACTTCTTCGCGGGTGCGGTGCGGAATTTTTATGAATGCGAGCAGCTCGTTGACGTAATGGTCTTTTCGCTCTTTGCCCAGCGTTTTACCGCGCGCGAGGATCAGCTCATGCACTTGCCCGAAATGCTCCAGCTCTTCCCGCGCGATCGCGACCATCTCTTCGACGAGGTCGGAAAACTCCGGGAAATTCACGATGATGGAGATGGCGTTGGAGGCCGCCTTTTGCTCACAATACGCGTGGTCTGTGAGGATTTCGTCAATGTTGCTTTCAACGATATTGACCCAGCGCGGGTCGGTCGACATCTTCAATCCGAGCATGAAGCAAAAGTAAGTTTTTTCACCCCGCTGCCCCGGGAGGCTGCCCGGAATTTATCGTTCAAAGCTTCGGAGCGCCGCTGCAAAACCTTCTGTATCGAAGTTGAGCACCGTGGCGGTGACCAGCGCCGGGAGCACGACCTCCGCGGGCAACCCGGGAAGGCCGCTCATTTCCTCCACGTGCACCTGGTAGAGGCCGTTATAAACGACAAGCCGCCCGCTCCGCATCACCGCGCCCCAGCCGTGCTGCTCGCAATGGCTGTGCACACGGTCGCTGTCGGTGGCGCTGTACAGTACGACATTCGACTTCAGCTTTGCCGAGAGCTCGTACGCGTTGTCGTCGTCGGCGTTCAGCACCGCGTAACCCGTTTCGGGCACAAGGTTGAAAAGCGATTGCGCAAGCGTTTCCCCGTTTTCCAGGCCTGTAAAAATGCCGATCGTGCACCGGCTGAAGCCCGGGCCCGGCAGAATTTCCTCCGTGTATTCAAGCACGGCGAAATCGACCGTGGGGTCGAAAAGCACGGCGGTGATGTTCCCTTCACAATTTTTTTCGCCGCTGCAGGTCTTGTGGCCCCGGAGATAAATGCTGTCGCCCGCCACCCACCCGGGCTTGTGGTTCGCCTGCTGGGCGAGGTGTGCCACGAGCTGCGTGACCGGCCCGCTTTTATTTCCCGCCACCGCGACAACCGGGATGCGTGTTTCGCCGTCGGGAAAAAGCATGTCGATGATCGGGCCGGCAACATCGCGCGGCGTGCCGGTGGTCGGGTTGGTGTGCATGCGCAGGCCGGGGCCGGCGTTGACTTCGATGATGCCGCCGATCTCGCGGGTGAGCGGAACGGAAATGTCTTTCGCGATGATGTCGATGCCGCAGATGTCGAGGTTGAACAGGCGGGCGACGCGTTCGGCGAGGAAAATATTTTCGGGATGGACCAGGTCCGTCACGTCATCGGCAGTTCCGCCGGCACTGATATTGGCCGTGTCTTTCAGGTAAAGCACTTCCCCGGCCGGCAGGATGGTTTCCAGCGTGATCCTGCGTTCCGAAAGTATTTTGCGGGTGACCGAATCGACGCGGATCGGGGCGAGCACGTGGCTGGAATCGTCGCCGCGGTCGGGGTGTTTATTCTCGGCATCGATCAATTCCCCGATCGTCGATCTTCCGTCGCCGGTGATCTTTGCGGGCGTACGTTTGGCCACGGCGATCAATTTGTAATTGATCACGAGAAAACGGTAGTCGTCGCCTTCTAAAAATTCTTCGATGATCACGGCATTGGAAACATCCCGGGCGATATCGTACCCGAAAATTGCGCGGTCGATGTCCGTAATGTTGGTGGTAACGCCGCGGCCGTGGTTGCCGTCGAGCGGCTTGATGACGACGGGCGGGCGCACGCGGGAGAACACGCGGCGCAGCTCATTTTCGCTGTAAACGACAAGGCCGCGCGGAACGGGAATATGCGCTTCGGAGAGCAGCTGTTTCGTTTCATCCTTATCGCCCGCGATCTCGATGCCCAGCCCGCTCGTGGCGTCGGTGACGGCGGTGCGCAGCTTTTTCACGTGGCACCCGTAGCCCAGCATGAGCAGGGAGCTGTCATAGAAACGCTTATAAGGAATATTACGGCGTTCTACCTCGCTGAGCAGGTAAGCGGTTGTGGGGCCAAGTGGTTGTACAGGAAAATCCTGCTGGTGTTTGTCGGCCATAATTTCAGAGGATTGGACAATATTTTCCCGGCAAATTACATACCCGAAAGCATCGTTTACTGAAATGTCGGATTTGCCGGGAGCTACCGGTTGAAACGTAGAAGTTCTGCCCCCGGCTGAGGAAAATTCCCCTTGCTTATTTCATCCCGTCTCCCGCAAACATCCGCAGCATCGGCCCGCTGATGATGCTCGTCACCAACGCCATCACCACCAGCGCAACGAACATTTTATTGTCGATGAGCCCTGCGTTGAGCGCGAGTGTTCCGAGGATGATCTCCATCGCGCCGCGCGCATTCAGCCCGAAGCCCACCGCCAGCGCCTGCCTGCGTTTCAGCCCGCCCATCCACGCGCCGAGGCTCGCGCCGGCCACTTTGCAGACCACGGCGAGGAAGAGCACGATGAGCACGAGGCGCAGGTCGAAATTCTCAACGAAGTTCACTTTCAGGCCGATCGAAACGAAGAAGAGCGGTGCGAAAATATTCGTCACGAACTGGTGAATGATCTCGCGCGCCTCTTCCCGGAAATGAACGGAGTCGCCGATCGCGATGCCGACGATGAACGCGCCGAGGATCGCGTGCAGGCCGATGGATTCCGTGAACGCCGCGCCGAGGAATCCGAGCCCGAGACAAAGTGAAAGCACGCCGCCGGGCCACGACAGTTTTTTCTGGATGAACGGAAGCGCAAGGTTGATCAGGCGTTTGCCGATGACGAGCATAAAAAGTCCGAAGCCAAGGATGAGGCCGACGGTTTGCCAGGTGTTCGTGATCTCGCCTTCCTGCCCCATCATGCTCAGCACGAGCGAGAACATGAGCCAGCCCGTGAGGTCGTCGAAGATCGCGGCGGCCATGATGGTCATGCCCACGTGCGTCTTGTACAGGTTGAGGTCCATCAGGATGCGCGCGATCACGGGAATTGCGGATACCGCCATCGCGATGCCGAAAAAAAGCGCGTACACCAGCTTCGGGCTTTCACCGAGGTTGAAAAATTCCGGGAAATACCACACGATGCCGAAACCGAAAAAGAACGGGATGATCATGCTGGTGATGCTGGTGAGCACCGCCGTGCGTCCCTGCTTCAGCACGACCTGCAGCTGCACTTCCAGGCCCGCAACAAAAAGCAGCATGATCACCGCCAGCTGCGTGATGCCGTCCATGGCGATCTTCACCGCACCTGTTTCCGGGAAAATCGTGCGGAATTCTTCCGGGTAGAAATAACCGAAAACCGTCGGACCGAGGACGATGCCGAGCAGGATCTCGCCCATGACCATCGGCAGGCGGAATTTTTTGCCGAGCTCTGCGAACAGGCGTGAAAGGATCAGCACGCCGCCGAAAGACAGCAGCAGGATAATTATATCGTGGCTGACCAGTTGCATCAGTCTTCCGTGACCCGTGAGTGCACGATGAGAACGTTGCAGGGAAGATCTTCGAGGATGTATTCCATGTCGTGCGTAAAGATGCGATCGATGATGCCGTATTTGACGTCGGGTGAATTGATCACGAGCAGGTCGGCTTTCTTGTGTTCGGCGAACTGGCGGATCGCGAAGCCGGGTTTTCCCTTGATCTGTTTTTCGGAAATTTCCACGCCTTCCCGCTCGCTGACTTTCGTCACGATGGCGTGCACGCGGTTGAATTCCTCTTCGTTCATTTCCTTTTTGATCTTGCTCGCTTCACCGGCCGTGTTTTCATCGGCGATGGTCATGGCAAGCCCGGGCTGGCTCACTTCGGTGGCTACGGTGATGTCCCTTGCCTTCACGTGCTTGGCGAAATAAACGGCGGTATCGATCGTGTGCACCGTCTTTTTGTTTTCCACGCCGTTGACGAGAATTTTCCGGAAACGCGTGCCTTCGGCTTTCGGCCCGGTCAGCAGCAGCACCGAACATTTTGCGTTGCGGCTGAGGCTTCTTGCCACCGAACCGAGGTAATAGCGCAGCATATTTTCCTTTTGCAGCGCCCCGACCATGAGCAGGTCCACCGCGTTCAGCTTGCAGAGCTCGAGGATGGACGCGACGGGATCGCCTTCGTTCCACAGCACGCGGATCTTTTTTTCCTCGATGCCGAGCTTGTGCATGACGTCGTCGAGCCGGGCTTCCTTGCTGCGCGTGCGTTCCCCGATGTGGATGAGAACGAGGTTCGCCCCGAATGCGTCGGACAGGCGCTTCGCTTCTCCCAGCAAGGCTTCGAACCGTGGAGAGAATGCAACTGCAACCCCGATGGTCTCGAAGGGGTATGAAGGCCGGCGCTTGAGCTTGCTGTATTCCATCGGAATGTTTCGTCGGTTTGCGTAAATGTAATAAGCCACGCCGTTCCGGCAGATAAAATGCTGACAATTCCGGCTGGAAACTTGTCATACGGTCAAATCCGGTAGTGTTAATTGAAAAATTCCAAAATGTTGGTTTACCACGGAGACACGGGGACGCGGAGTGTCAGTTCGGGTAGCCGTATCGAGAACTCCGTGTCTCCGTGACTCCGTGGTTTTTCAATTTTCCGCCTACAAGTGAACATTTCCGGGGAAGGCCAAACTGATGCACTACTCCAAATCCGGCATTCCATATTCCACCGTATATTGGTGTCGGTATGATAATCCTGGCCTTTTTCCTGGCGCACTGGTTTCTCTCCCTGTTCTGCCAGACCTTTTTTCTTCACCGTTACGCGTCCCACCGGATGTTCACCATGTCGCCGGGGTGGGAAAAAGCATTTTACATGCTGACGTTCCTCACGCAGGGCTCTTCCTTCCTCAACCCGCGCGCGTACGCCATCATGCACCGCATGCACCATGCCTACAGCGACACGGAAAAAGATCCGCACAGCCCGCATTTTATCAAAGACGTGTGGGGACTGATGATGAAGACCCGCCGCATCTACCAGGATTTCGTGCGTTACAAATCGGAGCCGGAGCCGGCGTTCAAGGGAAATTATCCCACCTGGCCGTGGATGGACAAGGTGAGCGACCGCTGGGAGATCCGCATCGGGTTCGGCGTGGCGTATTTCGTATTCTATTGTTTCTTCGCCACGCACTGGTGGATGTTCCTGCTGCTTCCCGTTCATTTTCTCGTCGGCCCGGTGCAGGGCGCGATCGTCAACTGGTGCGGGCACAAATACGGCTACGCGAACCACAACAACGACGACCATTCGAAAAATTCGCTCCCCGTGGATTTCCTCCTGATGGGCGAGCTGATGCAGAATAATCACCACAAAAGCCCGAACAGTCCCAACTTCGCCCAGAAATGGTTCGAGATCGATCCGACCTGGCCGGTGATGAAGGTGCTGCACGGGTTGAAGATCATTAAGCTGAGAAAAAGGTAAAAAAGGTTGTCCGGGGTTGTCGGTTGTCGGTCTTCAGTTGTCGGTCTTCGTCCCGAACCCTCGGGATCAGACTGACAACTGAAGACCGACAACCCCGGACAACAGACAACAGACATCATGGAACAAACCGTGTTCAAGATCGAATCCTCGCTGGACTTTTACCGGATCACTGAAGCATTAACAGAACAGAACATCCCGTTTGCAGAACGGAAATTCGAAGACTCGACATTTCCGAGCTTCGGGCAGGGGAAAGTTTTCGCGGAAATTATTGTCGATTCACAATACGCGGAGATTGCAGCAAAAATTGTCGCCGGAGAACCTTTTACAGAGAAAGACATACCGATTTCCCCGGTGCAGAGCCCTCCTCCCCGGAAGAAGCGCAGCACCGTGATTATTATCCTGGTCCTGTATGCGCTTGTTTCGACCGTTTTCGCTGTTAAATTCTGGCATGATTCAACCCACACAGGTGAAGGCAAAAATGTCAAAGGTTCGTGGAATTATACCGGCACAACTTACACGCAGGAGTACATACCGACAGGCAAAACACTTTCCGTCAGCGTTGATGCAAATTATGACGGGAATTATGAGTTCTTCCGGTACTATGACAAAGAAGGCGTGCTCTTATCTGAAATGGAGGATAAGAACGAAGATGGTTTTTTGGACAAGATGACTGGGTTCGACCTGGAAGGTAAAGTCTGCAGCTTTTCTCATGATACGGATCTCGACGGCTACCTTGACATTGTTTTGAATATCCTTGAGAATAACGACACGATTTATTTCTACGATTTCGATAATGACAGCAGGTACGATTCCCTATCTCCTGCTATAATTCGCCAGATCCAGCCAACAAACAACTAACGACAAACCACTAACAACAAACATGAACCCATTCATCCAAATCCCGCTCGTCGCCTTCGCAGCCTGCTCTGTGATCATGATCATCGTCTGGATCTGGGCGTGGCGGATCAAAAATGCGGGCGTGGTGGATATTTTCTGGGCGTTCAACTTTACCGTGATCGCTGCGGTGATCTGGCTGATGGCGGACGGGTATGAAGTGCGGAAAAATGTAGTGTGCCTGCTGGCGGCCTTGTGGAGCGTGCGGCTGGGAATTTACCTTTTGATCCGTGTCGGCTCGCATCTCGGCGAGGAGGAAGGCCGGTACAAGCAGCTTCGCCAGGAATGGGGACCGAACCCGGACCGGACGTTCTTTTTCTTTTTCCAGGCGCAGGCGTTGTCGAACATTTTTCTCGCCACGCCGTTCTTCATCATCGCGATGAATAAAGAACAGCCGCTCCATCTCCCCGAACTGATCGGCGCGGGAATGTGGTTTATCTCTATTATCGGCGAAGGCGTTGCCGACTGGCAGCTGCAGAATTTCAAACACAATCCTGCCAACAAAGGAAAAGTTTGCCAGGACGGTTTGTGGAATTATTCCCGCCACCCGAATTATTTCTTCCAGTTCATGATCTGGGTCTCCGTATTCATCTTCGCGCTGCCGAGCCCGTACGGCTGGATCTCCATCGTCTGCCCGCTCACCATTTTCTACCTCATCTGGAAAGTCACCGGCATTCCCATGACCGAAGAACAATCCCTGCGCTCGAGAGGCGAGGCGTATAAAGAATACCAGCGAACGACGAGCGTATTCATCCCCTGGTTCAAAAAAAAATGATGTGCAAATGTGCAGGTGTGCAGATGCGCGCCACACAGCCCATACGTTCTGTTTCCTGACCTTTTCATTTGCACATCTGCCCACCTGCACATTTGCACATTCGTATGAACATCGACAGCTTACTCGAAAAGAACCTTCTCCCCGACTCCGCCGTTCGCGCGGGAATACGGCGATTGCTGAAGCAACGGCTACAGGAAGAAAAAAAATCTTCGCCTGACGAGCAGCAGGACCATTTCAATCGCTTGCTGGAGAGCTGCCGCAACAGTCCCATCGCCATTGAAACGAAAGCGGCGAACGAGCAGCATTACGAAGTGCCCACGGAATTTTACCGGCTTTGCCTCGGGCCCAACCTGAAATACAGCAGCGCGTTTTACAGGCCCGGCGTTCATACGCTCGAACAAGCCGAACGCGACATGCTTGCCCTCACCTGCGAGCGCGCGGAGCTGGAAGACGGCCAGCAGATCCTCGAGCTCGGTTGCGGCTGGGGCTCGCTCACGCTGTGGATGGGAAAATATTTCCCGGGCGCGAAGATCACCGCCGTTTCCAATTCCCGCACGCAGAAAGAATACATCGACGCCACCGCGAAAGAACGCGGCCTCACGAACATCGAGATCATCACGGCGGACATGAACGTGTTCGATACGGAGAAAAAATTCGACCGCGTCGTATCCGTGGAAATGTTCGAGCACATGCGCAACCATGGCGCGCTGCTGAAAAAGATCGCCGGCTGGCTGAACGACGACGGCGCGCTGTTCGTGCACATCTTCACGCACCGCGACTACCTCTATTTTTTCGAGGTGAAGGACAATTCGGACTGGATGTCGAAATATTTTTTCACCGGCGGCATGATGCCTTCGGACCATTACCTCTATTACTGGAACGAAGACCTGCGCGTGAAGGAGCACTGGCGCGTGAGCGGGGAGCATTATTCGAAAACGTCGGAAGCGTGGCTGGAAAACATGGACCGGAATAAAGCGGCCATCATTCCCCTGTTTGAAAAAACGTATGGAAAGGAGAACGCAACGAAGTGGTGGGTGTACTGGCGCGTCTTTTACATGGCCTGCGCGGAACTGTGGGGATTTGAGAACGGGGAAGAGTGGTTCGTGAGCCATTATTTGCTGCGGAAATAATCCGCGTCAAAGTTTTTGTACCTTTTTCCCGGAAAAAAACGGGAAAGATGACCGCACCGCAGAATACGATCCGGCTGAATGCGTTGCTTGTAGACGATGAGCTGCCCAACATCGAGAACCTTTCCGCCCTTATCGCTGCGCATTGCCCGTGGATAAACATCGCAGGGACAGCGAGGAATGTGAAGTCCGCTGCCGGGTTCCTGCAAAGCAATACGGTCGACGTCGTATTCCTCGATATCGAAATGCCGAACGGGAACGGTTTCGAGCTGCTTCCCCACATCGGGAAAAACACTTCTGTCGTATTCGTCACCGCGCACAGCAGGTATGCGCTGAAAGCGCTTAAAGCCAGCGCCACCGATTACCTGCTGAAACCGATCGACATCGACGAGCTGGTGGAAACCGGCAACAAGTTCCTGGCAATGAATGACGGCACGGATGTTCTTTCCGCGCAAAAAGAGGAACGTTACCAGGCGCTCCGGGGAACGATGCAGCACCGGCAAAAAGTGGAGAAGCTCATTCTCCCCCACCAGCGCGGCTTCCGGGTGGTCAACGTTTCATCCATCGTCTACCTCGAAGGCGACAACAGCTACACCACGGTCTTTACCACGAACGACGCGCCCGCCGTGGTCACACGCACGCTGAAAGACTTCGAGCAGATGCTGGAAGACGAGCCCGATTTTTTCCGCATTCACAAATCCTACATCGTCAACCTCCGCCACATCCAGGAATTCATCACCGAAGACGGAGGTTACGTGATCCTTCCCGGCAAACAACGCCTTCCCGTATCGCGGCGCAGGCTGGGCGATTTCATGCGCATCATGAAGCAGAACGGAACCAATTCCCGGTAGCGATGCGCATTTTCATCCGTCGTGTTGCGCTGTCGTTCCTGCTCCTGCTGAAAACCGCGGCGATGCAGGCCCAGGAATTTCCGCACCACGAGCTGACTTCGGAAAACGGGCTTCCGCATTCCCTGGTTTTCGACCTGTTCCAGGACAGCCGCATGTACACCTGGTTCGCCACGACGAACGGGCTCGGGAAATATGACGGCCACAGTTTCGAAAACTATTACGACAGCGACGGGCTGAACGCGAGCCAGGTGATGGCCGTCACGCAAACCGGCGACGGGACGATATGGGCCGCCACGTTCGGCGGCGGGCTGCATTACCTTGAAGACGGAAACTTTTCGGCGTATGCATTTCCGCAGCCAGGCCCGCGTCCGAAAAATATTTTCCGCATGGTCCCGGGCGACGACAACCGGCTTTACCTGCTCGACAACATTTCCAACCTCATCATCGTCGTCGTCGTCGGGAAAAAGACGGAAGCCATCGACATGAGCGCAGTTCCCGGCCTTCCCGCGCGCAGCAGGCACGTGAACACGGTATGCGCCCTGCCCGGCAGCACGCTCTGGATCGCCACGAACGACGGGCTTTTCCGGCGCGACTCTTCCGGAACGATCACGCGGGCATTCGGCAACCAACTGGAAGCGCGCGCTGTTTTCGACGTAACGCCCGGTCCCGGCGGGATGCTTTGGATCGGAACACGCGGTGCGCTGATGCGGGGAAATAAAGACGAGAGCCTCGACGTATTTTCCCCGCTCGGGAATGTCGATTACACGCACGTTGCGGCAGGAACGAATGAAACGGTGTGGACGTGTTCGGCGGGCGGAGAAGTGACAGCAATGGACGCGCATGGAACGCCCTCCGCGAAGATCGACCTCTCGTCGCTGAACGGCATCACCGACCTGATGGTGGACCACGAAGGAAATCTCTGGGTGTCAACATACGGTTCAGGAGCGCGCTGCTATTACAACCTGCAGGTGAAAAATTACGACGTGCACGACGGGCTGACGAGCAATTTCGTGCGCGGGGTTTTCCCGGCTTCCGACGGCACGGTGTGGTTGTCGACGTTCAATTCCTCTTCTTTCCTCAGCTACATCCGCAACGATTCGGTGGGGCAATTCGCGTTCCCGTTTACAAAATCGCAGCACGACATGCTCACCATCGCCGAGCTTGCACCCGGAAAAATGCTGTTCTCCGCGAGCAATATGCCGCTGATGATCCGTGAAGAAGAAAAAGACATTCGCCCGTTTTTCGATTACATTGCTTTCGATCTTCTTCCCGACAGGGATGGCCGGTTGTGGATGGCCGCGTACAATACCGGCGCGCAGGGCATTCCCTGCCTGGAGAACGGCGAGCTCCAGTACGTGAATGACCCCGCCATCGCGAACCGCCGCATTCTTGTGCTGAAGCAGGATAATACGGGGAACGTCTGGGCCGGGACGGATTCCGGGCTGTATTGTTTCCGCGACAAAAAGTTGCTGGCTGCATTCGGGGAACGGGAAGGATTGCCGTCGCGCACGGTTACCGATATCGCCGTAGATGCCGCGAACGCGATGTGGATCGTGACCGGGAAGGGCATCAGCATCGTGAAGCCGGGAGAAAAAAATTGCGCCACGATCGCAACGGCGCCGAGGGGCACGCGTTACACGGCGATCACGATCGCGCCGAACGGCACGGTCTGGGCGGGTTCATCTTCGGGGCTGTACTGCTTCAATTCACAGGCCGGGCTTTTTTATCCCTACCAGAAAGGCGTGCAGGGAAATGAAGTGCAGGACCTCGCCACGGACGCGCAGAACCGGCTGTGGGTGGGCACTGCGCAGGGCGTGTCGGTGCTGTCGCCGGGAAGCCGCTCCCTGCCCGCGCCGCCCGTTTACATTACACAGGTAACGGTGAATGGCATTTCCCATCCGCCTGCAGTTGCCGGGGACTGGGATTATTCCGGGAACACCGTGGAGATCGATTTCACCGGGATATCTTTCGCATGCAGCAAAATGCTGACGTATTCGTACATGCTCAAAGGAGCGGGCAATGAATGGAAAACCGTGAGGCAACCGCGCCTGCTTTTTTCCAATCTTTCGCCGGGAGCATACACGCTTTACGTCAAAGCTCTCCTGCCCGGCGGAACAGAAAGCGCCACGCCTGCGCAATTTTCGTTCCGCATTCATCCGCCGTTCTGGATGTCGTCGTGGTTCATAACCGGGGTTATATTATCCGCCGGCGTGTTGCTTTACCTCCTTTTCCGGGCGAGGCTGGCAACAGTCAGGAAACAGGCGCAGGAAAAATTCAGGCTGCACGAACGCATGGTCGATCTCGAGCAGCAGGCTTCATCTGCAATGATGCACCCGCATTTTATTTTCAACGCGCTCAACTCGATCCAGAATTACATTTCGAAAAACGAGCAGCAGGCCGCGCACCGTTACCTCTCCCGCTTTTCAAAGCTGATCCGGCTGACGCTGGAGAATGCGTACAAAAAACGCGTCGGCCTCGACGAAGAACTCGAGCGGCTGGAATTGTATCTCGAACTCGAAAAAAGCCGTTACCAGGGGCAGTTCGATTATTCCATCACCATCGGCCCGGACCTTACGGCGCATGACATCAGCATTCCCTCGCTGATCATCCAGCCGTTCGTGGAGAACGCGATCTGGCACGGCATCATTCCTGCGGAACGCCACGGGCACATTTCCATTTCGGTAAGCGCGCACGGTCCCGATCACATCCGCATCACGATCATGGACGACGGCGTGGGGATCGATTCCGCGACGAAGCAGGAAAAAGACAGCGACGCACATCGTTCACTCGGCATCGACCTCACCCGCGAGCGGATGGAGCTGCTGGGCGAATCGACCGGGAAGAAGGCGTCCATCAGCATCACCGACCGCAGCCGGATGACACCGCCGGCTACCGGAACCTGTGTCGAAATGATCATTCCCAGGTTCTGATCCCGCCGTTCCCTGTTCCATAACTACCGTTCTCAAAGCCGGCCCCCGCGTTCCCTGCAGGTGGGTTGAACGGTGATAAAGAATCGATTCTTTTTGTTTTCGTAAGGTGTTTTTGACAGCCTCTTGCAGACCGCAAAAAATTCACCCATGAAAACAAAACAGATCATACTCGCCATCACGCTTACACTTGCGGCGGCTTTCCCGCTCCATGCACAGGTAACAGTCAGCACGCTTGCCGGTTCGGGCACGGCGGGCTGGGTAGACGGACCGGGCGCCACCGCGCAGTTCGATCTGCCGAAAGGAATCACGTTCGACGGGAGCGGAAATGTTTACGTGACGGAATGGGGCGGCGGCGGAAGAGTGCGGCAGATCGACCCGGCGGGAACCGTGAGCACGCTCGTGGGGCCGGGGTTCCTGTCATCGCCCAACGACATCGCTTTCGATCCTTCCGCCAGTAATTTCCTGTTCATCGCCGACTGGGGATCGCACCGGGTGAAACATACGGATGCGACGGGCAACGTGACGATCATCGCCGGATCGGGAACAGCAGGATATCTCGACGGGCCTGCTGCCACCGCGCAGTTCAGCCTCCCGTCGGGCATTGCCGTCGACGGCGGGGGAAATGTTTTCGTCACGGAGTTCGGCAATCACACGGTGCGGAAGATCGACATGGCCACGGGCATGGTGTCGACGGTGGCGGGCAACGGCACGCCGGGATGCGTGAACGGCAACGGAACCGCCGCGCGCTTCAGCAACCCGACAGGAATCGCGGTGGACGGGGCGGGGAATTTGTTCGTCGCCGACTGGGGCAACCAAGTGGTGCGGAAGATCGATCCTTCGGGCAACGTCACGACGGTTTCAGGTATCTGCGGCGTTCCAGGCGCGGTGAATTCCACGCTCGCTGCTTCCACGTTCAACCTTCCGCACGGACTCTTCGTGGATGCTGCATCGAACATTTACATCGCGGAATCGAGCAACCACTGGATGCGCAAGATCGACGTCAACAACAACCAGGTGACAACGTACGCAGGCACCGGCATACAGGGTTTTGCAGACGGCCCGGCAGCAACTTCGCAATTCTACACGCCATTCCGCATCACGGGAGATTGCGCCGGGAAAATTTACATCGCCGATACGGACAACCACCGCATCCGCCTCATCACCGATCCATCCGCGCTGCCGTCATTCACGCCGCCGCTGAACGTCATGTATTGCGACACCGTATCGCCGATCGCTTTGACAGGCGCGCCTTCCGGCGGAACATTTTCCGGGCCGGGCATAAACGGCAACAGCTTCGATCCTGCGCTCGCCGGTGCGGGCGGGCCGTACGTCATTACGTACACGTACACCAACGTTTACGGCTGCATCCTTTATGCGCGCGACACGACTAGCGTCATCGCATGCGCCTGCGACAGCACGTCGCTGCTCTGCAATTCACAGCAGACCGTCGACCTTGTCGTGAACGGAAATTTCGAGCAGGGCGCCGGCATCGGCTACACGAGCGATTACCCGCTGGTCCCGCCGCCTCCGTCGACCGACGGATTGCACTGCGTTGTGCAGGATGGCTTCACGCAGCTCAACCCGAATTTCAGCGGCGTCGATCACACGTTCGGGAACGGAACCGGCAACATGCTGTTCATGGGCGGAATGGCAACGGTGCCGAACGATGTGTGGTGCTCGAACGTGACCGTGATGCCGAATACGAACTACACGTTTTCCGCGTGGGTGAACAACGCCATCGAACCCAACAGCTACAGCGGGCAGGCGCATCCGCAGTTCAGGCTGAACATCAACGGCAACGTATTGTCAGCGGCGACGATCGTTCCGCATTTGCCCGACGTGTGGGTGCAGCTGACGCTAACGTGGAATTCCGGATCGGTCAGCGGCTCCATCCCGGTGTGCCTGGAAAGTCTCGAGCCGAGCGGTTTCGGCAACGATTTTTTCGTGGACGATATTTCTTTCCTCGGCCCGGCCTCCGCGCCTTGTCCGCCCGACACGCTGTTCTTCACGGTGAATACGTTGAACGGTGTTGATTCCAATTCCATTCTCCTGCAAAATTTCCTGGCGGGAACGATCAACAACATTACCGTCACGTACAGCGATCCGGCTTTTTCATCCGGCGCCGTTCCCGCAATCAGCGCAGGCGACAGCCTTCTCCACGCTATTACATTCCAGGGCGCAGGCTGCAGCGACGACACGACATATGCGTACGCAGTATTCTCCGCGCCATGTCCCACGTATGTTTCCGACACCGTGTGGCTCGTGGGTTATTATTTCCCGCCGCAGCTCGTCGCTTCCGTTTCCAACGACAGCACCGTTTGTTCCGGCTCCACGATACAGCTCAGCGCTTCGGGCGGCTCGCAGTACAGCTGGACCTCCAGCCCGACCGGCTTCACCTCTTCGCAGGCCACCGTGCAGGTCACGCCCGCGGTGACGACGACGTATTTCGTAAACGTTTCCAACGGCACCTGTTCCGACGCGGATTCCGTGATCGTCACTGTGTCGCCTTTGCCCGTAACAAACATCACCGGCCCCGCCACGATCTGCAGCGGAGGCACGGCAACGCTGATCGCAACAGGCGGAACGCAATACAGCTGGAGCTCTTCGCCCACCGGCTTTTCTTCGACGCAGGATACCGTGCAGGTTTCACCCACGACCAACACTGCTTATTACGTCAACGTCACGCAAGGCCTGTGTTCTTCCACAGACACATTCTTCGTCGGCATTGCACAACCACCGGCCGTTTCCATCGCTGGCACTTCGACAACCTGCAGCGGCGATCCGGCAACGCTTACCGTTTCGGGCGGTTCGTCCTGGCTCTGGAGCACCGGCGCAACGACTTCGTCCATCTCGGTCAATCCTGCCGTCACTTCCACGTATTCGGTAACAGCTACTTCAGCAGGCAACTGCACGTCGACCGATTCTTTCACCGTTGTCGTTACCGCGTATCCTGTCGCGATCATCAGCGGCGCGACTTCCACCTGCCAGGGCGTTCCCGTTGAGCTGACCGCATCCGGCGGCAGCGGCTACAGCTGGAACACGGGATCGGGAAATGCGACGATCACCGTGATGCCCGGTACGAGCACGACCTATTCAGTGACGGTAAGCAACGGCGCCTGCAGCGATACGGCATCGGCGTTCGTGGAAATACTGGATGAAGAATCGTCGCTGTTCATTCCGAATGTTTTCACCCCGAACGGCGACGGCACGAATGAAATTTTCACCGTGGGCGCAACAGGCGTGAATAATTTCCGGGGGATGATCTTCAACCGCTGGGGCGAGCTGCTTTACACGTGGAACGACGTCGCGGGCGGATGGGACGGCCATTACAAAGGACAGGTCGTAAGCGAAGGCACTTACGTTTATACAATCACCTGCTTTACCGCTTGCGGAAAGGAACTGGTGAAGCGTGGCGCGGTGACTGTCGTCAGGTAAGTCCGGAGTCCGGAAAATAAATCCTTCCAGGGCTCCTGGCTCCCCACGCTCTACTACTATTTACGTATTTCCGGCGCCTGGTTTATGCCTGACATTGCCGCACAATTATTCTTTTGGCAATGATCCACCTGTTACGCACTTCCATCCGGCTGTTGATCCCCGCCGCGTTCATTCTCGCTTCCGGGTGTAAAAAAGGCAGCTCCTACCTCTACCGCGAATCCGGCACCTGGGAGATCCAATCGATGCAGCTCGATTACCTCAATGCTTCAGGCGGAACCGACAGCGTCGTTTCTTCCGGCATTACCGGATTTTTCATGTTCTACAATACACCCACCACCGGCGACGATCCCTATTACCTGGCCACCAACGGCATCACGGTAAAAGGAAACGAACGGCACAACGCGCATTTCTACCGGTCAGACGGGACCACGATCACGATGGTTTCTTCGATCGGCCAGGCGCCGGCGCGGGAGTACACGATCACGGACCGGTCACGCAACGAGATGACGATGGAATATGAAGGCGCCGCGAACAACATGTACGCCACCTATTACGGGAGCGTGAAAGAGCATATCGTTCTGAAACGCATTAAATTTTAAAGAATGAAAAAATTGCTGCTTTCCATCCTGTTCGTTTTCCCGTTCGTCATTCTGCCGGCGCAGAATGCGTTCACGTTCGGAATTAAATACGGGTGGATGGAACCTTCCAACATCAACCGGACAGTTTACAGCTACAACTACGCGCGCCAATGGCTGACACAGAAAATGCCTTATTTCGGAATGCTGCGCGGCATCGAGTTCAGCTGGCAGCATCGCGGGGAAACGGTGGGCTACGAGCTGGTCTACTCGCGGCTTCGCGAAACGAATAACGCGTACGGACCGGAGCCGACCGGCGGCCTGATGGGGTACAGGAAAATAAAGATCGGCATGGGCGGATTCAGTGCGGGGTTAACGCTGAAGCTGATCTCCCGCCCGCATTTCGAAGTCGTTCCCTCGCTCGATCTCGATCTTCATCTTCTTTCCGGGACGACAACCTATTCCAACGATGCCGGTTTTGCCGGCGCGACGGAAGAAGCGGTCATCGCGGATCTCAAGTTTGCAAATACGTTTGCGCTTAACGTGAGCCTTTTCGCCACAAAATGGATCGGCATTAACATCCGGCCCTACTACCAGGTTCCGTGGGGGAAAGCGAACGTGGAAGGGCTGGCGGCTTACTGGGGAGGAAGCGGAACAGGAACGCAGCGTGAAAACGTGAGGAATTACGGCGTGAGCGGCTCGCTTATCCTGGCATTCGGAAGGGATTAGCTCAAAAATCCAAAAACAAAAAAACAAATCCCAAATAGTTATCCTGGGAATACTAAAAGGCTTGATTGATTGGTGATGTTCGCCTGATTGTGAATTGCTTTCAGATTGTATCTTCGTCGAAGTCACGCACAACAATTCGAGAAACTACTCGGTAAGTACATCTGTTGTGAATTGCTTTCAGATTGTATCTTCGTCGAAGTCACGCACAACAGATCTGCCGAGTGGATATGTCGCTAGTATGTTGTGAATTGCTTTCAGATTGTATCTTCGTCGAAGTCACGCACAACTAAACTCATTCAAGGTATCTACCATATCAGTTGTGAATTGCTTTCAGATTGTATCTTCGTCGAAGTCACGCACAACAACGACTAATCACATGGCTAAGAAAAAGAAGTTGTGAATTGCTTTCAGATTGTATCTTCGTCGAAGTCACGCACAACCGGCTCGCCGTTGATCATTGCCCCGCCCCCGTTGTGAATTGCTTTCAGATTGTATCTTCGTCGAAGTCACGCACAACACCTGGAGATTCTCCACACAGTGTGTGAGTGTTGTGAATTGCTTTCAGATTGTATCTTCGTCGAAGTCACGCACAACCACATGTGCTGGAACAGGAGCGGTTGGCTTGTTGTGAATTGCTTTCAGATTGTATCTTCGTCGAAGTCACGCACAACGTTATCGAGCTTGAGGATGAAGGGAAGATCGTTGTGAATTGCTTTCAGATTGTATCTTCGTCGAAGTCACGCACAACGACCACGTGTTCGGAATTATCGGCATTAATGTTGTGAATTGCTTTCAGATTGTATCTTCGTCGAAGTCACGCACAACAGCTGACCGACGCGCAACATGTCGAATTGTGTTGTGAATTGCTTTCAGATTGTATCTTCGTCGAAGTCACGCACAACAAATGGGAATTGCACCGCACATTTGTTGATGTTGTGAATTGCTTTCAGATTGTATCTTCGTCGAAGTCACGCACAACAGACATTGTAAAAACGGTTTCCTCATCACCGTTGTGAATTGCTTTCAGATTGTATCTTCGTCGAAGTCACGCACAACGAACCGGCAGTACAGGCAGAACAAACCATGGTTGTGAATTGCTTTCAGATTGTATCTTCGTCGAAGTCACGCACAACTCTTCCTGTTTGCACTGCAATCAGGACTTGGTTGTGAATTGCTTTCAGATTGTATCTTCGTCGAAGTCACGCACAACCGTTCGGCCCGCAACCGCGAAGTCTCCGTTGTTGTGAATTGCTTTCAGATTGTATCTTCGTCGAAGTCACGCACAACCTTGCAGCATTTCCATGTCGGCCTTCGTGGTTGTGAATTGCTTTCAGATTGTATCTTCGTCGAAGTCACGCACAACCCGGCGGTAAATGTCGTTATGAGCGAATGAAGTTGTGAATTGCTTTCAGATTGTATCTTCGTCGAAGTCACGCACAACGTGAAGTAAAAAAAGATGCCGGCAAGACGGGTTGTGAATTGCTTTCAGATTGTATCTTCGTCGAAGTCACGCACAACTTTTACAATAACAGACAAAGGCCTGTTGCGTTGTGAATTGCTTTCAGATTGTATCTTCGTCGAAGTCACGCACAACTGATAAACAACATGACCTTCACGCAGCGGGTTGTGAATTGCTTTCAGATTGTATCTTCGTCGAAGTCACGCACAACGCGCCGATGGTCTTCAGCGACGCGTACCCCGTTGTGAATTGCTTTCAGATTGTATCTTCGTCGAAGTCACGCACAACTTAACAACAGCAAAGAAGCAAGCCGAACTAGTTGTGAATTGCTTTCAGATTGTATCTTCGTCGAAGTCACGCACAACCCATGTACTTCATGCAGTGATCTCCGTGCGGTTGTGAATTGCTTTCAGATTGTATCTTCGTCGAAGTCACGCACAACGCCGGTCGCTGGTTGTCGAAGCGGAAGTAGTTGTGAATTGCTTTCAGATTGTATCTTCGTCGAAGTCACGCACAACATGAGCGGGTTGCGATTGTTGCCGGTGGCGGTTGTGAATTGCTTTCAGATTGTATCTTCGTCGAAGTCACGCACAACGTGACGGCCTCGCGCAACATACCAAATTTAGTTGTGAATTGCTTTCAGATTGTATCTTCGTCGAAGTCACGCACAACTGTTAAGATCGGTGATTGGTCAAGACGGCCGTTGTGAATTGCTTTCAGATTGTATCTTCGTCGAAGTCACGCACAACCGCTTCGGCGATCACATTGACGAGCTGGCAGTTGTGAATTGCTTTCAGATTGTATCTTCGTCGAAGTCACGCACAACTGATCTGCTGCATACCCGCCGCCGCTGAGTGTTGTGAATTGCTTTCAGATTGTATCTTCGTCGAAGTCACGCACAACTGGTTTATTTACGGTTTGTTGGTTGTCGGAGTTGTGAATTGCTTTCAGATTGTATCTTCGTCGAAGTCACGCACAACAGAGAACGCTCAAGCATGCAGCTGGCAGCTGTTGTGAATTGCTTTCAGATTGTATCTTCGTCGAAGTCACGCACAACTCGAGGTGCGCAATGGTGAGCGTGATTTGTGTTGTGAATTGCTTTCAGATTGTATCTTCGTCGAAGTCACGCACAACGCACCACTTTGTACAAACGGGTTACGGCGGTTGTGAATTGCTTTCAGATTGTATCTTCGTCGAAGTCACGCACAACTGGGGTGATTGGGCCGACGCGTTCGAGAGTGTTGTGAATTGCTTTCAGATTGTATCTTCGTCGAAGTCACGCACAACTTGGTGGATATTACGAGACACAGCCAAAATGTTGTGAATTGCTTTCAGATTGTATCTTCGTCGAAGTCACGCACAACCCGTCTCAATGCGCGGCGTTCCGTCCCACTGTTGTGAATTGCTTTCAGATTGTATCTTCGTCGAAGTCACGCACAACTCCCGTTCTACAAAGATCTGATCAAATACCGTTGTGAATTGCTTTCAGATTGTATCTTCGTCGAAGTCACGCACAACTCAAGCGTCCGGGTTACCGGGCGGGTTACCGTTGTGAATTGCTTTCAGATTGTATCTTCGTCGAAGTCACGCACAACGCGGTTATCTCAAGGGATGGGATGTCCAGGGTTGTGAATTGCTTTCAGATTGTATCTTCGTCGAAGTCACGCACAACCTTGATATCGCTATCCGCGCTGATCGCTTCGTTGTGAATTGCTTTCAGATTGTATCTTCGTCGAAGTCACGCACAACAGTTTCCGTTCGAGGGAAACTGGTACAAGAGTTGTGAATTGCTTTCAGATTGTATCTTCGTCGAAGTCACGCACAACATCTCTGAATCGTTAACACGTAAAGAGGCTGTTGTGAATTGCTTTCAGATTGTATCTTCGTCGAAGTCACGCACAACAAATTCTCGGTTACTACGAACGTGGTTACAGTTGTGAATTGCTTTCAGATTGTATCTTCGTCGAAGTCACGCACAACTGTACTTTTTTCTCGATAAGCTGCTCGTCCGTTGTGAATTGCTTTCAGATTGTATCTTCGTCGAAGTCACGCACAACTCTCTGCATTCGTTGCTAACAGTCAGGCAGGTTGTGAATTGCTTTCAGATTGTATCTTCGTCGAAGTCACGCACAACGGCTGTCGGGCAAGGGCGACGCCGCTTTTAGTTGTGAATTGCTTTCAGATTGTATCTTCGTCGAAGTCACGCACAACTGGTACTCGGTTTCAACACCGGGGGCCACGGTTGTGAATTGCTTTCAGATTGTATCTTCGTCGAAGTCACGCACAACCGACTTGCCGTCAGCCGTTACGCCCGCTTCGTTGTGAATTGCTTTCAGATTGTATCTTCGTCGAAGTCACGCACAACCTTGAGCTCAGGAACGGCGTACAGAAACGCGTTGTGAATTGCTTTCAGATTGTATCTTCGTCGAAGTCACGCACAACCGTGCTGCGTCCGAGGTTGACCAGTCAGCAGTTGTGAATTGCTTTCAGATTGTATCTTCGTCGAAGTCACGCACAACAATGTCCGCGGTGAACGTGCAGGTCGTTTCGTTGTGAATTGCTTTCAGATTGTATCTTCGTCGAAGTCACGCACAACATCTGGAAGAAATGCGACGCGTACATCGTTGTTGTGAATTGCTTTCAGATTGTATCTTCGTCGAAGTCACGCACAACCACGCGCTGGGAATGCAATACATCAAACAGGTTGTGAATTGCTTTCAGATTGTATCTTCGTCGAAGTCACGCACAACCCGCCTCCCGCAACACCGACGAGCCGCAGGGTTGTGAATTGCTTTCAGATTGTATCTTCGTCGAAGTCACGCACAACGTCAGCTTCGTTGAGCAGCCGGCCCCGGTGTTGTGAATTGCTTTCAGATTGTATCTTCGTCGAAGTCACGCACAACTCCACGAGCAAACGGGCGTGGTGCCTATGGGTTGTGAATTGCTTTCAGATTGTATCTTCGTCGAAGTCACGCACAACACGGAAGTTCAATTTTTGTTGACTTCAAGGGTTGTGAATTGCTTTCAGATTGTATCTTCGTCGAAGTCACGCACAACCCGAGACGGATTTTATCGTTAACGAGATCGGTTGTGAATTGCTTTCAGATTGTATCTTCGTCGAAGTCACGCACAACCAGGTAACGGTTGCGGAACTGCACTTTGAGGTTGTGAATTGCTTTCAGATTGTATCTTCGTCGAAGTCACGCACAACATTAAGGTTTACTTTTTGTTTTCACGTTTGTTGTGAATTGCTTTCAGATTGTATCTTCGTCGAAGTCACGCACAACTTCTAACCACAACTCTGCAACTTTGAAAGCGTTGTGAATTGCTTTCAGATTGTATCTTCGTCGAAGTCACGCACAACCGTCGGGAAATGACCCAGTTCTACAACGCCGTTGTGAATTGCTTTCAGATTGTATCTTCGTCGAAGTCACGCACAACCCGCGGCCTCGACCGCCGCGCACGCCCATTGTTGTGAATTGCTTTCAGATTGTATCTTCGTCGAAGTCACGCACAACGGAGTCGATGCCACGCTGCTGGATGCGCTGGTTGTGAATTGCTTTCAGATTGTATCTTCGTCGAAGTCACGCACAACCTGCCAGTCCGGGTTATGGCCGGAGCCGCCGTTGTGAATTGCTTTCAGATTGTATCTTCGTCGAAGTCACGCACAACCTAACTGTTTTAGTTTCGTCGGGAATGTTTGTTGTGAATTGCTTTCAGATTGTATCTTCGTCGAAGTCACGCACAACTTTCCCTGGCATACAACTACGGTACGGTGGTTGTGAATTGCTTTCAGATTGTATCTTCGTCGAAGTCACGCACAACATACCCCACTTACTTCGTGGTCGGGGCACGGTTGTGAATTGCTTTCAGATTGTATCTTCGTCGAAGTCACGCACAACCCGAATTAATATCATACTGGTACACCCTCTGTTGTGAATTGCTTTCAGATTGTATCTTCGTCGAAGTCACGCACAACCTGTGTAAATTTTATTCGCGCTCATCGCTGGTTGTGAATTGCTTTCAGATTGTATCTTCGTCGAAGTCACGCACAACAGTAAAAGCAATAGGCGTAGCGGGTGAGGGTTGTGAATTGCTTTCAGATTGTATCTTCGTCGAAGTCACGCACAACATAGGTGGCTTCTGAAAACTGAAGATCAAGGCATTAGCCTTAAAAAGCGAAGAAAAAAAAGTGACTGTAAAATCCCCGGCCGGAAATGTTCAGCCGGGGATTTTTATTTCCACGAACGCTAAAAGCTGCCAAAACGTCAGAACAATTCGAGCTGCTGAGGCGTATCCGGACGCTTCGATTCCTTTTGCCCATAAAAAATTTCAAGCATGCCGAACTGCTTATCGGTAACCGTGAGTATCCCTACATGTCCCTTTTCCGGCAAAAAAGCCTTCGTGCGGCGGATATGCACGTCTGCATTCTCCCGGCTGGCGCAATGACGCACGTAAATCGAAAACTGGAACATGGTAAACCCGTCCTCCATGAGGTCGTGACGAAAGCGGGCGGCGGCTTTACGCTCCTTTTTGGTTTCCGTCGGCAGGTCGAAAAAAACAAGTATCCACAAAATTCTATATTCGTTTAGACGCATCAGGAGAGTTCGGGATACAAAACCCGCCGCCCGTCCCCTTCGAAACACCGGGCCAGGGAGGCGGTGGTGCGCTGCAGGCCGACCATAAGCGGGCTGCGGTCGCCGTCGAGAAGAATATCGACCACCGGTATCTCGAGCAGTTGCTGCTTGACAGGGCGGCTGAGCTCCTGGTAATCTTCCCCGGACATGACAATCTTTCTCACCACATCGTCAACGAGCGGGCGGAAAGGCTCCATGATGTCGTCGGCAAGGCAGTAGGCATTGTACTTGTTCCGGTGATGAATGCCGAGCGTGGGCAGGAGCCCCGATCCCACCAGGCTTCGTGCCACAACGGCGCGCAGGATCGCATAACCGTAATTAAGCAAGTTGTTCGGGGCAATGCCGTTACGGTCGCGCGTAAATTCAAGTTCCCCGGGAAAAAAGTTCTTCCAGTAATAGGCCGCTGCTCTCCCTTCGTAATTGTCCGGATCGCCGGAACGTACCGCTGACGCCCAATGCAGCATATTGTCGACCGGCACGCCTATCCTACGGAGCAGCGTGGCCTGGTTGCGGATCTTGACCTGCACGGTTTGCTGCCAGAGCTGCTTTTTGAGCGGCAGCGAGGCATCGATCTGTGCCCGGAAACGCTCGCTTTGTACCGTATGGCCGGACAGGGGCAAAAGCAAGCCGGCTGGATGGTGCGTATCGTCGCAGGTAATAACGGCTACGTTGTTGTCGAGCAGGGCGGACATCAGCCCTTGCGTGATCGTGATCTGGCGATGATCGATGACAACGACGCCAAGGTCTTCGATGGGGAACGTCTTGAACGCCTCTTTCTTGAAGGGTTCGGAGAGGTCGCTTTTCTCCACTTCGGGCAGGCGTAGCACCATCTGGCCATTGTTCAGCGAGAGGTAAGAAGGGTTGCCGAAGTAGAGTGTGCGTTTGATCATGCGGATCGAATGTTGCCGAGGCGATCGACTTTAAGTTTAATGCAATATGCCTTTATTTGTATTCCATCTAAAGTGTTTTGACTTTTGTTATTCGTACCCATTTCGTTTTTTAAAACCTCTTTAGAATAATAATGCGGAACAAAATGGCCTTCATTCCCAGTGCAGCTAACGAATTTGTAAATCTTCTCCCTGTCCAGTTTATCGAAAGCAATTGAATCATTTTTTTCTTCTTCGTTGGACACATACACCAAGTCATTAGGTGATAGATACACTAAAAGCTTATGCCCAAGAACATTCACGTCCGGAACAGGTAACAATCCTTGTTTCAGCCTTTCGATTACAATATTTAAAGGAATTGTATCGTAATAACGCTTTCCGTCTTCATCTTTGTGGATGGTGAAAAAGAGATTGGTTCCTTTCGCGGCTTCCACATATTTATGCTTTTTGTTCCCTGTTGAACCAACGCTAAATTTGTTGCCTTTAGGCTCATAAGTCCTGACTTTGTAGATTGGTTTATGAGGTTTCCCGCCATTTAATTCTATGATATTCTTATTTAATTCATCTAACCCATCAGGAGAAAAAGCTAACTCCGGACGCTCAATTACCTTATCGTTTTTCGATTCATTATATTTAGCCAAATGATTCAACATTATTTTTTGTATCCCGGTATCCGTAATACACTTAATCATTTCGGAATTAAATTTCTCATTCACGACAACCCTTGATGCCGCATTTTCCGGCATTCCGTCGTCAGCAATGCCCCAATAATAAATCTCAACTTTGGAAATATCCTTATTCTGCCATTTATAGTTCTGATCTTTGAAATGCTTCACCAGTTTCTTCTTGTCGTAATCCAGTCGGATCATCTCGTTTATTTTCTTCTTTAGTTGTTTATCTACGATCATCTTCCAATTGTCCAATGCTGTGGAGAACGATACCGCTTTTCTAAACTTTAGCTGAACCAGACCTGAGACTGTATCCTTATGGAGGGATTTCCTGATCGCCCAATTCTCGCCTTTGCTTTGTCTGACCAGTTCCCTTATTACCTTACCATTCCCATCCTTTTTGGGCGCCAGGTAATGATTCACCGTTTTATTAATCACCCTATGGTTTTGCTTGAAGCTGACTATGGTTCCGTATAATATTTCTTTGACGTCCTGGGTAAAAGTTTCCCAGGGTTTTTTGAAAGTCCATTTATAATTTTTCTTTGCTTCATCATTGAATTGCTTGGAACATAGCTGTTGTTTCAGATCGTACCGTTTTTTATCCTTTTCTTCTTTGGAGGCTTTACCTAAAGCGCTTTCATTATTTAAATAATTTACGTGGTTTCGGGTCAGGCAAGCTATAACAATAGCATCCAGGGCATGGTGACGGTGGTCAATACGTTTCTTGTTGAACCCTTTAAACTCGGGCAGCAAAGGAACCCTGGTCTGGAAAACCCGTTTCCCTTCCTTATTGGTCCATTCCCCGAAGCTTGTGCTCTTTGTCAATTCATTCAATCGTTCAAACCGAGGCGTGACGATTTCATTCCATACATCATTTAACCCCCAATCTTGTTTAAGTGTTGAGGTAATAGCTCCATTACTTACGATAACATTTTTAGAAATAGCCTCTTGCTCATCTTGTTCTCTCACAATGTTGCTCATGAGATTTTTCACAACCTTGCTGATGTAGCGGCTGTCATTCATCTGCCGCTGGATAAAATCTTCTGGAATTTCCTCCATCAGCAGTTTTTTCATTTTACCCCTGCTTTTGGAGTAATGAATCTTAACGAAGTCTTCATATTCCTCAACCGTAAATATTTTTACCGTTTTGTTAGCCCCTGAAAGCTCATCGACGATTTTCCCTCCAAAAGCTTTGATAAATTGATAACCGGTTTGATTACTCTTGTAATATTGGCCATTGACTACCGTTTCACAAATCACCTTATTACTGAATGAGTCATCAAAATACCGGGATTGCGGGATTATATGCTCAATATCATAGGCTCTTGTAAACAGCTTGGTCAACGGTATTATCTCTCCTGTATACGGTGAGCGATATTTTTGCTGCAGCCATAATTTATACCGGGTTAATTCGGCTGAAGTTGGTTGGGCAAGTTTGGTAATCTTTAAAATATCTTCCGGAATATTTTCTTCCGCGCTCAACACACCCTCTTCATAGATTTTTAATATTTCCTGCTGCATCGGGGAATACGGCCTGACATTCTCCACATCTCCCCCATTAAGCAACTCGGCCAATAATGCTTTTATGCGAAGATTCCGGTTTTCGTTCTCCGTTACTTGTTTCGTTAACCGTTCTCTTTCGCCTTTATCGTTTTTCATTTCCCGACCAAGCTCGACATGTATCTCGTTAAAAAATCCTTCTTCGCCGTTACCGTATTGCTTCCAGATGTCGCGGACGACCTGCAGCGTTTCATTGATTACCTGCTCAACAATAGGGTTACGCAAACTGTGTTGTGGCAACAATTTAACATCATTGGCTGTTTTCCATTTCAAAGCAGCTCCATCTTCGGAATGCCTGTCGTAAACGATATAAGAAACCAGCCAGTGCGGCAATCCTTTAAAATCGTTTATGTCATTTAAATGAACTGCTTTCTCTCTGACACGGTTTCTGATCGTTTCGTCGTACTCGCCGTCAATAATTTTGTCTATTCTTTTTTTTGTGTCAGCGTCAATGGTCGCCTCACTCCAGTATTTTCCTTTTCGCATCAAAGGCAGCAATTTCTTAATCGCCTTAGCAGAATACGAGCCATATTCCTTTTTGAAAGGCGGAAATTTCCTGAACAACTCTACAAAATCCTCGCCTAAGCCTCTTTGGGCAGCGAATTTTGCAATCGCTTTCCGGATATCGTTTTTGTCTTCAACCGAATAAAGGATATGCCAAAGCGCTTCTTCGTTTTCCCTCGTTAAAAAATCCGCTGGAATATTACCCAATTTCTCCAGGCGGGCAGACATCAAAGCTTTTGTTTCATTACAGGGGTAAACCTTATCCTCCACATAATTCCAACGATACTTTTCTGCATTTTTCTTTAGTGCGAACACCGGGTATTTCAGGAATGCTTTCTGGTCAATCTCCTTCTTGTTGTTCAACCACTCAAACAATGCAACCCAATCATCTTCTGACTTTAGAAATTCATCTGTAACATTTACATCTGCCTGCAGTTTGCCCTCGACTTCTTTTTCCTTTTGATAGATTTTCAGGTTTTGTACAAATTGCCACAACCTGAATTCCTGGAACAGGGGATGCGATTTAGCAATGCATTTTAGCGGCTCGACCTCTTTCTTTCCGTCTTTAATAAATGTCCGGTTTTCAAATTTGCAATTGCTTATAAGCGACTTTTTGCTTTTAAGCGGGCGCTGATAAAAAATAATGTCGTTCAAGAATAAGTGCGTAAAATCCTTCTGCCCGATGTTATTGCGGTGGCCTTCATTATTCTCATATAATTCTTCCAGGCAGGATTGATATAGGGAAGCGTCTTTCAACTCTGCATGGAATTCTTTTTGTTTAAGAAGGATTGATTCCAGTTCGGTTTTGTAGAATTTTCGTTCTATGACGCGAACGAACTTGCCCTTAATCTTTTGATCAGGATTCTGCAGCAGAGCATCATAAATATAAGTGCCGACAGTTTTTTCGCTTTTGTCAATGTCGTGCTCTGTTTTCTTTTTCATTAATGTCCAATCGTCTTCGCCAGGAGCACGGAATGAACGCTTTTCTTTCCCTTCTTTATCCGTTTTTACTGTTCCATCGTCATTCAATTCCGTAGTAACTATAAATTCTTTGGTCTTCCCGACCCAGTCAAGAGGAAACTTACTTGTACGCCTATATATCCAGCCGTTTTCCAAATGGACATTATACCAGGTTTCATCCTTATTTCTCTTATCCTCAGTTGCGATAACATCGATCACTCTGAGGGAATAGAACTCCACCAGTTTATTGGGATTTTCTTCCTCTTCCTCTCCCCGTAATTGGTAATATCCCCGCTTTTGATTGAAATTCAAAAGCAACCAGGCTAATTCTTCTTTTTCAATCTTCTGTTCAAGCGCTTTTTTTCGCAAATAATAGATGGTCCAGTCATGGGGAATTTTCTTGCCATTGCCCACCAACTGTGGTTGATGTTTTCCAAAGTCAAGCAACATCTCCCCGAACGACTTTTTGAAAATGAATTCTGATCGATTAGTCTCAGTGTTGGTCCTATAAGGCAATTTTGGTTCCGCTCCAGGAAGAAACTGTCCGAAATGTTTATCAAAATCGATTTGTTTCGCATAATGATCTGGCAAAAAGCCAAGGATATTCAATACCCGGTGCAGTCGTTCCCTGCGCAATAAATGTCTTTCTCTCAATCGTCTTGCCCCACGAAAACCTGTCCGTTCCGCAGTTTGTGAAATAGATTGTCCGCTATCAAATTTCCCCAACACATCCTGGCTCATGGGAAGTATCCTGCTTCCTGCATTAATAATTTTTCCAGGTTTATCATCTGTACTTTGTTCTATCAACGCCCAACCGATAGAGTTCGTTCCCAAATCCAATCCAAGAATTTTTTTCATGTCTATTTGCCTTTTGAGATTATTTCACTTTACTTTACACCACAATCTGAAGCAATTCACAATAAGGATTATTCCGTTGTGAAAACATTTAAGCCGCCTCGTCTTCCAATACGGGGCTTTTTTTTGCCCATCCAGGGCGGCGCAAGTCGCCCTTTTTCTTTTTTCACCTTTGCCCAAAATATTACTTCTCCAGCTCACACTCTCCAACCAACCCCATTTTCTTTCCCAATCGCTCCTTCTACCTTCCGAATAGCATCTTTCCCTGTCCGAAAGCTTTCTACTAAGATGTTAAATTTTGTCTTTAAATACAATCCCGTGCATTACTATACACGCTATTGTTAAGCCGGAATTCCCATAATTCCCGCATCATTCCTTACTTTTCACCACCAATAATATCGAACCTGGTCGCCAATCACAACAAAATCAGTCATATTATCCGTTTACAAACGGCTAACTTATAAACACCATGACCATCTCCGAAGCCCAATCCACCGTCGACAACTGGATCAAAACCTACGGCGTCCGTTATTTCAGCGAGCTCACGAACACCGCCATGCTGATGGAAGAGGTCGGCGAAGTGGCGCGCATCATGGCGCGGAAGTACGGGGAACAATCGTTCAAGGAATCGGACAAGGAGAAGAAGCTGGACGATGAGCTGGCGGATGTGCTGTTCGTATTGATCTGCATCGCGAACCAGACGGGCATCGATCTCGAAGATGCGCTGAAGCGGAACCTGGAGAAAAAAACATCGCGTGACAGCGAGCGTCACCGGAACAATGAAAAGTTACTGTAGGCGTGAAATGAATTCGCCGGTACAATTTATTTGGGCGGGAAATCCTGCAGCGAAAAACCCATCCTGTCGGTAAAACGGTTGTTGAACCGGCCATCGAGGTTCAGCGCGTCGTACACCTTTTTCCATTCCGGGAACATCTTGTACATTTTTCCGGGCAGCCCATTGTTGCCCGTCGTCACGCCCAGGTCGAGGCCCCAGTGCGGGCGGCCGCCGAGCCGGAAGAAAGCATCCTGGTAACGGTAAAACAGTTCTTTTCCCCCGTGCGTGTCGGCGACGTTCAGCATTTCGATCATGCAGGTGTCTTCACCGTATTGCGGCGAAAGGTACGCGCGGCTGGCTTTCACAAAACGGACCGCGGTGGTGGCCGTCTGGATGTAGCGGCCGGCGTGCCAGTGCTGCTCCGCCATTTCGATGGCCTTGTCGATGGCGCGGATGTATGCCGGTGTGGGGTCGCCTGAAAATTCGATCGGCTTAAGGCTGAAACCGGTTTCGATGCCATAGCCGGGAAGATCGCTGGGCTTGACGTAGACGCGGTAGTGCCGGTTGATGTAGAATTCATTCCCTTTCGGCTGGATGGGCTTTTCCTTTGCGCGTTCCGCCGTACGTTCGACATCTTGCGTAAGCGTGGCAAAATCGGTGACCAGCGCATTCAGCCGCAGGAGATGATCGCGCCGGACCGGCTGGAATACGACCATGCCGCAGATCGT
Organism: uncultured Chryseobacterium sp.; assembly: GCA_966211705.1. Taxonomy (GTDB): domain Bacteria; phylum Bacteroidota; class Bacteroidia; order Palsa-965; family Palsa-965. Next base: position 41,121 of record CBIHOC010000006.1, read on the forward strand.
CTTCTGGTTTTTTTCATACAGGTCGTCCTGCGCGGTTTTTGTGTACTTCACCGTCTCCCCGAGCTGATCGATGGCTATTTTAGCGAACAGGCGTTTGGGAAATTCCAGCGTGCGTCCTTCATCATTCTGATCGTCGAACCAGTTGTTGTCAAGCGCCAGCTTCGCATCGACGTAATAATGACGCGTGATCCGCACAAAATTTTCATCCATGTATTTATTCGGGTTGAAGAGGATGGTTGTCTGGTGGATCTTCTCCACCTCGTGCGGAACCTTGCTGAATGTGTTGTCATCGTTTTTCACCTTCTTAACCAAACCTTTCGGCTGGAAAAGTTTTTTGCTGAATAATTCTTCCTGCCCGGCCGCGCTGAGCAGGCGCTTACGCAGGTCTTTCCACGTGGTGAATTCCACCGTCTCCAGCAGGCACAGCGCAGGCGTCACTTCGATGACCACCGAATAAATGATACCGAACGTTCCCACGTTCACCAGCGTCGAGTTGAACCAGTCGTCATCCTGCACGAGGAAATCAACGTCGGGCTCTTCGGAATTGAAAATATGTTCGCGTTCGAGAAGATCCACAAAACCTTGCGGGAGCTCGCCAAAATGCGCCTCGAGGCCGGCCCTCGTTGCCTTCGATGTCGTGCGCGTTATGCCGTTCACGGGTTCAATGCGATAAGCCAAACCGTAACTGCCCACGATCACCATCGACCGGATCATATCCGGCAGCGGACCGAAGTTGTGACCGGAACCGTGCGTGGAAGTCGATGCGGCGCCGATGAACGATTGTCCCTGGTAGGTGCCCATGTTATAGAGCGCCCATCCTCTTTTCCACAGCTTGTCGTTCAGGTCGCGGATCTTGATCCCGGCTTCGAATTCAACAAGACCGGGAGGTTTTTCTTCTTCTTCCGCACCGGGTTCCGGCGGATTCGGATTCCCTTTTTTCGCAAAGGCCGTGTAATTCGATTTCACTTCTTCGCGGAGAAACGGATAATGTCGAATGTTGAGATGGGAAGGCGCCTTTTCTTTATCCGCAGCAATCAACATTTCACGCAGATCGTCCGTCACCACCAGGAAATCGGGTGTGGTCATGACGTCCGAAAAACTGTGGCCGGTTCCGACCGCTTTCACGCGCAACGATTTTCCCGTGGCGGCCTTCACCAATCCCTTCAGTCCGCCGGGAACGGGATCGGTGTACGGCTTCGATTTTGTTTCGTCCACGACAACCGTTTTTTTTCCGCCCGCCAGCGTGGCCGGTTTGAACAGCTGCAGGGGCTGTACGGTCTGGATGAAATTCTGGTCCTGGTAATGCGGTGAAATGACGGAAGGGATGCGCTGCGGATTGTTGTTGACATTGAACAGCGTTTTATTCGCCAGCGCTTCCCGCGAAATGATGTTTCTCCACGTATAATAATGGTTCCCGCCGGTTTCTTCATCAATGGAAGGCGTGTGCTCTTCCCCGGGAGGCGTGACGTGCGGGATCTTTTTGCCGGGGTAGGCGTATTCGAGGTAACTCATCCGTCATCTTTTTGGTAAATATTCATCTCACGATTTCGATCAACGCATTCATGATTACATCGCAGACAACATTCAATCTTGTTTTATCCCCCGAAGTCACATCTTCCCGCCGGATATTTTCAGGAATGTGTACGAACCCATTCTTGTAGCAGTGATCGTTCTGGTTCCGGAAACGGGAGAAACGGTAGAAAGCCTCGTTGCAGAAAAAATCGCCGCCTGTACCTTGCCCTTTTATAAAATCCTTATTGTAATCATACACGTTGTAACCCGCCGGGGCCGAGAGAATTCCTTTGGGCAAAGCAGTATAGTACCGATTTTTCGGATGACCGTTTTCGATGATCTTTTTGTTGCTGACGATCAATTCGTTGTCAGGAGCACTCCCGCGGAAATTGTAGGCGAAGTGTTCATTGTCGAACTCATCCGGCAGGCCCATGCCCATTGAAAGAACGTAACGGACCTTGTTCGCTTTTGCTTTATCGCCGATGTAGTCGATGATGCCGGTATCGAAATCGCCCCAGCGGTTCGGAAGTATCGCCGAGATGACCCTGTACTTTTTCCCGGAAACATCGAATGTGTAATTATGCAGGGACAACGCGATCGTCCCGGAAGAGTTCGACCTTCTTTTATCGCTTATATCCCAGGGATCGAAACCCGTGAGCAGGATCGGTAGCTCATCGCTCATCAGCCCGGAATTGAGATCGTAATTCCTCAGCTTCGATTCGTTCGCAATGTAAACCGAAGGGTCTGTTGTGCGGAGGCCGGGATCCAGCTTGTTCTGCACCCGGTGGAAATACGAAAAGTTATCGTGGAACTTTTCCAGCGTCCGCGTCCCCCTGTCATGGGACGCGGACATCGCTGAAACATCAAAATCAAAAGCATCAACTGTCGGCTGCTCTTTCGCCTTCACTTCGGCCAGCACATCTTTTTCCCTGTCCGGCGGTGGGGCCGGCCGTGCGCCCGAAGATTGTTTCGGATATGCATAATCGAGGTAACTCATGACGACTGGCAGCTATCGATCGGGTAGCACGGCAGGCAATCGGGGATGGTGTACGCCCCGGTATCCGCATCCTTTGTATTTCTCAGGAACACCAGGTTGGTGGGCACGGTGACTTCGAACGGCGCGCCGACGAAGAGCGCTCCCATGGAGTATTTGATGTTCGGAACGCTGGTCGTGGGTGGCGTATCGCAGCCGCAGCAACCTTCGCCCACGTATGCACGCTCGAGGTGGATCGTCCACTCCATGTGATCGGCATCCGGCGTATATGTTGTCCCGTTGTAGGCACCTTCGACGATCTTGACCACGCGGTACACCTCGCAGTTGATCATGATCTCGCGGTCGATGTCGGCTTCGATCGCGAGCGGATCGAGGTAATAATGATCGGTGCCGCTGAGTGCGACCCAATCCTCGCCGGGTGTAACGGTGAGCGTGCCCGGGCGATCGGTGTAGAAGTGATTCTTCTGCTCTTTGATCTCCTGCGCCATGGAAACGTAATAATCGGAATTCGGCACCGGGGGATCGGATTGTCCCTGCCAGATCTCGCCGTACGCGACCCAGTGCATGGCCAGCGCTTCATGCCCGGGGCGCACCGGAACCTGTACACGCGCGGCGCCCGCCATCAGCGCTTTGTCGAAGAGCGGATCGCCGGAATTCGTCTGCACCTTTTCCGCCCAGCTGCATTTCTGTCCCCAGAAATACGGGTAGAAAAGATACGTCATCAGGTTCCACTGGAACAGCTGCTCGAAGAATTGCACGAACTCGCCGTCCTGCTGTGCCTGTTCGAGGCTCATCTCGGGAAACCCGCAGGGCGATGTGTTACGTTTCATCGCGGTGAACTGGTCGTAGAACTGGCAGGAGATGTAAGAGATCGCCGCGCGCTTCAGCTCCGTGCGCTCGATCTCGCGGTTGATGAACGGGTTGTTGCCGAACGGGAGCTTCGCTTTTTTCTCCTGTTCGTAACGGGCCAGCGCGGTTTCATATTCTTCGAGGTCCTGCTGGTATTTCGCCATGATCTTTTCCCAGACGGAAGTTTTCCATTTTGTCTGGGCCTGGGAGCTCAGCTCGCATTTGATGTACCCGCTGCCCGCGAAGCCGATGCAGGATTTCGCCATCACCGACATTGTCAGCTCCGACATTTGTGTCGCGTCGAAACCGTCGGTGGCGACGTCAAAAATGTGCGTCGATGTTTCGTGGACTAATCCGCTGGTCATGGTAAGCGGACCGGTGTGCACGCCGTTGACGAAAAGCTCGAGATCGAGGGAAATGCCGGAGCCGGGAACAAGGATATCCGCTACATCGCCATAGAAGTCGTACGCTTTGACCTCCACTTCCAGCAGCCGCGCATTATAGCCTTCCGGCACCGTGCCCAGCGTTTTGGTCAAGGTGACAACGGAATTGTGCCCTTCTGCTTTTCCCGAGCTTTCAAACGAGAAAGGAATCAGAATATCCGGGTCCGGCATGGGATCGATTCCCGTGAGCCCGTAGAACTTTATAAGGTCGAGATAATTAAACAGTCCCGCCGGGAGGTACAAACCCAGCGTACCGATAAGGTCCGTGTTCTCATTATCGGAATACGGATCTGTCGGCGTCACCATGTCGGGCTTGAGCGGCCCCGGGTTCACCTGGTCGATGCGCAGCGGGGGCTTCGTGGGTTCTTTCAGATTGAACGGCCCCACGGTCTTTGCGATCAGCGCCTTATACAACTCCATCGGCTCGGGCAGCACGAATTCGAACATCAGGCGTTTCCCGTAATTCATGACCTGCGCACGGTTGATCATGTTCACGAAATGGTATTGCCCGACAATGTGCTTCGGGCCGCCGACGTTGTTGAACGAATGCGTGTTGGTTTCTTCCGTCTCGATCGTTCGCCGGATCGAATTCAGCTGCCGCACGGTTTCTTCGATCTTGCTGAGCGATTTCGTCACCACGTTGCGTGCATATTCCTGCGCGATGTGCTGCGATTCGCTTTTTGAAAGATCGTACGAGAAATTGAAATTCGTATCGAGTACGGTGTTCCCGAAATCCGTGGTCGTCGTAACACCGGCCTCTATGCCGATGTCCTGTTCCAGCGTTTTCGTGATCTCCGATTTCAGGCTGAAGCGGTCTTCCACCTGGTGATCTTTCTCCAGCGATTTCGTCGTTTCGGTTTCCGTCTCGCTGAACGTTTCCGTACGGTCGAGGTTGCGGTGCACACGCTCCCTCGATTCCCCGACCATCACGTTCTCGATGTACGCGAGATGGGCTGGCCTGTAGCAAGTCAGTTCTTCCCTGACGATCATGAGATCGGCGACATACGGCTTGATCTCCGCGCAGCATTTGCCCGGGCAATTGCAATCCGTTTCGCAGGTACATTCGGCGCATTCGCAGGGCTCCTGCGGCAGCTGTGGATCTACGGGCGGGGGAACGGTATTCTCCAGGTCGAGGTGCGCGAACCTGATGTTCGGCTCGTACTTTTTCGTGCACTTGTTGTAGCGGCAATACGGGATGATCACCGGCTTCGCCATGATCATGGTAAGGTCCGACTGGGGGATCGCGCCGCCATTGTCGTAGGAAGCTTTCAGCAACTGTGTCGCTTTGTAAGCTAAAATGTAATTGATGTTTCCGCGGTTGCCCAGCTTCCCGACGATCGCCAGCGCCAGGATCGTGTCTTCGATCAACTGCTTTTCCGGACCGTAAACAGCTGTCGTGAAATAAGGATCCACGGTGTTCGACCGGAACGTGAAGTTAAAATCGGCGGCGTCGATCGTCCTGCCTTTTTTGCGCAGGTATGCGATCACGCTGTTCAGCGTCGGTGAGAGTTGCCCGTAATTTTCAAGGGCCGTGGTGCCGGAGAGATAGGCAAGCACTTCGGTGTATAGCTCCTCGTGGTCGTTGGCGGCGCACAGCCCGAGAATATCGGCCGACCATTCGGATGAATTTTCTGCATGGGTCTGCAGGCCGACCTGCTCCTGTTTTTCTTCCGGCAGCTCCTGCACGGGACGGAGAATGTTGAAACGAAATAAATTGCTCATGGAGTTGATAATTTAGGGTTGAATAATTTCCAGGAAAAAAGACGAATGGGGTTTTGTTAATGGGTTATTGCAACCAGAAAATTAGTTTATGAAATTTTCAGTTGAAACCCGCTTTGCGCAAGTGTGCATTCCCTGTTATTGTGCGTGTACTTTCCCGCGTATCTGTGCAACCGGTAAAAAAACGTCCGGCAGATTTGGTTTATATTATAAACTAGTCTATGTTTGTCGAAAATTGACACTGCTGCCGAATGAATCCACAATTACAAATCGCCCGGATCGCAATGTTGGCGCTGTTTTCCGGGGTATTTACCACGCTCGGGGCCGTTACGATCAGCGGCAACGTGAAGAACCAGAAGAAGGAGCCGGTTCCTTTCGCCAACGTATTTATCGAAGGCAGCTACGACGGCGCTTCGACGGACGACAAGGGAAATTATTCCTTCACCACCGACCTCACCGGCACCGTGACGATCGTGTGCAGCCAGCTCGGTTTTATCGAACAGCGCAAAACGGTGACGCTGGCCGGCGACCTGGAGATCGATTTCATCCTCCCGGAAAAAACGAACGAGATGGACGTCGTGGTGATCTCCGCCGGCACCATCGAGGCCAGCGATGAAAAACGCACCACGGTGCTGAAGCCGCTCGACATCGTGACCACCGCAGGCTCGCAGGGCGATATTTTCGGCGCGCTGCAGACGCTTCCCGGTTCCACGCGCGTGGGCGAGCAGGAAGGCCTGTTCGTTCGCGGCGGCACAGGCGCTGAAACAAAAACGATCATCGACGGGCTGAACGTGAACAACCCGTTCTTCTCGTCGGTGCCCGACATCGCGGCGCGCGGTCGCTTCTCGCCTTTTCTTTTTAAAGGAACCGTGTTCAGCACAGGCGGGTATTCCGCGCAATACGGGCAGGCGCTCTCTTCCGCGCTCGTGCTGGAAACGCAGGACCTTCCGGACCGCACGTCGTCGACCGTTGCGCTCACCTCTGTGGGCGGCGGCGTGGGACACAACCACCTGTGGGAAGAAAAAGGCGCGTCGGCGGGATTCGACGTCAATTACACGAACCTCGGTCCGTATTTCGCCGTCATCCCGCAGTTGCCGGATTACATCCGCCCGCCGGAATTTCTCGGCGCGTCGATGAACTTCCGGAAAAAAACAGGCGATAACGGGCTCCTGAAATTTTACGGCTATACGAACCTCGGCGACCTTGCCCTGCGCCGTCCCGACATCGACAGCGCGAACGGCTACCTCTCGCTGTTCGACCTCAAAAATTCCAACACCTACACGAACCTCAGCTGGCGCCAGTATTATAACGACAAGTGGAGGCTTGACATGGCCGGCTCCTGGGCGTACAACCTCGACCGCCTCCAGATCGACACCGACACGATCCGCTCGGAAAGCACGCTCAGCCAGGGACGCGCGATGGCCACGCGCTATTTCATGCAGCGCAACCAACTGCGTTTCGGCGTGGAGCACCAGTACCTGGAAGACAAAAGTCGCTTCAACCAGTACAACAGTTTCTTTGCCGACAACTACACGTCGGGGTTCGCGGAGGTCGACGTTTTCCTCGGCCCGAAATTCGTGGCGCGCGCCGGCGGACGAGTAGAGAGCAGCACGCTGCTGGCGAAAACCAACTTCGCACCGCGTATTTCGCTGGCCGCAAAAACCGGGAAGTACAGCCAGGCCAGCGTCGCGTACGGCGATTTTTACCAGAAGCCCACGAACGACGTTCTTTACATGACCACGTCGATCGGCTTCGAAAAAGCGACGCATTACATCGCCAGCTACCAGCACGTGAGCGACAGCATCACGTTCCGCGTCGAGGCGTATTACAAGCTGTACGACCAGCTGGTGACGACAGTCCCGGGGATCACCAACGCCGGCGACGGGTTTGCGCGGGGAGTAGATGTTTTCTGGCGCGATAAGAAAACGTTCCGCAACGTCGATTACTGGATCTCCTACACGTATCTCGACACGAAACGGCAGTGGAAAGATTTTCCCTCGGCGGCGCAGCCCACGTTTGCCGCCACGCACAACGCTTCGCTCGTCTTCAAGAAATTTTTTCCGAAGATCATGACTTCCGTCGGCTTCAGCTATTTCTATTCCAGCGGCCGCCCGTATTACAACCCGAACAATCCTGTTTTCCTCGGCGACAAAACGTACGATTTTCATTCGCTCAACATCAACGCCAGCTACCTCACGCGCGTGCTCGGCGCATTCACCGTCTTCGTCATTTCCGTCACCAACGTTCCGGGATTCGAACAGGTGTACGGCTACCGCTACTCTTCCGACGGTCTCCGCCGCGAGGCGATCGGGCCAACTGCAAAACGTTCAGTCTTTATCGGGATGTTCATGAGCTTCGGCCAGGACCGTTCCCGCGACGTCATTAACAACACAAACTAAATCTCCACCTCATGCGCTCTTCGTTCACATTCCTCCTGCTCCTCGCCCCGGCCCTCGCATTCGCGCAGGCCGACACGACGAAAAAAACCATGTCCCCGAAATTCGTCGCCGCCATGGAAAAGCAGGTCGCGATCCTCGACACGGCTTTCGCGCCTGCCACGCTGCAGCAATGCTACAACACGATCGAACGTGTTTCCAAGGCGGAAAAAGGAGAATGGCTCCCGCCGTATTACATGGCGTACTGCCTCGTGCTGCAATCGTTCTCCGACGACCAGAAAAAAGTGGACGACTATTGCGACAAAGCCGACCTGCTGCTCCTCAGGGCCGATTCGCTGAGCCCGCGCAATTCGGAGATCTACGTGCTGCGCGCCATGTGCGCTTCCGCCCGCATCCGCGTCAACCCGATGACGCGCGGCGCGAAGTTCGGCGGCATGTCGTCGGTGCTGCTCGATTCCGCCCAGGCGATGAACCCTGAGAACCCGCGCATCCATCTTCTTCGCGGGCAGGGGCTCTTTTACACGCCGCCTGCATTCGGAGGTGGAAAAGACAAAGCAAAGCCGGTGATCGAAGACGCGATCAAAAAGTACGACGCGTTCGTGGCGGAAAGCATCATCCACCCGCGCTGGGGACACCCGCGCGCGCAGATGTTGCTGGCTGAATGCAATAAATAAAACTTCAAAAAAGAAAAACACAAATTCCAAAACACGAAAAGCACATATCCCAAAAAGGTTTGGGATTTGAAATTTGTCCCTTTGAAATTTATACCGTCATGGAAACAGAAAACCAGTTCAGCGAACAGGATAGCCTTGCGCTGATCAACCGCATGATCAAGTCGGCACAGCAAGGTGTAAGTGATAACGGCTTTTATTTCCTGCTCTGGGGCTGGCTGGTATTCACGGCAGCGTTGTCCTGCTGGGCGCTGATCCACATTTTCCCGACCGACCTGAACTGGCTTCCGTGGGCCATCCTGATGCCGGCAGGCGGAATTGTCTCGGGAATTTACGGGTGGAAAGTGGAGCGTAAAAAAAAGGTGAAAACGTACACCGACGAAGTGATGGACTACGTCGCAGCGGGATTCCTCATTGCATTGTTCACGCTGCTGTTCGCTTTCAGCCTGAAATTCGGCTGGGGAGTCATTTACCCGTTCATCATGCTCCTGTACGGTTTCTGGCTGTTTGCTTCAGGCGGCGTGCTCAAGTTTCGCCCGCTGATCATCGGGGGACTCATCAACTTCGGCTGCGCGATAGGAAGCCTCTGGATAAATTCATACCATATTATCCTGCTTCTCGCATTCGCGGTGCTTGCCGGGTACATTATTCCCGGTCACCTGCTGCAGCAAAAATACCGCAATGACCATCAATGAAATCGTTTAAGGACCTCGATCCTGTGCTGCATTCCCAGCTCCGGCTGGCGGTGATGTCGCTTCTCATTTCGGTGAAGGAGGCGGAATTCTCTTACCTGAAAGAAAAAACGGAAGCCACCGCCGGCAACCTGAGCGTGCAGATCCAGAAGCTGAAGGAAGCCGGCTACATCGAGGTGGAAAAAAAATTCCGCGACAACTACCCGCTCACGATCTGCCGGGTGACGAAAACAGGATTAAAAGCTTTTGAAGCATACGTTGCCGCATTGCAGGCGTATATCGGGAAGAAAATGTGAGGATGTGCAGATGTGCAGATGTGCCCCGAGGCCTCGGGGTGCAGATGGCAAATGAGGATGAAATTAGTATATCAATTACACCTAAGACCTAAGACCTAATATCTAAATCCATGAACGAACAGATGACTGAAAAAGAACGGTTGCTCTGGAAGCAGGCGAAGAAACGGGTTGATTTCCGGCGACACCTGGCGACTTATATTATTGTAAATGGATTCCTCTGGGCGACCTGGTTTTTAACCGGCAGGGATTTTTATTACGAGGAGCACACGCTTCGCATGCCGTGGCCGATCTGGGCGACACTCGGATGGGGGATAGGGCTCGCGTTCAATTTTTACAGCGCTTACCTGGGCAATAAAGTCGACGCGGTGGAGAAAGAATATGAAAAGCTGAAGAACAGGAAAAGCTAAACGATTGTGTCTTGCCGGTAATAACCAACGCTGATCGCGAGCAGGAGGAGTAAAATGATCAGCCAGAAAAACAGGCCCATTGCAAAAGCAGCGGATTCATCTGCCGTGTCTGTTATGCCGGGTTTGGGCGGTGAAACGGGCGGAATCAGCGCGAGCACGAGGAACGCAAAAAAGAGCGAGACCACGAACAGCGGCACCCAGGAAATTCCCCAGGTGACCGGCCCGAAAGGCCTGATCCACAACTGGCCGCTCAACGTGGCGAGGAAAATGATGGCAAAAAATATGACCAGCATCCGCAGCGGTCTTTTTGACATCAGCGCGATAAGCAGGGTGATGGCGAGCGCAACGAGCAGCGCGGCGGGAATGACATACATGGCGACGGTATAAGTCCGGGCAGTCTCCCGCGATTTTCCTGCCAGAACCCGGCGGGCGATGTGCAAAGGGCGTAGCCGCAGGGATTTTTCTTCCGCGCCCCTGGCAAGCTGTTCCGCATGTAGATAATCGACCACATTTTTCTGTAGAATATTTCCCCGCCGCGACATACGGCACAGGCCCATCAAGACCTTCTCCGTGGCACGATTTTCACGCGCTGCTGAAGAACACCAACACGCCAGCAGCAATGGCCATCGTCAACATCAGAACCATGTCGGTGAAAAGCCCGGCATTCGCAGCAAACGGCTTTATTCCCGCCAGGTACACTTGTGAAGGCTCGAACATCAGCCCGCCGCTGGTGATCGACAATATCCCGGAAGAAACACGCACGCTCGCATTGATCGTGGAAGACCCGGACGCACCGGGAGGCACGTTCGATCATTGGGTGATGTGGAATATTCCCCCGGACGGCCGCATCGAAGAGGACAGCGCGCCCGGGCGCGAGGGAAAGAACAGCGCGCAGGAAAATAAATTTTACGCACCCTGCCCGCCGTCCGGCACGCATCATTACCATTTCAAAGTGTATGCGCTGGACACCGAACTGGACCTTCCCGACAACACGCATAAAAAAGCATTGGTCAAAGCAATGGAAGGTCATATCCTCGCAGAGGGCGAGCTCACCGGGCTGTACCAATCGAAGTAATACACTTCCTAAATCTTTTTCAGATGCCCTGGACAAAAACAAGGTACCCGGATTCCATGAAAAATCTTCCTGCCGCGGTACGCAACAAAGCCATCGAAATTGCCAATGCGCTGCTCGAAGAGCGGAACATGGAAGAAGGAATTTTAATCGCCACGGCGATCAGCCGCGCCAAGGACTGGGCCGCGGAACGGGGAAAGAAGATCGAAAACCCGGACAAATCGCGCATCTCGGATGTGAAGGTACATGGACAGGACCGTTACGTCATCCCGCATAATGGAGAATGGGCGGTCAAAGTGGAAGGACGAAAAAGGCCGGAAAAGATCTTTCACACGAAACGCGAAGCCGTAACCCGTGCGCGCGAAGAAGCAAAGCGGGTCAACGGTTCACTCACCATCCAGTCGAAGACCGGCAAGCTCGAAAGCAGGATCTCCTACAATCCCCGGAACACAGGTCCGCAGCGCAGCCGGCGAAAAAGGAAAATGGCAGGCTGATCGGTTCACGCAAAATAATTCTGTTATGCTGTCCAGGGAGATTGATATTGCTGTCGATAATGCAGACCTGAAAGGCAACCTGGTGATCCCGGGCGAGGCCGGTGCGCTGGTTATTTTTTCACATGGAAGCGGGAGCAGCCGTTTCAGCCCGCGGAACAGGGCCGTAGCGGAAACGCTTAACCGGGCTTCCATGGCAACCCTGCTTGTCGACCTGCTGACGGAGGAAGAAGATCGCATCTACGAGAACCGTTTCAACATCGACCTGCTTGCTTTCCGCCTGATGGAAGTGACCCGCGCTGTGCGCAGGCTGCCTGAGCTGCAGGGAATGCCGGCCGGATATTTCGGCGCAAGCACGGGAGCCGCTTCCGCGCTGAAAGCTGCAGTCGGTTTAAAAAGCCAGGTCGACGCGATCGTGTCGAGGGGCGGAAGACCCGATCTTGCCGGGGAAGCATTGCGGGAGGTAAAAGCGCCCACGCTGCTGATCGTCGGCAGTCTCGACAGGGATGTGATCCGGCTCAACGATTTCGCGCATTCCCAATTGCACTGCGAAAAACAACTGACGATCGTCGAAGGAGCCGCTCACCTATTTGAAGAGCCCGGGAAGCTCGAAGAAGTAGCCATGCTGGCCATGGAGTGGTTCAGGAAACACCTGCATGTCGTTCACCAGGACTAAGCGGCTGTTTAGATTTCATCCGAAAAAATTTAACCACAGAGATCACAGAGGTATTTCACAGAGGACACAGAGAACATTTTCTCTGTGCATACAGGTGTTGGATGTCCTCTGTAAGCTCTGTGGTTAATTTTCAAACAGCCTCTGAAACAGCTCGCATCTCCTGCAAATTCAAAAATCAGCGGTCAAAACCGGCTCAACTGGGTTTTGAACCTTGAATTTTTGAATCTTTGGGATGATGCATATCCACGATTTTATCGTCGTCGGTTCCGGCTGCACCGGGGCGATGGCAGCGCAGACACTGGCGGAAGCCGGCGAAAACGTGCTGATCCTCGACGGGGGAATTACGGATGAGCATTACAAAGGTCTCCAGCCGCAAAAAAATTTCTCAGAGCTGCGGAGGAATGACGAAACGCAGCACCGCTACCTGCTCGGCGATCAATTTGAAAGCCTGCCCGAAGACGAGCTGGGAACCGGCGCGCAGCTCACGCCCGCACGTCAATTCCTCATCGAGGCGGTCGACCGTTTTCTTCCCCTGCGCGGTGAAGGGTTCAGTCCCATGGAAAGTCTTGCGCTCGGCGGGCTGGGCGGTGGCTGGGGGCTGGGCTGCTGCGTGTTCTCTGAAAACGAATTGCAGCAGGCCGGGTTACCGCCTGAAAAAATGAAGCAAGCCTACCAGGTGATCGCCGACCGCATCGGCATCAGCGCGGGAGACGACGATGCGCGCGCATTCACCGCCGCCCATCTCCTCAACACACAACCCGCTCCCCCGCCCGATCCCGCAGCATCTTTCCTGCTGTCGAACTACGCGTCAAGGAAAAACACGCTCAACCGCTCGGGATTTTTTCTCGGCCGTCCCGCGCTGGCTTTGCTCACGCAGCCGCATGACGGAAGAAAGCCGCTCGCCTTCCGCGACATGGATTTTTACGACGACCCGGAACAGGCCGCGTACCGCCCGTCCATCACGATCAAAGCGTTGAGAAAAAAACCGAACGTGCAGTACGAAGGCGGGTGGATGGTCACGCATTTTTCAGAGCAGGAAGGAATTGCGGAAGTGCACGCGCTTCATTTGCGCACGCAGGAAAAACGAACATTCCTCTGCCGCAGGCTCGTCCTTGCACCGGGCGTGCTCGGGACTGCGCGCATTGCATTGCGCTCGCTCGATGGAGGAAAACGGCAACAGCTTCCCCTGCTTTGCAACCCGTACACGTACCTGCCGTGCGTGCTTCCCGGGCGTCTCGGAAAAAAAATGCCGGAGAATAATTCCGGCTTCGCGCAGCTTTCGCTTTTTCACGATGCCGGCGGCAGCCAGCATGACGTGGCCATGGCTTCGCTGTATACGTACCGCTCCCTCCTCCTCTTCCGCCTGCTCCGCGAAACACCGCTCAACTTCCGCGACGGGCGCATCTTCATGCAGCATTTACTTCCCGCGCTGATCATTGCCGGCATTCACCATCCCGAAAAATCCGGCGAAGGACAATTCGTGCAGCTCGAAAATGATCCGGCATCGCCCACCGGCGATCGTTTATTCGCACGCTATCCTTCACCCGGAACGACGGTCCACGCCCGGGAGAAAAAATATGTTTCCGCGCTCCGCAAGCTCGGCGCATACGCATTGAAAAAAGTTCGTCCCGAACCCGGTGCGAGCATTCATTACGCAGGCGTTCTTCCGTTCAGCGAAGAGGATCGCCCGTTCACGCTTCATCCTTCCGGCAAATTGCACGGCACCGATCGCGTTTTTGTGGCCGACGGTTCCGGGTTTCGTTTTCTTCCGGCAAAAGGCCTCACACTTTCGCTGATGGCGAATGCGCATCTCGCCGCACTCCGGGCACGGGCATGATTATTGAATTTTTTCGGGGAAGAAGTTCAATCATCTAAAACCATTCGTTATGAAAGCCTTGGCAATTGTCCTGATCGTGGCCGGCGTGCTGCTGATGATCTTCACCGGCATCAACCTCGTCACCGAAGAGAAAGTCGTTGATTTTGGCGCTGTTGAGATCACCAAAGAAGAGAACAACCCGATCTCCTGGTCGCCCATCGTGGGTGGAATTCTACTCCTCACCGGCGTGATCATCCTGCTCACGGGCACCCGCAAGACCGCGTAACATTTCCCCATTCGGGGAATTTCATGGCTTCACAGGGAAATTATATGTATATACATATATTTCGTATCTTTGTGTAAACAAATGAAGCCATGGAACGAAGAACGGCACTCAGGCTTCTCGGTCTTGGCGCAACCGGGGCGCTTGCCATGAACCTGCCTGATTTAAAAAAGATCACCGATGAACTTCCCGCAGGGGAAAAAATGCCCGCGCTTTTTATCGGGCATGGTTCGCCGATGAATGCGCTGGAGGATAATCTTTTTACGCAAAAGCTTACGGCCATCGGGCAAACGCTCGAGAAACCGAAGGCTGCGCTCATCGTTTCCGCGCACTGGCTGACGAAAGGAAGTCTCGTCTCCACTGCTGCATTGCCGGAAACGATCTACGATTTCGGCGGATTCCCGGGTGAACTGTACAAGGTGAAATATCCTGCGAAAGGATCGCCGGAGCATGCGCAGCTCGTGAAAGATTCGGTGACGAAAACCACCATCGGCTTCGACGCGCACATGGGCCTCGATCACGGCGCGTGGACGGTGCTGAAGCACATCTGGCCCGACGCATCCATTCCTGTTTTCCAGCTGAGCATCGATTATTACAAATCGCCGCGCTGGCATTACGAGCTGGCGCAGGAGCTGAATGCGCTGCGCAAAAAAGGCGTGATGGTCATCGGCAGCGGCAACATCGTGCACAACCTCGGCCGCGTGAACTTCACCGACATCGACGCCAAACCGGAAGACTGGGCGAGCGAATTCGATGAGTCGGTGAAAAGCAAGATACTTTCCCGCGACCACGAAGCGCTGATCAATTACCCCGATCTCGGCAAATCCGCGCGTATCGCGGTCCCCACGAACGATCATTACCTGCCCCTGCTCTACACGCTCGGTCTCCAGGAAAAAGACGAACCGCATTCGTTTTTGTACGAGGGATTCCAGAATGGGAATATCAGTATGAGATGCGTTCGTGTCGGATGAAATAGCCAGTAGTCATTGGGCATTAGTCAATCAGACAATGACTAATGCCCAATGACTACTGACTAATGACTATTTTCGCTTCATGGGCGAACGACGGCCAACGCTGGTGCTCACCGGCGCAACAGGTTTTATCGGGAAACACATCGCTTCTTTTTTCACTGTGCGCGGCTGGCACGTTATCGCGCTCGTGCGCCACATGCCGGCAAAGCCGCTCGTCAATGTGCTTTACTTCCGCCACGACCTCACCTCCGCCGGCCCGGTTGTGTTGCCCGATACGATCGACGCGTTCATCCACGCAGGATATGTGAGGCAGGAAAATGGAAACGACGCTTTCGATGCGAATGTTTCCGGAACGGAAAAACTGCTCCTCGCGCTGGAAGGAAAAAAAGCGAAGCAGAAAATTTTCCTTTCCAGTCTTTCCGCAGACGCACAGGCATTGTCCGTTTACGGAAAACAAAAAGCGGCCATCGAAAAACTTTTCCTGGACACGGACGGCGTCGTGATCCGCGCGGGGCTTGTGCTCGGCGACGGCGGACTTTTCGGCGCGATGCGGAATTACCTGCAGAAAAGCCCGCGCATCCCGCTCTTCGGCGACGGAAAGCAACCGGTGCAAACGGTGTATATCGGCGACCTCGTGGAAGCGACCGGCAAGATCGTGAGCGGGGAACTGCGCGGCACGTTTGTCGTTGCTGCGGATGAGCCTGTGCCTTACCGGGAATTTTACCGCGCGCTTGCCGCAGCCGTGGGCACAAAACCGCGTTTTGTGCGCTTACCGTTCTGGCTGGCGGGCCTGCTGATCAGCACGGGAAAACTGTTCGGGATCAAATTGCCCATCACGAAAGACAACCTGCTCGGCCTGCGGGCGATGAAACGGGTTCCGTCGGCGAACGACCTGGAAAAGCTTGGCGTGAAATTGCGCGGTTACAAAGAGAGCTTTGCGGCGTTGCGGGAGGAAACGGCAAAGGCGCAAGGAAATTAATTTTTTTACTTTCTTTTCAATTCCTCCAATTCCGCGCTGCTTAGTTCTCTCCACTCGCCCGGTTGCAAATCCCCAAGCTCCACGTTCACGATCCGCAAACGAACCAGCTCTTCCACGCGATAACCCAGCTTGTGGCACATCCGCCGGATCTGCCGGTTCAGGCCTTGCGTGAGAATGATGCGGAATGCCGCCGGTTTTCCTTCAACCGCGGAAACTTTGGCGGGACGCGTGATCTTTCCCATGATCTCCACACCGCTGCGCATCTGTTCCAGGAAATGCCCGTCGATGGGCTTATCCACCGTCACGAGATATTCTTTCTCTTTCTCCCGCTCGCTGATGGCGATGCCGTCGTAGATGCGCCCGTCGTCGGTCAGCAGCAGCAAACCTTCGGATTCCTTGTCCAGGCGCCCGACAGGAAAAAGACGTTTGGGAAATTTGAAAACGGTGAGCAAATTACCCGGCAGTTCCGGGCTCAGCGTGCACTCGATCCCTCTCGGTTTGTAAAATTTTATGTACGAAAATTGCGTCGCCCCGCGGATCACTTTTCCGTCCAGCGCGATCTCTTCCCAGAATTCCAGCTTCGCCGCCGGGGGAACGGGCTGGCCATTCACGCGCACTCGTCCTTCACCGATGATGCGATCGGCTTCTGCGTTGGAAATTTTGAGATGACGTGAAAGAAATGTTCGCAATCGCGTTACGCGGGGCATTTTGTTGTTTGTGGTTCGGATGTAATTACCAAGATAATATTTGCGCCCGGGCAAGCTGAAGATTATTTAACCGTTAACGACAAACAACAAACATTTTCACCAGTGGAGATTATTCGGCCGCGCATACAACAGTTGCATCACATGGATATTCCGCATCGCGAACGCCGCTTCGCAATAGCTGAGGTAATAGTGCCACTTGCGCCGGAACGTTTCATCGAAGCCGATCGCGCCAACCTTTTCTTTCGCGGCGTTGAAATTTTCACGCCAAATCGCCAGCGTACGCGCGTAATGCAGGCCGATGTCTTTCATGTCCACGAGCGTCAGGTCGCCGCTGTTGTTGATCGCCTTGTTCAGCGCACCGACGGACGGAAGCAGGGAACCGGGGAAAATGTGTTTCTGGATCCAGTCCACGCCGCGCCGCAGCTCGTCGAAGCGTGAATCGGGACAGGTGATGACCTGCAGCGCGACCAGCCCGTCTTTCTTCAGCAGACGGTGTACCTGGCGGAAATAGATGTCGTAATATTCCGCGCCCACCGCTTCAAGCATCTCGATGCTCACGATGCGGTCGAACTGCCCTTCCATTTTCCGGTAATCCTCCAGCACAATTTCCACCTTACCGGAAAGCCCTGCGGCCTTCACGCGTTCGGTCGCGAGCTTTTGCTGCTCTTCCGAGATCGTAATGCTCGTTACGCGGCAGCCGTAATTTGAGGCCATGTGCATCGCGTTGCCGCCCCACCCGCTGCCGATCTCCAGCACATGGTGTTCCGGCTTTAATTTCAGCAGGCGGCTCAACCGGTCATATTTCGCCACCTGCGCATCCTGCAGCGACATGTCTTCACGCTCGAAATACGCGCTGGAATACGTCATTGTCGGGTCGAGCCAGAGCGAAAAAAATTCATTGCTCAGGTCGTAATGCTCGCTGATATTTTTGCGTGCCGTGCCGACGGAATTCGCGCGGCGCTGGTGATAGACTTTATTGAACATCCGCAGCATGCCGAGCACGACCGTTTTCGCTTCACTCCCGGAAACGTTCGGCGCGCTGTCGATATTGAGCAGGAACCATTTGATGACGTTGGTGATCGAGCTTGTTTCCCACAAACCCGCCGTGTACGCTTCACCGAAACCGACGTCGCCATACAGCACGCAATGTTTGAAAAATGCGTTATCGTTGATCGAGAGATCGGCCTTTACATTGCCTTCGCCATTGCCGAGCGTAACAAAATGCCCGCCGGGAAGCGAAACGTCCAGGCGTCCTTTCTCCATTTTCGAAAGCATGCCGATCACAAGGCGTTCGTAGAAAAAAGGGCTGTGTGCAAGGGCTAAAGTCGACATGACAGGAGTTTAGGACGATATACGGGAAAAAGATCAGAGCGGTTGTTGCCAGAGAATTTTTCCGGTACCCGCGTCGATGCAGATCATGCTGAGCTGCCCGATCAGCAGCAGCTTGCCGTCTGCCAGCGTGTGCCAGCGATAGGTGAACTTCGGGTTGCCGTCGGAAAACACCGTCTCGAAAGCGCCTTTGTTGTCGGCCTTTTGCGGGTCTCGGTAGAAGCCGGGCAGGATGGTCGTCCACGTTTCGGTGAACCTGCGGCCGGAAAGATGAACTTTTGTGAGCACAGCCTTCGACGTATCGGAAACGTCCGTTGCATGGACCACGAACAGGTTACCCGGCGCATCGGAAAGCAACGGGGTGTTGAAGAGTGCGCGGTCGGATTTCAGCTGGCTGGTCTTCTCACGCTCGAGGTTCTCGATCTCGCGTATGAAATCGCGCGCTTTCCAGGTAGCCTTGTAATCCCTGCCGCCGAAGCGGTTTGCATTAATTACCCCATTCTGCAGCAGCTCCGGGTATTCCTTTTCCAGCTGCCCGAGCGAATCTTTCCACATCGCCAGCATGCGGTCGAGACTGTCGAGGTACGCCTGCTTCCGGGCCACCTCGTGCAGCGGATCGTTCTCCAGCAGCAGCTCGCCGGTAAGATAGCTCTGCTTGCCGGTGCTGTCCTCGCTTTCATACATCAGCTTCTGCCGTCCGTCGCCACGCAGCGACACATATTCGTCTTTCGAGAAATAACCGGTGCTTCCGGAATAGCGCACCGCCCAATCGTAATCGGGGATCTTATCTTCAGTTTTATCCAGCGTTCCTTTCCCGGGATCGTAATAGTAGTGAAAGCCCTCCATGTCTGACAGCATGAGCTTGTTGTTGTCAGCCCTCCAGCCGTAAAACTGGCTGAGCTTCATCCATTCCGGGCGCGCAAACGTAAAACCTTTCAGCGGGGCCGAAGCGCTCAGCGTTTTTTCATCGCTGATGAGCTCCATCGTTTCCGGATTCCTGCAGTGAAAGCCGAGCGCTTCGTCCATGCTGTAGATCCAGAGCTTTCCCGGCGTCGTGCCGAGAATGATGAACGATTTTTCGATGCCGTCGCCCATGTCCACGCGACCCAGCAACTTCCCGGTAGCAAGATCGTATGATGTAAGGCGGTAATCGGAATGCCCGGAGATCGTCGTTATGCCTCCGCCGGATTTCTTACTCGTCGCCTGGAAAATTTCTTCTTTGGTGATGATGAACGTCCCTTCGTTTCCTTTATAGATCATCGAACGCACAACGTCGTCCGCCCGGTCGCTCATCACGTCCTTGTGAAAGCAGGAGGAAAAAACAAGAAGCGTAAGAAAGAGGAGTGTCCGGCGCATGCAGGTTAGTAAAGCTAAGTTAGAAATTGATCCGTAATTTTTTCGAAAAATAAAATGCCCCGGTTAACAGCTTAACCGGGGCATTTTTTTTATCCGAACGTTATTCGCTGATGATCAGCTTACCGGTTTTAAGCGTAGCGCTTTCTTTCCGGACCTTATAGAAATAAACTCCCGGCGTGAGCATGCTGCCGTCGACGGTCAGCCGCTGGCCGAACGTGCCCTGTTGTGTCGACACAAGCGCCCCGCGTGCATCATACGCTTCGAAGATGAAAGCGCCGGTGTAAACATCCGACTGCACGTCGAGCGTCGCCTGCCCACTGAACGGGTTCGGGTAGAGCACGACGTTCGCCTGCTGCACCGCTGCATCGATACCGATCACCTGGATCAGCACGGTGTCGCAGGTAACGGTCGAATCGCCGCAGGCATTCCATACCGTGAGGCAAACGTTGAAAACGCCGGTGGACGTGTACGTGTGTGAAGGGCTCATGGCTGTGGACGTCTGGCTGTCGCCGAAATCCCACAGGTAAGAAACGCCGTTGGTCGAGCTGTTGGTAAAGCTGGCGTTGAAGCCTGAGCTGGTTTCAGAGAACGCGGCAACCGGCATTTGCGGGCAGATCGTCATTTCCACACACACCGTATCGGATGAGCAGGCGTTCATGGCAATGAGGCAAACCTGGTATGTACCGTTCGTCGCGTACGTATGCGAGGGGCTTGCGAGTGTCGACGTGTTGCTGTCACCGAAATCCCACGACCAGGAAGTCGCTTCCGTTGAAGCATCTGTAAACTGTACCGTACCGCCGGTAACGGAAGAGGTGTAGTTCGCCGTGACAGGCAGGCAAACGGTAACTGTCGTGCAGAACGTATCCGCAGAGCACGCATTCGTTACGATGAGACAAACGTTATAGGTGCCGCCGGTCGCGTAGGTGTGCGAGGGGTTCTGCGTATTGTCGACCGGTGAGCCGTCGCCGAAATCCCAGGCCCAGCCGGTGGCTTCTGTCGAACCATCGGTAAACGCAACCGTTCCGCCGGTCACCGAAGAGGTGTAGTTCGCCGTAGCCGGCAGGCAGATCGTAACCATCATGCAGATCGTATCCGCCGAGCAGGCATTCCATGCGATCAGGCAAACGTTGTACGTTCCGCCGGTGGCATACGTGTGTGACGGGTTCTGCGTGTTGTCGACCGGTGAGCCGTCGCCGAAATCCCACGACCAGTTCGTCGCTTCCGTAGAAGCGTCGGTGAACGCTACCGTTCCGCCGGTAACCGAATCCGTGTATGCTGCTGTCGCCGGGAGGCAGATCGTTACCGTCGAGCAAATGGTATCGGCGGAGCAGGCGCTGCTGCTGATGAGGCAAACCGTGTAGGTGCCGCTTGCGGTGTATGTGTGCGAAGGGTTCTGCGTATTGTCTACGGGTGAGCCGTCACCGAAATCCCAGGCCCATGCGGTCGTTGCAGTCGATGCATCCGTAAACTGAACGACGCCGAACACCTGGCTGCCGATGGTATAACTCGCTACGGAAGGAACGCAAACCGTTACCGTCGAGCAAATGGTATCGTCGTCGCCGCAGAAATTTTCAACAACCTGGCACACCGTATATGTTCCGCTTGCGGTATACGTATGCGACGGGTTCTGCGTGTTGTCGACCGGTGAGCCGTCGCCGAAATCCCAGGTCCAGGAAACGGCGTCGGTCGATGCATCCGTGAAGTTCGCTGTCGCGCCTGCGACGGACGATGTAAATCCTCCCGTCGGTACCGGGCCGCAAACGGTTACGGTCGTGCAGACCGTGTCGGTGCCGCAGGAATTGGTGATGTAACTGCAGACGCTGTACACGCCACCCGCGGCATACGTGTGCGCGGGATCCCACACCGTGTCCAGCGGTGAGCCGTCGCCGTAATCCCATACGGAAGTAAAGGTGGAATCAGCGCCGTTCGATAATTGTACGCTATACGGGCCGGTGGGCGTTGACGACATCTGGTAGGTGATCAGCGAATCGTAGTACAGGAAAACACGGCTGATGCTGCCACCGTTCTCCGTCCAGAGCTGCTGGGGCGCAGTGGTCGTGAGCGTAAACTGCATGCCGAGGCGGTACAGCGTCATCGGCGAACCGTTGATATTGCTGACGTAACCGGCTGCCGCATACGAGTTGGTGGTGCCGCGCTGGCCGAGAACACCGATCACATCGCCCTGCTCCACCTGGATGTTCACCGGGATGATGCCGCCTGCCGGGTTGTTCTGCGTCAGGAAAAGCGTGGTGAACGCGTTGGTCGTGGTTGCAAACAGCGGCGGTGTGGCGTTGTTGTGGAACCGCACGATAGCGATGCTCTGGTCGGCGGTGCTGGCTTCGGTAGGCACCATTACGCCCGTGATCGTGAAGCAGGTGGGCGCGGTGAAATAGTAACCGCGCACGTTTCCTGTGAAGGGCGAAGCATGTGCGGGAAGCGGCGCCTGGATCTGTGTCTGGGAAATTGCCGGAACGCAGAACAGGCTAAGCAATAAAATGCGTAGAAGTTGTTTCATGTGTTTTGGTGTTTGGGTGAATAAGGAGACCTGAGTTTGACCGGGGTAAATATAGTAAAATGCATGCCTCTGCTCTTTAAACCCCATATGCACCGCATTATTTCGGCAACACATCCCGCTGCAATTCCGGGAGCTCTTTCTTCTTAAAGAAACGGACCTTCTTCAGCCACAGCAGCAGCGCGTTCCAGTGGATGAGCGTGATGATCTGCAGCGTGATGAAAGGGAAACGAAAAAAATAACCGATCAGCCGCCCGTTCGTGAGTGTTTTCTTTGTTCCTGTCAACGTGCTGATGAAGAACCGGCGGTCGTCTTTGTAATCGTCGATGCGAATGTTCATCTTCTCACCGGGAAGCCCGAGCTGGAAATCGAATTCCGCGTCGTGGTCGATGAACGGGGAAACATAAAAATACTTGATCACGCGCTTGCGGAAAACCGTTCCGTCGAAGCATTCCTTCCCGAGGAAATACAGCTTCATTTCCCGGAACGTGTTCTGCACCTCGGCCACCGCGCAAACCGGCGCGCCGCTTTCGTCGTAGCAGAAATAAAACGACACCGGGTTGAACACATAACCGAGCAACCGGAAATTCGTGACCAGTTGCACGCGCGCGGGCGGCGAAGCAACGCCGTTCTGCGCAAGGTATGCGTTCAGCTGCTGCCGCACATCCAGCGTTTTATCCATTCCCGGCAGCTGCACGTGGTCTTTATCGTAAAACGAGAAGAGGTTGAACCGGTTTCTCCCGGCGAACATAAGCTTCCCGAGATCATCATCCAGCGTATCGAGATCCACGCAGAACATGAACACGTTGTAATGGAACCGGTGCTTTTTCGGCTCCGTCCGGTTGTGCATCACTTTCGCCCTGTAGAGGAAACTTTTCATCCCGGAAGGTTAACCACGGAGGCACGGGGACACGGAGGATAAATTCCCCGTGTCCCCGTGCCTCCGTGGTTATTTTTTTTAAAGTACATCCCGTCTTGTAATATGATTGCACAATTCCACCGCCGACAACAACGCATCTTCGTGAAAACCATACCGGAAATAGCTGCCGCAGAAATACACCGGGCCGGTTTCATTCAGCTTCGGCAATTCCTTCTGCGCCTTCATCGCCGCCACGTCGAAGAGCGGATGCTCATAATCGATCTCGCGGATGATCTTTCCCGGGTCGGCTTCGCCGGCGTCGTTGATGGAGACGTAATAGTTCCGTTTGTCCGAAACGCCCTGCAGGCTGTTCATCCAGTAGATCGTCGTGGGAGTTTCTTCTCCGTTCTTTTCCACGATGCGGTAATTCCACGACGACCAAACGCGTTTATTTCCCGGCATCACGGAATCGTCGGTGTGGATCGTTGCTTTGTTGGGCTGGTACTTAAAACAGGAAAGCAAACGTTTCTCATCCGCCGTAGCATCCTGCAGCAGCCGCAACGCCTGGTCGCCGTGGCAGGCGAAGATCACCTTATCGTACGCGTGCTCCTTGCCGTCAACTGAACAGACTTTCACTTTCCCGTCTTCGCGCTTCACACCGACTGCCGCGTTGTTCAGCTGCAACTTATTCTTGTACGGCGCGATGATCTTGTCGCGGTAATTTTTGCTGCCGCCGGTCACCGTATACCATTGGTGCTGCGTGTTCAGCCCGAGAAAGCCGTGGTTGAAAAAAAAGCGCGCAAGCGTGTATGCCGGGAAACCGAGCATCTTTTGCGGGGGCGTGGACCACACCGCGCCGCTCATGGGAATGAGATAGCGGTGAAGGAAATCGTCGCCGAGGCGGTGCTGCCTGCAGAATTCTTCGATGGTGAGGTTGCTGTCTTTCCCTGTCTCCAGGAATTGCACCGCTTCTTTATTGAACCGGCTGATCTGCATCAGCATGCGCACGAAACGCGGGCTGAAGATATTTTTTCGCTGCGCAAACAAGCCGTTCATCCCCGACCCGCAATATTCCAGCCCCGACGGCACGTGCTGCACGCTGAAAGACATGCTCGTCTTTTTCGTCTCCACGCCAAGTTCCGCGAACAATTTCGTGAGGTACGGATATGTGACGTGGTTGAAGACCATGAAGCCGGTGTCGAAATGGACCGGCGATCCGTTCTCATCGACTGAAATTGTGTTCGTGTGCCCGCCGGCGTAATTATCCTGCTCGTAAACGGTGAGGTCGTATTCCTTGTGCAGGAACCACCCGCAGCCCATGCCGGCGATGCCTGTTCCGATGATGGCGAGTGTTTGCAAGTGGATTTGAATTTCAGACAATATACGGCGACGGACGCACACATGGTTTTACCACGGAGACACGGAGGCACGGAGTTTGAGTTCTCCGTGTCTCCGTGGTTATTCTTTATTCTTCGTGTCGATCCAGATCGTCACCGGGCCGTCGTTCAGCAATTCCACTTTCATGTCCGCGCCGAACTCGCCTGTTCCTGCCGGCTTGCCGAGCTGGTTCTCCAGCTGCTTCACGAACATTTCGTAGACAGGGATCGCAACATCCGGTTTCGCCGCTTTGATGTAAGAAGGACGATTCCCTTTTTTCGTGGACGCGTGCAGCGTGAACTGGCTCACCACGAGAATTTCCCCGCCGGCTTCTTTCACCGAAACATTCATCACGCCTTCCGCATCGTTGAAAACGCGCAGGTTCACGATCTTCTGCGACAACCATTGAACGTCTTCGGAATTGTCGGCATCTTCCACGCCGAGGAATACCAGCAGCCCATTACCAATGAAACTTTTCACCGTTCCATTGATCGTTACCGAAGCTTTTGTGACACGCTGAATAAGTGCTCTCATAGAAAAAGACGTGAGACTTGAGACATGAGACTTGAGACCGGGAATTGAAAATTATTTAGTTGCATGAAACCTGGTTACTATTTAATGACAAAGGAGAACCTTCTCACGTCTCAGCTCTCAAGTCTCACGTCTCAGGTCTCAAGTCTCACGTCTCTTTTCATCCGTATTCTTTCTCCAGCTCCTCGCCGTTCAGAATCTGCAAATAACACTCGTACCGCGTCAGCGCGATCTGTCCTTTGTCCACCGCTTCTTTCACCGCGCAGCCGGGCTCGTTGTCGTGCAGGCAGCCGTGGTATTTGCATTCACCGAAGCGCGCGCGCATTTCCGGGAAGAAATGCGAAAGCTCGTTCTTCTCCATGTCCACGATGCCGAATTCTTTGATGCCGGGCGTGTCGATCACCCAGCCTCCGCCGGGCAGCTCGAACATTTCGGCGAATGTGGTGGTGTGCATGCCTTTGCTGTGCACGCGGGAAATTTCTCCCGTTTTCAATGCCAGCCCGGGTTCCAGCGCATTGAGCAGCGTGCTTTTCCCCACGCCGGAATGGCCGGCAAGCAGGTTCACTTTGCCGCTCATCGCTTCACGCAATGCGTCAAGCCCGACATTTTCGGTGACGGAAATGAAGTAGCACGTGTAGCCGAGACCTTCGTACAATCCCATCAACGCCTCCACGTATTCGGTCTCCTCCTCATTGAGCACGTCGCGCTTGTTAAAGATCACCGATGCGGGAATGCCGTACGCTTCCGCCGTCACAAGGAAACGATCGATGAAGCCCGTCGACGTGCGCGGCTGCACGAGCGTGGCCATCACGTATGCATGATCGATGTTCGCGGCGATGATGTGCGTCTGCTTGGAAAGTTTGGTGGAGCGGCGGATGATGTAATTCTTCCGTTCCTGCAGCTTCTTGATGATCCCCACGCCTTCCACCGGGTCGAATTCCACGTCGACCTGGTCGCCCACCGCGATGGGATTGGTGTTCTTCGTGTGCAATCCTTTGATCCGGAACTGCCCTTTGATGCGGCATTCCATCCGCTCGCCCGTTTCGAGTCGGACAGTGTACCAG
The DNA here is from genome assembly GCA_966211705.1 of uncultured Chryseobacterium sp. Lineage (GTDB taxonomy): Bacteria > Bacteroidota > Bacteroidia > Palsa-965 > Palsa-965. The sequence goes on from CBIHOC010000006.1 coordinate 67,123, forward strand.
CTGCCGGTGGATTTGGTGACGATCCCTGAAAAAACAGACATATTTACAAAGGTATCAGGTATTAGGACTCAGGGCTTAGGCTGCGTTTAAGAAAATAGCCTGCCATACCATCACGTTCAATCAGCCTGGTTCTATTACCTAAGCCCTAATACCTAAGCCCTAATACCTAAGCCCTAATACCTAAGCCCTAATACCTAAGCCCTAATACCTTTTTACACTCATTAACAAGATTCTACCCGCTGTTTCCGTACTTTCGCGAAGTACCCAACGTTCTACGTACGTGTCGATAAAAGTTGATTACATCACCAAAATTTACGGGCAGCAGCATGCGCTCGACAACGTCTCCTTTGAAGTGCAGACGGGCGAGATCGTCGGTTTCCTCGGTCCCAACGGGGCGGGAAAGTCGACCATGATGAAGATCCTCACCTGCTTCATTCCCCCGACGGCCGGCACCGCTACGGTGAGCGGCTTCGACGTGATGCAGCAGCCGCTGGAAGTGCGGAAGAATGTGGGCTACCTGCCCGAGCACAACCCGCTTTACCTCGACATGTACGTGAAGGAATACCTCGGGTTCATCGCGGGGCTGCACAAGCTGCAGAACGTCGAGGCGCGCGTGAAAGAGATGATCGACGTGACGGGCCTCGGCGTGGAACAGCACAAGCAGATCGGCGCGCTTTCCAAAGGTTACCGCCAGCGCGTCGGGCTTGCGCAGGCGCTTATCCACGATCCCAAAGTGCTCATCCTCGACGAGCCGACCACCGGCCTTGATCCCAACCAGCTAACGGAGATCCGCGAGCTGATCAAAAAAGTCGGGAGAGAAAAAACCGTCATGCTTTCCACGCACATCATGCAGGAAGTGGAAATTCTCTGCAACCGCGTGATCATTATCAATAAAGGAAAGATCGTTACCGATAAAGACAAGAGCACGCTGCAGCAGGGCGACAACCGCCGCATGCTGATCCTCGTGGAATTCGACAAGGAGCCGGACGAAAAAATGATGAAAGCGCTTCCGGGAGTCGAAACGCTCAAAAAGGTAAAGCCGAATACCTGGCAGCTCGTTACCAAGCCCGACATGGACATCCGCCCGGAATTGTTCCGTTACGCGGTTGACAACGGCCTCACCGTGCTCGAGATGCAGCGCGAAGAAAAAAAGCTGGAAGATATTTTCAAGGAGCTTACAAAAAAATAATTCTTTACTTTTTACCGCGGGATTAATCCCGCGGTAAAAAGTAAAGAATTACGGCGCCTTTTTTATCCGCAGGCAATAATAGTTCACCAGCTTTTCCGCTGAATACGAATTCTGCACGCTTTTCCCGTTTTTGTGATTTTCCAGTAATGGAATTGCGGTGACGACGTACGATGCGCCCGCGACGAGAAAATCTTTTCCGTAGCCCGCCGGGCATTCCATGAACAGCAGCACGTCCTTGTGCTGCACGCCGTCGTCGAAATACGTGATGCGGAACTTCACCGCCTGCATGGTCGGCACGATGCCGTTGCAGCGCACCGCGACCGGGACTTCCACCAGTTTCATCGTGGTGAACAATGTGTCGCCGAAACGGTTTTGTTCTGGATCGGGCAGCTTGAAGTTGATGGTGTCGTTTTGCGTGGTGTCTTGCGGAACCGTGATGATCTGCGCAGGTGGAATGATCTCCATGAGCCTGATGAAGTAGCATGCAGAATCGGCGGCGGCGCGGGGAACGATGAAGAAACCTTCGCCTCCCGCTTTCATCATCTTCAGCGAGCGGATAACAGGATCGTTTTCCGTTCCTTCTTTAAGCTCGAGGAAAGACCCTGTTTTCGGGTTCACGGCGTTCGGTGAACCCGGCGACAGCACGCGATCGTATTTTTTCGTCTTGTAATCGTACACGTAAAGAAACAGCCGCACCGCATCACCCATCTTCACGTGTTCTCCCTTTCCCTCCTTCTTCATCCTGTAACGAATTCCCTCCGGCGACGTCGTCATCGCTTTCTTCGTCCACTTCGGCGCCTTATTCCGCGCCACCGAAGGCAATGCCGTTAACATGGCGATTATTACCAACACAAAAACCCTGGAATTCATACGCAAATGTCGGAAAAAGATGTGCAGGTGTGCAGGTGTGCAGATTGGGGTTTCGAGATTATGTTTTGTTTGTTAACGAACGTCACGATGCATCCGGCATCTGCACATTTGCATCTGCACATCTACACATCTGCACATCTGCACATCATTTCCCCGGCAGCACCGCCACGTGCGAAATACGCTGTGTCCGTTGCTTCTCCGTGCAAATGCTCGTGTAGCTTGTTTTCACCACGTACACGTCTTCCTGCACGCGCGCGCCTTTGTACGTCCCGTCCCAGCAATCCGCGATGTCGTGCGACTCGAAGATGAGCTGTCCCCAGCGGTTGAAGATCTGCATGTGGAACTCGACGACGCTGGTCGACTCGGCGCAGAAGTATTCATTCTTACCGTCGCTGTTCGGCGTGAAGCAGTTCGGGATGAACAGCGCTGTACCGGCAACGTCACCGTACACGTTGATCGTATCGGTGAGCTGGCAATTGGAAGAATTGAAAACTTCCACCCAGTATTGGCCGGATTCGTTGACGGTGATCGTTTGCGTGGTGGCGCCGGTGCTCCATTCGTAGGTTGAGCCGGGATTTCCAGCGTCGAGCAATGCACCGGCGGAAATGTCGCAAAGTGAAATGTCGGAACCCAGCGTTACGTTCGAAAGGAAAGACATTGTCACCGTGTCGGAAGCAATGCAGGAGCCGATCGATGCCGTCACCCAGATCGTGCCGCTCGTGTCGGCGGTGAAGTTCATGTCCGTGCTGCCGTCCGACCACACGTAGCTGGAGTTCGGATCGGTAACGGAGAATGTCACCGTATTGCCGGGACAGATCGCCGTGTCGTTTCCGAGGTCCGGTTGGGGAACGGTGATCACCGTGAGGTCGATCGAGTCGCGGAAGCTGCAGCTGCCGGAGGAAACGTCGACCCAGTAAATTCCCGTGGTGCTGACGTTGATGGTTTGCGTGGTCGCGCCGGTGTTCCACTGGTAGCTCGATCCCGGGTTTCCTGCGTCGAGTGTAACGACCGTGCCCGCGCAGACCGTTGTGTCGCTGCCGATGTCGGGCAGGGAATAAGAAAGAATTTCTATCGTATCGCTTGCCGTACATTGACCGTTGTCGACTTCCACCCAGTACGTGCCTGCCGCCGTCACGTTGATGGTTGCAGATGTCGCACCGGTGCTCCAGGTGTACGTGCAATTCGCGGTCGTCGCGTTCAGCGTTTGGTTCACAGTACCGCAGATCGTCGTGTCGTTGCCGAGGTTGACGACCGGCTGCGGCAAAACAGTGATGGGCAAATAAAATGTATCGGCGATGTTGCAGCTCAGCGAATCGATCGCGATGAGTGTGACGGTGAAATTCCCGGCAGCCGTGTACACGTGCGTCGGGTTTGCATTCGTATCCAGCGGCGAGCCGTCACCGAAATCCCAGATGTAATCCGTGGCGTTCATGCTGCCGTTGGCGAACGTCGCGACCTGGTTGACGCACACGGTATCCGTGCTCGCCGTGGCCTGCGCCATTACACCGACAGCCTGGAAATCGATCTTGAACACGGCCACGTCGTAGCTGCCGACCTGGTTGGTGGGACTGTACGCGCCCGGCGTGGTCGTCATGTTCGATGAGCCCTGGCAGATCGCCTCGTACACGATCCCGTTCGGGTCGAAGCGGCTCGTTCCGCCGTCCACGTGCTCCCATCCGCCGTTCGCGCCGAAATACGTTGCGTAAAGCAATCCCGTCGCGTTCGGATCGAGCACGATGAGGTAAAAATCGTTGCCGTCGGTCATCGGCTGAACGGCGCCCGGGGTAACGATATACCCGGCAACCGCTCCCCATCCTGCGGCATAGATGTGATCGCACACATCGACCATGAACGCAGTCGGCGAGATCGTATTCATCGTGGTGCCGTCGCCGAACACGGTCGACATCTGCACGAAGAGCAGCGCGGGATCAAGTTTGGTGATGAACTGCGGGCTGCCGGGATTGCTGTACACACCGGCAGTGGTGGGAATCGCTCCATCGGATTGCCCATACACGTAAACGTTATCTGACGCATCGGTGTCGATGAAAAAAATACCGTCGCGGCCTGTCGAACCGAAATACGTTGCGGTTCCGAGCAAAGTTCCGTTCCCCATCAGCAGCACGACGAACCCGTCATGCGAGCCGCCCTGGTACGTCGCCTGGTAAGTTCCTCCCATGGCCGGGAAATTGTTGCTCGTGGTTGCGCCGACCGCGTACACTTCACCCGTCGTGCTCAGCGACAACCCGAAACAGCCGTCATCGCCCGAGCCGCCGAGGTACGTGCTCCACGTCATGCTCGTCAGCGCGGGATCCATTTTGAAGATCACGCCGTCCTGTGATCCGCCGAGCGAATTGTCGTGGCAGCCCGCGGTGACCGGGAAGTTCGGCGATTGCGTGAAGCTGCCGATGTAGGGATTTCCTGCGCCGTCGAGGATGATCTCGCCGCGGTACGTATCGCCGTAATTGAAATAAATGCTGTTGTTGCCGTCGCCCCCGCTTCCGCCGACGTACGTGGAGCCGATCATCGCGGTGCCCGTGGCGTTAAGATGAGCGACGATGATGTCGGAGATGAAGCTGCTCGGCGCATTGTTGTATGTCATGTCGAACGCGCCCGCGGTGACCGGGAAATTGGCGCTGTATGTCGACCCGTACACGAACAGCTCGCCGGCGCTGTTCACCACCATGCTGTGCGGGTAATCGCTGTCGGAGCCACCGATGTACGTTGCGTAAAGCAGGGCCGAGCCGGTCGGGTTGAGCTTGCTGATGGCGATGTCGATGCTTCCGCCGAATACAGACTGGAAAGCGCCGGATGTCACAGGGTAACCTTGCCCGAATGAGATGGCGCCCGTATAAATATTTCCCTGCGCGTCATACGTGGCGCAATGCCCGTAATTCGTCATCGTCGCGCCGGAATACGTAGCGGCAACGAGAACAGGATCGATGATGAGCTCTTCGTTCTGATCGTATCCGCCGGGAAAATAAAAACCGATCGCGGGAAGCGACATGCCCCGCCCGGGACGCAGATCGAATTCGCACTTCACCACTTTTTTCACGCCGTCGGTCACCTGCCAGGCCACCGGCTCCTGCTCGATCACTTCACCGAGCGATGTCGTCAGCACGAGCCTGCCGTTTTTTATTTCAATATTTTCCACGCCTTCATACGTCACCAGGATCCGGTTTGCATCGGCGCCGGGATGAACGACGTAATCGCATTTCAGGTGATTGCCCGTTCCGTATGCGTGCAGGTCGATGCCTTCGTAGAGCGAATGATACGTCACACCTTCATACAGCGGAACATTCGCGGCCCACAGCGATTCATCGTTTCCCCGGAAATAATTGCGGTAAGCAGCCTGCACGTTATTCCCTTCAATGAGCGGTGCGGGATTTGCCCCGGAAAAATTCATGCGATACGCATGCCCGCGGATGATGGCGTCGTGCATGCTGGTGTTGTTGTGGTGCGCGTCTTCGTGGGCCTTATCGAGATCGGCCAGGCTATGCAGGGCAAACGTGAAACGGTTGTTCTCGAAGAACACGCGCCCGCCGAAAATGTCCGCCATGTAGCTGACGTTTGCCGGCCACTGCGTAAGGTTCTTCTCGATAACGAAGCCTTGTTTTACAGCGTATTGTTGCGCATCCTGCGATACGCCGATGGCTGAAAACAATAAAATGGCGAGTAACGTAAGAAAATCTCTTTTCATGGTCATCGGTTTACATGCGACCGGAGTTTGCCGTTCCGAAACGCACCAGTGTGTAAAGGGAGATTTCTTATTCAAATGTAAGAAGATTAAGCGGTAGCCGGCAAGCATCCCGGACAACTTATTTCCCACTGAAACAACGCTTTACTGGTGGAAAATGAACAAGGGCCAATCGGAGTCGATCAGCCCTTGTTAACCGGGAACTTTTATATGCTCAATTAGTTGCTACCGGAACTATTCTTTTGAACGTCACTTTGTAAACGACATTGGAGCATGATGTCGAATCGCCGCCGGCATCGGAAGACCTGATCCCGCCGTAAATGTAACCTACCTCCTGCACGGGCTGGAGCAGGTCGTAATTAAGGATGTTGAAGGTCGTATTGTAAAAAGGAACGCCCGCTTTGGGAATAAAAACACTTTCAGCGCCGATATAACCCGGCAATGTGGGGTTGTCGGAATTGAAAAAGGTCACATCGGTCCCGTTCTGGTAGCTCCGTTCCGCCGTGGTGATCTTGTTCGTCCAGTTCGCGGAGCTGTCGATCTCGTTCGTTTTATCGCCGAGGCCGCCGAAAAATGTCGTCATCATGCGTTTGGAGCTGGAATCGTACATGCATACGAAAGCGGCCGAATAAATATTCGCGTACTGGTTGGCCGCGGTTTCAATCTTGTACTGGCTGGAATTGGCAATGTAGATCGGGTGGGTGAAATTGACGCCGTTGTTGCTGACCGGCGCGCCGGGCGTGTACGTGAACACACCGCCGAAGATGGCGATGCCGATGTCGGTTCCGTTGGGCTGGACTGCCGGGGCAACGACCAGGTCGCGGCGGCGGAACTGGGTCGTCGAGTCGGGCAGGTTGTCCGACAGGGTGGCCACGGAATTCAGCGTAAGCTGGTTCCCCGTTTCAGCAACGGAAAAAACGCTCACCTTGTCCTGGTAAACCTGCACGGCAGTCGTGTCGCCGTATTCCCCGGTAAAGCTGTGCCCCACGCAGAGGTAGAAATTGTTATCGTCGAGCAGGTACAATTCCCCGCCGGTATTTTTCACCAGGTCGCTTTTCCCCCATTTGATCGCATTCTTCACGGCATCTGCGCTGTGGGCCTGGACAGCAGCTACCAGCTTCTGCATATCGATCTTCATAAAATAATCGTACGTCACGCTGGCAAATTTGTCGGTCGCATTCGCAACGCCATATCCGCCGCAGGCATAGAGGTAATTGTCCCGCTGCGTATGCGGAAGATTGGTGGAACGAAAAACGTTGGCCGTATCTCCGCCGTAGACGGGAATCCCGACGCTGTCGATCGTATGCGTTGACGTATTGTAAACGAAGATCTGGTCATTGGCTTTTTTCACCGGGAAATTGCCGTTGCCGGTATCCGACATATTGAAGCCATGGAAACCGTTTCTCCGCCCGCTGAACATGATCCAGTAGTCGCCGTACGAGCCCCAGACGAACGACTGGAGATCGGGAAGGTCTTTGCTGAAGCTGGCATCTTCCGTCACTTCGAAAATGTAAGAGCCGGGCATGGCCGTCGTATTGTTTTCGGGCGACGTGTTTTCGGGGCCGCAGCCAAAAAGCGCAGCCATGCAGAGGCCGCAGGTGATCATGATCTTGTTCATAAAAGAGAAGAGCGGGATTAAGGGATGTGAAAAATTGAAAAATGAAAAACCTGCACATTACAGGAAACAAATTTTCCGGGGATGTTTTTTGCTAAACTATAAAAAAACGGCAACTAAACTATGAGCTGCACATCACGAAAAGCAAAAATCCGCAGATTAACGACCCCGGGGGTAGTGCCTCCTTAATAGACTTGCAGTGTAATTCAATTTGAAAAATTCCAAAATGTTGGTTTACCACGAGACACGGAGAAAGTCTCCGTGCCTCCGTGTCTCCGTGGTTTTTCAATTTTGATTTTCAGCACCTGCGGATTTCCTGTAAAAATGACCAAACGTCGGAAAATTGGTACTTTAGCGCACTCATTTTAAAAAGGACCTCCAAATGTCTTACCTCTTTACCTCAGAATCCGTTTCCGAAGGTCACCCGGATAAAGTGGCCGACCAGATCTCCGACGCGCTGATCGACAATTTCCTTGCTTACGACCCCGCTTCCAAAGTTGCCTGCGAAACGCTGGTGACCACCGGCCAGGTCGTGCTTGCCGGCGAGGTGAAATCCAAGGCGTACCTCGATGTCCAGGACATCGCCCGCGAGGTGATCCGCAAGATCGGCTACACCCGCGCCGAATACATGTTCGAAGCCAACTCCTGCGGCGTGCTTTCCGCCATACACGAACAATCGCCCGACATCAACCAGGGCGTGGAACGCCGCAAGCCGGAAGAACAGGGCGCCGGTGACCAGGGAATGATGTTCGGCTACGCCAACCGCGACACCGACAACTACATGCCCCTCCCGCTCGAGCTTTCCCACCGCCTCCTCGAGGAGCTCGCCGCCATCCGCCGCGAAGGCAAACAAATGAAATACCTCCGCCCCGACTCCAAAAGCCAGGTGACGATCGAATACAACGACAACAACGTTCCTGTCCGCATCGACACGATCGTGCTCTCCACGCAGCACGACGATTTCGCAACGGAGAAAAAAATGCAGGAACAGATCGAAAAGGACGTGATCAACATTCTCGTTCCGCGCGTGAAGAAAGGTCTTCCGAAACGCGTGCAGGCTTTGTTCTCCGGCAAGATCACGTACCACGTCAACCCCACGGGCAAGTTCGTCATCGGCGGACCGCACGGCGACACGGGCCTCACCGGCCGCAAGATCATCGTGGATACGTACGGCGGCAAAGGCGCGCACGGCGGCGGAGCGTTCTCCGGCAAAGATCCCTCGAAAGTGGACCGTTCCGCGGCTTACGCAACACGTCACATCGCCAAGCACCTTGTGGCTGCAGGTGTGTGCGACGAAGCGCTCGTGCAGGTCGCGTATGCGATCGGCGTTGCGCAACCCGTAGGACTTTACGTCAACACCCACGGCACCGCGAAAGTGAAGCTCTCCGACGGAGAGATCGCGAAGAAGATCAGCGGCATGAAGGAATTCGACATGCGCCCGTACTTCATCGAAAAACGTTTCAGGCTCCGCACCCCGATCTACGCTGAAACTGCAGCATACGGCCACATGGGCCGCGCGAGCGTGGAAGTGGTGAAGATCTTCAACAAGGGCAAGGAGAACGAGAAGAAAGTGAAAGTGAAGCTGTTCCCCTGGGAAGAGCTCAACGCGGTGAAGGAAGTGAAGAAGGCTTTCGGGCTGAAATAAAATTGAAGATTGAAAAATTCAGGAACGCGCTCTCCGGGGCGCGTTTTTTTATTCATTCGTTCGAATTGCTTTTGCTAATTTCAACTTCATGAGCACGCGCAACATCCTTTTTCTTTTCGCCGCAGTTGTCGCGGGAATGGCGTTCTCCTGCCCTTCCGGGAAAAAAGCCACAAAAGGAAAACGGTCGCTCGCTTCCGACCGCACGCTGACCGTCACGCTCAACCGTTTCTGGGGCGGCTTCCCGACCTGCGAGCTGGTGCGGAAACAGGGGAAAGACCAGTTGACGTCGAGTTACAAGGTGCGCGACTCGCTGGTGATGACAAGCCTGCCGGTGGAAAAGCCCATTGCCGATTCCATTTTTCTCGCTGCAGCAAACATCAACTTCGAGAACGTAAACGTTTACGGAACCGCCGACGCAAGAACAGGAATGAAAGCATTCGTCACGCTGAAGAAAGGCCCTTCTTCCCGCTCCATTTCCTTCGAACGATTAAAAGAAACAAATGAACTGCCGCCGGATGTGATGGAGGTGGTGCGGCGACTGAACGACATCGCCCCCGAAGGTTTTAAACTGTACTGAAAACCGGGATCGCCATAAAAACAAGAGGCTTCCCGCGCAGAGCAGGAAGCCTCTTTTTTATGGCGAATGGAACTACTTATCCGAGACGATCACTTTTTTCGAAAGCACCTGGTCATTGAGCACTACCCGCAGGATGTAGAATCCGTCGGCCAGCTCACCGGGCTGTATCATCACCGTTTCACCGTTGTCGTAAACGCGGGCTTCGGTGTACACGAGCTTCCCGTAAGAATCGTACAGCTCGATCGTGACGTCGGATGCGCTTTCCGCAACACCGGAAAGCTCGATGAAAATATTTTCTCCGTTGCCCGGGTTCGGGTAAACGTTCATCGAGAACACCGGCTGCTCAACAAGTTCCTCCTCCGGTTGATCCGGGTCGCCGAAGCGTGCGTTAGCGCCGGTATTGACCGTGCATGCGTTGCCGAATGGGCCCCATACGCCGCCTACCAATGCCCGTACGGTTACCGTGTAAGTCGTGTTGGCCTGGATACCCGGGTACCAGGACATCCGCCAATTCGTCTGGTTGTTGCCGCGGTTTACGGTTGAGCTGTAGCCGAGCGCCGCATTCTCGGCCCTCCACTGGTAGTTTGTCGCACCCACCACCGGGTTGCAGGTCAGCCCCGCATGAATGTTCCCCAGCGTCACTCCGCAGTATGCCGAACTTACTTCGGTAGTCGGGAAAGCAGGCGTGGTGACGTTGCACGCAGAGCCGTAAGTGCCCCAAACGCCGCCTACCTGCGCGCGGACAGTCACTTCATAAGTCTCTCCGTATGTAACCCCGCTTACGTTCGACAGCCTGCAATCGGTCAGCCAGTTGCCCCGCGTGTAGGTGGCAACTACCGTGGTTCCCTGCATAAAGCGCCACTGGTAGTTCTGCGCGCCTGTGACAGCAATGCAGTAAACCGGGTTGGTCATGGCAGTAAGTGTAATGCCGCAGGAACCATTGGTAAGTTGTGTAAGCGGGAACGCCGGGGTGGTAATGTTGCATCCCGCTCCGAAGCCGGACCATACGCTGTTGACAAACGCCCGGACATAAACGGTATAGGTTTGGGCGTATTGAATAGGGCCGCTGACGTTGGTAAGGACACAATTCGTGAGGTAATTGCCGCGCGTGTAGGTTGCAATCACCGTTGTTCCCTGGCGGAATTCATACTGATAGTTGGTGGCGCCCGGAACAGCTATGCAATAGAACGGCTGGTTAAATGCAGTAAGCGTAATACCGCAGGAAGCCGGCGTGAGCTGTGTCGGCCCGCATGAACCTTGGTTCACGGTGATGTTGTCGTTGGTGGTGCAGCCGGCCGCATCCGTTACGGTGCAGGTGTACGTGCCTGCAGAAAGTCCCGTGGCGGTCTGCGTGGTCTGTCCTCCGGGCGCCCAGCTGTAGGTGTACGGCCCTGTTCCGCCGGATGGCGTTGCCGTGGCTGTGCCGTCATTGTTGGCGCAGGTGGCGTCGGTCTTCGACATCGTCGCCGTGAGCGCGGTGGGCTGACCGACTACGAAGGAGTTCAGCGTGACGCATCCGTTCGCGTCGGTGACGGTGATGGAATACGTACCCGCGCTGACGTTCGTCCGGTCCTCCGTGGTTTGCCCGGAGGGGTTCCACGAATAGGAGAAAGCAGGAGTTCCACCGGAAACGGTGACATCGATCGCGCCATCGCTTCCGCCGTTGCAGGTCGTATTGGTCACGCTTGCGCTTGCCGAAGGCATGTCGAAGACGGTGATGTAACCGTTGATCGTTTCCGCATCGTTGCCGAACGCGTTCGTGGCCGTCAGGGAAACCGCGTAGGTTCCGGCTGTGTTGTACGTGATGACCGGGTTCTGCGATGTAGAGGAAGAGGGTGTTCCGCCGGTGAACGTCCACGACCAGGAAGTGGGCGTGTTCGTGCTCTGGTCGGTGAAGGTAACGGATGCGCCTTCGCAGACTTCCGTGGGAGAACCGCTGAACGCAGCTACCGGCGGCGATCCGCAGACGTTCACCGTGATGTAGCCGTTGATCGTTTCCACATCGCTGCCGGCAGCGTTGGTCGCTGTCAGGGAAACCGCGTAGGTTCCGGCTGTGTTATACGTGATAGCCGGGTTTTGCGATGTGGAGGAAGAAGGTGTTCCGCCGGTAAACGTCCACGACCAGGAGGTGGGCGTGTTCGTGCTCAGGTCGGTGAAGGTCACGGAGCCGCCTTCGCAGACGGTTGTCGGCGACCCGCTGAACGCCGCGACAGGAGCGACAGCGCAGGAATGGTTCGTCATCGCGCCGGGACCGCAGACGTTGGCGACGACGCTTTTGGCCTGCACGAAATTTCCGCCGGCAAGATCGTCCACGCCCAGCGAGCGGTTTGATGTTCCGTTTGAAATGGCGTAATGCATGATCGCGCCCGGGCTGATGACGTGGCCGAGCTGGTGGCCGTGGCCAAGCTCGTGCACGGCGACCGTTTCAAAATCGTATTCGCTGCCGCTCGGGGCTGCGGGACCGTATTCCCACGTGAGCGGGGCGATGTTGCTGCCGTCGTCGAAAATAATATCGAGCTCGTTCACGTACCAGACGATCGTCGGGCCGGAAGCGCAGCCTGACCAGTAGCTGTAGCACACACCGAGAATGCCGGCAGAAAGCGGGGCGGTGTTGTCGAAGCAGATGATGTTCGTGCCGTCGCTCACCGCGTCGTTGATGGAGGTCGTTGCGCCGATCGTCCAGTTCACGCTGGTGTTGCAGCGCCACGTGTCGAACGCACGCAGGAAAGAAGCTTTGGCCGCAGCATCGGCGTCAAAAGCGGTGTTCATGCGCCAGGTATAACCGCCGGAGCCGTTGTCGTTGATATGGTCGGTACCGTACGCGATCGTGCCGGAGCCCGGGTCGAAATCCACGTTGAGGTGTGCGTAGCTGACGGTAAGTGTCTGCGAGCTGGTGAAGGTTTGCCCCTGCACCACCTGGATCACGCCTGTACCGGCATTCTGGGGAACTTCCACGACGATCTGCGTGCTCGACCAGGAAATGTACTGCGAGGGAAGCGGGGTAATGAACGTGGCGCCGCCGTCATCTGCATTTCTGAAACGCACAGTGCCGCTGCCTTGTGTTGCGCCGAAACTGCTCCCGGTGATCGTAATGGTGGTGCCGGTTCCGGCTGTTACCGTCGTGGGCGTGAAGCTGGTGATCGACGCTGTGCTCTGGTTCGGATCGATCGCGCGCTGTGCGCTGTGGAAGTCGTACGGCTGCACGACCTGGTAGCTGCGGAGCGCCGGCGAAAGAACGACGTCGTAAACTTCCGTTTCGATGTTTTCATACGTGCGGAAAACGTCCGACGCTTTTTGCTCCACTTCGTCGTAACGCACAAAGCCCTGCAGGGATGCATAGGCTTCGTATTGCGGAACGGTCGAGGTATTGGCAAAAGCCACCTGGATGCGCGACACGCTTTCACAGGTAAACACGCCGACATCGCCGACGGCCAGCTCCAGCGAGGGCTCGACCACGATCCGGTTCATCCCGACCGTGCCGCCCTGCGTCAGGATCTCGATCGATGTAGAGGACAGCGATCCCTTGAATATTTTGTACACCTCGATCGTGCTCGCGGTGTAGATCATCGACTGGCTGGCGTCCCAGTATGAATTCCTGGCGGTCACGCGGCCTTCGACGATAAGCTCGGCGGAGGAAGCGCGTTGCGCGAGGGGAACTTCGCGGACGGAACATTGTGCCGAAACAGCGAAATAAAATGCGCAGCTCAGCAGGGTAAGTAGCAGTTTTCTCATGTGGATTGGAGGATATTAGGTTAACCAATTTAAGCAACTTACGGTCGCAGGCAAAATATGGTTTCATTAATTCCACAACTTGCTGATAGACAGAATATTTTAAAGCAAGCAGCACTGCGAATCATCCCGAGGTTCCGGGGATAACGAATTTATGCCCGTCGCAGCGGATGCGCATGCTGCGGCTCCGGGGCTCGCGACTAAACCACGGAAAGAAGACCATCAACGATTAAATTCCTTGTTCCGGCGCGGCAAAAATTATTCAACTATTTTGTTGAATAGTTGAATAGATGCTATATTTGCCCGGGATCAACTATCCGGCAATGGCAGCAGCTTCATTAAAAGAACAGGTTTACCAGGAACTTTCACGGGTGACCCACGCAATCTCGAATCCAAAAAGGATGGAACTGATCGATGTTCTTTCCCAAAAGAAATACAGCGTAGAGGAGCTTTCCCGGGAAATTTCCATGTCCGTAGCCAGCACCTCGCAGCACCTGCAGGTTTTAAAATCGGCCAAACTGGTAGAAGCGCAGCGCAACGGCAATTTTATCATTTACAGCATTTCCGATGACAGTGTGCTGAGGCTGGTAATGGCAGTAAAAGAGCTGGGCTTTCGCAAAATTGCCGGGATCGAACGCCTCATTAACGATTTTAAGACCGATAAAAACATACTGGAATCCATCACCCTCGATGACCTGCTTGCCCGGTCCAAAAAGGAAAAAATATTCCTGATCGATGTACGCCCGGCAGATGAATATGAATCCGGGCACATCAAAAATGCCTTGTCGGTCCCGCTCGCCCAGTTGAAGAAACGCATCAACGAATTACCCAAAGGAAAGACCATCGTTGCTTATTGCCGGGGCCCGTTGTGTGTAATGGCCGCAGATGCGGTTAAATTTCTCCAGTCAAAAAAATTCAGAGCCATTCGCATGGAAGACGGATACGTGGAATGGAAACTCAAACAGCAGGAACAGGATTAAACACGGATCTGAACGCATTTTTGAAACATGTCCGATCACTAACACACACGATATGAAAACAAAAATCATCTTCCTGGCCATTCTCATAATGGCCCTGCCGGCATTTTCTTTCAAAAACAATTCTGCCGGAAATGGAAAAGAACCCTGGACAAAAGAACAATTGATGGAACCGGCAGACCTTGCTAAAACCATCAATGATCCGTCGGCACAAAAGCCCATCATTTACAGCGTTGGCCCCGGCGGCGACATAAAAGGCACGATTGAAATGGGGCCTGCACAGGAAAAAGAAAATCTCGACAGGTTGAAATCGGCGCTGAGCGGGCTCAGCAGGGACACAGCAATTGTCATCTTCTGCGGATGCTGTCCCTTCGAGCATTGCCCGAACATCCGGCCATCATTCGAACTGCTGAATGAAATGAAATTTACCAATCACAAATTGCTCAACCTGCCGCATAACCTGAAAGTGGACTGGATCGACAAGGGTTACCCGATGGAAAAGTAGTATGAGAATGTTTTTGGAAATAGCGCCTGGATAGATAGAAAACTGAAATGGACCAGATCAAACTTGGCTTAAAAGAAAACCTGGGGCAGTTCATCCTGCTGATCATCGTCAATGCTTTCGTGGGAGGCATGATCGGCCTGGAACGTTCCATACTTCCTCAAATTGCAGAGGCGGAATTTCACATTGCCGCAAAAACAGCCATACTGTCATTCATAATTGTCTTCGGCATTGTAAAAGCGCTTACCAATTATTTTACCGGGGCGCTGGCAAACAGGTTCGGAAGAAAAAACCTTTTGACTGTTGGCTGGTTATTCGCAATACCTGTCCCTTTCATCCTGATGACGGCCGATAGCTGGAACTGGATCATTGCCGCCAATATTCTCCTGGGAATCAACCAGGGATTAACCTGGTCAAGCACCGTCGTAATGAAAATCGACCTGGTGGGAGAGAAAAACAGGGGCCTTGCAATGGGTCTTAATGAATTTGCGGGATACGTTGCCGTTGCGCTGGTTGCATTTCTTACAGGATGGGTTGCCGGTGAATACGGCTTAAGGCCATATCCATTTTACATTGGCGTTGCATTATCATTTGCCGGGCTTATCACCTCGTGGCTTTTCATTCGCGACACACGCCATCATGTTGCCAAAGAAGCAAGCAGCAACAACATCCCCAGGCTGAAAAACATTTTCTGGGATACCACATTGTTCGATAAAAATCTTGGCTCCGTTACACAGGCAGGTTTGATCAACAACCTGAACGACGGAATGGCCTGGGGATTGTTCCCGATCCTTTTAGCGCAGAAAGATTTCTCCCTTGGCGAGATCGGGATTGTTACCGCCATTTACCCGGCCGTCTGGGGAATCGGCCAGCTGGTTACCGGGAAAATGTCCGATCATTTCTGCAAGAAAAGCATGTTGTTCTGGGGAATGCTTTTGCAGGGAATTGCATTGCTGCTTTTTGTATTTGCCGGTTCGCTGGCACATTTCATTATCCTTTCATCGATACTCGGATGGGGCACGGCAATGGTTTATCCTACGTTCCTGGCAACGGTCGCGGAAAATACGCATCCGCATGACCGGGCAAAGAGCATCGGTGTTTTCCGCTTATGGCGGGACCTGGGTTATGCCATTGGCGCAATCCTTACCGGGCTGATCGCCGATGCTTTCGGCATAAACGCTTCGATTATTGTAATCGGTGTGCTCACCGTCATTTCATCGTTAATCATTGAAAAACGGATGCGATGCAGGACGACATCGCCGAAACTCACCGACTGGATTTCCGGGCGAATTCAAAACACGCATGGAAAAGGAAACATCAATAGACCTTGCCGGACTCAGGCGGTTGCGTGAAAGCAACAGGGGAATCATTGTGATCGACGTGCGAAGCGAAGCAGAGTACAATGAAAAACACATTCCTTACGCAATCCATCTTCCCCTTGAACGAATCGAATCCGGCTCTATCGATCTTGACCTGCAAAAAATAATCGTTACCGTTTGCGGTAAAGGTGGCGGACGTTCTGAAAAAGCGGCGAAACACATCCGTGAAAATTACATTGCCGAATCGTACTTTTTAGAAGGAGGCACTTTCGGCTGGTTTGAAAATGAAAACCGATCTTAAATTTGTATTCGTAATTTCCACCCATGGCAACATTTCACGACTTCGAACAGCTCGACATCCGCGCCGGAACGGTAACCGGCGTAGAGGACTTCCCCGAAGCCCGCAAGCCCGCCTGGAAGCTCTGGATCGATTTCGGCGCGCTCGGCGTGAAACGCTCTTCCGCCCAGCTCACCGCGCTTTATTCCAAAGAGCAGCTGCTCGACCGGCAGGTGATCGCCGTCGTCAATTTTCCGCCGCGGCAGGTAGGCCCGTTCATTTCGGAAGTGCTCGTGCTGGGCATTTACGGGAAGGAAGGTGAAGTGATCCTGCTGCAGCCGGAACGCCCGGTGGAGAACGGCGGGAAGGTAGGGTGAAAAAAATGTGCCGATGTGCCGAAATGCCGATGTGCCGATGGAGGTATTAGGACTTAGGTGTTAGGTCTTAGGGGCTTTCTAAGTCCTAAAACCTTTGCGGGAAGTCTGTGCGCATCGGCATTTCGGCACATCGGCATTTCAGCACATCATCGTGCTCCGCGCGAGGGATACCGTTCCATGGGATGCAGCTGCAGGCGCCAGCTCTGGCGGATGTGATCGATGGACGTTTTCGTGTAGTAAAATAAATCTTCTTTTTCACGTTGTGCCGTGCGCCTGGTCGAGCCGATCAGCTGGGCGATGCTCATCTTTCGCGGGTTGCCGGTCCAGTAAAGCGGCGCTTCGGGCTGGCCGGGGAGAACGGATTTTTCGCGGTGCGCTTCCTGCCAGGCGTAGAGCAGCATCATGTAATTGATGTCCATCGCCACTTTGTCCTGCACGCCGGGAACGCCGTGGTGCCAGGAGCGGATCATCTTTTCGTTGCAGAGGTAGAACGAGCGGAAAATTCCTGCTGAAGAATTTTCCGATTGCAGGAAGATCATCGCGATGCGGCTCCTGTTTTTTTCTGCTTCCGGCAGCAGCAGGATCTTCCCCTGCATGTCGAACACCTGGAACGCGTCTTTTTCTTCCGGGCGGAAAACAACCACCAGCGCGCTGTCTTCCAGCACCACCTGCACGAGCTGGTTCGGGGGCGCAAACGAATCGACCGGCGCGGCGGGAATGATCGCCCAGTAGCAGGGCCACGCGTCGCGCCTGCGCTGGAAAGCCCCGGAACGCAGCCAGCCGGCCACGGGATGCGAATCCCATTTTTTGTCGAAGAGGTGCTGGTCGCAGATCTTGTCTGCGCGGGTTTGCGGGATGGCGGTGCGGAGCAATGTCTTCTGCTGGTCGATGGAATCGAGCTCCTGCCAGTTCGTCCAGAACCAGAGCGTGTTCGGGAACGGGCTGTCGCTGTTGACGGATTGTTTGCCGAGCCAGAATTTCAGGATGGAATCGGTCGCGGTTTCGGGCGGATCCGTTTCCACAGCTGCAGCAGGAGCGGCAACCGCTTTTTTTTCCTTCCCGCAAAAGCAAAGCAGGCAGGAGAACAACAGCACGATGGAAACGGCAACCTGTCGCATGGCCGGCTACTTTTTCCGGGTGACGATCACGATGGGCACGCCGGTGAAATCGAAATTCTCGCGGATCTTGTTCTCCAGGAAACGCTTGTAGGAATCGGCCACGTATTGCGGGTGGTTGCAGAAGAATGCGAACACGGGCGTTTTAGTGGGCAGCTGCGTGGCGTATTTGATCTTGACGTAGCTGGCTTTGACGGCGGGCGGCGGCGTGATCTCGATGAGCGGGAGCAGCACCTCGTTGAGCTGCGAAGTGGAAATGCGGCGCTTGCGGTTCTCGTACACTTTCATCGCCAGCTCGAGCGATTTCAGCACGCGCTGTTTCGTAATGGCCGACGTGAACAGGATGGGAACGTCTTTGAACGGGCGGATCTTCTCGAGTATTTTTTCTTCGAACTCCTTCGTGGACTTGTGCGTTTTACCTTCCACGAGGTCCCACTTGTTGACGAGAATGACGATCCCTTTTTTGTTATTGACGGCGAGGTGAAAAATATTCATGTCCTGCCCTTCAAAACCTTCCGTCGCGTCCACCACGACAAGGCAAACGTCCGAATCTTCGATCGCGCGGATGGTGCGCATCACGGAATAAAATTCGAGGTCCTCGTGCACCTTCGTTTTTTTGCGCAGCCCCGCCGTATCGATCAGCATCACGTCGAAGCCGAAACCGTTAAAACGCGTGTCGATCGAATCGCGCGTGGTGCCGGCGATGTCGGTCACGATGAGCTTCTCCTCCCCGATCAGCGCGTTGACCAGCGATGACTTGCCTGCGTTGGGACGACCGACGATGGCAATCCGTGGAATGTCGGCTTTATCCTCTTCGACCTCCGGGTTGAGGTGCTGCACGACTTCATCGAGCAGCTCGCCTGTTCCTGCGCCGTTGCTCGCGGAAACAGGGAACGGGTCGCCGAGGCCGAGCTTGTAGAATTCGGCGGCGAAGTGGGTTTTATCGCCCGTATCGACCTTATTCGCGACGAGGATGATCTTCTTTTTGCTTTTGCGGAGGATGGACGCCACTTCCTGGTCGAGCGGGGTAATGCCTTCCATCGCATCCACGACGAACAGCAGCATGGTCGCTTCTTCGATGGCAATGCGCACCTGGCGGCGGATCTCTTCCTCGAACACATCTTCCGAACCTTCCGAGTATCCGCCCGTATCGACCACGGAAAATTTCCGGCCGGTCCACTCCGCATGCCCGTAATGCCGGTCCCGCGTCACTCCCGATACCGCATCCACGATGGCCTGCCGCTTACCCACAAGGCGGTTAAATAGCGTTGATTTCCCGACGTTGGGACGTCCGACGATTGCAATCAAATCTGGCATAGGGGCAAAGGTACTGAAAAGGTTGGGGGTTGGCGGTTGTCAAAGGTTGTCCGGGGTTGTCGGTTGTCGGTCGCGGCTTTGCCGCTTCGGTTGTCAGTTGTCGGTGCAGCTTTGTTCCAATTGTGCAACCGAAACCGACAACCCTGACAACCGACAACCGACAACCCGGACAACCGACAACCCCGGACAACGGTTTACATATACCCGTACCGCTTCAGCTGCCGTTCGCTGTCGCGCCAGTCCTTGTCGACCTTCACGAACAATTCGAGGAAGACTTTTTTCTGCAGGAATTTTTCGATGTCGAGGCGGGCGTCGGTGCCGAGTTTTTTGATGGCTTTGCCCTGGTGGCCGAGGAGGATGCCTTTCTGCGATTCGCGGGCGACGAAGATGTTGGCGCGGATCTTTACGAGCACTTCGCTTTCTTTGAAATCTTCGACGACGATCTCGACGGAATAGGGAATTTCCTGCTGGAAGTTGCGCAGCACTTTTTCGCGGATGATCTCGGCGATGAAAAAACGTTCGGGCTTGTCCGTGAGCTCGTCTTTCGGGTAATATGCGGGATGTTCGGGGAGCAATGAAATGATGCGGGGAAAAATAAGCTCCGTGTTTTTGCCGGTGAGCGCGGAAACGGGAATGATCTCGGCGGCAGGCAGCTTTTCCTTCCACTCTTTTTCTTTTTCCGCAATGCGGTCGTTGATCACAAGATCGACTTTGTTCAGCAGGAGGAGGATCGGCACTTTCGCCCGCTGGATCCGCCGGAACGTGTCTTCCTCGATCGGCTTATCGTCGGTAAGATCGACCACGAGGAGGAGAATGTCCGCATCGGCCAGCGCGGTGCTGACGAACTGCATCATGCCCTGCTGGAGGCGGTAATTGGGCTTGAGGATGCCGGGCGTGTCGGAATAGACGACCTGGAAATCCTCGCCGTTCACGATCCCCATGATGCGGTGACGCGTGGTCTGCGCTTTGGACGTAATGATGGAGATGCGTTCGCCCACGAGCGCGTTCATGAGTGTGCTTTTCCCGGCATTGGGATTCCCGATGATGTTGACAAAACCCGCTTTGTGCATGCACAAAGATAGTCAGGAGTTGGGAGGGAGGAGTTGGGAGTTTCGAGTTGGGAGGGAGGAGTTGGGAGTCAGGAGTTGGGAGAGTCAGGAGTTGGGAGTCAGGAGTTGGGGGTCAGGAGTTGGGAGAGTCAGGAGTTGGGGATAAAAAAAGCGACTTCCTGCCGGGAAGTCGCTGTGGGGTTAAACTGTTTTGCACTGGGGGAAAATCAAATCTAAGCAGCGGGCCAATGGCAATCCAATGAAAAGTAAGGAACGATGCATTCTGCGTAACGAACGGCAAAAAGCTTCATGCGGTGGCAGTCTTCCATGCGGTGCAGGAATTCGGCTTTTTGCGGCGCGGCATGGCTCAGGGCCTTTAATTTAACCGCTTTTCCGGGGCCCGACATTTTCAGGTCAAACCTTACATGTGTCATCTTCTCGCCGTCAAATGTTTCCCGTTTCCGGCAGAATGGATTTACTTTGTATTGACCCAATTCTTTTCATTTTGTTCCCCCAAATGAAAATGATCCCAACAACCCAGGTAGCGCCGGTTTCCCAGGACCGCATTGTCGAATCGCTCGGCATAGGGATCATCTGCGTCGATAACGACGATGTGATCCAGTATGTGAATACTGCCTTTTGCAGGCAGCTCGGCTATTCGCGCGAGGAGCTGATCGGCAAAGTGGCGTATAAAACGTTCGGCCCGCAGAACGCTTCGCTCATTTCGGAAAAGATCGCACGGCGCAGGCAAGGGCTGTGCGACGAATATGAAATGCCGCTGATGACGAAAAGCGGCGAGACGCACCTGTTCGGTGTCAGCGGCTTCCCGTTGACGGACGCCGACGGGAACGTGACCGGCTCGATCGGCGTGCAGGTGGACCTGGGTGAACGCAAGCGGATGCAGGAAGAGCTGAACGTTTCCGAACAGAAGTTCCATTCCGTTCTCCAGTCGGCGCAGGATGCCGTGGTGCTGGTCGACAACAAAGGCAGGATCATTTACGTCAACGATTATGCCCAGGAGCTGTTCGGCTACAGCAAAACGGAGCTCCTGAACGAGGCGACGGAAGTTCTGCTCCCGGAGACCAGCAGGTTCTCATTTAACCGGGTGATCGCGCAGGTCGGTACCGGTGAAGGAAGCCTCAAGCCGGAAAAAACGACGAGGCTCATGGCTGCGCGGAAGGACGGCACCATGTTCCCGGTGGAATTTTCGCTGGGCACGTGGAAAACGCCGAACGGCTGGTTCTACAGCGGCATCATCCGCGACATTACCGGCCGGGAGGAGGACCGGCGCAAGCTCGAGATCGCGCACGAGCGCCTGAACTCGCTGGTGACCAACATGCGGGAAGTGTACTTTTCGCATGACATCGTCAACAACTGCTTCGACATGGTCTCTTCCTCCTGCGAAGATGTTTACGGTTATACACCGCAGGACTTCACGACCAACCCGAACCTGTGGAGGGAGATGATCCATCCTGACGACCTGCCGATCATCGCTGCGAACGAGCACCTGGTCAGGGCCGGAAAAAAATTCACGATCGAATACCGCGTCATCCGCAAAGACAAAAAAGTCATCTGGCTGGAGGTGAAATTGATCCCCATCCTCGACGCGAACGGGAAGCTGGTCCGGATGGAAGGCTGCGCGACAGACAATACGAAGCGCAGGGAAGCCGAGCAAAAGCTGCAGGAAAAGATGCAAGAGCTGAATACGTTCACGTACAAAGCCAGCCACGATCTCCGCGCGCCGCTCACCTCCATGCTCGGCCTCGTGAACATCGCAGCACAGGAAGCCGCGCCGGGCAACATGACCGGCTACCTCAACCTGATCCGCGACAGCGCGCTGAAAATGGACGAGCTGCTGAAAGAACTGACATCGGTGGCGACAATTTCGCAGGGCGAGATCAACGCCACCGCGATCGATTTCAGCGCGCTTGTGAAAGAAACGCTTGCGAGCATCAGGTTCCTGCCCGGCTTCAGCGAAGTGGATATTCACGTCGATATCCGCAACACGCGCATTTACTGCACCGACAGGAGGCTCCTGCATTCCATCCTCGCAAATCTTTTTTCCAACGCCATCAAATACCGCAACCCGGCCCACCCCTCCAGGCTCCATGTAACGGTGGAGGATGACGCGAAAGGCGTGCGGATCGACGTAACGGACAACGGCATCGGCATCCCGGAAAAGTTTCAGCACAAAGTGTTCGACATGTTCTTCCGCGCGACGGAGCTTTCTTCGGGAAGCGGCCTCGGGCTGTACATTGTGAAAACCGGCGTGGGAAAGCTGCAGGGAAAGATCGTGATGAGCAGCGAAGAAAACTCGGGAACGACATTTACCATTCTTCTCCCCTGTCTCGGGCAGGAATAAAATTTTAAAGTTCCGTCATCGCCGGTCGTGATCGCCCTGACTGAAATCAGGAATGCGCGTGACCGCTCTCATCCGTAATGGACTTCCCGGGTAATTAATTTTGGAATTGAAGCCCCGGAATGTCCAACTTTTAAAACCAACTGCAATGAAAATCATGAAGCGAAATGGTCATGTTCCGACGCGCTCCTACCCGACGCGCTCGCTGTTGTCGGACTTCTTCGACACCGATCGTTTTTTCACGCCGTTCCTTGGCGGCAATGACGAGCTGCCTTCGGTCAACGTGATCGAGAACGAGAAAAATTACGAGATCGAGGTCGCCGCCCCCGGCATGAAGAAAGAAGACTTCAGGATCGACTTCGAAAACGGGATCCTCAACATTTCCGCGGAAACCAAATCGGAAAAGGAGGAAGAAGAAAAAAATTATACCCGGCGCGAGTTCAGCTGCCGCTCGTTCTCCCGTTCGTTCTCCTTGCCTGAAAATGCCAACGAGGAAGACATCACGGCGAAGTACGACAACGGTGTGCTGCGCCTGACGCTGGCCAAAAAAACGCCCGGGTCGCCGAAGCGGAAAGAGATCACCGTCGGCTGAACCCGGAAAATGCTCAATTTTGAATGCTGAATGCGGAGTTGTACTTTCAATTCGCATTCAGCATTTTTTTTTGCGACCCATTCAACACCCGGCTTTTTTTCAATTTTTAATCCCACAAAACGGTTGAAGCTTCCGTTTTTTACAGCTAAAAAAGAACACACGGAAAACCCCGGCTGGCAGCACGGCCTGCGGCGGTATTTCCGGCTCGTGCTCATCGTGTTCCTCTGCTGGCTGGTGGTGCGCTGCTTTTTTTTCCAGGTGATCTACATCCCGTCCTCCTCGATGAACGGAACATTGCAGGAAGGCGATTACGTGATCGTCAACAAGCTTTCGTACGGTCCGCGGATACCGATGACGCCGCTGTCGATGCCGTTCACGGAAAAAAACATTTACCTCGACTGGATCAGTCTCCCCTACCGGCGCCTGCCCGGCTTCAGCGAAGTTTCGCGCAACGACGTGATCGTGTTCAACCTCCCGTCGGAAAGTCACCTGCCGGTCGACCTGCGGAAACGTTACATCAAACGCTGCGTTGCCTTGCCCGGCGACCTGCTCACGATCCGCGACGGCAACGTGCTGGTGAATGAAAAAGCGCTGGAGCAACCGGCATTGGTTGTGCAACGTTATGCCGTGGAATTCAAAACAGCCCCGACGGATTCTTTGCGGGAACGTTTGGGCATTGCAGCGAAACCAGGCGGACTGTTCTACACGCTTTTTCTTACACCCGCGCAGGCGAAAACGCTGGAAACTTCGGGAACAGCGAACGTGCACCTGGAGCTGTCGGAAAAAAACCAGTACAGCGTGGGATTATTCCCGCAGCACACGCGTTTCAAATGGAACACCGACCAGTTCGGCCCGCTGTGGGTGCCGGCAAAAGGGAAAAGCATCCCGCTCAACGATTCGACGATCGCGCTGTACAAACAGGTGCTGACGATCGACGAAGGAAAAAAGCTGGAGAAACGGAACGACTCGGTTCTTGTCGACGGCAAATTTGCACCGGCCTACACATTTAACCAGGATTACTATTTCGTGCTCGGCGACAACCGTTACAACTCGAACGATTCCCGGTACTGGGGATTCGTCCCGGCCAGCCACATCATCGGCAAGGCCTCGTTCCTGCTATACTCGCCTGCGGGCAAAGCGGCGGGAGGCGCGGGAAGTTTTTCATCGATCGATTAAGCAGCGGTTAAATTTGCCCGGAGAAAGCTTGATAAGAACCACAGAGGGTCACAGAGGATGACCACTACCTGTTCACACAGAGGGACACTGAGAAATTTCTCTCTGCTTCTCTGTGAAACCTCCTCTGTGACCCTCTGTGTTTTTTTTCAGGCAGTCACTGAGAGCCCTTTTCGTCGACCGGGATCGACCGCACAACCGGGAAATTCTTCCGTTCACCGTCATTTTTTTCACCCGGGGAAATCCGACCTGCTTCCCTTTTCGTAATTGTAGGCGTTACCTGGGCAACAGCAATCTGAAGGAACCTTAAGTTATTCCAACACTTATGAAAAAAACACCTACTACAATCCTGAGGATATCCCTTGTGGCGGTCGCTGCCGCAGCGCTGGGATTCTGGGATTCGCAGGAAACGCCGGTCGAGGCGTCAAGCCACCGGGAGGCGCCGCTCATCGCGAATGACCCGCTGGCCGACAACACCGACCTCTACGCGTTCCGCAGTCCCGACGACACCAACACGGTGACGATCATCGCCAACTACGTTCCGTTGCAGCTTCCGCAGGGCGGCCCCAACTACGCATCGTTCGGCGAGAACATCCGTTACGAGATCCACGTCGAGAACGACGGAACGGCCGGCGACGACATCACGTACCGTTTCACGTTCACGAAAGTGAATGAAGACCCGACCACGTTCTTCAACATCCGCCTCGGCCAGGAAAACCTGAAGACGACCTACATGGCGGAGAAGAGCATCAACGGCGGCCCGTTCTCCCCGATCGTGATGAACGGCGCAGTTCCTCCCCCGAACATCGGCCCCCGCTCCATCAGCGACCCGACAGTGGGGCTCGGCGCGGCGAATTATGATGCGCTCATGAACAGCGCTGTTGTCGCAGCAACGGGCGGCGGCGGTGAAATGATCTACTGCGGACCTGCAGACGATCCGTTCTTCGTGGACCTCGGCGGCATTTTCGACCTGGGCCAGACCCGCGCGGGCGCCGGTCCTGCTGACGGCGTGGGTAAGAAGAACATCCACAGCATCGCCATCAAAGCGCCGATCGCCACGCTGCAGAAAAACGGCAACCCGGTTTCCATGGCGACGAGCATCCTTGACGGCGACTACGTGATCGGCGTGTGGGCTTCGGCAAGCCGTCCCGCGACGCGCACACTTTCCATGTCCGGCGGCAATCCTTCCGATACGGGAACGTGGGTGCAGGTTTCGCGCATCGGCATGCCGCTTACGAACGAAGCGGTGATTCCCGTCGGCGACAAAGACCGCTGGAACTCACTTACACCGTACACGGAAGACCCGGCGATGGAAGCCTACTTCTGCAACCCGGAGCTCGGGCTGTACATGGATGCTTCGCTGTTCGGCAATGCAGTTCCCGCGTTCGCCAACCTGCGCATCCAGCGCAATTCGCTGCAGTCGTTCGACTTCGGCAATACACAGGATGGCCTCTGGCCGATCCGCGCCACGAACGGCGGCGCAGGAACCGCGCTCGACACGAACCTGTTCGGCAACTACCTGCTCCGCCAGGGCCAGCCGCGCTCCGTCGACCTGCTGCCGATCTTCCACACGGGAGTTCCGAACCTTGCGCCGTACCATCTCGCAACAGGAAAGAACGGCAACCCGCTTGCAAACGGAAAACCGTTCATCAATAATTTCCTGCCCACGTTCGGCGACATGCTCCGCCTGAACATGGCCGTGCCGGTTACACCGCGCAACCATCCCGAGTTCAGCACGCTTGGCCTCATCCACGCCTGCGTGCTCGGCCTCACCGCCGCGCCGTACAACACGAGCGCGAACCTCGAGTGGATCCCGAACATGGACGGATTCCCGAACGGCCGCCGCCTCGAAGACGACGTGACACGCATCGAGCTCCAGGCCGTGTCCGGCGTTGCGCTTGCTGCGATCGGTCTCTGGTACGATGATTTCACGAGCGGCAACCCCGTTACGCAGGACCTGCTCGACGTGCTCGGTTACACGACCGGCGTGGAAGGAAATGACACGACGTACAAGACCACCTTCCCATACGTGCAGGCGCCTTGGAGCGGATACGCAAACCACAGCGGGCAATAACCAGCCGCGGATTTCGCTGATTACACAGATTAGATAAATCACTTCTAAAAAAAAGAACATGACTAAGATATCAACCCGAACAATCCTTAAAATTTCCGCGGTGGCTGCTACGGTGGCTGCGCTGGGATTCTGGGATTCGCAGGAAACGCCGGTCGAGGCGTCAAGCCACCGGGAGGCGCCGCTCATCGCGAATGACCCGCTGGCCGACAACACCGACCTCTACGCGTTCCGCAGTCCCGACGACACCAACACGGTGACGATCATCGCCAACTATGTTCCGCTGGAGCTTCCGCAGGGCGGCCCCAACTACGCATCGTTCGGCGAGAACATCCGCTACGAGATCCATGTCGAGAACGACGGAACGGCAGGTGACGACATCACGTACCGTTTCACGTTCACGAAAACGAACCAGGACCCGACCACGTTCTTCAACATCCGTCTCGGCCAGCAGAACCTGATGACGATGTACACCGCGGAGAAGAGCACCAACGGCGGTCCGTTCACCACGATCGTGACCAATGGGGTTGTTCCCCCGCCGAACATCGGCCCCCGCTCCATCAGCGACCCGACAGTGGGGCTCGGCGCGGCGAACTATGACGCGCTGATGAACGCTGCGATCACGAGCGCAACCGGCGGCGGCGGCGAAACGGTTTACTGCGGACCTGCAGACGATCCGTTCTTCGTGGACCTCGGCGGCATTTTCGACGTGGGCCAGACGCGCGCGGGCGGCACAGGCGTGAACGCGCCGGAAGACGGCGTTGCATGCAAGAACACGCATTGCATCGCGCTGAAAATTCCCATCGCTACGCTGCAGAAGAACGGCAACCCCGTTTCCATGGCGACGAGCATTCTCGACAGCGACTACATCATCGGCGTGTGGGCTTCGGCCAGCCGCCAGCAGATCCGCACGCTCAACGGCAACGGGACAGAATCGTACTCCGGCTCGTGGATCCAGGTGTCGCGCATCGGCATGCCGCTTACGAACGAAGCGGTGATTCCCATCGGCGACAAAGACCGCTGGAACTCACTCACACCGTACAACGAAGATCCGGCGATGGATAATTATTTCTGCAACCCGGAGCTGGGCCTGTACATGGACGCATCGCTTTACGGCAATGCTGTTCCCGCGCTCGCCAACCTGCGCATCCAGCGCAACTCGCTGCAGTCGTTCGACTTCGGCAACGGCCAGGACGGCCTCTACCCGCTCCGCGCGACGAACGCCGGCGCAGGCACCGCGCTCGACACGAACCTGTTCGGCAATTATCTCCTTCGTCCCAACGCGCCGCGTTCTGTCGACCTGCTCCCGATCTTCCACACGGGAGTTCCGAACCTTGCGCCGTACCATCTCGCGACAGGAAAGAACGGCAACCCGCTTGCAAACGGAAAACCGTTCATCAATAATTTCCTGCCCACGTTCGGCGACATGCTCCGCCTGAACATGGCCGTGCCGGTTACACCGCGCAACCATCCCGAGTTCAGCACGCTTGGCCTCATCCACGCCTGCGTGCTCGGCCTCACCGCCGCGCCGTACAACACGAGCGCGAACCTCGAGTGGATCCCGAACATGGACGGATTCCCGAACGGCCGCCGCCTCGAAGACGACGTGACACGCATCGAGCTCCAGGCCGTGTCCGGCGTTGCGCTTGCTGCGATCGGTCTCTGGTACGATGATTTCACGAGCGGTAACCCTGTCACACAGGACCTGCTCGACGTGCTCGGCTACACGACCGGCGTGGAAGCGAACGACACGACGTTCCGCACGACGTTCCCGTATGTACAGGCGCCTTGGAGCGGCTTCGGTCGCTGCGGGCAGACGACGCTCATCACCGGCATCCACGATTTCGGGATGAGCATCGGCGCGCCCGGCATGGTGATGGGACAGAACTACCCGAACCCGGCTGTGGACCAGACGACGTTCAGGTACACGATCTCCACGCCTTCACGCGTATCACTGGAGATCTTTGACCTCGGCGGCAAAAAAGTCGCGACGCTCATCGGCAACCAGTTCGTGCAGGAAGGAACGTATGAAACGAAGTGGAACGTGGAAGGTCATGCGGCGGGCGTGTACATCGCTGCACTGAGCAGCGACGGATACGTTGTTCAGTCCATGAAAGTAAGCGTTGCGAAAAAATAAGTTCATGCCGGGAATGGTGCCGGATGAAAACATCTGCCACCATTCCCGGTTCTCTCAAATTTTTTATCATGAAAAAGTCCGGAAAGGTTTGGTACACGACACTTGTGACCGGCACGGTCGCATTCTTTCTCGTCATTCTCGCATTTGCGAAAGAGCCGCAGGCAGAAACGGGCGACCGTCCTGCATTCCGCGAACGCAGCGGCACGCTTGTCCTATCGGCGGAATGGCTGAATACGAAAGCAGCGATCGAAGGCCTGCTTGCACAGCTGGAGACGAACCCGGAAGACGGCAAGGCGATGCTGCAGCTTGCGCAGGCCTATATCCAGGAGGGCCGCATCACCGGCGATCATGCGTTTTACGACAAAGCCGCGCTGGAAATGACGGATAAGATCCTCGCAACAGACACGGTGAATTTCGAAACGCTCTGCTGTAAGGCCACCGTTCTTCTTTCGCAGCACCATTTCTCCGATGCGCTCGTGGTCGCTGAAAAAGCCCGGAGCATCAATCCGCACAATGCATTCATCTACGGCCTGCTCTGCGACGCGTACGTAGAGCTCGGCAATTACGAACAGGCGGTTGCGATGGCGGATAAAATGATTTCCATCCGGCCGGACATCCGTTCTTACTCGCGCGTTTCGTACCTGCGGGAAATTCACGGCGACATGAGCGGCGCGATCGGGGCGATGAAGCTGGCCGTATCTTCCGGCTACCCGGGCCTCGAGCAGACCGAATGGTCGCGCATGGTGCTGGCGCACCTTTACGAAAGCACCGGCAGCCTCGACAGCGCGGAGATGCACTACGCGATCGCGTTGCAGGAACGTCCCGACTATCCCTTCGCGCTCGCCGGGATGGGCCGCATCGAAAAAGCAAAAGGAAACTACACTGCAGCGATCGCTCACTATGAAAAAGCGAAAACGCTGATCATCGAGTATTCGTTCGCCGACGAGCTGACCGATCTTTACCTGCTTGCCGGCGATAAAAAGAAAGCGGACCAGTCTGCGAAAGAAACCATCGAACTGCTCGGCGCGGGCGAAGACGTGGAAAGCATCAAAGGCCACGGGCATTATGCCGACCGCGAGCTGGCTTATGCGTATCTCAAAACGGGCGAAAATGACAAGGCGCTGCAGCACGCGCTGACGGAATACCGCCGCCGCCCGGGAAACATCGACGTGGCGGAAACGCTTGCGTGGGTGCGCTACAGGCGCGGTGAATATGTCCTTGCTTCCGCGCTGATCGGAACGGCCATGCGCACGCACTCGCGCAACCCGCAATTGCTCTGCCGCGCAGGCCTGATCAAAATAAAATACGGGCACAAAGAAACGGGCATCCGGCTCATCCGCGAAGCGTTTGCGATGAACCCTTTTCTCGATCCCGAACTAAAAAAAGAAGCGCAACCTTATCTTGCAGCAAACTAAAAATTCAAAGATCAAAAGATTGACTGCTAATTTTCCAATTTTGAATCTTTGAATAGTCCCGGGTACCCGGGACGTTTGAATCTTTGAATTCCCCCAATCGAAGCTATGAAAGTTCCCTTCCGCTGGCTGACTTTACTGGTATCGGCAAGCTTCGTTTGTTTGCCCGCGCATGGGCACACCGGCGATGAGCTGAGCGGGCTTTCCGGGTCGGAAGTCGGGTTTATTTATTTCAGGCTCGGCTTCGAACACATTCTTCCGAAAGGGCTCGACCATATTCTTTTCGTGGTTTGCCTTTACCTGCTCAACCCGAAGCTGAAAGCGGTCCTGTGGCAGGCCACGGCGTTTACGGTCGCGCATTCCATCACGCTCGGGCTGGCCATGTACGGCTGGATCTCGCCGCCGCCGAACATCGTGGAGCCGGCCATCGCGCTTTCCATTTTTTTCGTGGCAATGGAGAACGTGCTTACCGACAAGCTGAAACCGTCGCGCATCATCATCATTTTCATGTTCGGGCTGATCCACGGCATGGGATTCGCCGGCGTGCTGACGGAGCTGGGACTTCCCCCGGGAAAATATGCCACCGCGCTGGTGACGTTCAACCTCGGCGTGGAAGCGGGACAGATCGCGGTGATCGTGGGCATGTGGCTGCTGGCAGGGATATGGTTTTCACAAAAGCCCTGGTATAAAAAACGCGTGGTGACGCCCATTTCGATCTGTATTGCCGCCATCGCGCTGTACTGGACGATCGAACGGGCGTTTTTTCCCTGATGGGATGGTTGAATTTGATTGGGGTGCCGCGAGGGGCGACGCGAGGGCGACGCGAGGCATCGCGTCGCTACAGGTGTTTTACACCTGTTTTTTTTGAAATCGCCAATCCGTCTTTTCGGTGATGCCGTATATGTTTCCGTTACACACTTTCATTCCGGCAGTAATTCTACAGCCATGGTCGTTTTTACCAAAGTCCTCCTTGCGGCATTGCTGTTCCTGCTTACGGGGATTCCTTTGCGGGGAACGGTGATCAGCGGGCGCGTCACGGATTCGCTCACGCACGAAGCGCTGGCAGACGTGATCGTTACCGTCAAAGGCACGAACATCGCGATTTTTACGGATGCCCTCGGGCATTACTGCATCCCGGAGGTGCAGGCAGATGAAGTTGTGCTGCGTTATTTCCGTTTGGGGTACGAAACAAAAGTGGTTTCCGCTGTCGCTGAAAATGAAACGCCCGTGCTGAACGTTTCGCTCTCGGCAAGCGCGATCAGCCTGGAAGAAGTGACGATCGCTCATCCCCGGAACATCGGCCAGTCGCTGGCGGCGATCAGCCACGTGGATAAGCTGCTGCGGCCGACGAATTCCGCGCAGGACCTGCTGCGACTGGTGCCCGGGCTGTTTACCGCGCAGCATGCGGGCGGCGGAAAGGCCGAGCAAATTTTCCTTCGCGGCTTCGACGTGGACCACGGCACCGACTTCGCCGTGTCGATCGACGGGATGCCGGTGAACATCGTTTCACATGCGCACGGGCAAGGTTACGCGGATTTTCATTTCGTCATTCCCGAAACGGTGGAAGGATTGAACGTGAGCAAAGGGCCGTATGCCGCGCGCCACGGGAATTTTGCGACCTCGGGCGCGGGGGAATTTTCCACGAAGAACGCGATCAGCCGCAGCCAGGTGAAGCTGGAGTATGGGATGTTCGATACGTACCGCGCGGCAGGGCTGTTCAATCTTTCGGGAAATAAAAAACGTTTCCCGGGAAAAAACGGGAATGCCTACATCGCCGGCGAATATTATTTCTCCGATTCCTATTTCGAAAGCAGCCAGCACCTCAACCGTTACAATGTTTTCGGAAAATATTCAGGCAATATCGGTCGCGCAACTGCCTTTTCCTTCAGCGCCTCGACATTTTCCAGCGCATGGGATGCGTCCGGGCAGGTCCCCACGCGCGCGGTGCAGGAAGGCCTCATCACGCGTTTCGGAAGCATCGACAACACGGAAGGCGGAACAACGTCGCGCACGAATGCGAACCTCATCTTCACCACGCCGGCAGCGAACGGAACAACTTTCCGCAACCAGGTTTTTTACAGCCGCTACGCATTCGATCTCTATTCCAACTTCACCTTCTTCCTGCACGACAGCATCAACGGCGACGGCATCCGGCAGATCGAAAAAGGGCGCAACATTTACGGCTACACGGGAACGGTCGAACGCGCCGGCAGCATCGGGAATGTTCCTGTAAGAATAACCGCCGGCATCGGAACTCGCATCGACCGGGGAGAAATTCTACTGGCCCATGCACTGCGGCGAACGATCCTCGACACGATCGTTGCGGGTCAGCTGTACGAGCAGAACATTCATGCTTACGTGGATGAAACGATCCGGCTGTCGGAAAAATTCTCCATCAACACCGGCATGCGTTTCGATCATTTCATTTTCAGTTTCGATAATTCCACAGATCAAAACGCATCCGGGAAAAAAGACAAACACCGTT
Organism: uncultured Chryseobacterium sp.; assembly: GCA_966211705.1. GTDB lineage: Bacteria > Bacteroidota > Bacteroidia > Palsa-965 > Palsa-965. The sequence continues at coordinate 99,604 of CBIHOC010000006.1, forward strand.
TCAGCCCGAAGCTGAATTTCCAGTACGACATTACGGCTACAGTCCAGCTTTACATCCGCAGCGGGATCGGTTTCCATTCCAACGACACGCGCGCCGTGATCTCCGGGATTGCGGGAAACAGCCTGCCCCGCGCATACGGCTATGAGGCAGGCAGCACGTTCAAAGCGGGGAAAAACATCCTGCTGAACGTTTCGCTCTGGGGGCTTGACCTGGAGAATGAGCTCGTGTACGTGGGCGATGAGGGTGTCGTGGAGATCAGCGGGGCAACACGAAGACTGGGCGTGGACTTTTCCGCGCGCTGGCAGATTACCCCGGCGCTGTTTGCGGATATGGATCTCAATTTCAGCCATGGCCGTTTTGTGGATCTTCCGGCAGGAGAAAATTACATCCCGCTTGCGCCACGCTTCACAGGCACCGGCGGCATCACGTACCGGAAGGAAAACGGTTTCAGCGGAAGCCTCCGTTACCGCTTCATGGACTCTCGGCCGGCGAACGAAACGGGCACGGTTACCGCGCAAGGTTTTTTTCTCGTTGATGCGGTTGTGAATTACCGGCTGAAAAATATCGTGTTCGGGTTAACCGCCGAGAACCTGCTGAACAGCGAATGGAACGAAGCGCAGTTCAACACGGAAAGCCGGCTGCGGAACGAAGCACAATCCGTGAGCGAGCTGCATTTCACGCCGGGCACGCCGTTCTTTGTGAAAGGAAGCGTGACCTGTTTTTTCTGAGGATATAAAATTTCCTACCTGCCGGATTGCCGTCGTTCACGATATTCGTCGCCGGTCAATCCGTAATACATGAGGTCGACCAGTTCACCTTTCGTTGTCCTGTAATCTTTACGGATCGTCCCCTCGAGCAGGAAGCCGTTCTTCTCCGCTACTTTTCGGCTGGAGATGTTCCCTTCGTGCGTGCGGATGTAAAGCTTTCCGAGCTTCAATTCGCTGAAACAATGATCAATGATGAGGGAAGTAGCGCGCGTGACAATTCCCTTTCCTTCGTACTTCTCATCGATGTAATAGCCCAGCTCGGCTTTGGGAATGCTCCAGTCCACGCTTTTCACCTGGATGGAAGCGACAAGTTTTTCCGACACGTCGTCGACCACCACGAACGAGAAATAATTCCGCTTCTCCATTTTGCCGACGATATCCGTGAGATGCGTTTTGGTCTGTTCGAGGTCTTTGGTAATGGCCACTGTTCCCGCAAAAAAATCTTCGAGCCGCTTGCGGTTGGTCTCGATGAGGTTGAAATAACCCGGGAGATCGTCCAGCCTGACCGGGCGAATGGTGTAGGTGTCGAATTTCATGGTGGAAGACATTGATTGCTGACCGCGCCGAAAGATACCGAAATGAGCTGAAGGCGGGTGAAATTCCCCCGGAACAGGGCCAATTGCCGGTCGGGTGACCTCAATCAATCTCCTTAACCAAAAGGATCATTCTTCTCCTGTCCATTCCCCGATTCCTTTGCACACAAGAAACACCCCAAATGAAAAAAGCTCTCCCAATCCTGCTTCTTTCGTTCCTGGTCATTTTCACCGGAACGTTGAATGCCCAAGCTCCAACCTGCGACCCGTCAGTTCCTTTTCACCTGGTTGACCTGACGGGATACCCGGCCGGTACCTGGACTTCGCCCGTTCACTCACGCGACGGAAACTGTTGCGGAACTACGAACCCCGACCGCTGCACATCATTCGAGATCATTCTCGATACGGGCGCCGCCATGATCAGCTTCGAGATCGCGTCAGGAGCTGTTCCCCCGGGTTCGATGTTTTACCAGGTCGCTTGCGGCCCACAGGTTCCAGTTGGACAACCGATCTGTATTGTAGGCGCCGGACCGCATTACCTCACGTTCTGCAAACCCGGGAACAATACCAATACGTATCGCGTAACATCCATTCCCAAACCCACTTTCCCGAAAGACGACACGGCCCGCATCGGCTGCAGCCTCCCGATCAATGTGCTGGGATTGCTCGACAACTCCATCACATGGAACTCTGTTTTTCCCGGCGCGCCCGGCGATTACAACAGCTACCTCGACTGTACGAGCAACTGCGATTCTGTTTTGTACACGCCGGCGTCCAACGCTCCGGCATTCGTCGACTACGTCATCTGCGGCACACCGATCGCAACGGCTTGCGGGTATGTCGCTTTGTGCGATACTGTCCGCATCTACAATTTTGCCGCGCTCAGCGGTTCGGTCGCTCCTTCTCCCGCAACCTTCTGCCAGGGCGGACCGGGCGTGCTGCTTACCGGAACCGCATCGGGCGGACAATCGCCTTATTCGTATACGTGGTATGACCAGAGTCTCGTCGTCGTAGGAAACACGAACACGTACAACGCAACCGCCGGCGGAAACTTCCAGCTGATGGTGCGTGACGTTTTATACGACTCGCTGTATTGCCCCGCATTATTTTTAAACGCGCCGGTAACCGCCACGCAGCCACCGGTGGTCAATGCCGGTCCCGACCAGACCATTTGCCCGGTCAACGCCGTAGCGATCCTGAATGCAACCGTACAGCATGCGACAGGCGGAACGTGGACAGGCGGAGCGGGAACATTCAGTCCCGCATCTACTTCACTCTTCACCGCCTACACACCGACAGCCGCAGAGATCGCAGCAGGACAGGTAACGCTGGTGCTCACCTCGACCGGCGCGGGCGGCGGTTGCACGAATGCGACCGATACGATCATCCTCTTTTTCCCCGCACCGATCGTGATCAGTGTTCCGGATATGGACGCCGGCTGCAACGGAAATTCTGCAACACTCACAGCGACCGTTTCCGGTGGCACGTCGCCGTATGCGTACCAATGGAGCAATGGCGCAGTCACCTCATCCATTACCGCAACTGCAGGCATTTATTGCATCACCGTGATCGACAACCTCGGATGCGTGGCCAGCACCTGCGCAACGATCACCGCGCCATCCGCGCTTACGATCACAACCGGCAGCACGCCCTGTTCGGTAAACGGCGGCAGCGACGGAACAGCTTCCGTTTCTGTTTCCGGCGGTACTGCACCTTACACGTATTTATGGTCGAACGGCGGAACCACCGCGACGATCACAGGATTGCCGTATGGAATTTATACGGTGATCGTGACGGACGACAACGGCTGCCAGGTCGGTTCGAGCGTCGTGGTCAATGAGCCGCGCTGCAACAGCTACCAGGTAACAGCCACAGGAACAGACGTAGGATGCTTCGGCGCGGAAAACGGTGACGCAACCGTTTCTGTGACCAACGGCACGCCTGCTTATACGTATCTCTGGAACGATGCGCTTGCACAAACAACCGTGACCGCAACCAATCTTTCCGCTGGTGTTTACCAATGTCTCGTCACGGATGCGAACAACTGTTCTGCTGTCGCGAACGTTACGATCACACAACCGGCGCAGCTCACCAACACGATGACACACACCAACGTGACGGTGATCGGCGGCAATGACGGTACCGCGCTTGCGACAGTAAACGGCGGAACGCCTGCATACACGTATGCCTGGAGCAATGGCGGAACAACGGCAGGGATCAACACGCTGACTGCGGGAACGTATTCCGTGACGGTTCTCGACGCCAACAACTGCACGCTCGTGGACAGTGTAATGGTCTCGCAGCCGCCCTGCAACAACCTGACGCTTTCGGTGGTGACATCGCCTGCAAGCTGCAACGGCGGAAACAACGGCTCTGCATCGGCAGTGATCCTTTTCGGCACCGCGCCGATCTCCTACCTCTGGAGCACAGGATCCACAGCTTCTTCCATCTCGGGCCTCGTTGCCGGCAACTATAGCCTGTCGATCACCGACGGATTGAACTGCACAACATTCGTCAATTTCGCGATCACGCAGCCTTCGCCGTTAAGCGCCGGGGCATCGCCCACCAACGTGAGCTGCTCGCAGGCCGTGGACGGAACGATCGAGCTTACCGTAAACGGCGGAACGTACCCGTACAGCTATTCCTGGTCGAACGGCGCGCAGGTGGAAGATCTCATTCACCTCACCAACGGCAGCTACAGCGTCACCGTAACCGACGCGCAGGGATGCACGACAACCGCAAGCACGACCATTACACGTCCTGCCCCGATCGTCGCTTCGTCCGTGAATACCGACATTACCTGCTTCGGCGGAACGAACGGCGCGATCGACGCTTCTGTTTCGGGCGGCGTTCAGCCTTATAACTACAGCTGGAGCAACGGCGCGACGACGCAGGATATCAGCGGGCTCGGCGCAGGAAGCTACATCCTCACGGTCACCGACGCGAACAATTGCGTGATCGGCACACCGTTCGACGTTTCCATGAACGAACCCGGCGCCGTGCACATTGATTCCATGCTCGTCGCATGCCCGGTCCCGGGAAGCGGCCTCTCGCAGGTAACCGTTTATGCCGGCGGCGGGAACAACGGCTCGTACCAGCTTTCATTCGATGACGGAACGACATTTCTTGCACCCGGAATTTCCACGGTATTGCTCCCGGTCGACAGCACATACCTCGTGATGGCAAGAGATACATTCGGCTGCCTGGCGCCGGAAGCGGACACGCTCGTCATCGATCCTGCAGTGGACATTCTGTCCGTCACCTTCAACCCGTGCATTGCGGATGGCGTGACTTCCATTCCAGTGGTCGTCGTTCCCACCGGCGGCAATGGCGGACCGCTCAGCGTTTCTTTCGACAATGGTGCAACATATCTCCCGGCAGGAACATATACACAGCAGCTGCTCACAGGTAGCTCCTACACCATTCTCGTGCAGGATTCTTCTTTCTGCCTCTCTGTTCCGGAATCGATCGATATTCCTGTCGAGATCAGCGTTTCGGGAACGACGTCATCGTTCAACGGATATGGCGTGTCCTGTTTCGGCAGCACCGACGGCACGATCGACTTCACTGCAACCGGCGGAAGCGGAACGCTTGCGTATGCCTGGTCAAACGGCGCAACCACTGAAGATCTTTCCGCATTGCCTGCAGGAATGTACACCGTCATCGTCACCGATTCGATCGCGTGTACCGATACGCTTGCGTTCACGCTTGCGGAACCGGCACAGCTCACAACGGCGCTGGTGGCAACTTCATCTTTCAACGGTTACGAGATCAGCTGCAATGGCGCGAATGACGGTGTTGCCGACCTTACAGTTTCCGGCGGCGTAACTTCTTATTCGTATTCCTGGAGCAACGGCGCAACGACGCAAGATCTGTCGGGCCTCACTGCAGGAACCTACAGCGTAACGGTCACCGACGCAAACGGCTGCACGGCAAGCGATACGATCATTTTGTCGGAACCTGCGACGCTTACATCCGGCATCGTCGCGCAACGCGTGTTCTGCAACGGAGCATCAAGCGGCGCTGCTGATCTTACAATGAACGGTGGTGTTACGCCTTATTCCTTCGCATGGAGCAACGGCGCAACGACCGAAGATATTTCAGCGCTTCCCGCGGGAACATACAGTGTTACGGTCACGGATGCGAACGGCTGCACCACGAATGCAAGCACAACGGTCACGGAACCTGCGGCGCTTTCGCTGAGCGGAACACCAACGGATCTTACCTGCTTCCAGTCGGGCAACGGCGCAATCGACGTGACAGCCGGCGGCGGAATTTTGCCCTACACGTTTGCATGGAGCAACGCAGCGACGACGGAAGACCTGGTGAACATTCCGGCAGGAACGTATTCACTGACGCTCACCGATTCCGCGGGCTGCACCGATACGATCTCCTTCACCATTGCCGAACCGACTCTTCTCACGTCCAACTCGTCTGTTACCGATTTCAACGGCTACGGCGTGAGCTGCGCGGGAAGCAGCGACGGCATCATCAACCTTTTTGTAAGCGGCGGAACAGCCGGCTATACTTATAGCTGGAGCAACGGCGCGACAACGGAAGACCTGAACAACATCCCGGCAGGAACGTACAGCGTGACGGTTACCGACGCGAACGCATGCACGACGACACATACCGTTACACTGACGGGCCCCACGCCTTTGACTTCCGGCATCGTCGCACAACGCGTGTATTGCAACGGCGCATCCAGCGGCGCGGCGAACTTAACGGTGAACGGCGGTGTTGCACCTTACGCGTACGCATGGAGCAACGGCGCCACAACGGAAGATATTTCATCACTTCCTGCAGGAACGTACAGCGTGACCGTCACCGACGCGAACGGCTGCACATCCACGGCAAGCACGACCATTACGGAACCCGCAGCGATCACGCTCAGCGGCAACGTCACCGATCTCACCTGCTTCCAGTCAGGCAACGGCGCAATCGACCTGAATGCAGGCGGTGGAATTTTACCCTACACATTTGTGTGGAGCAACTCGGCAACAACGGAGGATCTCACCGGCATTTCCGCAGGAAGTTACTCCGTAACGCTCACCGATTCCGCAGGGTGCATCGCCACACTTTCATTTACCGTAACCGAACCGGCGTTACTTGCTAATTCCGTAACCTCTACGACTGATTTCAACGGGTACGGGATCAGCTGCGCCGGCAACAGCGACGGCGCGGTCGACATCACGGTCAGCGGCGGCACATTGCCTTACACCTTTAACTGGAGCAACGGCGCAACGACTGAAGACGTGTCTTCGCTCACGGCGGGCACGTACAACGTGACGATCACCGACGCAAACGGCTGCACCACGACGAATACGATCGTCCTGACCGAGCCTGCTCCGCTGACACCCGGCATCGTCGCACAACGCGTGTATTGCAACGGCGCATCCAGCGGCGCAGCGAACTTAACAGTTAACGGCGGTGTTACTCCTTACATATATGTATGGAGCAACGGCGCCACAACAGAAGATATTTCATCGCTTCCCGCTGGAACATACAGCGTGACCGTCACCGATGCGAACGGCTGCACGTCCACGGCAAGCACAACCATCACGCAACCGGCAGCCATCACGCTCGGCGGCAACGTTACCGATCTCACCTGCTTCCAGGCGAACAACGGTGCGGTCGATCTTAATGTCACTGGCGGAATTTTGCCCTACACATTTGCATGGAGCAATGCTGCAACAACGGAAGACCTCACCGGCATCTCCGCAGGAAGCTATTCCGTGACGCTTACCGATTCGGCAGGCTGCATCGCTACACTTTCATTCACGGTAACCGAACCGGCGCTTCTCGTGTCCAACACGTCAGCTACCAACTTCAACGGTTACGGCGTGAGCTGCCCAGAAAGCGCTGACGGCGCAATCGATCTTTCCGTAAGCGGAGGCACGCAAGCTTATTCATACAGCTGGAGCAATGGCGCGACAACGGAAGACCTCACCGGTCTCGGCGCGGGCACCTACAGCGTAACTGTAACGGATGCAAACGGGTGTACATCGGCAAACACGGTCACATTGTCCGCCCCGGCTGCACTCACGGCGAACATTGTGCAGCAAAATGTTCTTTGCAATGGCAACACGAACGGCGCGATCGATCTTACGGTGACCGGCGGTGTCGCACCTTATTCCTATGCATGGAGCAACAGCGCAGTTACGCAAGACCTGTTCTTAATTCCCGCAGGAACATACAGCGTCACCATCACAGACGCGAATGGATGCACGATCACGCCAGGCGCGACAATCACAGAACCGGCGCCGATCGTATTGGGCAGCACGGTAACCGATCTCACCTGTTACCAGTCGGGCAATGGCGCGATCGATCTCAGCGTGAGCGGTGGGATCCTTCCGTACACGTTCGCGTGGAGCAACACGGCTGTCACCGAAGACCTCAGCAACATTGCCGCCGGAAATTATTCGGTCGTGATCACTGACTCCGCAGGATGCAGCGCTACGCTTTCATTTACAGTAACCGAGCCAGCCGCTCTCATCGTGCTCGCGGCGATCACCACGGACTTCAACGGGTACGAAGTAAGCTGCGCAGGCAGCAGCGACGGCGCGATCGATCTTACGGTGATCGGCGGAATGCCCGGCTATACTTATAGCTGGAGCAATGGCGCAACGACGGAAGATCTTTCCGCAATTCCCGCAGGATCATATTCGGTTGTCGTCACCGACGCGAACGGTTGCACCTCGACGGCAAGCGCCGCGCTCTCCGAACCGCCTGCGCTCAACATTGCCGCAACACACCAGGATGTTCCGTGCAACGGATTCCTGACCGGCTCCATCGACATTACGGTCAGCGGCGGCGTTCAGCCTTTCGGCTATGCATGGTCGAATGGCGCTGTGACCGAAGATGTAAACGCGATCGGCGCAGGAACCTATTCGGTGATCGTTACCGATGCGAACGGCTGCACGATCGACACGACAATCGAAATCACTGAATCGGCGCCGGTCATCGTAACGGGCGTGTCGTACAACCCGCTGTGCGCGGGCGATGCGGGCGGCTCCATCGACATCTCGGTGAGCGGCGGAACAGCTCCATACACGTACAACTGGTCGGACGGACAGACGGCTGAAGATGCTTCCGCTCTTCCTTCCGGCATGTATTCCGTGATCGTGACCGACGCGACGAATTGCGCGACGAGCGACACCTTCCTGCTGGTCGACCCCATCGTGCTTACCGCTTCTCTTGCCAGCCCGGTGAATGTCAACGGGTACAACGTCAGCTCATACGGCGGCACTGACGGTTCGATCAACTTAACTGTAGCAGGCGGAACATTGCCTTACCAATACCAGTGGAGCAACGGCAGCACCACAGAAGATTTGACAGGACTTGCCGCAGGAACGTATTCGGTAACCGTCACCGACGCGAACGGCTGCACTTCCACTGCAACCATCACGCTCGATCAGCCGCTCGAACTGGCCATGCCAACCGGGTATTCGCCAAACGCTGACGGTTTCAACGACGCGTTCGTGGTGCGCGGGATCGAAGCTTATCCCGATAATCATATCGAAGTCTACAATCGCTGGGGCAACCTGGTTTATTCCGCCGACGATTATGCCAATGCATGGCGCGGCACCAGCGACGCTGGCGATGCGCTCCCTGACGGAACTTACTTTGTCGTGCTGACCATCAGCGACGGACAGATCACACTCAAAGGTTATGTTGATGTACGCCGCTAAAAAATAAACACATGAAAAACCTCATCCGATCACTCGCAATTCTCGCCATCTTTTTTCCCGCGCTTGCAGAAGCGCAGCAGGACCCGATGGTCAGCCAGTACATGTTCAGCGGGCACTTCATCAACCCGGGATATGCAGGCAGTCATTCTTACGCTAACCTCACGCTGCTCGGCCGCAGGCAATGGGTCGGCTTCGAAGGCGCGCCGTTCACCACATTCCTGAGCTTCGACATGCCGGTGGAGAAAAAACACATCGGCTTCGGCGGGCTGCTGAGCAATGACCGTATCGGTGTAACGGACCGCACCGAAGCAACAGGAACCTTCGCCTATCACCTTCGTGTAACGGAGAAAGCCAAACTTTCTTTCGGGCTGCGCGCCGGTGTTACGTATTACCGCGCACGACTTTCAAAGCTGACGGTATGGGACGGCGGCGACCAGGTCTTTACGTCGGACATTAAAGGCAAAGTACTGCCTGTGGGTGGCGCAGGGCTCTATTTCTACACCGAACGTTTTTACGCCGGCCTTTCCATCCCGAACGTGATCAGCTACAAACCGGGGACGTTCCTGGACATCGGGATAAACGACATGCCGAAGCTCGAGCGGCATTATTACGGAACGATCGGTTACGCCATTCCCGCAGGAAAAAATCTTGACATCAAACCTTCGCTGCTTGTGAAATATGCAGAGAGCGCGCCTGTCGAGATCGATTACAACCTCCATTTCTTCTTCTTCAAAATCCTGTGGGTGGGCGCTTCCTACCGCAGCGGCGATGCGCTGATCGGCATGGTGGAATACCAGGCGACCAAAAACCTTCGTGTCGGCTACGCTTACGACATGACGCTGACCAACATGAACAACTACAACAGCGGATCGCACGAGATCATGGTGGCGTGGGATTTCGTGAAGGACGAAAACATCCGCTACAAATCTCCCCGTTTCTTTTAAACCACGACTATGAAAACGAAACTTTCCATCCTGGCCTTCGCGCTGATCTTCGCTGCCGGCTGCTCGAACAAAATGTTCCGGGAAGCGGAGAAGCGATACGGCAACTACGAGTTCGCCACCGCTGCGCGCCTGTACGAGACTTACCTGGCGAACGATTCCGACAGGACCGCGATGCTTCATCTTGCGGATTGTTACCGGCAGATGAACCGGCACAGCGAAGCGGAAAAATGGTACGCCCGCGCGATCGATTCTCCTGAAGCGTCGGCAACCGATAAGCTGCATTACGCGGAAGTGCTGAAAGAGAACGGCAAATATGAACAGGCGCATGTGCTGTTCAGCGATTACCTTGCCGCCAACCCGGGAGACCGCGCCGTGGCTAACCAGCTTGTGTCCTGCGATTCGGCAAAACAGTTTTTATTCCCGAACCCGTTCTATGAAGTCGAGCTGCTCGAATTCGGATTCGCAGGTTCGTGCTTCAGTCCCGCGCGCATCGGCAACGATCTGCTGGTTACCGCTGAAGCGCCCGTCAAGGTGGGCGAACCGGTGAACAACTGGACCGGCCAGGGATTTCTCGGGCTGTACATCGTTTCTGAAAAGTTGGGCGAGCCGCTGGCGGGCACCAATGGAACGGACGGAGCGCCTGCAGCAAAAGAATGGACAGTGACGCCTCTTCCCGGAACGGTGAATACCGGTCTTCATGAAGGACCTGCAGTGGTTGCGCCGGGTGAAAGCATTTTGTATTTCACGCGCAGCAACATGTACGGCGACGAGCCCGGCAAAGCGAAAAACGACGACAACCACCTCGAGCTCTGCAGCGCGGAGCTGGTGAACGGAAGCTGGATCAACGTGAAACCGATGCCGTTCAACAGCCTGGAATTTTCCTGCGGCCATCCCGCCATCACCGGCGACGGCAACCGGCTCTATTTTATTTCCGACAAACCCGGCGGCTATGGCGGCACGGATATTTATTACTCCGACCTCACCGGCGAAGGCTGGGGAACGCCCGTCAACGCAGGCAGCGCGATCAACACGAACGGGAATGAAATGTTTCCCGTTGTCCGGCACCTCATGCCGGGAACAGACGAGCTGTATTTCTCCTCCGACGGTTTGCCGGGCGCAGGCGGCCTCGATCTTTTCCGCTGCGCGATTAGTGGCGCAACATTGGGCACACCGGAACGCATGCCGTACCCGTTCAACGCAAGCGGCGATGATTTCGGCATCCTGTTCGGCGAAGACGGGAAAGGATATTTCTCGAGCAACCGCGGCGCGGAAAATGGCGTCGACAAACTCTACAGCTTCCGGCGGAAGAACCCCGCTTTCTTCGTCAACCTTGTCGTGCTCGATAAAGAAACCCGCCGGCCTGTTCCCAATACAGTCGTGGAAGTTTTCGTACCGCGCCTGATGACCGTCGAAGAAAAACTAACCGACAGCACCGGCCACCTCATTTTCGCAGCCGACTCCATGACCACGTACGGCTTCACGTTGCGCTGCAGCAGCTATTTCTGCGGGTTCAGCTCCGCGTTCACCGGCGGCTTCGAAGGCAAGCTGTACGACACCACGTACCACGCGATCGATCTCGAAAAGATCGTGCTCAACAAGCCGATCCGCCTGGAGAACATTTATTACGATTACAACAAATTCAACATCCGGCCCGACGCTGCTGTCGAGCTCGACAAGCTGGTGAAGATCATGAACGACAACCCGCAGATCCGCATCGAGCTGAGCTCGCACACCGACGCACGCGGCAGCGATAACTACAACATGAAGCTTTCCCAGAAACGCGCGCAGTCGGCCGTGGATTATATCGTTTCCAAAGGCGTGAACCGCGACAGGATCTACGCCAAAGGATACGGCGAAAGCGCCCCGCTGAACAAATGCGTGAACGGCGTGAAATGCACCGAGGAAGAATTCCAGTGGAACCGCCGCACCGAGTTCAAGGTGGTGAAGATTGTAGAGTGAAGATTAACTCCCGGTGGCGGGCGCTCCGGGATTGATCGCAAGGCCTGGTCATCTGTTAGGGGTGGCCGGGTTTTGTTTTTGAACGTAACTTCACCCTGTGAAAAAAACGGGCAACGTACTGATCCCTCCTTCAAGCCTCGAGTTCCTGCGTAAGCTTGCAAAGCACAACGATCGCGACTGGTTCAATGCGCACAAAGAACAGTATTTACAGGAACAGGAAGCGATCATTCGTTTTTCCGATGCGCTCCTGCATGAAATGAACGGGCACGACGTGATCGAAACCGCCGGGGGAAAACAAAGCCTGCTCCGCATCTACCGCGACACCCGTTTCTCGAAAGAGAAAACGCCGTACAATCCACGCTGGGCGGGCTTTTATAAACGCGCGACGAAACTGCGCCGGGGCAGCTATTATTTTCACATTGCGCCGGGGAACAGCTTCGTGGAAGGCGGCTTCTGGGGACCGGAACCGCATGACCTGAAACGCATCCGCGACGAGTTCACTTACGACGCAAAGCCGTTCCGCAAGATCCTGGCCTCGAAAAATTTCCGGGAGACGTTCGGCACATTAAAAGGCGAGCAGGTAAAAACCGCGCCGAAAGGTTTCAGTGCGGACGATCCGGCCATCGACCTGGTACGCTACAAGCAATTCCTGCTGGTGAAAACGTTCAGCGATAAAGAAGTTCTGGACAAAAATTTTCTCCGGGAAGTGAACGCGACCTTCCGGAAAATGCGTCCCTTTCTTGATTACATGAGCGAGGTGCTGACGACCGACGTGAACGGAATTTCGATCGTGTGATTTCAACGTCCCCCCATAAAAAGGAAAAGACGCCTCGCGGCGCCTCGTTTTTCCCCCGGCAATAATTCACTCAGACTTTTTGCTCGCTGAACATCGCGTCCGAGCGCTTCTGCATTTCTTCGAACGAGAGGTCTTCGATATGCGTGGCGATCGTCCACTTGTGCCCGAACGGATCGATCAGCGTGCCGGAGCGGTCGCCGTAGAACTGGTCTTTCACTTCCATGTTGTTGTCCACCTTCGCGCCCGCGTCGATGGCCCGTTTGAACACCTCGTCGACATTGTCCACGTACAGGCACATGCCGACAGGCGAGCCGCCCAAGGTCTGCGGCGATTTGTTTCCCCATTCCGGCATTTCCTCCGCGAGCATGATGCGCGAATCGCCGATCTGCAATTCACTGTGCCCGATCTTTTCGCCAGGCATGGTGATGCGTCCGATCTCCTTCGCGCCGAAGGCCTTTTTGTAAAATTCGACCGCTTTTACTGCGTCCCGGATTGACAGGTAAGCCATCACGCTGTGGTAGCCTTCCGGTAGTGGTTTTGATTTTGCCATTTGTGTATGGTTTTAGATGAAAGATAAAATTAGGCGCGCGGGATGCCGATGTCAAGTTTTGTAGTGTTTGTTTTTCAACTTTGATTGCGCATCCCGGGACGTTATGATCCCTTTCTCTCCGGACATTTGAAAAGCAAAAAAGGCATCCTCAAACTGAGAATGCCTTTTGTTTAGTAGCCCTAAGTGCCCAAATATCGAACTTTTTGTTGACGGATTTGGCAAAACCACCTTTCCTCTATAGTTCGTAGAGCAATATGGTTTGGGGTGAGCCTCCATGGATAAAACCACGATACTTTTTGGGCAGATTAGTGGTAACCCCTATCCATGGGCCTTCAACCATCCTTATGTCCGTCACTCTGAGACCAGGCATATCGCTAATAATCGAACCATCAGCCCTAATTTCGTATGCCTTATACGGTTTTCCTCTAAGTTCTAATATCATATTGGAAACAGGTTCAACTGATAAAGGCTTTTCACTGCTGATTTGGACTTTGAGATTGTCTGCAACGATTTGAACAGGTTGATTGATTTTCTCAATATAAAGCGGAATTGATTTTGTAACACTTACACAAAGGGATAAGTCGTCAACTTTAACATTGTCTAGATTGCTCATTTGTTCATGAATTATGGTTAGTGTTTAAATCTAGACCTAAATCCCCGCAATAGCTAACTAATAATTGCGACGAATCGGAATATGAACATAATATCAAACAGCCATGCGGCACAAACGGAGGTTCTGTCTTAAAAAGTAATAGGTCCACCAAAATCGTTAATCTTGGATATTCTCTGCGGGCTAACTTACATTGGAATCTTTAAAAGCAAAAAGGAACTCTCAAATGAGAATTCCTTTTGAATTTTGTAGCGGGGACCGGACTCGAACCGATGACCTTCGGGTTATGAGCCCGACGAGCTACCACTGCTCCACCCCGCATCGTATGTTTGCTCCGAAAAGCGAGTGCAAATATACAAACTTTTTTCGTTCCATCAACGAAATGAAAAGAAATCGACTTCGCGTTGTGACAACAGCTGCTACAGCGGATACGCAGCGGGGCGCATGGGCCATTGGACCGGGGATTACCTGTTTAATTGACAGCAAAACAATCAACTGTCAAAAATTGCTTATTTTTGACAATAAGTTGATTTTCATGTCAAAGCCTGTTCCATACGATCGTCTTCAACCGTATAATCATTTGCCGCTTCTGCCGCCGCCGGACGAGAAGGTGGTGACGATTGAAATACTTCAGGAACTGAACAAAGCCAACAAAGCATTGGCGGAGTTGAAAGGGCTTGCAAAGAAGTTACCGAACCAGGCGATGCTGGTTAATACGATTGCGTTGCGCGAAGCAAAAGCCAGTACGGAAATTGAGAATATTTTTACAACCGACGATGAACTGTACAAAGCGCTTGCGGGTAACGAGGCAGGATTAAAAGGGAATGCCAAAGAAGTACTTCGTTACAGGCAGGCTCTGTGGGAAGGATATAAAACGATCAAAAAGAGCAATCGCATTTCGGTTGACCTGATGATTAAGATTTATCGTGAAATTCAGCAGGTGAAAGACGGCATCCGCCCACCACAAACCGAAACGGTGATCAAAAAACGAGGAAGCGGCAGGTTGGAAGGAACGGTTGTTTATACACCTCCGCGCGGGGAAAGGGTGATCGAACAGAAACTGGCCAACCTGGTAGAGTATCTTAATGACGATGAAAAATACGATTACGATCCGTTGATCAAACTCGCCGTTGCGCATTACCAGTTCGAAGCGATACATCCATTTCGTGATGGAAACGGCAGGACAGGCCGTATTATGAATATCCTGCTGATGATTCAGAAAGAACTGCTTGATGTTCCGATTCTTTACCTGAGCGCCTACATTATTAATAATAAAGAAGACTATTACACTTACCTGAATAAGGTGACATCGCAGCGGAGCTGGAGAGACTGGCTGCTGTATATGCTGAAAGCCATTGAAGAAACAGCCATTTATACGATCAGCAAGATCAATGAAATTGATCGGCTGTTTCAGCGAACGCTAGAGCTTGTGGCTAAAAAGTTACCGCAAATACGCAAAGAAATTGTCGAAAAGATTTTCGAGCAACCTTACATAAGCGCAAAACGATTGTTGGATGAAAATACCAGGAGCCTGAACACGGCAAAAAAATACCTGGGGCAATTGGAGAAGCTTAAAATTCTTACTCCTGAAAAAATAGGGAAGGAAATAGTTTACCTGAATATTGATTTGTTCAATTTACTGGCCGAAACATGATCAGTCATGCGTATTCCTCTTGATTCTTTCGAATCGTACATTGATGAGACGATTCTCAAACGTGGCCTTGACTACTGGCGCAAAGGTTATGTTGAGCCCCCGGAAGAAATTTCTGCCGGTGAATGGGAGGCTTCAGTCCAGGGAACTGAGGAATACACTGTGAAGTTCCATGTGAAATCCGGTGTGGTAACGGATTATTCCTGTGATTGTCCTTACGATCTTGGCCCGGTTTGTAAGCATGTGGTTGCCGCGCTGTTTGCTATGCAGGAGGAACGACTGGCGGATTTTAGAACATCCAAAAAAGAAAAGAAGACGGGTGAAAAATCAGCATCCCGCAAACCCGGAGAGAAAGATCAGCAAGAAGAATTACTGAAAAGATTAACGAAAGACGACCTGGCCGGTTTTATTCGCCAGGCAGGTGATAGCGACAAGAATTTCAGACGAATGTTTATTGCGCACTTTTCCAACCTGCTGGATAATTATGGAAGCGAAAACTATGCAAAATACATCCGTGGCATATTAAAAACCGCTGCCGGTCGCGAAGGTTTTCTTCATTATCGTTCTGCCGTTACTGCTGCGAAGCAAGTGGATGAATTGCAGGCTAAAGCCATGAAACATCTCGATTCGGGCAATTTCGAACCTGCGTTTCAGATATCAATGGCCGTGTTGAATGAAATGGAAGAGGCGTTGAATTATGCTGATGATTCAAATGGTTCGATCGGAGGTTGCCTGTCCAATGCTGTCGATCTGCTTTACCGTATTGCAGAATCAAAAATCCCGGATTCATTTCGTCGCGAGATGTTCAGCCAGGCACTGGGCCATGCCTGCAAAAGCGGCTATCACGGATGGGACTGGCAGATGGATATGGTGCAACTGGCTGCAAATCTTGTGGCAAATCCGGAGGAGCTGAATTCGTTTTATTCGGCAATCGGCAAAATGAATTTTTCAGAATATGCCCTCGGTGATGTTGCCAGAATCAGAATAGAACTCACACGGCGTTTTGAAGGAGCCGGGGCCGCAGAGAAATATAGCGAGTCTCTTTTGCATTTGCCCGAAATACGAAGAGTTGCATCAGAACAGGCTTTCAGCCGGAAGGATTATGACAAGGTAAATCAACTGGCTGAAGACGGAATCAAACTCGCCCGGCAGAAAAACCATCCCGGTCTTGTAAACGAATGGGTTGAATGGAAGCTTAAAGTTTCTCAGGCCCGAAAAGACAAAGCAGAAATCCTGCGGATTGCCCACCGGCTTTTTATCGACGGACATCATGAAATGAAGTACTTCGACCTGATGCAGAAGCAGGTTGAACCGAATCAATGGCCGGGTATTGTGCAACAAGTCATTAGGGATTTGACAGAAAACGGAAAGGCACGCTGGTGGCCGATTGAGACGCTTGCACGTATCTATATCCAGGAAGAAATGTGGAAGGAACTTCTCGCTGCCTTAAGCAAAAAACCGAGTCTTAGCCAGCTCGAAGCATACGATAAGCATCTCATTAAATTCTATCCTGCAGAGCTATCTCAACTGTATGAAGAAGCTGTTTGTGAGCAGGCAGACAATAGCATGGGCCGCAATCATTATCAAACAACGGCGCGATATCTGCGCCGGATGAAGAAACTTGGTTTCGATCAAGCGGTTGACCTTATTGTTAAGGAACTGAAAAATAAATATGTCAAACGAAGGGCTTTACTTGAAGAATTGGATAAGATATGACAAGTAGCCTGCATCTATCGAACCATCCTGCCTGAATATGAACCGCAGAATCAACGCAAATCCTTCAAGAAAAAGTTCGATACCTGCCCGCCCAGGGCTACTCTTAATGAAAAAGCATTCTCAGGTTGGAGAATGCCTTTTTGATTTAATGCTTTCCGAATTTCCAGGCTAACTTAAGTATCAACTGCCGGAAGAAATAAAAAAGCAGAAGAAGCAGGACGACGATGTGGGTCACTTCTTATATAACACTAACCTTTGATAAATCGGCCCCCATGCCCTTGAGGGCGTTGTAGCTCAACTTATCCATCATCGCGCCGTCAAACCTGATGGTCTTGATGGCACGGTAATATTTATTCGTCAAGGCAAACGACGGGCGGAAAGAAACATTTTTGAGCGTGGCGCCCTTGAACGTAACGTCTTTCAGCACCACCTTGTCAAACTTAACGCCGGTAAAGGTTTGCCCGTCAAGGCAAAGTCCACTCAAATCGGAAGACTTAAAGTCTACGCCGTCAAAACTGCAGTTTTCAAAAATCGTTTTCCGGAGGTCGGTAGCCGTCAGCTTTACATCGATCAGTTTTGCATTTGTGAATTTCACCCCTGTCAAATTTGAGCTGCTGAACCCGGTACGTACAAGAATGGTTTTGTTGAAGCTCGCATCCGTAAGGTCATTGGCAGACAGGGTGCAATCGGTCAGGTTCGTTCCGTTGAAATTGGCTTCACGTACATCGCTGCCCATAAACGAGCTGCCGGCCAGGTCCGCGCCCGAAAAGTCGGAACCGCGCAACGCACTCCCGTTGAATTTCCTTTTATGCGCGGTAACGCCCGCGAAGTCGCTTGTCGGCAGGTTGCTTCCGCTAAAGTTCGTCAGCAACTGCCGCTCCGGCGAGTGTGAGAGGCTGTCGACCTCCTGTACCGTTTTCTCACCGTCGCCGGTATTTTCATTGATCTTTCCAGGAACCGTTTCATCGTCCGCCGATTGGAAGTTTTCTGAAAAATAGTTAAGGTCGACGCCCAGGATTTTCGCGAGCCGGTTAATCGTAACGATGTCCGGGATGGATTCGCCGCGTTCCCATTTTCCGACTGCCTGCGGGCTGATAAATAGCTGTTCGGCAAGTTGCGCCTGGGAAATGTTTATTTTCTTTCGTGCCCTGGCAATTTTGCTGCCGATCATTTTGGTTTCCATAAATACTGTCTTTGGTTTGTTTCGACACTGCAAAAGTATGCGGGCCCATTCCCGGAATCAATAAAATGCGGATCCGGTTAGTTGTAATTGCGCTATTTATGGTTGGTTTTTAACAACCAGCAGTTGTATTTGTTTGTAATCACAATTTTCGGTTGGAATCCGGGGTTCGCCCGGGAACGGGTGGAGGCGCTCCGCTTCTGAGCGCAATGGATTTCCTGGCGGGCGCTTTGGTTTTTATAATTCACCGCCTCAATCAGCAATCCGCCCCTTCTCCTTAAACTTCAACTCCTTCTTCATATACCCGAACCCTTTTGCAATCACCGCCGAATACGATTTATTCACAAACGTCTCGGTACTCCCGTTCTTCTTATCACGAAGCGTAAACACAAAATTCCCGTCGTCATCCATATCGAGATGAACGGTGTACAGCTGCAAGATATTTTTCAGCCTGGTGGTATTCTTCATTGCTCCCTTCTCCACCGGTGAAATGTACCGGCAGGAAATTTCCCCGTTTACAGCATCATTCCGTCACAACAATTCTCTGCCCGGAGACACGCCCGCTACTTTCCACCCGGATAAAATACATTCCCGCAGGCAATTCAGCATCTACGTGAATCGTTTCTCCGCGCGGACTTGCCACAACGCGGCTGAATACAATTTCGCCCTGCATGTTGTACATGATGATTTGCATGTCACTTCCGTCTCCTGCAGGATCGGCAATGTTAAACCCGGTTGACGAAGGATTCGGGAAGACATTCAACGTGCCCTGCTCCTGCTCTTCCACAGACAGCGGGATGTTTTCGTAAAGCCGGATGATGTGATGATAATTTGTTTCACTGTCGAAGTAGGTGAAATTTCCGCCGGCTATAATTTTCGTGTCGGGCTGCACTTCGATGTCGTTGACAAAATCGTATTGGTTCTGGAAAGCGGTGCCGACGTTGAACGTGGTGTCGAGCGTACCGTCAGTATTCAGCCGGACGATCTTATGGCTGCCAATGCTGTTCGGGTTATACATGGAAGTCGTAAACTCCCCGCCGGCGAGTATCTTGCCGTTGGCCTGGAGCGCGGAAGTTTTTACGATCGCGTACGGGTAAAGCGGGGGCGTGAATGTCACATCTCTCGTTCCGTCCATGTTCAATCGCGTGATGCCGGTGATCTGCTGCGCGTTGTGGTAGCTGAATGCGCCGCTCACGATGATTTTTCCGTCGGGCTGTCGGGTGAGTGAATACACGATCGCGGTACCGGGACCGCTGAACGCATTCGACACCTGCATGCTCGTGTCCTGCGCGCCGTCGGGATGCAGCAGCGCGATGCCGAGCGCGGATTGTCCTTTATAAAAGACGAACCTTCCGCCGCAGAGTATTCGCTGGTCGGGAAGGACGAGCAGGTCGTACACGGTATTGTTGAAACCCGTTCCGACGTGGAAGGAAGTGTCGAGGCTCCCGTCGTAGTTGAGCCGTGTGATGTGCGGCTGGGTGGTGCTGTAGCACATGGAAAAATCCCCGGCGATCACGATCTTGTCGTCGCCCTGGAGCTCGAGCGCCCATATTGCATTGTTGATCACGTTCGCCTGCGCCGAAAATGTATTGTCGACATTTCCGTTCGCGTCAAGGCGGACCACGAAAGAGCACGGTGTAGAATTGTAAGAAACAAAATTCCCGCCGGCGACGATCCTGCCGTCGGGCATCAGGCCGATGTCGTAAACCGCGTTCCCCGGTCCCGCGCCGGTCGTATTGAAAGCGGCATCCACCGTTCCGTTGGCATTCAGCCGCACAAGATTATTTTTCCCGGAGCCTGCGTAATTGGTGAACGCCCCGCCCACCAGTATTTTTCCGTCGGGCTGGAGAAGCACTTTATACACCAGGTTATTCGCCTGCGCCGCGATGAAACTATAATCGACGATCGCAGATTGGCTTTTCAGCGCGCCGGGTGCGCCGTGCACCAACGCAAAACAAAGGCTCAGCCTCAGGAGGTTTTTCATGGGTCTCGGGAAATGGTTGCCAACAGCAAGTTAGCCAATCTGTGGAAGAATCAAAACCGGCCGCGCCCACAAAAAAGCTGCACTCCGAAGAGTGCAGCTTAAACCGGTCGGTCGCTCGCAGTTAACCTAACCAACCCAAAGGGAACTTACCACTTAATCGAGCAAGACCAGGCCGGCATCTGTCGTAAAACCTGCTGTTACCTGTATGCCTGTAACAACAATCGGGATGTCTGAATCCTTCGGGTAAATTTTTAATGTGTATTCACCGCTCTGCACACCGCGGAGCAGGAAATAACCTGTCAGCTGGTTCGTATATGTCGAGTACAGCGAAGTGCCGTTGCTCAGCGTGACCGCGATGCCGGGGCCGGGAATGTTCACGTGGCCCTTCACGTTGCCTGTGCCTGCGGCCGTGAAGCCGCGGACGACAGGGTGAAAGCGGTAGCCGTTGCTGTTCAGCGAAACGGATTGCGCCGCATCGAAGTCGAGGAAAACCACCAGCGGCCGGTTTTCAGTGAGTTCCTGGTGCACGTTGATCTTTAGCCCGGAAGCGCTTCCGCTCGGCACGAAAAGCGGGTAGAGCGTCCCGCCCACTTTCACCGAGTTCTCCGATCCGAGCACGAGGCGCAGCTGGCTGAGCCTCCCCACGGGCACGATGTTCTGGCCGATCAGCGTGTCGAGGCCGTTGGTCAGCGTGAGCAGGTTGTAAACGCCGGCTTCCGCTTCGAGGCGTATCCATTCGCCGCCTTCACGCGTCTCGATATGCGCTTCCACCTCACGCACGTCCACGTTCACCTGCTCGAACGCATAGGGCGACGGAGCATCCATCATGCGGACCGATAAGTGGGAAGCTTTGTCTTCATCCTTCTTGCAGGAGAAGAGGAGCATCGCCGGGATGACCAGCAGCGCGATCAATTCTATTTTCGCTTTCATGACCCTTCATATTCGTTTGCCTTCTGCACAGTTCATGCATCACCCGTCAGAATATGTATCGCAGGCTGAGCGCGCCTTCCACGAACCCATAATCGTAACGGTAAAAATTAATGAACGGTTTGATGTCTACGCTGACGTTAAGCGGGATCTCGTGGAAATTATATTCCAGCCCGATGATTCCATCCACGCCGATCGTCGGCTCGCTGTTCACATACACATATTCCCTGTGGTAACGGCCCCAGCGATCGTAATAGCCGGTGCGATACCAGCCGTTAAAAAAACCGACGTGCCCGCCCCCGCCGAGGTACCACTGGAAATCGTTCCTGTGGAAAGCCGGGAAATGTTTTTCATACAGCGCGGTCAACATGAGGCGCCGGTACCCCGTGCTGAGAATACCTTCGATGTAGCTGCTGCCGCCTATCGAACCTTTGTAAGTGATGCCAAGGTCGGAGCCGAAGCGAAAACCCAGCGCGTGTGAATACCCGGATGCGCTTTCGGACTGGCCGAAGCAGGGATTGACCAGTAAAGTTCCTCCGGATACCAGTGCTGCAAGCGTTATTTTACGGATTATTGCTCTCATTAGTGACATGCGTTTAAGGTTAAGGATGATAATTCATCACAATACTTCTACGTCACAGAATCCGGCACGTTTTTCGTTTTCGATACCTTGTAACCTTCCTTCGATGTATTGGCACATTCGGGGAGTTACCTTGAACGGAAAACCTGAATCAACGTACAATTCTTAATCTCATTTTATGATGCAATGCCTGGTAGTAGATGACGACGAGATGGTAAGGATCGATCTCGAGCACCGCATCGGGAAAATGCCCGGGGTAGTCCTCGCAGGCTCCTGCGGAAGCGCGGCCGAAGCGGCCGGGATGCTGATGAACAACAAGATCGACCTGGTGTTCCTGGACGTGGAGCTGCCAGACATGGACGGCCTGCAGTTGCTGAAGCTGCTCCAGAACAAGCGCCCGGACGTGATCCTGATCACCGCCCGCAAGGAATATGCAGCCGAAGCTTTCGATTACGAAGTGACCGATTTCCTGGTCAAGCCCTTTTCCGATGAGCGACTGCTGAAGGCCGTCATGCGGGCCTCCAGGCAGCAGGGCGGCGGCCACAATGGCTCAGCAGCCGTGGCGCCTGCCGACCACATTTTCGTAAAGGTCAATTCCGTGCTGGAAAAGATCAACCTGGGCGAGATCCTTTACGTGGAGGCCATGGCCGATTACGTACAGATCCAGTGCGCAAAGCAGCGCTACGTGGTCCATTCCACGATGCGCTCCATCGAAAATTCCTTTCCCGCCGGCCTGTTCTTCAGGGTGCATAACTCCTACATCATCCGTCTTGACAAGATCTCCAAGATCGAAGACAATTCTGTAGTGATCGGTGAAAAGGTGATTCCCGTAAGCCGCGCGAAGATCAAAAGCCTTTTGCAGCAGATCAACCTGCTACGCGGCGAATAGCGCAAACGGTCGACACAATCCACCATTATATCGAAATGTTCGACACAGCCCTTCATGCCGATTGTAATATTGAGGTTCTGTCGCCCCAATAATTCCGCGTCCGTGAGAACTATCGCCCCATGATGGGGAATTTTTTCCACAATTTACATGGAGAGGTCGATCGATGAAGTAGGAAGAAATTTATTTTTTCCCACACAACAAATAAAATTGTCAACCGTAATATCTGTAAGGAGGAGTTATGCTTGTCAACCTGGAAGAACTCGAGAAATTCGCGCATGGCGATAAAGAATTTATCTTGCGCATGCTCGTTTCCTGCCTGGACAGCACCCCGGGACTGGTGGACAAGCTGGAAAATGCGGTGAGGGAGAACGACCGTGAAACCACGCGCGCCACCGCGCACCGCCTTCGCCCCGTATTCCAGTATCTTGGTCGTCCCGACGTCAGCGGGCAGCTGGAAGAGCTCGAGAACGGCTCATTCACGCTCGCGGATGAGCTGCTGGATCTCAAAACCAGGATTTTTGTCGACCAGGCACGCGCCATGCTGAAAGACGTCGAGCAACTGATCCATCAAATGAAGAATTGACATGCGTTTAACGATCACAGGAAAGGCATTGACGGGTTTTTTGCTGATCGTGATCGTGCTCTGCTCGGCAATCTTCTTTATGTACCGCGCGCTCAGCGGTGTTTCCACGGCCGTCGGTCTCGTCGGCGAACCCAGCAGGAAGCTGGTCGAATGGAAATCAACGGCCAACCTCATCAACGAAGCGGAGATCAACGTACGCGCATGGCGCATCACAGGGGACAAAAACGCGCTCATGCGTTTCGACAGTTGCCGCATGTCCACCACGCTCGGCATCATCCGCCTGCGGACGCTCATCAACGGGAAGCCTGAACAGCTTGCCCTTTCCGACAGTCTCGCTTCGCTCGCCGCTGCGCGTTTCGACCTGCTCGGCACGTGGATCACGCTTTCCGACAGCATGACGGCTGGCCCTTCCGTGGTCGACGATATTCTCAACGAAATGGCGCTGCAGGAGCAACGCCAGAATAAAGAACGGGAAGCTGCGGCGGTTTCGGAAAGTAAAACAGAGTCCGACCGTGAAACGGGAGTTGCCGAGCCTCTGCCGAATTTCTGGCAGTCGCTGAAAACCCGCATCCGCGGCCCGCGCCCGGACGATGTCGATTCGGCCGCCATTTCAAAAAGCGACACTGCACAAGCAAAACCCGTCGTGATCGAAACGGAGCAGCTCCGCAGAACAATTCGCACCGGGCAGCAGCGCGAGGAAACGGAAGCCGAGATCCGCCTGCGTGAAGAGACGGAGCTCCTCCGCGCCGACCAGCAGATCATGTCGAGGCTGTACGTCATCACCGGCCGTTTCGAAAAGATCATCGCGCAGGAAACGGCCGAGCGTGTCAGCGCGGCCGCGCAGGCTTCGGCAAAAAGCACGCGCAACATCACGATCTGGATGATCGCGGCATCGCTCGGCATCATCCTGTTCTCCGTTTATTTCATCGCGCAGGACGTGAAGCGTGAGAAAAAGCTCAAGACACAGCTCGAAGCCGCGCGTGAGAATGCAGAACGCCTGGCGCGCGCAAAAGAAGATTTTCTTGCCAACATGAGCCACGAGATCCGCACGCCGCTGAACGTGATCTCCGGCTTTTCCGCGCAGATCCTCAAATCCCCGCTCAGCGAGCACCAGCGCCTCCAGGCCGAAGGCATTCACCGCTCTTCGGAACACCTGCTCACGGTGGTCAACGACCTGCTCGATTTTTCAAAAATAAAATCGGGAAAACTCGTGCTGGAAAACATCACGTTCAGCCTCAGCGACATTATCCGCGACCTCCAGGCGGCCTTCGGCGCTACGGCGACCGCGCGCGGCATTCATTTCGGGATCGACCCGGACGGCGATGTCCCGGATTATTTCACCGGCGACCCGGTGCGTGTGCGGCAGATCCTGTTCAACCTGGTTTCCAACGCCATCAAATTCACCGAAAAAGGCTCCATTATCACGCGGTTCAGCTATGGCAATGACGGAAAGCTGACCATTTCCGTTTCCGACACCGGCATCGGCATCCCGCCCGAAAAAATCGGCTCGATTTTCGAGGAATTCACACAGGCGGATACGACCATAACACGCAAATACGGCGGCTCGGGGCTCGGCCTTTCCATTACCCGCCATCTCGTGGAAGAGATGAAAGGCGAGATCAAAGCCGAAAGCGCGCCGGGAAAAGGATCAACATTTACAGTCATACTCCCCTTGGAAAAGGCAGATAAAAAACCCTCTTCACCGTCCCGCGCGGAAAGTCCCGCAGGCAAGCTCCTGAAGGACAAAACGATCCTCGTGTGCGACGACGAACCGTTCAACCGCATGCTCGCCGCGCACCTGCTTCAGTCCTACGGCGCGAAGGTCACGGAAGCCGACAGCGGCCAGGCCACGCTTTCCCTGCTCGAAAAGCAAAACTTCGATGCGATCATGATGGACCTGCAGATGCCGGGCATGAGCGGGCACGACACGATCCGCGAGATCCGAAGATCGCCCCGGAAAGAAGTCGCCTCGGTTAAGATCATCGCGGTTACTGGTCACACCGATCCTTCGGAGCAGGAAAACGGCGGACAAAAAAACACCGACGGTTATCTCCAGAAACCGTACAAGGAAAACCAGCTTATCGCGGAGTTAGGGCGCCTTCTGAGCTGAGCGGGGGGAAACCATCGATACTTTATGTCAAGGCATCGAAAAAAGGTACCTAAGCCGTGACGCCGGACGTACAATACCCGGTACCAAGTCCGAAAACGCCATGCGTATCCTTGTAATAGATGACGACCCTCTTACTCTTCATATGATCAAACGTGGGCTTGAAGAGTGCAATTACGAGGTAACGACGTGCGACAGCGGCTATAAAGCCCTTTGCCTCCTCGAAGAAAACCATTACGATTTTGTGCTCTGCGACGTGTTCATGCCGGAGCTTTCGGGACTGATCGTGGCCAACCTCCTGCGCCAGTATTACGATCATTCCGTGCCGCTCGTGTTCATGTCTTCCGACAAAAATATCGGCGCACTGATCCGGCAACGGCTTGGCGCCTCGTTCGAGATCCTCAACAAGCCGGTATCGTTCTCGACGCTGACGCAGAAGATCGAGCAGTACACGAAGAACCGCGGCGGCCCGGCGACGGCATAAAAACCACGGAGATCACTGAGGACGTCCATTATGTGTAAACACAGAGAACACAGTGGAATTTCTCTGTGCCCCCTCTGTGAATTTAGCTCCGTGTCCCTCAGTGATTAAAACGTTCTCTCAAAACCCTTCCGTTTCCGGCTGGCGATATTTCCACAGTTTGTGCAACGCCTTGATCTCGTACGGGAAATTGTACACGCCCGTTTTATAACGAACTGCGGAGAACGAGCGGATCAGTTTTTTGCGAAAAGAAGTAAGACGGATATCGGACACCGTGGGGTAATATCCATTCAGCACCGTTTCAAAATTCCGGATCTTGTCGACCATCTCCGCCGTCAGCCAGGGCGTGAGCGGGTTTTTGCGCAGGTCGAAGTTTTCCCATTGCGGGCTGATCCAGTCTTCCAGCTTTTCAGGAAAACGGAAACCGGAAGCTTTTACTTTTTCGAATAATTCCGAACCTTCCGTCGGCACCGGGCTGTACACGTAAATGATGATCTCCGTATCCGGGTTCGCGTCTTTCACTTTGCGGATGAACGCAATGTCCTCGTCGACCTGGCGCATCACTTCACCGGGCGTATCGGCGGGCGTTCCGAGCACGAAGGAATATTCGGGGATGATGTCGAACTTCTTCAGCCGTTTTGCAAACTCGACGATCTGCGCGCCCGTCTGCGTTCCGCCCTTGTCCATCTTCTTCAGCATCGCGTCGTTGCCCGTTTCCGCGCCGAAGAAGATCATGCGGCAGCCGGCTTCACGCATCAGCGCGAGCGATTCGTCCTTGTATTTGTGAATGGTATCGATGCGCCCTTCTCCCCACCACGTCATGTTCTCGCCACGGATGAGCTTTGAAAATTCCACCGTGCGTTTTTCCGAAACGAAAAAGTTGTTGTCGTGGAACTCGATCGCGTTTCCGCCGAAACGATCTTTGAGAAATTTAATGTCCTTCCAGATCAGCGCTGCCGAACGTCCTTTCCAGCGCGCGTTGTAAATGGGAACGACGGCGCAGAACGAGCAGGTGAACGGGCAGCCGAAGCTCGAATGGTACGCGATCGTTCGTGTGCCGAGATAGGTTTTCCCGAGATACTGCTGCACCGGATAAAACGTGTCCAGCTTTTCATACGGGAACGCCGGCAGCGTGTCCAGGTCGTACAGCTCGTCTTTTTTCGTTTTGATCAGCTCGCCGTTTTTCAGAAAAATGATGTTGGGAATTTCATTCCAGCTCTCTTTCCGTTCCCACATTTCGAGCAGCTGCGGAAAACATTTATCGCCGGGACCGTTCACCACCGCATCCACAAACCCCGAAGCGAGGCAGGTCATGGGCTGGTTCGACGGAAAATATCCGCCCCACACGATCCCTATAGAAGGAAATTTTTCACGGACGGATTTGCTGATGGGAATCGCCTGGCGCAGCTGCGGGCCCGGCATCACCGTGCACCCGAAGAAAGCGAATTCATCTTTGGCGAGATAGTCGAAAATTTTCTGCGCGGGGTCTGTTTCCCGGTTGCCGTCCACGATCACCCATTCGAATTTTCCGTCCAGCGACGCAGCCACCTGCAGCACCGAATTGGGAATACGGGCTTTGTGGTTGTTGGCGCGCGGGTTGAAGAGGAGGACTTTTTTCACGATCGGCAGTGCTGTTACGAAGATACGGTTTTGAAAGGCTGTGAATACTGCGGAAATCACGGCTGGAAAGCGATGAAAAAGAAAACCCGCATCCATTTTCATGGATGCGGGTCGAACAAGCTCCGCCCGGCAATTTGTGTCAGTACGACTGCGCGTGCTTCCAGAAATTGATGCCGATGCAGAACTGGACCGTCGACGTGTACGTGCGCAGGTCTTTCTTTTCCGAGTTGTCCAGCCTGAACGAGCGGTATTCAAATCCCGGCCTGACACCGAATGCAAGCCAGCGGAACGGAACGAACTGGATCTGCGAATCGAATCGAACACTGAAACCGTCGATGAACTTCAGTCCGGAATTGGTGAGCAATCCTTCGGACGTAAGCGTCGTCAGCGAACGGAAAACTTTCCCGAAAGGCTGGATATGCACCAGCTGCGCGCCGAGGCCTAAAAAATTCCCTTTGTCCTGGTATGAACCTCCGTTATTTTTCAGCCAGGGGCCATGCCACCCGTAATTGACCACCATTCCCATCGCAAAATGACCATGGACGTTTCCCACCGCAGCTTCGATAAGCGAAATGTCGACGCCTTCGACGCCGTCTTTCCCCGCTTTCCAGGCGTTGCCGCCATTGAGGAAAAGATAATTGGCGTTGCCCATGTAGTACATATCTTCGGTGAAATAAATCCCTTCGAAGCTCATGTAGCCGACCGGGTAAGAACCTTTGTCGCCGGTGCTCTTCACATTATATTTCGCATTGCCCATGTAATACCCGAACTGGCGCATGGCAAAAGCGGTGTTCGTTTGCGCCTCCATGCTACCTGCGAATGCGCAGCAGCAAATGAGAACGAGCGTGAAATAAAACTTCCTGGTCATAGCTTTTGATTTTTAACTGTGGCTATTTCGGGGTCTTTTCGATCGCTTTCTTCATCGCGTCCTGCATCTCTTCCGCCATCGCCCCGAGCACATCTCCGATCCCATCGTAATTTTCGTTCTCTATTTTCTTCTTCTTGAATTCGGCGATCCGCATGGGTTTTTTGAAATAGAAGTACGAACCGGCAAAGATCTGCCCGCTGTAATACCCGGCGCCCATGTTCTGCGACACGTATTTCCTGTCTTGCTTCGCGATCGGGTTCGGCGCATGGATGGCCATTTTGGCCCCGTTCATGCAGGTTTCTTTCCCGTTGGAGGAAAGCTCGAGGGCGACGCTCAGCACACCGTCCACGCCCAGCACCTCGACGAGCGTGTCGCCGAGCGCTTCCATCCTGACATGATCCGCCGCCGCGTTAAGGTCGAAACCACGATAATAGTCAGCTGCGACAGCCACATCAGTCTTCTTGTTCTCAAGCCCGCTCAGGAAACTTCCCAGCTTTGAAATACCGGGTTTGAAGTTGGTATAGTAGAAGTTCTTCTTCTCTTCCGTGTCGAGGAATTGATCCGGCGTCAGCACCACGATTCCCATTTTGCGATACGTCTCCCTGATCTGTTCGATGTTCTTTTTATGAACGCCGTTCGCGATGTAATTGCCGCCGTGCTCGGAAAGGTTGTAGCTGTAAATAATATTTCCTGCGTCAACCTGGCTTCCCACGTCATAGACGTAAAAGGTGATGAGCGCCAACGTATCGGGGATCTGGCTGACCGACGTGAGCCGCGGCGTTCTGCCGTGGCCGCCTTCATACCCGCGCGCGGTTTGCGGCGCCGCGGTAACGACTACGGATTTTTTGATCTTTTCAATCCCGTTCTTATTGATGTATTCGCGGATCGGGCTTTTTTCATCCGCCACCATCCAGGTGAAAACGGAGAAGATGATGAAGAGGAGCTTGTTCATGGCTTTTTTCTTTGGTGAATTTTCGTTGTGAATTATTCATCGCAAAGTTGCCGCACAGAACAAGGCGCGTCAATTACACTTTGGTAGTATTTGGGGGGAAGAGAGGTGGCGGTTGTCCGGGGTTGTCGGTTGTCGGTTGTCCGGGGTTGTCGGTTGCAGTTGTCAGTCCGATCCCGAATCTTCGGGACGAAGACCGACAACTGCAAACTGACAACCGAAGCGGCGAAGCCGCGACAACCGACAACCCCGGACAACCGACAACCGAAACGGCGCAGCCGCGTTACCGGGAAGGAAAAACCTTGTTCAGCGCGTCCGTGCGGGATTGCACGTGAAGCTTCTCGTACATGTTCCGGATGTGCTTGCGCACCGTTTCCGTGCTGATGAACAGGCGCGCGGCGATCTCTTTGTAGCGAAGGCCTTTGGCCAGCCATTCGAGTATCTCGCGTTCACGCGCGGTGAGGTTGTGCTCTTCGAGCACCGTTTTTTTCGGGCGGAACGATTCGATCACTTTGCGCGCGATGGAGCTGCTCATGGGCGAGCCGCCCCGGGAAATATCGTTGATGGATTCGATGATCGTCTGAAGCGTGCTGTTCTTTAAAATATATCCTGCAGCACCGGAACGTAATGCATCGAAAATCTTTTCATCGTCCTCGAACGTGGTCCACATGAGGAACTGGATGGACGGGATCGTCGCTTTGGCTTTTGCGACGCACGCGATGCCGCTCATGCCGGGCAGGCCGATGTCCATGAGCACCACGTCGGGGCGAAGCTGCCCGGCCTGCGCGAGGAAATCTTCGGCGCTGGCGAAAACACCGGCGAGGGTTACATCGGCGGATGTTGCAAGCATGCTGCTCATGCCTTCCAGCAATTCAGGGTCGTCTTCGACGAGTGCGATACGTATGCTCATATTCACCGTGCTAAATTAGAATTCCGAAGCATTCACACGTCTTACACTTTCGTGGTATTTTTCAGCGGGATGTTTTCCAGGACCACCTTCACGCCCTTTCCCTGCACGCTTTCGACCCTGTATGCACCCCCGGTTTCTTCGATCCGCTTTTTCATATTGACAAGGCCGTGTCCTCCGCCGGGCTTTTTCGATTCGCCCAGCCCCTTGCCGTTGTCGCTTATTGCCAGCGTGAACGAATCCTCGTGCAGGTGCAGCTCCAGCTTTGCGGCGGTGCATGCGGAGTGCTTGACGATGTTGTGCAGGGATTCTTTCACGGCGAGAAAAACATTTCTCCGCAGCTCGGCCGAAACCGTCATTTCCGGCACCTCATCCGGGAAATCGATCGTGCATTCGATGCCGGCCTGCTCGAGGTAATCGTACGCATAATTGCGCACGTAAGAGACAAGTCCTTCCAGCGTGTCGTTCTTCGGCGACATGGTCCAGATGATCTCGCCGATGCTGCCGGTGAGCTGCCGCGATTCGGCGGAGAGCTTCGTGAGGCTGCCCAGCGTCTTGTCGAGCTGGTTTGTCCCGGTGGGCCCCTGCAGCACGGCTTTCACCTGTTCGCTGAGCAGGGAGATCCTCGACAGGCCCGAACCGATGTCATCGTGCATGTCGCGCGCGATGCGGATGCGCTCGGTTTGTTTCGTTTCCAGGATCGCGAGCTCGTTCAGGCGCTGCTGGCGGGCTTTGTAACGCGTGAAGAAAAACCAGCCCGTTCCGGCCAGCACAAGACCGATAAAGATGACGGTGGCGATCTGGAAATTCCGCCTTTCGAGCAGGAACGCCTTCCGTTCGTCCTCGGCTTTTAGCAGTAAAATTTCCTTCTCCTTTTTTTCCGTCTCGTATTTCGCCTGCAGCTCTTCGATGTGCATGTTGCTTTCCTCGTTGAGCATGCTGTCCTTATAGAGCGCCGACAGCTTATAATTCTCCAGCGCCGTTCTGAAGTCGTTCTGCTTTACGTTCAGTTCGGAAAGCACGGCATACGCAAGCGACATTTCTTTTTTACTCTCCGCTTCCCGTGCGTGCGCCAGCGATTGCGCGAGATATTCCTGCGCCACGTCCAGCTTGCTCTGCCGGATGTAGCATCGTGCGAGGTTCGTCCCGGTCTGCGCCTGCCCCACGATATCGCCCAGCTCGGCCCGCAGCGCGTACGCCTTGCCGAGGTAAACGAATGCCAGCGAATCGTTTTCTTCCGCCGAAGAAATTTCACCGAGGTTGTTGTACACCATCGACTGGCCCTTCTTGTCGCCGATCTCTTCGTAGAGCGCCAGCGCTTTGCGGTAATTTTCTTTTTCTCTTGCCGTATCCTGCAGCCCGCTGTAGCTGAGGCCGATGTTGAGGTACGTATTGCCCATTCCCTGCTTATCGCCCAGCTTTTGCTTCAGCTCAAGCGAAAGCCGGTAATGTTCGATCGCTTTTTCATGGTTGTTCATGTATTCGTAAAGCAGCCCGATGTTGTTGTACGATCCCGCCTGCCCGCGTGTGTCGCCCATCTTCTCCCGCAATGCCGCGCTTTCCAGCAGGAAAGGCAGCGCCTTCTCGTAGTTTCCCTGGTCGAGGTAAATGAGCCCGATGTTGTTTTTACACATGGCCACTGCGTACGTATCCGCCGCCGCTTCAGCAAGCCCGATGCAGGTATCGAGATAAGAAAGTGCGATCTTGTAATCGCCTTTGTCCTGCTGGATGATGCTGAGCGTGTTGTAGGAATAAATTTCACCGGAAGCATGCCCGAGCTTCTTCGCCAGCGCCAGCGCTTCGTTCGCATAGTCCAGCGCTTTCTCCGTATCGCTCACTTTCGTATAACGTGCCAGCGTATATAACAATTCGACACGGTTTGTATCCTGCTTCGCCATGGCAAGCGCTTTCTGCAGGCTGTCTATTTTCCGGGGAAGCTGGGCGAAAAGTGTTGCGGAAAACAACAGGGAAAAAAGAAGCGGAATGATTTTCCGGGATCGTACGGACAGGTTTCTGGGGCAGGCCGGGAGCAGCATGGATGGAAATTCCAGGTTCAAATTATTTCTGCCCTGAAGGTAATAAACAACCGGATGCGAAAGCAACGATGCGAACAGGGCCGGCTGTGCGGCGACGCCAGACGATTCATCACGTGAATTGTTAAAAACTGACAGCGGCGCGTTCTCCGTATCTTTCCGCCGCAATGTTCCGGAAGTTTCTCAAACGTTTTGCGCTGCTGGTCGTTTCGACCTTCCTCGCCCTGTTGCTGCTGGAAACCGTCTACCGTTACCAGTGGTTCGACTTTTACCGCGCAGAGCTGGAAGCGTTGAATTCGCAGGCCGATCTTTCCGACACCGCGAAGAAACATATTCTTGTCGGCGGCGATTCGTTCACCGCTGCGCCGAACAGCTACGTAGATGACCTGCGAAAAAATTTCCCGGGCTATACGGTTATCAACTCCTCCATTCCCGGCACAGGCATCATCCAGGCTTCGTTCGTGCTGCCCGATCGCATCGAAGACTTTCCGCCGGACATTTTCATTTACCAGCTTTACACCGGCAACGACCTGCTCGACATTTCACATCCCACAGCCAACACAGGTTTCCTGCGCGGAACGTACTGGTGGCTTTCCGATCGTTTCCGCGTGCTGTCGTTTTTGAATTACAAAGCGGGAAATGTGAAATACAATTACGCCACCGATCTCAGCGACCCGGGAACTATTCCGAAAACGGATTCGTTCTCCGTGGAAAAATACAGCGCGCGTGAAAAGCTGCAGTTCAAAGCGGAGCCTGTATTGATCGAAAATTCGCTTTACCTGGAGAACGGACGCGACAAGGATTACGCAAAACTTTCGGAAGAGCTGTCCGCGATCCTCGCCGGGCTTCCGGAAGGTTGTAAAATTTATTTGCTCCTGCTTCCGCACGCCACGCAGGTCAGCCCGCGGTACATGGAACAATCGAAGCTGGCCGGCAGCGCATTCACAAGAAACATCGCCGGTGAAACGAATTACCCGCTTTACGACAGCCTGCGAAAAGATTTTCCCTCCGCCGTACTCCTCGATCCGCTGGCGGTTTTCCGCGAAGCCGACACGCCGGCCGCTCCCCTCTTCTACCCAAACGATCCGCACCTTTCTCCCGCCGGACAACGCGTGCTTGGAAATTTCGTGTGCGGGAAAATAAAACCGTAATCACCTAAAACGATTTTCTCAGGGCTGTTTAAAAAAATAACCACAAAGGGTCACAGAGGTAATTTCACAAAGGGACACTGAGAATATTTTCTCTGTGTCCTCTGTGCATACAGGTTTTGAACATGCTCTGTGCGCTCTGTGGTTATTTTTTCTTCGGGTGAACTTCAAACAGCCGCTCAGAATGCGCTGCAGCAGCGGGAACAGGCGGGGAAAAGTCCGCCGGCTTTGACGAGGTCGGAGCGGAACTGCCCGGCGACGGAGCTGTTCCATATCTCCCGCAGCGACGACCGGTGCAGGTTGCCGAGCGTAAGGTTGTAGCACCGGCCATGTGCAGGAATCACGGAGCCGTCGGATTTCACCATTACGTTGCGGAAGGCGTCGTTGCAGCGTTTGCCGATGAGCTGTTCCGGCCGGCGGTAGAACACATCGAGCTGCGCGCGCGTGTGAAGTTCCGGGGAAAAAACAACCGGGAAAGGAAGCCGCTTCTTCCGGATCGAGGTGATCTCATCGAACAAACGATCGAGGTCCATCGCCTCCACGTTCACCTGGTCGACGTTCGAAACCGTTGCGGGGTAAGCAGCGCCGAAAAGCCGGTTATGCGTCTCCGCAACTTCCGCGTTCGTGAAATTCGTGTGCATGAAGCCGAGACGCTCAAGCCGGAAGCGGCTGAAAAAATCCACGAACGTTTCGAGGTGCCCGATATTCCACTCCGTGATCACGCAAAAAACACTGATGCGCGGCGGATCTTTATGGCTGAGCAATTGTTCGATGCCTTCCACGGCGCGACCGAAAGAGCTTTTGTGACCGCGGATAAAATTGTGCACTTCTTCAGGCCCGTCGAGCGAAATGCAGATCTCCTTCAGCCCCGCGTTGCACAGGTCGGCCGCGTGCTTTTTCAGGTTGAGCCCGTTCGTCGTGATCTCCGTGAACAGCTTTTTGCGCTGCGCATACTCCAGCGACTCGATGAGGTGCGGATAGATCAGCGGTTCGGTAAACCCGTAGCCGATCTTCGTGCGCGGGAACCATTTCGCCGTTTCGTCCATCACTTTCCGGATCAGCTCCGGCGGCATGTTCAGCGGTTCCGTGCCGACGAGGTTCACGGCAAAATTCGTATCGAGCGTTTGCGTTCCGACATCGCACATCCTGCAATGCAGGTTGCAGATGTTGTTCACGCCGAGCACGATCCAGTCCGGCGCATAGAACAGCCTGCGCGGATATGCCAGCACGTTGAGGGTTTTCAGCCGGGAATGCATGCTCATCGGGCAGTTAAACTACTAAAAAACCGGCTGTATGGTTAAATTCGCACGAAGGATGCCGTCGTTCAGCCATATTGTACAAAAAGCCCGGGCAAAAGCGCGCTGGAAAACCAACGACCTGCTCGCAGGCGCGGGGCTGAAGAAATTTTCTCCGCCGCCGCAGCCGGTGCAGCGCATCCTTGTTTACCACGGCATCGACGTCGAAGGCAACACGCGCATCAATTCCCGTTTCCTCAGCGAAGCGACGTTCGAAGCGCACATCCGTTTTTTTCGCGAACATTTCCACCTCGTATCGCTCGACGATTTTTACAACGAAAAATTTCACGACTCGCGCAGCACGATCGCCATCACGTTCGACGACGGGTATGCGAACAACCTTTACCGCGCGCTTCCCGTGCTTGAAAAGTACAACGCGCCTGCAACGTTCTTCATCACCACCATCCGCGACGCAGGCGGCGACATCCTCTGGCCCGACGCGCTCGATCTTTCCGCGTACACCGACGGCTCGCCGTTCGAATTGCGCGGGGAACGTTTTGTGAAGCGGGGCAGCAAAGGATACCATTCCGAACAGTCCGGGCTTCCGCTGAAAGAGACCTGCAAAAATTACGGGTACGATTACAAAGCGGAATTGCTGGAAAAGCTCCCGGGGCTTGCCGCCGCGCGCAGCGATAAACGCTACAGCGATTACCATACGCTGCTGACCGCAGAAGAGATCCGCCGGCTTGGAGACTCTCCGCTCGTAACCATTGGCGCGCACGGCTACTACCACAACTGCCTCGAACGCATCCCGGCGAACGACGCGAAAGAAGAATTGATACGCTCGAAGAAGTACCTGGAAACGGTGCTGGAAAAAGAAGTGGATGCGCTCGCGTTTCCCGACGGAAGATATACACCGGGGGTAATTGAAATGGCGAAAGCTGCAGGCTACCGCAGGCTGCTGCCCACCGACCTGCTCCGCGGCGACCGGGAAGACGAGTGGCTGAGGCCGCGCTTCGTGATCAACCCGCACATCTCGCTGTTCAACCAGGCGCTTGCGCTTCTGAAAGGAGATTACCGTTGATGAGTTCCCCGTTGCACCACATCGAGCGCCTTTCGCCGGAAAACATTCACCACCTCGCGCCGCTCTTCCGCGACGTGTTCGGGAAAAAAGTTCCGCTCAGCCATATTCGCGGGAAATACGATACAAGCGTCGCCGGGAAATCGCATTACGGGTTTATCGGTTTCGATCGTGAGAACCGGCCGGTTGCGTTTCACGGCTGCGTGCCGTATCGCGTCGCGTATAAGGATATTGTAGAGACCGGCGCGCAGTTCGGGGATGCGATGACGCTCAAAACGTACAACGGGAAAGGGATTTTCACGCTGCTCGGGAAAATGACGGAAGAGCTGCTTGCTGCGGATGGAATTCACTTCGCGTACGGGCTGCCGAACCAGAATTCGGAATACGGGTACATCAACAAGCTGAAATGGATCACGCATGAACGGCTGCTGCGCTTCCAGCTTCCTGTGAAAACTTTTCCGCTCGAGCGCATCATGAGGCGGGCAGGACTGGAAGCACGTTACCAGCGTTTCGTGCAAAACAAGCTTCGCCCGTTCCTTTGCGAAGAGCGCCTGCTCCCGAATTCGGCGATCGATCACGAACACGCCGGCGTGCTGCACGATGAGCAGTTCTTCCGTTACAAAATATACACGCCGAACCATGTCATCCGGCTCGGTGATGTGAAAATGTGGATCAAGGCGCGAGGCATTTTGCTGGTGGGCGACATGGACGCGCACGACGAAAAGCGAATGCTCGCGGCGATTGAAAACCTCCGGAAGCTGGCGGCCCGCCTGGGGACCGGCGAGATCGTGCTGCAGCTTCACCCGGGAACGGAACAGGAGAAGATCATGAGCAGGCATTTTCAATCGCACGCTTCGTTCCCCGTTTGCTACAACCCGTTCAGCACGAAAATTCCGCTGGAGAAATTGCGCCTCGTTTACGGCGACATCGACACGTTCTGATCGTACAGTGCAGCGTAACGGTCGGCTGTTCCGGCAACAGGGTGGAGAATAATTCCCGATACGTTCGTCACAGCAAGAAACCGTTTCACCGCTTCGGTCATTTCCGCTTCCGTTCGTGCAACCGTCCACCGTTCAGACGTTTCGGCGAAACCGACCGGGAAAGAAACAATGTTCATCCCGTTCTTCAGCGCCTCGGCAAATACGTACCCGAACGATTCGAATTCCGAAGGATGCAGGAGAATTTTGCTGTCGCGCATGCAGAGCTGCACTTCTTCACGGGAAAGCCGGCCGGCGAATAAAATATTTGCGTCAACGCCGAGCGAGCGGGAAAGTTTTTGCAGGTTTTCTTTCTCCGGGCCGTCGCCGGCAATGAGCACGCGCATCTCCGGGAAACCGGCTCTGAGCGCGGCAACCACGCGCACCAGCATATCGTATCGCTTCAACGGGATGAGCGAGCCGGCGGCAAGAATGTCGAATGAACGCGGGCGCGGGTTTTCGCCCACGACATCTCCTTCAATTCCCCACGGAATAATTCCGGCCGGTTTCCTGCCCGTATTGTTTTCGAATTCCGCTGCATGCCGTTCGCACAACGCGATGAACGGCGTTCGCTCAAAAACCGGCTTGCGGAGATACCTGTTCGACGGAAGCACATCTTGTCCCATCAAGGTGCAGATGTGCGCCAGGTGAAAACGGAGGGCCAACTTTTCACCTGCCAGTGCGCATTCCCCGAGCCAGAACGAGTGTATGAGATCGACCGGGCGTTCGCGGTGGATCGCTTGAAAGATCTGCGCAGCTTTTTTCAGTGTAAAAAATCGCGCCGGCCATTTGCGGTTGCGGCCGTTGCAGGGATAAACAGGAATCCCTTTCCACGTGTACGCTTCCGGGGTGAACGGGTAATGAAACGCGATGACCGAAAATTTCAGCCCCGGGTGACGCGCAGCGCAGGCTTCGAGAAAAACCTGCATGGGCGGAATGCAGGAATCGTCCGCTTCGTTTGCGGCGAATCCCGGTGTGAGCAGCACGATGTGTTTAGCGGAGCTCATACAGTTCCCATCCTTGTCCGAATGATTTCAGCAATTTCAACCGGCGCTCACGTTTCATCCGTTCCCAGTTTTTCATCGGGTTCTTTCCTTTCCACTGTTTTTCAAAAGCCTGTTCGTTGAACAATACCAGGCTGTTGGGCCGGAACGTGTCGTATTCGTTTTCCCACAAATTAACGAATTGCCTGTTCAGCCCGTTTGCTTTCAGCGCGACGTCCATATCGAAGGTGTAGAGCGTTGCATGCGATGTGTTTTTGCCGATCCACTCGCCGATCGTTGCTTCGAGGCGGTTGCGTTCGTAGAAAATAGAAATTCCATAGCCGAAAAGCAGCAGTTGCGCGCCCGCCGCAAGTGTTGCAAGAGCAGGTACATATTTAGCACGCACAAATTCATACACCACCACGAACCCGCCGAACGATCCGGCAATAACAAGCGGAAGGGCAAGCAAAAAGAACCGGTAGTTCTGGTAAGGAATCCCCGCGAGAAAAAGCACGTAAAGCAGTGCGGAGCCCAACAGGATGCGTTCTTCGCGCTTCCATCCTCCGCGCCGGAACAAAAAGAAAAGCGTGATCAGCCCGAACGCAAAATTTCCCGGGTGAAAAATTCCGCCCAGTGCGTAAGCGATATTCGGAAGCGTGTACTGCTGCACCCCGTCTGCCGTTTCAAAATCAGTACGGAAATAATTCATCACCGACCAGCGCTCGAGCCATTGATTGCCGAGGAATTCCACCGCCCGGTCGGCGCGCACCAGGAAATGCGGGAGAAGCGCGAGGGCAAAACATGCGCAGCCGGCAAGCAGGAAGAGCAGGTAGTTCCGCTTCAGCGCGAATTTCACAAGAGAGAGCGCAGGGATCACCAGCAGCACCGCTGAAGCATAACGGAACATCATCGCATTTGCCGCCAGGAAGAACAGCAGCACCAGGTGAATTCCTTTTCCATCTTTGCGAAAACGGAACGTGTAATAGAAGAAAGCCGTTACGAAAAAAGCACACGCGCAATCCGACATGCACAGCACCGCGCTGCGCAGCAAAAACGGCGAGCACAACAGGAAAAGAAAAACGTACAGGTGAATTCCTTTTTTCCCGGGAAACAACAGCTCCAGCATTTTCACCGCAAACCACGCGGTGCCCGCCAGCCCGAGCGCCGACACGAGCTGCAGGGCGAAGGAAACATCGCCGGTGAGAAAGCTCAGCGTTGCGCCGTAGAACGGGTAACCCACCGGCCAGAAATAATCGCCCGGGGGCGTGCCGTTTGCCAGGAACTCCCTCAGTCGCCCGGCATAACGCAGGTACTCGAATGCATCCTGTCCGTACAGTCCATTAAAATCGAATGCGAAACGAACGATCGCCAGGACGAACAACGGGAACAGCAGCAGCAGGATCTTTTTCAGCACGGGAAACGGTTGTATCCTGAAAAGATAAACATTACGTGTGTTTCCCGAGCTTCAGCCAGGGAAATGGAGGCCGGGCAAAAATGCGGCGCAGCACGCCGGGGAACGGGCGGTACATCACCCCGGCACCCAGCTTTTGCATGGCCGGAAGGGAATGGTGAAAATAATGCTTCGCCATTTCCGGAAAACCGATGGCAGCATAATATTTCCCCGATCGCGCTTTCGCATGTTCAAGTTCATCCTCCGCATAGAACGGCGAATCGAGCACGTGAATTTCTCCCTCATCGCTTAGCAGCGCACGCAGCCGATGGATGAGCTTCGGCAGATCGGGGAAATATTGGATGCTCGCATTCAAAACGATGATGTCGAATCGCACGGGAAAGTCCTGCGTGAAAATATCCGCGTAATGAAAAGCAGGATTGATATTCCCGAAAACGCGTTTCGCCTGCGCAAGCTCTTCTTCATTCACGTCGACCGCCGTCACATGTACGCCCGGAAGCTCCGCCAGTCGCGCCGCAAACCATCCGTTCCCGCAACCGACCTCCAGCACGCTTTTCACCTGCTTCTTCACCAGGTAATCCCGGAACATCCCGAACGTCTTCGCCCGCAATTTCCACTCCTTCGGTTCGAGATAAGGCAGTTGTTTCACCTGCTCATCCGAAAGCACGCGTCCTTCTTTGCAACGGATAGAAAGGTAGAGGGCTTCGAAGGGAGTGGGCATTTGTTGAGATGGTTTTCTTTACGCTAAAAAGGAAGTGAGGGATTAGGGGATTGGGGGATTAAGAGGAGATTGATTTTCCGAATTCCCTAATCCCCCAGTTTCCCTAATCTCCTTATTCCTTTTTCCACGGGCATCCGTGATCACAATGACCGCAATTGCGCCGAATACGAGCGCTCCCATCTTGTCGCTGTCGAGGAAAGAGTTGAAGATGCCGTGTACGTAAAACGTGATGAGGCCGAGCAGCGCGGCGAGCGCGAGGTTGCGCTGCGTGCGGTCGTGTGTGCGGTAGATGACGCGGAGGCCGTAGCCGATGACGGTAAACATGATCGTGAGAAAAAGGAGCAGGCCGGGATACCCGGTTTCGGAAAGCGCGGTGAAATATTCGGAATGCGCATTGCCGCGGTTGCCGCTGAACGTGCTGATGGTGGTCATGTCGGGGCGCACCTGGTAGCTGCCGTACACGAACTGGTATGTTCCGGGGCCGAAACCGCTCACCGGGCGGGCGGCGGTCATCCGCAGCGCGGCGTTCCAGCGGTTGATGCGTTCCATGTTCGACGCGTCGGTCTGCACGTTCGTCACGCTCTGCACGTGCTCCACGAGCGAACCTTTGTTGCTCACCGCTTCGTTGCGCCGGAGCTGGTCCACGAGCGCTTCGCGGTAAGTGTACACCGTCACGCTGAGCACTGTCATCCCGGCGATCAGCACCCACAGCCGGATACGGAGGCGGATGAGAAAATAAAAAAGCATCGCCCCCAGCAGGCTGATCCATGCGGCACGTGAGAACGCGAGCACTTCGCCGGCAACGAT
Organism: uncultured Chryseobacterium sp.; assembly: GCA_966211705.1. GTDB lineage: Bacteria > Bacteroidota > Bacteroidia > Palsa-965 > Palsa-965. The sequence continues at coordinate 140,292 of CBIHOC010000006.1, forward strand.
GACCAGCGTCAGCAATGTAATGCCCCAGGTCTGCGCCGCGGAAAAACCGAATCGCCGCCGGTTGAAAAGCAGGATAAAAAGCCCGGGGATGATAAACGCCAGTGACGCGCCGTAGATCGTATGGTCCGAAAAGAAGGGCTGGCACATGGCGTACGCCACTTCGGTGTTGAAATCGTAATGCGCGTGTTTGGCGATCGCGTAAATGACCGGCACCACAGCTCCCGCGGCATATAAAATAAAAAACCACGCGCGTTTTTTCCGGTCTTCGAACCAGTGCGCGCCGAGCAGGTAAAACACTGCAAGGAAGCAGAACCGCACGATGCAACGTTTCAGGCTTACCGCCGGCAGGGTGCTGGAAAGGGATGCAACGATCATCCAGCCGAGTTCGATGAACAGCAGCCAGGTGACGGGATGCGAAAGCACTTTTTTCAGCAGCACCGGCTTGCGTACGGCATGAAGCACGAACACGAACGTCAGCAGGCCGGTCAGCAATTCGGAAGGGAAGTCGAGGCGCACGCCGTTCGTTTCAACGAAAAAAGAAACAGGGATGAGAAAAAGCGTCGCGGGAAAAAGAATGTTCTTCGCAAAAGCCAGCGCATACGCCAGGAACAGGAAGCCCGTCAGCGCGAAGCAACCGAGCAGCGCGTTCATGTTGCCGTAAAAAACAGCGAGGTTCACCGCAAGCGTGTAAGCCGCGACGAGCGCCAGCAGGACGATGTTGCTGCGCAGGGATGCGATCATTTTTTTGCGTTGTTCATCTGCGCCCTGAGTTTGCTGAACTTCTCCGCCATGAGCAGCACGACGATGGAAAAGGCCAGCGAAGCCACCGCGGTGACGGCCAGGTTGAGGCGCAGCGACGGCGATACTTTCTTGTAGGAAGGTTTCGCGCGGTCGACGATGTAGGACTGCGTGATCGGGCGCTCGCTGTTGGCGCGGGCCTTTTCATAACGCGCAGCGATCTCGTTGAGGCGCGACTGCTCGAAAATGTACTGGTTGAGCGTACGCTCGAATTCCGTCGACGCGCTGGTTTTGCTCCCTCCCGACCCGGACGTTTGCACGAGTCCCTGCGGGTTCAGGATGGCCACGAGATCGACGTTTGACTCGCGGCGCAGCTTTTCCATTTCCACTTTCAGCGTGTCGACGACGCGTTTTTTTTCGATGTATTCTTTTTCGATCGAGTGAAAAGCGCTCAGCTGGTTCTTTTTGAAAATGCGGTTCCTGATCTCGTCGGTGAGGTCGATGATGTAGTTCGCGATGGATGCGCTCAGCTCGGGCTTTTCGGTTTCGGCGGAAATGATGATGGACATGTACGGCGTCCGCTCGAATTCGATGTCTTTGGTGAACTGTTCCCGCAGCTGGTCGCGCCAGTCGGGAGCATTTTCATCGATCCCGTAATAGCTGAGCAGGTTGAACTTCCGCGTCACGCTGTCGCGCACTTCGTCGGAGGCCAGCAGCTGCAGCATGCGATCGGCTTCCACGTCGTAGCCGAAGATCGGGTTGTCGATCACCGATTCGAGGTTGTTGTTGTACGCGGGAAAAACGACGCATTGTGAAACGTATCGTTTAGGCATGCACAACGTAACGACCAGGCACAGCACGAGGGAGATCACGAGAAACCCGGCGATCAGCTTCCATTTCCGGTACAGGAAGCTGAAAAATTCAGCGCCGTCCGTCCGCTCATCATCAAATACGTCCATAGGGAGTTTGTAAATTTCCCCGAAAATAGGAAAACAGATGGCCGGAAAGGCAAAAAACGGGAAAGTGAAGCCGTTGCAGGAACAGCATATCGTGCAGGCGCCATGCGTGAAAAACGAAGGATATTCACCTCTTTTTTCGTTCATTTTACATCACGCAACCCATTGACCTACACATCGCTACGTCGTCATTAGGACGTATCAAAAAACCGTCTTATCTTTCGCGACAATTCAAACACTATTCACAATCAAGAGTTCTTTGCATGAAAACAGGAACAATTAAATTCTTCAATGCAACCAAAGGCTATGGTTTCATTAAAGACGACGCAACCGGAAACGAAATTTTCGTTCACATCACCGGCCTCGTTGATCAGCCGGTCAACACGGGCGACAAAGTATCGTTCGAAGTCTCCGAAGGCCGCAAAGGGTTGAATGCCATTAATGTCAAGAAGATATAAATGCCCATTTAAGCCCTTACCAAAAAAGCTGTCCCTCCCGGGCAGCTTTTTTGTTTTTATAGTGGTAATCCTCGAAGGTTTGCCCCGTGCGCAGCCTGTGCGCAAACCTTCGAGGATTATCTAGCTATTCGTATTCCGATAGCTATCGGAACGTAAATTCGTACGATTCGTAATTCGCACCCCTTTTGAATTTTATCCGGAAACATTTCCGACTGCTCAGCTACATTGCCCTCGCACTGGTGACCGGCATCACCACGCTTTCCGTGCTCGAGCTGAAAAAGATCCGCTTCGATTACGATTTCGAAAGCTTCTTCCCCGTCAACGATCCCGATCTCGACATTTACCTCGGGTTCCGCGAAACGTTCGAATACGACAACGAGTTCGTGCTGCTCGCGGTGGAAAATAAAAAAGGGATCTTCGATCAGCCTTTCCTCGAAAAAGTACAGGCGCTGACCGATTCGCTCGAAAAAATTCCCGACGTTACTTCCGTCACATCGCCCACGAATATCCAGAACACCACCGTAAGCGATCTCGGCCCCGTCCAGTTTCCCTATCTCCACGTCGACGACACCTCCCGTTACGCATCCGATTCGGCCGTCATCTATGCATCCGAAGAGCTTGTCGGTTCGTTCTTCGCGCCCAACGCGAAGTCGGTGAGCATTTTTATCAAAACCACCGAAGGAATAAACAAAGCCGGATCCGACAGGCTGGTGGGAAACATCAACCGCCTCGTTGCAGCGCAACATTTTGACGGCCTGCACATCGCGAGCAAAGCGAACGGGCAGAAAGTGTACCTCGAAAAGCTCGAGCGCGAATTTTTCATTTTCTTCATCGCTTCCTTCATTCTCGTCGTAACGTTCCTCTACATTTCCTTCCGTTCCTTCTGGGGCGTGTGGGTGCCGATCATCATCGTGCTGCTCGCGATCACCTGGACACTCGCGCTGATGACCGCAACAGGAAAAGCGCTCGACATCATGACCGTGCTGCTGCCGACGATGATGTTCGTGGTGGGCATGTCGGACGTGGTGCACATCGTGACGAAGTACCTCGAGGAAATGCGGGAAGGAAAACTGGGCCGTTTCGATGCGCTGCTCAAAACGATCAAAGATGTCGGGTTCGCCACGTTCATCACGCTCGTCACCACCGCGCTGGGTTTCCTTACGCTGCTCAATTCCCGCATCATCCCGATCCGCGACTTCGGCCTTTTTACGTCGCTCGGCGTGTTCATCGCCTTCGTGCTCGCCTTCACGATCATGCCCATCGTGCTGAACGTGCTGCCGGTGCCCAACCTCCGGCTCGAGCGCCAGGCTTCGCAGTTCTGGAACAAACGCCTGCTCCGCCTGCTGCTGTGGATCTTCCGCAACGGGAAAGCCATCGCCGTCACCACCGTGGCGCTCGTGCTCCTCAGCGCGTGGAGCATTTCGCGCATCAACCTCAACAATTACCTCATCGAGGGATTGACCACGCGCGACGAGCTGCGGCAGGATTTCATTTTCTTCGAAACGAATTTTTCCGGCGTCCGCCCGTTCGAGATCCGTGTCACGCCCACCGATCCAGCTGGAAGCGTGCTCGGCATAAAAGAGCTGCGCGCGATGGACAAGCTGGAAACGTATCTCAAAGAAGAATACGGCGTCGGCTTTATCCTTTCCCCGGCTTCAGCCGTGAAGCTGGCGAACAAAGCGAATAATAACGGTAACCCGGAATATTATAAACTGCCCGGCGATACATCTGCGATCAATGAAATCACGTCCACGCTGGTTGAATTACGCGTCAAAGAAGATACGCTGCGGAAAAGGGCTGCGCGGAAAGGCCTGCCGTACCAGGGAAAAACGAACCTGAAAGCTTTTTTCACCACGGACCTGAAACAGGGTCGCATCACCGGTAAAATGAACGACGTGGGCAGCATGGTCATCCGTGAAAAGAATAAAGCGCTGGAAAAATTCCTTGCCGCCACTCCGGGAATGAAAGCGATCGAAGTGAAGCTTACGGGCGCTGCGGTGATGCTCGACAAGAATAACGAATATCTCGTGATGAATACGTTCCAGGGCCTGCTCATTTCGGTGCTGGTCGTGGGCATTATCATCGCGCTCATCCATCGCTCGTGGCGCATGGCGCTGGTAGCGGTGATCCCCAATCTTCTGCCCATCGTGCTGATCGGCGGGCTGATGGGCCTGCTCGGTATCGAGCTGAAATCGTCCACTTCCATCATCTTCTCCATCGCCTTCGGCATCGCCACCGACGATACGATCCATTTCCTGGGACGCCTGAAGCTGGAACGTTTGAAAGGAAAATCGCTGCTTTACGCCGTGAAGCGCACGTTCATTTCCACCGGGAAAGCTGTGGTCGTAACCTCGCTTATTCTTTCCGCCGGGTTCATGACACTCATCTCTTCGGGATTCGAAAGCACTTTCCTGTTCGGGTTGCTGGTGAGCATCACGCTGCTCATCGCGGTGGTGACAGACCTGCTGCTCTTCCCGCTGCTGGTGACGTGGCTGATCCGGGACGAGCCTGAACCTTCCTTACCGCGGGATTAATCCCGCGGTAAGAAAGGTTTATTCCACCACCGGAACCTCTATCGTGATCTCGTCTTTCCGGTCTTTGTATTTGATCTTCACCGCTACGCCACCCGTCACGCGCTGGTTGATGGCGGGATCCCAGCCGGTCGCGTAGATGAAATATTTCCCGGCTTTCAGTCCTTCGCAGTGCACGTGCGCTTCGTTGCTGCTCGTGAACAAGGCGTCGTAATTGGTCGTGGGATTATCCGGCAGGTCCTGCGTGTTGAACTTGATGAACACGCTGTCCGGGTAAGCCGCTGTACCGGAAATGGGCGTTCCGTGGTGCTCCGGCAGTACCACGAGCGTGGCGTCGCCGCCCGAACCGGCTTTGCAGGCGGGAATGAGGATCACCGCAGCCGCGAACAGGATGAAGGAGGATATGGGTTTCATAATTGATAAAGTTAACGCTTTTCCCGGCGTATGCTTTTTGAGGTGACGAAAGTCAGTTCCGGCTTTCCGGATTATTCCTTTGTTTGTTCAATACAACCTGACGAACAAAAAAACAGGAATTTATTTGTATGCATGCATAATAATTTGTTTATGTTTCGGTTCTGATACGAAAACGTATGCCGGTAAAAAAAGAAACCTACTGTTCCCGTGTCAAGCAATCCTGGCACGCCATCGCGCGGATGTACAATACCGAAGCCGGGAAGCACGACCTGACGACGACGATCGGTTTCATTTTGCTCCGGATCGACAACAAAGACGGCGTGCCGTCCACCAGCATCGGCCCGGCCATCGGGATGGAAGCGACAAGCCTCACCCGCACGCTGAGCCAGATGGAGCAAAAAGGGCTGATCGAACGCCGCAGGGATAAAAAAGACGCCCGGAAAGTAATGATCGTGCTTACGGATAAGGGAAAGCTCAAGCGCGACATTTCCAGGAAAGCCGTCAAAGCGTTCAACGAAGCCATCGAAAACCGGATCGGCCAGCAAAAGCTCCGTATCTTTTCAGAGGTCATCGAAGAAATAAATGCGATTGCGGATAAGAGAAAGCTTACCGAAAAATGAAAAAAATACGATTTACGAAGTACGAGGTACGACTTAACAGCATCGGACATTTTATTACTTCGTAATTCGTACATCGTAAACCGTACATCTGTCATGGAAAGAAAAATTCGAAAGGTCGCCGTCCTCGGTTCCGGGGTCATGGGTTCACGGATCGCCTGTCACTTCGCCAATATCGGGCTGGAAGTGCTGCTGCTCGACATCGTTCCGCGCGAGCTGACGCCGGCGGAGCAGCAACGGGGCAAAACGACGGAAGATCCCGCTGTCCGGAACCGCATCGTGAACGAGGCGCTGCAGGCGGTGCTGAAAAGCAATCCTTCCCCGATTTACGATAAAGCGTTCGTTTCGCGCATCACTACCGGCAATTTCGACGATCATCTTTCGCGCATCGGCGAATGCGACTGGGTGATCGAAGCGGTCGTCGAACGCCTCGACATCAAGCAGCAGGTGTTTGAGAACGTGGAACGTTTCCGCAAGCCCGGCACACTCATCACCACGAACACGTCAGGCATTCCCGTTCACCTGCTCACGCAAGGCCGCTCCGACGATTTCCGGAAAAATTTCTGCGGCACGCACTTTTTCAACCCGCCCCGCTACCTGCGCCTGCTGGAGATCATCCCCGGCCCGGACACAGATCCGCAGGTGATCGATTTTCTTTCCCGCTACGGCGAGCTGTATCTCGGGAAAACGACGGTGCTCTGCAAAGACACGCCTGCCTTCATCGCCAACCGCGTCGGCGTGTACAGCATCATGGCGCTGTTTCACCTCGTCGAGAAAATGAAGCTGACGGTGGAAGAAGTGGACAAGCTCACCGGGCCCGTGCTCGGCCGGCCGAAGTCCGCAACGTTCCGCACCACCGACGTCGTCGGCCTCGACACGCTCATCCACGTGGCGAACGGCGTCGCGCAGAATTGCCCGGACGACGAAGCGCGTGAACAGTTTGCACTCCCGGGTTACGTCGCGAAGCTGGCGGAGAACAAATGGTACGGCGACAAAACCGGCCAGGGATTTTACAAAAAGATCAAAGGCGCGTCGGGCAAAAGTGAAATTCTGGCGCTCGACCTGCAGACGATGGAATACCGGCCCCAGCAGAAAGCGAAATTCGCCACGCTGGAGCAGACCAAACCGATCGAGCACCTCCGCGACCGGTTGCCGGTTTTGCTGTCCGGCAAAGACAAAGCCGGTGAATTTTACCGCGCTTCATTCTCCGGTCTCTTCGCTTACGTTTCCAACCGCATTCCCGAGATCGCCGACGAGCTGTACAAGATCGACCAGGCGATGAACGCCGGCTTCGGCTGGGAGCTCGGTCCGTTCGAAACGTGGGACGCGCTGGGCGTTCCGGCCACGCTGCAGGCCATGGAAGCTTCCGGGCACAAGGTCGCGAAATGGGTGCACGAGATGATCGCGTCAGGGAACACGTCGTTTTACAAAACAGAGAACGGCGCGAAGCTGTACTACGATATTCCTTCGAAATCCTACAAACGCATTCCCGGCACCGAAGCGTTCATCCTGCTCGACGCCATCCGCGATTCGAAGACCGTCTGGAAAAATTCCGGGGCCACGCTCACCGACATCGGCGACGGCATTCTCAACCTGGAATTTCACACGAAGATGAATACGCTCGGCGGCGAAGTGCTGCAGGGCATCAACACGGCGATCGAGATCGCGGAAAAAGAATTCCGCGGACTTGTGATCTCCAACGAAGGCGCCAACTTCTCGGCCGGCGCGAACCTCGGCATGGTGTTCATGTTCGCCGTGGAGCAGGAATGGGACGAGCTCGACTTCGCCGTCCGCGCGTTCCAGGGCGCTACGTCGCGCATCCGCTTCTCTTCGATCCCGGTCGTCGCGGCGCCGCACAACATGTGCCTCGGCGGCGGAACGGAGATCTGCCTCCACGCCGACGCGGTCGTTGCTCATACGGAAACGTACATGGGCCTCGTGGAATTCGGCGTGGGCGTCATTCCCGGCGGCGGCGGCACCAAGGAATTCGCAGCACGTCTTTCCGACGAGCTGAAAGAAGGCGATGTTGAGCTGAACGAATTCCGTCGCCGTTTCCTCACCATCGGCCAGGCAGCAGTGTCGACTTCCGCGCAGGAAGCATTCGCGCTCGGTTTCCTGCGTGAAGGAAAAGACAAAATCGTTCTTTCGCGCAGCCGTTTGCTCACCGAAGCCAAAGCGGAAGCGATCCGTCTCGCCGAACGCGGTTACACGCAACCCGTTCCCCGTAACAACATCCGCGTGCTCGGCCGCCAGGCGCTGGGACTCGCTTATCTCGGCGCAGACAGCATGTACAGCGGAAAATACATTTCCGAGCACGACGTGAAAATTTCACAGAAGCTCGCGTGGGTGCTGTGCGGCGGCGACCTATCGCAACCGACGCTGGTGAGCGAAAAGTACCTGCTCGATCTCGAACGGGAAGCGTTCCTTTCACTTTGCGGTGAACGGAAAACGCTGGAACGCATGCAAAGCATTCTCACCGGCGGAAAAGTCTTACGCAATTAAAAAGAGAAGTGAGACTTGATACGTGGTACATGAGACATGAGACATGAGACATGAGAAAAAAAACAAAAGCAATGACACATTCATTTACCGATATATCAACTGATGTAAGGCGGGATCATTCCCGGTCTCACGTCTCATGTCTCACCTCTCACGTCTTCTCTATATGAACGCATACATCATAGCAGGTCTTCGTTCCGCGGTAGGAAAAGCGCCCAAAGGCGTGTTCCGTTTCATGCGTACGGACGAGCTCGCGGCGCAGGTCATCCGCCAGCTGGTCGCGAAAGTTCCGAACCTCGACAAGGAACGCATCGACGACGTGATCGTCGGGAATGCGATGCCGGAAGCGGAACAGGGGCTCAACATGGGCCGCCTCATCTCGCTGCTGGCGCTGGACACGGATAAAGTGCCGGGCATGACGGTGAACCGTTACTGCGCATCGGGACTGGAAACGATCGCGATCGCTTCGGCAAAAATTCATGCGGGGCTGGCCGACTGCATCATCGCCGGCGGTGCGGAATCGATGAGCCTGATTCCCATGGGCGGCTGGCGCATCGTGCCGAACTACGAGATCGCGGCGAAGAACCCGGACTGGTATTGGGGCATGGGGTTGACGGCCGAAGCGGTTGCGAATGAATATAAAGTTTCGCGCGAAGACCAGGATGCGTTTGCCTTCAATTCGCACCGGAAAGCAATTGCCGCGATCAAAGAAGGAAAATTCAAAAACGGCATCGCACCGGTCAATGTGTCGGAAGTGTTTCTCGACAGCAGCAATAAGCGCCAGGTTCGCGAATCCATTGTCGACACCGACGAAGGGCCGCGCGCCGATACGTCGCCCGAAGCGCTGGCAAAGCTGAAACCCGTTTTCGCCGCGAACGGAAGCGTCACGGCAGGTAATTCTTCCCAGACTTCCGATGGCGCTGCGTTCGTTATTGTCGTCAGCGAGCGCATGCTGAAAGAGCTGAACGTGCAGCCCATCGCGCGCCTGGTGAGCTATGCCGCCGCCGGCGTTCCCCCGCGCATCATGGGCATCGGGCCGGTGCGTGCGATCCCCGCGGCGCTGCAGAAAGCAAATATGAAACTTGCAGACATCGATCTCATCGAGCTGAACGAAGCCTTCGCATCACAATCCATCGCCGTCACGCGCGAGCTCGGCCTGAACCCGGAGATCTTAAACGTGAACGGCGGCGCGATCGCCATGGGCCACCCGCTCGGCTGCTCGGGCGCGAAATTGTCGGTACAGATATTCGACGAGCTGCGCGCAAGGAAGAAAAAATACGGGATTGTCAGCATGTGCGTCGGCACAGGACAAGGCGCGGCAGGAATTTTTGAATTGTTGTGAAAAGTATCGGGTATCTAGTATCGGGTATCGGGTAAATAAAAAAGAGTTCTTATGCATAACTTCAAAGAACTTCGAATCTGGAAAGAATCGATGGAGCTAACGAAAATGGTTTATACACATACCCGGAAGTTTCCTAAAGAAGAAAGGTATGGTCTCGGTCAGCAATTAAACAAGTCTGCTGTTTCGATACCATCCAACATTGCGGAAGGAGCAGGCCGTGCAACAAAAAAAGACTTCCAACATTTCATTACGATAGCAATAGGCTCGAGTTTTGAGCTGGAAACCCACTCCTTCTTACTATCGAACTCGAATTAGTTCCAAAAGTCCTCATAGAGTCCGCAATTATCAAACTAGACAGCATTCAGAAAATGATGTGCAAATTCAGAGACACCTTAAACTAATCATACCCGCTACCCGATACTCGCTACCCGATACATTACGGTGCGAAAAGCAACACTTTCAATACCATACAGCCATGACCAAAGCACTCAAAGGCGGAGAATTCCTGATCCGCGACACCGAAGCAAAAGACATCTTCATCCCCGAAGAATGGGACGAGGAAGCGTTGATGATTGCGCAATCCACGCGCGAATTCCTCGAGCAGGAAGTGTTCCCCAACCTCGACCGTATCGACGCGCAGGAAGAGGGGCTGATGGTGAGCCTGCTCGACAAGGCAGCGCAGCTGGGATTGCTTGGCATTTCCGTGCCGGAGGAGTATGGCGGTTTCGGGAAAGACATGAAGACATCCATGCTTACCACCGAAGCTATCGGCGCGGGACATTCGTTTGCCGTCTCGATCTCTGCGCACACCGGCATCGGGACTTTGCCGATCCTGTATTATGGCAACGCGGAGCAGAAAAAGAAATATGTGCCGAAGCTGGCCACCGGCGAATGGAAAGCCTGCTACTGCCTCACCGAGCCGGGATCGGGATCCGATGCGAACTCCGGGAAAACGAATGCAAAACTTTCTGCCGACGGAAAGCATTACCTGCTCAACGGGCAGAAAATGTGGATCACCAACGGCGGCTTTGCCGACATCTTTATCGTTTTCGCGAAGATCGACGACGACGAAAACCTGAGCGCGTTCATCGTGGAGAAAGCATTCGGCGGCATTACGCTCAACCCGGAAGAGCACAAGATGGGCATCAAGGGAAGCTCCACGCGCCAGGTATTCTTCAACGATTGTAAAGTCCCGGTGGAGAATTTGCTTTCGGAGCGCCAGAACGGTTTTAAGATCGCCGTCAACATCCTCAACATCGGCCGCCTGAAGCTCGGCGGCGCCACGCTCGGCGCTTCCAAACGCGTAACCACGCTGGCCACGCAATATGCCAACGAGCGCCAGCAGTTCGGCCGGCCGATCGCCAAATATGGGGCCATCAAACACAAGCTCGGCGAAATGGCCGCGCGCACGTATGCCGTTGAATCCGCCTTATACCGCGTGATGCAGAACATCGACGACGCGATCAACGCACTGCAGGCAGGAGGCATGGATGCAGAAAAGGCCAAGCTGAAAGGCGTGGAACAGTTCGCCGCCGAAGCCGCCATCATTAAAGTGCACGCATCGGAAGTGCTCGACCTTGTTGTTGACGAAGGCGTGCAGATCTACGGCGGCATGGGCTACTCGGCGGAAGCGCCGATGGACCGCGCTTACCGCGACGCGCGCATCAACCGCATCTTCGAAGGCACGAACGAGATCAACCGCATGCTCACCGTCGACATGCTGCTCAAGCGCGCGATGAAAGGCGAGCTCGACCTCATGGGCCCCGCGCAGAAAATCGCCGGCGAGCTCATGTCCATCCCCGATTTCGGCGCGCCCGATACTGCGCTCTTCGCCGCGGAGAAACGCGCGATCGCCGGCTTCAAAAAAGCGATCCTGCTCGTTGCAGGCGCGGCCGTGCAAAAGCTCATGATGCAGCTTGCCAAAGAGCAGGAAGTGCTCATGGACGTAGCCGACATGCTCATCGACCTGTACACGTGCGAGTCGGTCCAGCTGCGCGTGGAAAAGCTCGTCGCGATGCGCGGTGAAGCCGCCTGCACCATCCAGCTCGACATGATGCGCACGGTGATCTACGACGCCGCCGACCGCATTGCCAAATCCGGCAAGGACGCGATCAACAGCTTCGCCGAAGGCGACGAGCAGCGCATGATGCTGATGGGGCTGCGGAGGTTCACGAAAGTTGATCCGTACAACGTGAAAGAAGCGCGGAGAAGGATTGCCGGGAAGATGCTGGAGGAGAATAAGTATTGCTGGTGATCATAAACACCAAACAGGTATGTCAAACTCAGAAAAAGATATTTACGTCCTTTCCGAAATAGAGCTCCTTGCGATCAGGGAGGCCCAGGAAGAATACAAAAGAGGCGAATTTGTGACAGATGAAGAACTCCAAAAAGAGCTTTCGAAGTGGTTAAAAAAGTAACCTGGTGCTATCGGCGGAAAAGAAGATGACTGATATTCCGTTTGATGCACTATGGAAAAATGCATAATCTCCACATCAAAATAAAGTCAATCAGTAGCGCCTATCCTACTTCTTTGGGTAGATAGGCGAATAAAAGTGGCGACTATAAATGAGTTAGGCGTAATTGTATGAGGATAGAGATTTTATACGTTGAATTAAAGCGCGGACATTCCGGACCTGCTTGGATTGGCTATGGACATTTCTCCAAATCGAGGCAAACAGTATATTTCGACGGAAAAGTTCTGAAAAAAGGTCAAGGTATTAACAGCAATCATTTCGACATTGAAACGGGCGACGAGTACTGGATATCTGGAGTAAAAAAAAATGGTGCCGACAGACATTGGGCTGGTTCCGGTAAAATTTATCTCGACAAATCAGTAGTAGACGACTACTTAAAAAGTATCGGACAGACCGCTCTTCCGAAAAACAAGTTTAAAATCGTTGACCTCGATAATATCCCGAATAAGGAACTTTCTCGACAGATCGAGAATAGCAAGCAGACAGACGAACCTTTCAGCGCAGGACTTTTGTACAAAAAGACACCAAAAGATCTTACAGACGAAGAACTGAGAAAAGTTCTTGACTATTATAATGGTCTGGACCTAACGGAATATCCGTTGAAGTCTCGGAAAGGTTATGTCGACAAAATAACTGAGTTGACAAATGAACTCGAGACAAGAAACAACTACGCCTAAAAGCGGCTAGGCGTCAGCTGGCCTTTTTTTATATTTGCCTCCGTGGTCCCGCCCCTGCGGACAAGCCAACGCTTCGGCGGGCCCACTTCGGCGGAATATGGCGGGCCGGCCGAACGCCAATCCGCAAAACGTTATACGCGATACTTGAACCAGCGTTAAAATCTGTCAATTTCTACCTCCCGCATTAAACCGGAACGACATTTGCTTCGTCCTACCTCAAATCCTAAAGCAATGTTGAAACGAACCTTCTCCTTCCTGCTCCTGCTGTGCTCGGCAGCAGCATTTGCGCAGGCCCCGGCCAAAGACGCCGCAGCGCCCCGCGAGCCGAAAACACCCGAACAACGCGCCACCGCATTGGCCGACCGCCTTGAAAAAGACCTCGCGCTGTCTGCCGACCAGAAAACAAAAGTCCACGCGCTGGCGCTCACCAAAGCGCAGAAAATGGACCAGCTGCGCGAACAAAACAAAGGCAAAGAAAAAACAACCTGGGCCGATGCGCGGAAGCAGGTGCGCGATGAATTCACCGCCGGCATGAAATCCGTGCTGACGCCTGAACAGTTTGCGAAATGGGAAGCGCAGAAAAAAGAACATCGCCGGCACGCGAAACCCAAATCACCGGAAGAGCGTGCGGCGGGCTTTGCAAACCATCTTGAAAAACAGCTCGGACTTTCAGCCACTCAAAAGACCGAAGTCCAGCGTCTCGCGCTCGAGAAAGACAAAAAGCTCCTGGAACTTCGCGAAAAGAACAAAGGCAAGGAAAAAAGCGAATGGGAAAACGAGCGTAAACAGGTGACACGGGATTTCATCTCGGGCATGAAAACGGCCCTCACAGCTGAACAGTTTGCGAAGTGGGAAGCGATGAAAAAAGAGCGCCACGACAATAAGAAGGAACCCGAAAAGAAAAAGTAGATACCCGGGTGGCTGAAGTTGACGCCGGTCTGCAGTTTTGCTGCGGCCGGCGTTCTTTATTTTACGCACGCACGTCACACCGGAACAGTTTTACAAGACCTGCCCGATTTTTGTAACTTTAATACAAACGAATAAAGAGCGCATGCCTTGTATCCGTGCTGCCATCTTTCTTTTACTGCTCAGCATGGGCTTTTCAGCCTGTGACAAAGACCGCTGGGCTTTTCTCCACACCGGCGATTACATCTTTACCATTACCGAAGATTCCTGGCGGCTGAACATGGGAACTACGCACGAGTCTTACACGAAAACCGGGCGGATCGAAAAAGTGAAATTCCGGACGGTGCGGATCGATTTCGGAAATGGTGACGCTCCTATTGACCGCAAGCTGGACGAAGATGGGAATATCATTTCAACGGACAGCTCGGATAAAGGCTGGTTCGATGGGAAAACTTTTTATTACGAAAGACATCTCAGCGGGCTTTCTGCTTCTTACGATTTTGTAGCTACAGGAGTGAAGCAATAGTTCCAGAACGGCTTCATGCGCTGCACGGTTTCCGGGTATCCAAAAACGTCAAATACCACGAGCCTTCGATCAGCGAAAAATAATACCGGTAGTTTTCCGTGTTCACTACCGTGCGCGTGATCGTTCCTGCGAGCTGCGCCACTTCCTTGTCCTGTCCCGGCGGCAAGCCCGCGTATTGCCAGATCTTTTCGTCTTTGAACGTATTCTGCATCGACGTGAAGCAGCCGCGTTTCGAATAAAAGCCCGCGCTGTCGCAGTTCACCACGGGAAGCTCTTCTTCTTTCGGCTCTTTCGTCATGTCGTCCTTATCGAGCGGGAGCAATTTTTTCCCGGCGGCCGTTTTGAATTCCCCGATGTGCTTTACGTTCGTGAGATTCGGCATGGCCCCGTTCGAGTGAACGATCCACAGCCCGTGCTCCGGGTGGATGACCACGTCGAAAAGCGAATCGTTGCCGGTGGTGGCCGCATGCACGAACGCGCTGTAAAACCAGTTGAACTGGCGAATGTCGGAAGGCGGAGGAAGATCTTCGCTCATCGCTTTTTTCAGCGAGTCTTTCCTCGACATCGTCGTATCGGCTGCCGTACCGGCCGGCGTTTCAGTTCCGCAGGAAGAAAAAATCAAAAGAAAGGCAGGCAGGAGGAAGCGCATCGTATTCATGTAAGCTCGTGTTTGGCGGGTGATTTCACCGCAAAAGTTAGGTAAATTGAAGCGATAACCGCGACAACCGCCGGCAAAATAAAAACCGCCGCCGGGCTCACGAAGCTCCACAGCACGCCTGCCGCCGAGCTTGCGGTCAGCGCTGCAATGCTCGTGTATCCCGCAAACAGTCCGAGTGCCGTGCCTCTTTCTGATTTCCCGCAAACGGTGCTGATCCACGATTTGGAAACACCGTCGGTGCAGGATGCGTAAACGCCGTAAATGAGAAAAAGCCACAGGATCATCTCCGGGCTTGTGATTCCGCCGTATGCAGCATACGCCATGCCTGCATACGTAAGCGCGAAACAACCGTAGCCCGCAAGCAGCATGCGCTTGGGCCCGAACCGGTCAGACAGCCAGCCCGCGGGATAAGAAAGGAACGCGTAAACGATGTTGTAGAAAATGTAGATCCCGACGACCAGCTGCGCGCTGTTCACCGCATGACCAAAGATGACCGTTCCTTCCGGGAAAAGATTTGCGACGAGCAGCAGCAGGAACATGTCGGAGCTGTTGAACAAGGTAAACAGCACGATCCCTGTCACCAGCTTGCGGTACGAAGGCGATGCGTTTTTCCAGTAGCCGAAAGCGGAAAATGGTGAAACGGTTTTTTCGCTTGTCCGCGGCGGCGTTTTTGTTTCACGGATCAAAAATAAAAGCAGCACGCAGGCCAGGCCGGGGAACAACGCGTACAAAAACAATTTCTTGTAATCGCCTTCCGGGTGATACGCCAGCCATGCGAATGCGAGCAGCGGTCCCGCAACAGCCCCCGCCGTATCGAGCGCACGGTGAAAGCCGAACGCTTTGCCGCGCTGCTGCGGTGAAACTTCGGCCGCCAGCAGTGCATCCCGCGCGCCTGTCCGCACGCCTTTCCCGAGCCGGTCGGACGTCCGCATGAGGATCGCCCACGGCACCGATGCAATAAGCGCCAGCGCCGGTTTGGCCAGCGCGCTCAGCAGGTAACCCGCGCGCACGAACGGCAGCCGCACGCCGCGCCGGTCCGACAGTTCCCCGAACCAGCCTTTCGTCAGCCCCGAAACCGCCTCCGCGAAACCTTCCAGCACGCCGATCCACAGCGCGCCGTAGCCGATGCTCGCCATATACAGCGGCAGCACCGGGTACAGCAGCTCGCCCGCCATATCGTTCAGGAAGCTGACGACCGAAAGCAGCAAGACCGTCCGCGTAAGCCAGGAACCCGCTTTTGCCATAGTTTGCAGTCAAATTTAACCCGAAACCGCCTTCCCCGTGTTTTGGCACCAATATTGGTGTATCCCATACATCACAAAAACAACCGCCATGAAAAAGCTTGGTTTATTCATCGCCTTCAGCCTGTTCTTCGCACTGGGCATGGCCGCGCAAACGCAGCAGGACCCGCAGAAACCCAAAAAGGGAACGCCCAAACCGACGACTTCCGTAGGACAGAAACCCGCACCGGCTCCCGCGACCGTCGATCAACCGAAAAATACTGTTCCGCGCCGTCGCGCTGTGCTCCGCCGCAAGCCTGTACAGGCAGCACCGGCGCCCGCCCCAAAGCAGACGATGCAGAAACGCCAATAACCCCGTTGCACATCCCCCTCCACTGTCCTCTCCCGCGTAAAAACGGGAGGGGATTTTTTGTGCCTGTCCCCGGGGCACGCGCGGCGATCCGCGCGGGGATTTTTTTACGACAAAACCTTCTGCCCGCTTATTTCCGGTTGAGCCCGGAGCATCCTGGAAAGCAGGCCGGGGATGTCCTTCTGCTGGCTGACATTGTAACGCGCTGCACTCTGCGTGAGGCCTACGCGTATCGAATAAGCTTCCGGGGGAATACTGCGGAACATGTCTTCATCCGTACGATCGTCCCCGGCGGCAAAAATAAAATCAAAATGGCCGCTCGTTAGCCAGGCAAGCGCAGCAGTTCCTTTGTCAATGCCACGTGGCCGCGCTTCGATCACCTTTTTACCTTCTGTTACGTGGAAGTCGAGGTGCGCGGCCTGTTCGCTCAGCGTGCTTTGAAGCTCCCGCGACCTTACAAAGCCGAGCTCTGCGTCGGCGTTACGGTAGTGCCACGCAAGGGAAAAATGCTTTTCCTCGATAAAGGATCCCGGGCAGCGGTCCGTAAACGTATTCATCGTTTGCAGCACCACTTCCATCCATTCCGTCGTAACAGGTGCGCTTTCCCATTCTTTTCCTGCACGTTTGCTGAACACGCCATGTTCCGCGACCAGGTCCACATGCAGGTTGCCGAACCATTCTTCCAATATTTCCTTTTGCCTCCCGCTGATGATCAACACCGTATTCCTTTCATCTTCTGTAATGGATTTGAGCAGCTCAAGCAGGTTCGCGCCGGGGACCGCAAGGTGCGGTGCGCGGGCAATGGGCGTCAAAGTGCCGTCATAATCGAGAAGGAACAATCTTTTTTCTGCTCCCCGGTAATGTTCAACGATCGAGTCTTCAGTCTGTGCTGAGAGGAGCTTTACTTTCATCGTCTCATGTTGCCGGCGGGCGGCGATCAATTGTGTTGTAAATTCTTTCGCCCACTTTATCACATCGTAGTTTTTAAGCCGCTTCTGCATAAACTCGTTCCTGCTCATTTGTTCCCTGGGCGACATCGTCAATGCCTGCAGCAGGGCCGCGGCAACTTCACGCCGGTCGGTGGGGTTGATAATGATCGCCTCGCCGAGCTCGGCTGCAGCCCCTGCCGTTTCGCTGAGCACCAGCACGCCGCGCCTGTCGCTCCTGCTTGCCACGTATTCTTTCGCCACCAGGTTCATCCCGTCGCGGACCGGTGTGATCAAAGCCACGTCGGCAGCAAGGTAAAGTCCGTTCATCTTTTTAAAATCGATCGACTTGTACTGGTAGATCACCGGCGTCCATTCCAGGCTTCCGAATTGCCCGTTGATCCTGCTGACAAGGCCTTCGATCGTTTCCTTGTTCTCTTTGTATTTCATGATGATATCCCTTGACGGGACAACGACCATGATGTAGCTGACGCGCTCTGCATATTCAGGGTGATTTTTCAGGAACAGCTCGAATCCTTCCAGCCGGTTGGCAATTCCTTTCGTATAGTCAAGGCGGTCGACGGAAACAATGAGCTGCACATCCGCCAGCTTTTTCCGGATGCGATTGCGTTCAGCAAAGATCTCCGGCTTGCTCATCACGTTGTGAAATTTGTCGTAGTCGATGCTGACGGGAAAAACGTCCACCGTAACACTCCGCTCGGGCGTCATGACCGAACGAAGGGAACTTTCATAGCCGAGCAATTGTTTGACCGAATTCAGGAAATACTGTGCATACGAATTGGTATGAAATCCCACCAGGTCGGCGCCGAGCATTCCTTCCAGGACCTCTTTCCGCCATAAGCCCGGCAGCATGCGGAACAGCTCGAAGGAAGGGAACGGTATGTGCAGGAAAAAACCGATCGTCGCGTGGGGCAATTGCCGGCGGAGCATGGCAGGCAGGAGCATCAGGTGATAATCGTGGATCCAGATAATGTCCCCGGGCCGGTAAGTCGCAAGCACTTTTTCGCAAAAACGCTGGTTGGCCAACAGGTAATGTTCAAAATAATCGTCTTTGAAACGCGCGTACGAAGGAAAATAATGGAACAGCGGCCAGATCGTGTCGTTGCAGAAACCATTGTAGAATTTGTCCAGCGTGGTTGAAGATAAAAACACGGGGCTCATGGCGAAGTCATCATCGACAAGCATGCCGGAAAGCTGCATGGTGTTGTATTTTTTTTCCGTCACTTCCAATGTGCCGATCCATACCGGGACCTGGTCTTCCGCGGCGGCGCTTTCCTCGTTTTTTCTCTGCAGGTACGATTTGATGCTGGAAACCAATCCTCCCGCACTGGGAACGACGGACATCTTCCCGTTCTTTTCAGAAAGCTGTACAGGGAGACGGTTGGAGACGATCAGGAGCCTTTCTTTCATTGTTGGTTGGCATTTTCAAAGATGACATGACGGACGGGGAATGGAATTTTTATGCCGTGCGCCCGGTAGCGTTCGCAGAGCCGTTTGATAAAAACATGCTTTACGAGGTATTGGTCGGTGAATTCCTGCGCGCGCAAAATGACGGTGAACTGGATTGCCGAGTCGCCGAACGTATTATACCGGATGAACGGATCGTGGTTTTTTACGCCGCCGGTAGTTTCAGCCAGCACTTCCCTTCCCGTTGCAATGGTCACTTCTTCAACCTTCTCGAGATCGCTGTCATAGCTGACGCCCAGGTCAACCAGCACGGACATTTCTTTTTCAGGCAGGTAATAGTTGGTCAATATTGCAGTCGCGATCTTTGAATTCGGGACGATCACGTAATTATTGGAAAGCGCGCGGATGATCGTATTTCTCCATGTTATGTCCGAGACGTAACCTTCCTCGCCGGTATCCAGCTTGACATAATCGCCGAGCCTCACCTGCCGGGAGGCGATCACCTGCACGCCGGAAAAAAGATTGGACAGCGTATCCTGCAATGCAAGCGCAACCGCGAGCGCGCCCACGCCGAGCGCAGTAAGTATCGGCGTAATGGATATCCCGAGCGTTTGCAGGATGACAAGGAAAGAAACGACATAAACAGCGATCCGGACAATATTGGCTACGATCGATGTGGACGGATAGATGCCCTCGCCCTGGGATTTCAGCCGTATAAACCCGACAAGGATCCTGCTGGCAACAATCCCGACGGAAAACGTTGCAACCGAAAAGAAAACTTTATTGCCGATTTCAATAACTTTTTCCGGCAGTCCTGCATTGTGGAATGCAAGGTAAAGCCCGGCAATAATGGACCATGCAATGGCCATCCCCCGGAAGGAATAAAGCACCACGTCATCACCTTTCCACCGGGTTTTCAGGGTTGAGCGCGCCAGCTTTTTCAATACAATGTTTTCCGCAAGAATCCCTATGCCGAGGCTGCCGGCGAAATACAGTACAGGGATTATATAATGGCTCCAATCTTTCATCATACGAATAACAGCCCGGTTAAAAAAATAAAGACTACATGAAGAATCAATCCTTCAGCGATCCGGGGAATAAATGATCGTCTTTGGCTTGCAGGAATATCCCTGCAATCATTTGCCGTACAGGCTAAGCATAAGAGCTGCTTACGCGGACAAAATTAACACACCTGCGCTGCCGCAACGGTGACATTTCTCACTGGCGTTTTTTTTCAGACCTCCGCAGCACTTCGGATATCCCCGCAAACAGGGCAGGGCAGCTCATCTCATCCTTTCAACCTGCGCACGATTTTTTCCATCGTCATGCCCTGCACCAGGATCGAGAACAGCACCACGACATACGTGATCATCACGAACGCATCCTTGTATTCTCCCGCAGGCATCGACAAGGCCAGGGCAATGGAAATTCCGCCGCGCAAGCCTCCCCACGCCATGATCGTGAGCGTATTTTTTTCCAGCTTGCCTTTGAACCGGAACAGCACAGCGGGTATCCACAATGAGAGATAACGAAAAGCGACCAGGCATACCGCAATGATGAGACCGATCAGGGTATTCTCGGGTTTAAAACTGACCACGACAAGCTCCAGGCCGATCAGCATGAATAAAACGGAATTCAATATTTCGTCCGTCACTTCCCAGAATTTTTCGAGATAGTCGCGCGTGGTATCCGACATGGCCTGCGTCAATCCTTTGTAACCGGTAAAAATGCCTGCAACCACCATCGCCAGCGGGCCCGACACGTGCAGGTAATGGCATAAGCTGTAGCCGCCCATGACCATCGCAAGCGAGATCAGTATTTCGGTCTGGAAATGATCGATGGACTTCATCAGCTTGTATCCCAAATAGCCGATGACAAGTCCTGCCGCAATTCCGCCGAGCGCTTCGCGGGCAAATAATATCGTCACCGACCCGGCGGAAGCATGCTCGCTTCCCTGCACGATGATCTGCTGGATCGTGGCGAAAACAACAACGCCGACACCATCATTGAAAAGCGATTCGCCCGTGATCTTGATCTCAACGGATTTTGAAATTCCCGCTTTCTTCAGGATCCCAAGCACCGCGATAGGATCGGTCGGCGAGATCAACGCGCCGAAAAGCAGGCAATACAGGAACGGCACGCTCTGCCCGAACAGCAGGAACAGGTAATACGTGCCGGCGCCCACGAGAAAAGAAGAGATCACCACACCCAGCGTGGAAAAGCTGATGATGCTCAGCGCCGAGCTTTTCAATTGATCGTAGCTCACATGAAGCGAACCGGCGAACAGCAGGAAGCTCAACAAGATGCCGAGGATGAACTCGGAGAAATCGATCGCCGAAAGCTGTTCCTGGATATAGATCGTAAATGCCGGGGAAAACAGGCCCGCGATCACGAGGCCGATGGAGATCAGCGCGCCCATCAGCATCAGCGCGATGCCGGAAGGAAAGCGCAGCCACCTGATGTTGATGTAGGAAAAGACGGCCGCAAGCGAGACCAGTACGGAGAAGAGGACAAACAGGTTCATAGCCGGAGTTTACCATTTAAGGAAAGCTCCCAAAGGTACAGCGTGAAATAATATCCGGCGTAAAAAAGGGCAGGCCCTCCCTGACGGGCCCACCCTCCGGGGAAACATCAAAACAACCGCTTCCTGAATAAAGCTTCCCCTGATCCGGTATTAATTCATGCGAAGCTGTGAAGCGCCGGCCATGCCGTCTTCGGTAAAGATTTGCACCTTATAAATGCCTTTTTGTCCCAGCTTGCTGTCCAGCTTTACATTCATCGTGACGGTCTGCGGGTTTCGCGACCAATCGATATCCGTGGTTTTCACCGCTGTGATCGTGCGGCTGTCTTTCAGGGTCACTTCTTTGTTCGATTTATTCCTGACCGGCTTTCCGGCGGGGTCGAGAATGACCAGGTAGATTTCTTTGTTGCCGCCTGTTTCTGCCGACAGGTTTTCCGGGAGATCGAAGCTTACGCTTATTTCATTTGTCCGTTTGGCTTTCGCAGTCACCTTGCTGCTGTTCCTGATCATGTCCACGCGGAAATTTCCGGCTTTTGCGTTTGCAAGATCAGCGGCATCCAGCTTTTCCTGGAGCAGCAGCTTATCCTGCTGCAATCGGCCGACATTTTGCGCGAGCCGTTCATTTTCCGACAGGAGTTGTTGGTTCTCGGCGAGCAGGTCCTGCAACTGTTTTTCCATCGTCGCCCGCTCGGCACGCAAATCTTTTAATTGCCTGCGCAAAGAAGACACGGTTGCATTATCGGCCAGCAGCCTGTCGATCTGCGCCTGCCTGTCGCGCAAAATCGATTCCGACTCCGCTATTTTTTTATCCAGCTCTTCCGTCCGGCCTTTTGCTTTTCCGAGCTCAGCGTTCATCGCTGCAAGCTCTTTATCAAGCAGCTGCTTTACTGCCATCACGGAATCCTGCGACAGGCGCGCGCGGTCCGCTTCATCTTTATAATCCTGGCTGGAGCTATAATAATAAACAGTGGATGTAAGCGCCAGTAAAAGCAACCCGGTAAGCGTCCCGGCAATCCACCTCGCTTTTTTCTCGATCGTCATGATTGGTTTGGTTAGTTTATTAAGTAGTCGATACTGTCATGAAGGAGTAACGAATACCGGTCCAAAGCTATCCCCTGCGAATTAGAAGACGCTTAAAAACGAATTATAAACTAATTAGAAATAGAGGCGGAAGGAATCGTGACCGTAAAGGTCGTTCCATAATTAAGTTGGCTGCTCACTTTGATCTGCGCTTTGTGCAGCTTCAGTATCTTATCAACCAGCGACAATCCTATCCCGTGCCCGTTGATCGTCACCGCGTTGAGCCCGCGGTAAAAAGGCTGAAAAATAAAAGGCATATCCGTTTCACCGATCCCGATGCCGGCGTCTTTGAACTGGATGATCACACGGCTCCCGATCGCCTGCAGCGTCACGTGAACTTCTTTGTTCTCACTGAACTTACACGCATTGTCCATGAGGTTGATGATCGCACTGCGCAACAGGTAATCGTTCGACAACACGATCAGCTGGCGGGCCTCGTCGGGAAGCTCAGGGGTGAAAATCACTTTATACCCGGGGTGCTTGAGGCAAAGCTCCTCCTTGCATTGCCAGACCAGCTCATCCACACGCACCGGTTTGAAATCGACTTTAATCTCGTCGGAGTTCAGCCGGGCAAGATCGAGCAGCCGTAATGAGACATGGGTCAGCCGGCGAACGTCTTCAAGAACGGATGCGAGGGTTGCCCGGTATTCTTCAGGCGTGCGTTCGCGCAACAATGTTACTTCTACCTGGGAAGTAATAATCGTCAGCGGGTTCTTCAACTCATGCGATGCATTTGCGACAAACGCTTTTTGCAGCTGAAAAGTAGTTTCGATGCGGTCCAGCATTTCATTGAAGGTGGCCGACAACCGGGCGATCTCGTCTTTCCGGTTCCCTTCGTCGAGACGCGTTTCCAGGTTCGTGGCCGAAATGGTATTGACCTTATCCACGATCCGGCTGATCGGCCGCAACGCGCGCGCGGCATAGACCCACCCGGACACTGCAACAATGCAAAGGATCAACAGGAAGGAAATGATCAGGATGCTCCGGAGGTTCTGCAGCTTTTTATGTCCGTACCTGTCAATTGCGCCTGCCGTAACCACGAACCGGTTGAACTTGTCGACATACTGGATCCCGATCACTTCAAAATCATCCAGCCTCCAGTGTTGCTCGCCCTCCAGCCGGATCTTATTCAGCTGATCAGGGGAAGTGATGAAATCGACTGCGTCGTTGCTTGTGTACAACTCGCTGTTGAGGTAGCTATAGATCGTCACGTTCTCTTTATAGAGAAGATCTTTTTTATTCTTATCAATAATTTTCAGCAGGTCGGAGCTTACTTCGTCAACTTTGATCAGCAGCTCGGCAGTCGTATTCGCTTTATCGCGGAGACGGTCGTAGAACTGGTTTTCGCGATATTGGGCGGAAAAAAAATAAATCGCCAGGTGGGACAAAAGCACGATCACCGCGACAATTCCGACAAACTGCAAAGTGAGACGTGTGCGGATCTGCATTATTTCTCTTTGAGAATGTATCCCATGCCGAATTGCGTATGGATCAGCTTCGGTGAAAAATCCTTGTCCACTTTCTTACGCAAATAATTCACGTACACTTCAACAATATTAGTTCCGGTGTCGAAATCGATCCCCCACACGCGTTCGGCGATCTCGATTTTGGAAAGCACGCGTCCTTTGTTTGAAATAAAAAATTCCAGGAGAGCGAACTCTTTTGCCGTCAGTTCTATTTCCCTCCCTCCCCTGCATGCTCTTTTTGTACCCAGGTTCAGCTCAAGATCGGCAATCGCCAATACATGCGGTTCCTGGTCGATCTGCGGGTTTCGTTTTAACAGCGCTTTGATGCGGGCAAGCAGTTCCTGGAATTCAAACGGCTTCGCGAGGTAATCGTCGGCGCCCGAATCGAATCCCTCCAGCTTATCGGCAACGGTCCCCAATGCAGTAAGCATCAGGATCGGCGTCTGCACATTGGCGTCGCGCAATTGCCGGCAAAGCTCGATGCCGTTGATCCCCGGCATGATAATATCGCTGATGATCAGGTCGTATTTATTCCGCATCGCCATTTTCATCCCGGTTTCGCCGTCGAAAGCCAGCTCCACCTGGTACTGGTGCTCCTCCAGCCCCTGCCTGACCGAACGGGCGGTCTTCACTTCATCTTCAATTACGAGTAGCCGTTTCATGCAGTTCACCAATGATTAATAAATATACGAAACATAAAAAAGGCGCCCCGGTAACGGGGCGCGCCTTTGACCACGCATGTACCAAATCTCTCGACCACAATGCGTAAGTACAAAGTTACCCGGTAACCCGGAGCATTACTTAGAATCTGATTAAAAAGAAGGGGGCGGAAAAGGAAGATATCCTGGCAAAAACCCCCGCCCCCAGGGCTTTCTCGCAATAACCCCAACCCGAAATTACGTACCCGCTCCATATGCGGAATTAGAAGAAGCTTAGAAACTGCCTGGAGTTTATATCTTGAAAAAAAACGACCCGGAAAATTGCTATTTGCCGTTGAGCGAAGCGCCGTACCTGTCATTCATCAGCTCCACTGCCGACAACAACTTTTCCCGGCCCGCACGGGTTTTGACTTGCTTCTGCTCTTCTTTCAGCCGGCTATAAATGCGGCTGAGCATATCGTCCCTGTACCAATCGGGTATCAGCCCTGAACTGAGCTGCATATCCAGGAATCGCGTAAGGTTTTTAGGGTCGCCGTCCAAAATCATTTTCAGAATCTGCCGGACAAAAGCTTCATCAAAAGCACTCATTAATGACCCCTGCATAAGTGATCCTGTTTGCGTCAAAGTTACCGGGACAGGATACTGCCGGGATTAAAATTTAATTAAAACTGCCCGCTCTTTAAACGCTCATCGCTTCCCTTTGTTCAGCAGCATCCCGCCCCGCGCCACGATCGACTTCATCTTCAGCAAAGGCAATTTCAACAGGCTTCCCTCCCTCAAGCCTTTCCGGTACGCCACTTCATTATACACCCAGCGCAATGCATAATCGTAATACCGTCGCGGGTACGTGCGCTTAAAATCAATATCGCGGTCGGTGGAAACGGCCCAGTCGGGCGGGTGGATGAATTCCTTTTCCATCTCCATGTACAGCGGCGTTCCCTTGATCGGGTAGGCAAGCGTGATCGTGTAAAAGTCGGGCGCGGATTCGGAGAGGTGACGTATCGTTTCTTTGATGTCGTCCTGCGTTTCGCCGGGATAGCCGAGCATGATGAACGTGCCGGCCTGCAAGCCTTTTTTGCGGGAAAGGCGGATCATCTCGCGCACCTGGTTCACGTCCACGCGCCGGTCCATGCGGTCGATCACCGCCTGCGAGCCGCTCTCGGCGCCGATCCACACGCGGAAGCAGCCGCTCTTTACGAGCAGGTCGATCACCTCTTCGCTCATCCGGTCGGCGCGGGTGATGATCTCGTAGGCGAATTTTATTTCCCGCTTTTCGATCTCGTCCGCGAATTCTTTCAGCCATTTGTGGCTGATCGTGAACACGTCGTCGACGAACCAGGCGAGGTCGAAGGTGTAGTTTTTTTGCAGCTCTTCGATCTCATCCGCCACGAGCTTCGGGCTGCGGCGGCGGTACGTTCCCCCGTAAACCGCGCGGCTGCACCACTTGCACGTGTACGGGCAGCCGCGCATCGTGCTGAGCGAGATCGTGCTTTTGCCGTGCGCGTTTTTCCACGCGTCGAGGTACAGCTGCAGGTTCACCTTCTTCCGGTTCGGGAAAGGAAGCTGGTCGACAGCGCGCAGCAGTTTCCGCTCTTCATTGACGACGATCTCACCCGCCTCGTTCTTCCACGCAATGCCGTTGATGGATGAAAGCGAACTATTCTCCCCGAGAAAATGCCGTGTCGTTTCCAGCATCGTCTCCTCCCCTTCCCCGATCACGATCACGTCCGCGCCGTAGCGCAAAAATTCCTTCGCGTGGTTGCGCACTTCCGGGCCGCCGAGCACGATGCGCGTTTGCGAAAGGCGTTCTTCACCGCGAATGAATTTGATGAGACGCAGCACGTTCAGCTTCGTCATCAGGTTCGTATAAACCCCGACCAGCCGCGGCGGCGCTTCCAGCAGGCGCGCTTTCAGCTTATCGAAAGAAGAAAACGTGCTGTCAAAAACTTCGTTGTCGATCCCGTTCTGTTCGAGGTAAGCGGAAATGTACAGGATGCCCAGCGGCACATACGGCTTCATGATCAGCTTTTCCTTCTCGTCCTCTTCGAGAAAGTAGCCGTGCGTTAAAAGAATTCCCGGTTTCTGATTGCCGATTGCCAATTGCTGAGCTATTTTTTTGCGAGGTCGAGGAGGAAATGGTCGGCTTTGTCTGAAAGCGAAGAAAAATTACCAAGAAATTTTTCCGACACGTTGAGCAGGCCCAACAGGAAACGGCGGCGGCGGAACCAGCTGTCGAGGTACGAAGGCGGGAGCGCGATGCCGATGGGCTTGCTTGCATTGAACAAAAACTGTGCGCTGAAAAATTCCGCGAGCTCTTCCGGGGAATAATACCAGGTGGAAAAACGCTCGCCGAAAATATCTGCCTCGACCGGTTCTTTCGAACGGCGGCGATACGCATTGTCAAAGTTGTTTTTCCGCTTGAAATAAAACTGCTCCCACTTGCAGTTCCGCGACATCACCACCAGCACCAATCTTCCGCCCGGGTTGAGCAGGGAAGCCAGCTTCGCCGACACATCCGCCATTTCTCCCGGCCCGATGCAATTCATCCCACCGAAATCCGAAAAAATGAGATCGAAGGTTTTTTTCCCGACTTTCTCCGTTATCTCCCGGATGCCTGACTGGAACACATCCGCTTTGCCGCCGAGCTTTCGTTCCGCAACTGTCGCCATTTCACCCGAAAGATCGGTTGCCGTTACACGGTAGCCTTTCTTCGCCAGCCACAAAGCATCTTCCCCGGTGCCGCAATTCAGCTCGAGCACATCCGGGTGTGTAACGGGAGAAAAATTCTTTTCCAGGTAACGCCACACGCGCCTGCGCTGCAAACCGCCCACGGGAGAATACGTGAACTCCGCGTCGTAGGTAAACGCGTAACTATCGAATGCGGCTTCAGTTCCAGGCATGCTCGATCTTTCTCAGGCGTTTCTTTTCGGCCATCACCGCGGGGATGTAATACAGCGTGGCGGCGGCGCGGCGGAAATCGGTCTTCTTCACTTTTGCGGGCGAGAAGAAAATGCGCCGCATGCTTTCAAAGCCCTGGTGCTTGCGGTAGTTGCGGTGCACGTAACGGTGCAGCCGGCGGTAAAAATCGGGGGAATACGCGTTGCGGAACATCAGCGCAAGGTCGTCGGAATGCTCCCAGTTGGCTTTATCGTGCAGGTCGGCTTTTACATTTTCGTAAAACTTCGTGCCGGGAAGCGGGTACGAAACGGAAATGCCGATGTCTTCGGGCAACAGCTCGTTCAGCAGCGCGATCGTCATGCGGATGTCTTCCACCGTTTCGCCGGGATAGCCGAACTGCAGGAAAAAAGCCGGGCGGATGCCATGCTTATTCAGCAGCGCTGTCGCTTCGCGGATCTGTTCGATCGTGGTGCCTTTATCCATCGCGTCGAGCACTTTCTGCGAGCCGCTCTCCGCGCCCATCCACACGGTCTCGCAACCGGAAGCGGCAAGGTCGGCCACATAATTTTCCTGCACGAGCAGGTCGGCGCGCGACTGGATCTTGTAGCGCAGCTGCAATCCTTTTTCATTGACCAGCGCAGCGAAACGGTTCACCCATCCCGGTTTCAACCCGAAAATATCGTCGCAGAACCAGATGTGATCGAAGTGAAATTTCGTTTTCAGCAGTTGCAGCTCTTCCACCACTTTTTCCGGCGAACGCGAATTGTAGCGGTTGCCGTAAATGGGTTTGGCGCACCAGTTGCATTTGAACGGACAGCCGCGCGTGGTGGCCATGTTCAGGGAAAAATAACCGTTGGCAGCAACCCATATCGAACGGTAAGCTTCAATGTCGACGAGGTTCCAGGCGGGCAGCGGCAGCGTATCGAGCTCCCGCATCACGCTGCGTTTCGGGGTGTGGACCGTCGCATTCCCGTTGCGATAAACCAGTCCTTCGATCCGCGACACATCTTCATTGCGCCCGATCGCTTCCACCAGTTCCTTCAGCGCCATTTCCGCTTCGCCTTTGATCACGAAGTTGGCGCCATGATCGAGGTATTTTTCAAAATGATCCGTCGAGTCGCTGCTGCTCACGATCACTTTGCAGCCGTTCGCTTTCGCCAGCTCCTGCATGCGGAACGCCGCTTCACGCATGTTCGTGAGGCACATTTTCGTGAGGTAGTTGAATCCGTCGTCGCAGATCACGAAAATGTCCGGCTTGTTTTTTTCGAAGTAAGGAATGACCTCTTCCGGCGCGTGCGCAAACTGGGAATCGAAAAGCGAAACGTCGTGTCCCGCTTCCCGCAGCACGGCCGCGGCAAGGATCGTCCCCAGCGGCGGGTACGGCTGGGCGGTTTCCCATTGCTTGGGATCGAACCGCATGAAATAAGAATGTGAGAACAGGATTTTCATCACGCTTTTCGTATCACTTCATGCTCCGCTATCCACTCCCACCGCAATGCGGGAACGGTAATTCCCGTGGCTTCAAAAATTTCTTCCCGGCGTTTTTCCATTTCGGCCGAAACCTTGCGCTGGAAACCCCGGGGATGGTGCTTGGAAACGTTTTTCCGCGAACGGAAATCCACTTCGAAGGTGGATTCCGACATGTGCGCGAATTTCTTTTTCCACCGCCGCAGCGTGAGGCGAAGGAATTTTTCATCGAGCCATTCGCCCGCTTTTCCGCTCAGCATGCGTTCTGTCAGCCTTTTGAAAAATCCGCGACGGTATGCGGTTGTTTTCGCACCGGAGAGCAGCTCGCGGTTGGGATAAAACAATTTCACCCAATGGTTCGAATGGATGAACTCGCCGTACACGTCGCCGTTCACCATCGGCAGCAGGAAAGCGATCTCCGTCGCCACGAACAGGTTGCGGTCCGGGATGGCGAGATGATCGGTATCGATAAAATAATTGACGCAAAAATATTTTCGTGAATTCAGCAGCACGGTCTTTTTGAAAAGAATGAGCAACGTGCGCGCGATCCACAACCGGCCCGGATCGGTGACGATGAAATAGTCGATGTCCCCGTCCTTATCCATCGTGCCTTTCGACAGCGACCCGCTCACGCACACGGCGCGCACGAACGGGAACGAAGCGATCAGGGATGAATAGCGGCGCGCCTTTCGCCGGAAATGCAGCGCGCGGTGCTGGCGCTCGAGGCGCAGCGCGACGTGGCCGTGGTTATCGCCCAGGAACCAGAAACCGTCTTTCTCTGTTGCGATCCCGAGAAGCTGGAGCTCTTCGAGCGCGGCGGCGGTTTCGGTGAGGCTGCACGGCTGCCACTGGCAATTGTGATGGATCTCGTCGGTCGTCAGCGGATGACTGAAGACGTCGAAATACATCAGCGTGTGCAATACGGCGATAGTTACCGGCCCGGGGTCGGGCGCAGCTTCAGTTCCGGCAGAAACGGGTTTCATGTTCTCCTAAATTACTGCAATTCGGGGTTCGCGGGACGGATCGTCACAATGTAGCCTGTTTCCCAGGCGGTTCTTTTTTCCACGGTCGTTTCCCAGAGCCATCCTGCATTCGCTGCAATGGCGCGTATCCCGCCGAGATCGCATTCATCGGAAAGCACCATGATGATGCGGGTTGTGCCATGCACGAAATTTTTTGCCTGCCGGAAAAACCCGTGAAAGTAATCGAGGTTCTCACCGCAATACCACGCATGCGCAGCGTCCGTAAGCGGTTGCTTTTTATAATACGGGGGATTGACGGCGATGATGTTGAAGCGCTGCGGGGGAATGGAAGCGAACAGGTCGGACTGCAGCACGGTTATTTTGACGTGATTCGCTTCCGCATTTTGTTTCGTGCAGGCGATTGCATCCGGTGAAATGTCGACTGTTGTTACGACCGCTCCTTTTTTTGCGGCCACGATGCTCACCAGTCCCGAACCGCATCCCATCTCGAGAAATTTCATCCCGGTCAGCGGCAGCTCTTCGAGGAAAGCGAGGAGCAGTTTCGTGCTGAAGAAAAAGCCCGGGTGAAAAATCCCGGGCTTTACGGTAACGGAAATATCCCTGTAGCGGAAAACGCGCGGCTTTCGCAGGTACCAGGTCACAAAAGGTTTCCAGGTACGGCCGACGAAACGTTTGATGGGCCGGCGCATGGCTGCGTTCTTTTATTTGGACTCTTTCATGTCCATCTGGCACACCGGGCATTTCCCGATCGTATCGTACGCCGTGCCGGGCTCGCATTCCATCGGGCAGCTGTACCGGACGGACGTGTTGACGGCAGGTGCGCTGTCGCCTCCCGGCTTACCGGCACCGGTGTCGCCGCAGGAAGCGAGCATCACAGGGGCGATGATGCATGCAAGGAGAAGCTTTTTCATGGCGTATTATTTTTTCACCTC
Source organism: uncultured Chryseobacterium sp. (assembly GCA_966211705.1). GTDB lineage: Bacteria > Bacteroidota > Bacteroidia > Palsa-965 > Palsa-965. The sequence goes on from CBIHOC010000006.1 coordinate 171,038, forward strand.
TTTCATGTCCATCTGGCACACCGGGCATTTGCCTGCCGAGTCGTACATTTTTTCGCCTTCGCATTTCATCGGGCACTGGTATTGTGCTTTCGCGTTAGCATCGCCGCAGGAAGCAGCAAACATCGTCAGGACGACGGCGCAGGAAAGGAAAATCGCTTTCATAATGGTGCGTTTTTGGTTTATATGTAAAGGTAAAAGGATATGGCGGAACGGGCACTGTTATTGCCTCGAAAAAACAACCGGCCGGATCACGATGTTGTACTGCCACGGCGCACCCCGGCGACGCGAAGCCTCGCGTCGCTACCCCGTGTCCGTGGTAAAAAAACACTTGACATCGCCTCCCCGCGATCGTATTTTTACTCAAAACCGCTGCTGTGGATTTCGGCCGCCTGCCAACTGTCGACCACGTCGACTTTTCCCTTCCCGCCGATCCACCGGGAAACAAGCTCCTGCTCAACAGCAAGGCTTCAGGCGAAGATTTCCGCCTGTACATCGGCGCGCCGGTTTGGGGCGCAAAGGAATGGATGGGCACGATCTACCCGAAAGATGCAAGTGAAAAGCAATTCCTCTTTCACTATTCCCGCCAGTTCAATTCCATCGAGCTCAACCAGACGTATTACCGCATTCCTTCTCCCGCGACGGTGATGAGCTGGAAAAGCAACACGCCTCCGCACTTCACGTTCTTCCCGAAGATCCCGCAGGAAATTTCACATACGCGCTTGTTGTCCGACGTGCACGATCTTACGTATGCATTGTGCGAAGCCCTGGAACCGCTCGGCGGCAAGCTCGGCACATTTTTCCTCCAGCTTCCGCCCTGGTTCGGGCCGGCGGAAGCGCATCTGCTCAAAGCGTTCATTTCGGGTTTCCCGCAGCAGCACAAGCTTGCCGTGGAATTCCGGAATGAGAATTGGTTCATGGGAAATCACTTTGCAGAAATGATTTCCTTCCTGGAAGAACACGACGCAGGCACCGTCATCACCGACACCGCCGGCCGCCGCGACGTGCTGCACATGCGATTGACGAACACCACGGCCTTCATCCGTTTCACCGCGAACGATCTTCACCCGACCGATTTCCCGCGCGTCGACGCGTGGGCGGAAAGAATTAAACTATGGCGGGAAGAAGGCTTGCAGGCCTGCTGCTTTTTCGTGCACAGCCCGAATCACCCGCGCATCCCGGAGATCACGGATCATGCTGTGCGGAAATTCAACGAGGTGCTGGGAACGTCGCTTTCGTCCTGCCGGTTTATCGAAGAGCAGAAGACCCTGTTCGGATAAAAACAAAAATTCCAAATTTCAAATCCCAAATTCCAGATAAAGGGAACAGGATTTGGAATTTGTCCGTTTGTTTTTTTGAAATTTTACCGTTCCGCCGCTTTCCACCCGAGCGCTGCAGCGCCCAGCACAGCTGCATTGTCGGGCAAGCCGGACAGCGCGATCTTCACTTTGCCTTTGTAATTGCGCAGGAGAAATTCTTCGAAATATCGGCGCGTGGGCGCCAGCAGCAGCTCGCCCGATTTCGCCAGTCCGCCGTACAGGAAAATGTGCGACGGGCTGGTCACCGCTACCATGTTGGCCAGCGCAAAGCCGAGTTTCTGCGCGGTGAAATCGAACAGGCGGAGGGCAAAGCGGTCGCCGCGGGTGGCGGCGACAAAAATATCTTCGCTGGACAATTCTGCCGCGGGGATCTCCGACAGCATGGTCGGTTCGCCGGGGGCCTGCAACCATTCTACAGCCGTCCTCACGATCCCGGTCGCGGAAACGTATGTCTCGAGGCAGCCTTTTCTTCCACAGCCGCACTGGCGACCTTCCTGCTCGATGATCACGTGACCGAGCTCGCCGGCGAAACCGTCGTGGCCATAGAGCAATTCACCGTTCACGATAAAGCCGGTGCCGAGGCCGGTGCCGAGCGTAACAACCACAAAATCGCGGAGGCCGATCGCCTTCCCGAAGAGCAGTTCGCCCAGCGCAGCAGCATTGGCGTCGTTGGTCAGGGTGCAGCGCAGGCCCGTTTCTTCCGAAAGCAATTTGCCTAAAGGCACAATCCCTTTCCACGGCATGTTCGGTGCGTGCTCGATGTTGCCGGAAAAATAATTGGCGTCGGGCGCGCCGACACCGATACCGACAATTGTTGCGCCTGTTTTTTCTTTCGCTTCGGAAAAAATCCTGGCGACGTCTTTTACAAAAGTTTCGGGCGCAGGATAATCCAGGGTCGACAACCGTTGCGTAAAGAGGATCGCCCCTGTTTTATCGACAAGACCGATATCGGTTTTCGTTCCGCCGATGTCGATGCCGGCGCAGGTTTCTGTTTGCACGGTGAAATTTTATTTTGTTGATTGTAGAGGCGCGAGGCCTCGCGCCTCTACAAAATGTTATTTCACAAAATGATCCGCATCGAACAACGTGTTCTTTCCGTGCTGGTGCAACGCGTAATTAAATCCTTTTACTAAACCGTACGCGCCGTGCTCGCCGGATTTGTTCAGCGCGAGGATGCCCACCTGGAAATCTTTGTGGTTCGGATGTTTCTTCACGATGCGGCCGATCGCTTCCTCGCAGGCCTCCTGGGGCGTTGCGCCGTGGCGCATCATCTCGACGGCGACGTGCGAGGCGAGCGTGCGCAGTACCGTTTCCCCGAGCCCGGTGCAGGTTGCGGCGCCGATCTCGTTGTCGACAAACAGGCCGGCGCCGATGATCGGTGAATCGCCGACGCGGCCGTGCATTTTCCAGGCGAGGCCGCTGGTGGTGCAGCAGCCGGCGAAATTAGTGTTCGCATCCATCACGAGCAGCCCGATCGTGTCGTGGTTCTCGATGTTGATGACGGGCTTGTAGTTTTTTTCCTTCAGCCAGTTTTCCCAGGCTTTCCGCGTATTGTCCGTTAACGTGTTCGGCAGCTGCTTCACGCCCATTTCTTTCGCGAACATTTGCGCGCCTTCGCCGACGAGCAGCACATGCGGCGTTTTTTCCATCACCATCCGCGCGAGCGAGATCGGGTGTTCGATGCCCTGCACGAAGGCCACGCAACCTGCCTGGCCCTTGTCGTTCATGATCGACGCGTCGAGCGTCACGATGCCTTCACGGTCGGGATAACCGCCGAGCCCGACGCTGGTGTTCGTTTTGTCGGCTTCGATCACCCACACGCCTCTTTCCGCCGCATCGAGCGCGGAGCTGCCGGCGTTCAGCGTCTTCACCGCTTCTTCGTTCGCCGGCATGCCGTGCCTCCACGTGGAGATCACAACCGGCCCGCCTTTCGAGCTGTTCGGGTTTTGCTTTCCTTTTTTGGGTTTGTCTTTACCGCCTGCAAAGGCGCTACCTGAAACAGTGAGCATGGATGCGAGAAAAGAATTACGGAGAAATTTTTTTCTGTTCATTTAATTTTTTGTTTTGCCGCAGAGGCGCGGAGGTCGCAGAGCGGTTCTCCGCGTTCTCTGCGCCTCTGCGGCGAATTAATTTGTTGCCACTACTATTTCATCCGCAAACAACCAACACGGTTTTCCTTTGCCGGGATGCCATGCCGGGCAAACGCCCCGGTTCTTCGCGACGATTTTGATGTAGCTTGCTTTGACCGGCTTGCGGGTGTAAAAATCGTGCAGTACCGCGCCGTCACGGTCATCGGCGATCGTGTTCTTCACGGTTTCCAGTTCCGTGAAATTCACTCCGTCGGTGGATGCGTAAAACGTCACCTGCTCCGGCATGAAGATCCACGCGTCCTGGTCTTGAAGGAAACCGGCGTCGATGCGGGAGATGGATTTCGTTTCCCCGAGATGAACGGTCGCTTCGATGTCGATGCCTTCGTAACCTTGCCAGGAGCCTGTGCGGAAATTATTCCCTCCGCGTATGCCGTCCACCAGCGCAAAATCGCCGCCGGCGCTGTACTGGTTCGCGTAGCCGCCGACTAATGAAATGCCGCGGGCGAAAGGAATTTTCGTGTACGTGAACGTCACGGTGTCGCTGCAAATTCCTTCTTTGTTCTTTGCAAAAGTTCTGACCGTGCTGGTTTCTTTGAAGAAAAGCTTCGGCCCCGATCGGTTGAATGGCCCGTCGTTGATGCTGACGTACGTGGTGGAATTTCCATCATTGGCGATCGTCGCTTCCAGCTCATCGAAGAACGTGCGCTGCAGGCCGAAAAATCCATGCAGGTCACGCTCGCCGGCTTTAGTCACAATAGGGACAGTGGGTAAAACTGTTGTGGATTTCATACCGTAAAACGCCCTGTCCTCTTCCAGCGTAGCCCATTGCAGCGGTGATGAAAATTCTGCAAACGTCATTTTAAATGAGAGTTTCCCTCCTTTTATAATGTCTCTATGCAGCAAAAAGCTCTTCTTCCATTCAATACCGTTCAATCGTGCGTATGCAACTGCTTGCGGATGCTGCACATCTTCTGCATGAATTGTAAACGTTTTTCCATTCTCAAGATGGATAGTTAACTCGCCGAATTGAGGGGACCCAATAACGTACTGCCCGGAACCTGGCAGCACATCGTAAAAGCCCATCGCGCTCATCACGTACCAGGCCGACATCTGTCCGCAGTCTTCGTTACCCGGAAGACCATCAGGCTTCTCCGTATACATGTACTTCAAAATGTAATCTACCTGAAGTGATGTCTTCCATGGCTGTCCTGCTGTTGCATACAAATATGCCATGTGATGGCTCGGCTCGTTCCCCTGCGCATATTGCCCGATCAATCCTGTGATATCCGCCTGCTCGCGGCCGGAAGTTTCCGAAGAAACGGTAAACAACGAATCGAGGTGGCGGACGAACGCAGCATCACCGCCATGCGCTGCGATCAAGCCGGGGATGTCGTGCTGCACGGCAAGACTGTATTGCCAGGCGTTCGCTTCGGTGTAATGAAAATTCACTTCGGCGGGATGAAAAAGATCGACAAAGGAATTGTTCAGGCGCGGGCGGAAAAAGCCGGTGTTGCGGTCGTATAAATTTCTCCAGCTCTGCGCACGGCGGTTGAACACCTGGTAATCGTCTTCATTTTTCATCCGCTTCGCCGCCTGCGCGATGCACCAATCGTCGTACGCATATTCCAATGTTTTCGAAACGGATTCCGGTTCTCCTTCCGCCGGGATGTAGCCGCAACGTTTGTATTCTTCCAGCCCCCGCTCATCCGCCATCGCGCCCGCTTTCATCGCTTCGTATGCCGTGGCCGTGTCCCAGTCTTTCAGCCCTTTCATCCACGCATCCACGATCACCGGAACAGAATGGTAGCCGATCATGCAATCCGTTTCATTCGCGGAAAGTTCCCACACCGGCAGCCGTCCTCCTTCCTGTGCCTGCTTCACGAACGTGTTGATGAAATCGTTCGTGCGTTTCTGCTGGATGATGGTGAACAACGGGTGCAGCGCGCGGTACGTATCCCAGAGCGAGAACACGGTGTATTGCGGATGAACGGTGTCGCGGTGAACTTTCGCATCGCGGCCGCGGTAATCGCCGTTCACGTCGCAGTAAAGATTGGGGGCGATGAAGCAATGGTAAAGCGCGGTGTAAAAGATCTTCTTTTTCGTTTCGTCACCGCTCTTCACTTCGATGCGGCCGAGCTCGCTGTTCCATTGCTGCGCCACTTTTTTTCGCACTTCATCGAAATCCCATCCGGGAACTTCCGTTTGCATGTTGAGTCTTGCATTTTCCCAGCTCACCGGCGACAATGCCACTTTGACGAGTATGGGCTTTCCACCCGAAGCGTCAAATTGAAATGAAGCCTGAACATCTTTTCCGCGGGCCTCTTCGGCATACAGGTTTTCGATGTGGTCTTCAAAATGAATTCCATTGAACGACTCGGAAAATTCCAGGTAAAACCACACCCGCTGATCCGTGGCCCAGGCTTTCGAATAACGATACCCGGCAATGCTATGATCATCCAAAAGGAATACTTCGGAATCGATCACTTCATCCCGGTGTTTTAGATCGACCAGTATCCATGCATCTTTCGTTTGGGGGAAATTATATCGGTGCACGCCTACACGCGGAGAAGCCGTCAGCTCGACTTCGGTTTTCGAATTGTCGAGCACGACGGAATAGTACCCGGCTCCCGCTTTTTCATTTGCATGACTGTACGATGAACGGTAACCCGGTTTCCCGTCAGCGCCATTGTTGTATTGAACATCGCCCGTTCCCGGCACCAGCAAAATATCGCCGTAATCGCTGCAACCCGTTCCGCTCAAATGCGTATGTGAAAATCCGTAAATAAATGTGTCGGAATAATGATAGCCGGAACATCCGTCCCAGCTGCCGTCCACGCGCGTGTCGGGGCTCAGCTGCACCATGCCGAACGGGGCGGTGGCGCCGGGAAACGTGTGCCCGTGCCCGTCGGTGCCGATCATCGGGTCGACATATTTTGCGAAATCGAACTGCGCCGGATCGACCTTCCAGGGATACGCCACCACGCTGTCCGTGACCGCAACAGGATTCTCATTCCTGCAGGAAAAGAGGAAAAATGCGGGTAATGCGACTATAAAAGAGAAACCAATTCTCATGCTGGTGCAGCGAATATCCGAAGATAGCAAGATTCCTCCGCGTCCTTTGCGCCCCTGCGGCGAAATCCCTTTCATGGGTATGTAGATCCAGTCCTCGTTTTGCCGCAGAGACGCAGAGTACGCGGAGGTTCAAAGTACTTATCTTTGTTTATGCGATTTTCCCTTTTCGCGATATTCCTGCTTTCACTTTTTTCCTGCTCCGGCGGAACTGAAAATTCCTCCCCGGATACTGTTGCAGCCACGGACAGCGTAAACGTTGCTCCGAAAGCCGGCAGCTTCACCAACCTCAGCGCCAGGCAAGACCCGGCGAATACGTACACGCTTTATCTCCCGGCCGGTTATGATCCGCAACAGGTTTACCCCATCGTCGTCTTTTTCGACGCGCACGGGAACGGTCGTTTGCCGATGGAGAAATACAAGCCGCTGGCCGATAAATGGAATTTCATTTTTGCCGGTTCCAACTCGTCCCGCAACGGCATGCCTTCGAATGAAACGATGCGCATCGGCAATGCGCTGATCGACGAGCTGCAGCTCACGTTGCCCGTCAACCGGCAGAAGATCCTGCTCTGCGGCTTCTCCGGCGGCGCGCGCGTGGCGGCGATGATCGGCACGACACGCGAAGACGTGAAAGGCATCATCTGCAATTCAGCTGCGCCACAGGCTACGGGCGGGAAAGCGATCATCGGGCTTGCGGGGCTCGGCGACATGAACTACCTCGAGATGAAAAAGTTCGACGACGCGCAGCCGGAAAAAGACCGCACGTTCGAATTGCTTGTGTTCGACGGGAAACATGAATGGGCGCCGGTGAGCGTCATGGAAAATGCGCTGCTTCTTGCCACGATCCATCTCGCCGGTAAAACACAGCTGCCCGATTCGACCGATTACGTGATGGCCGGCGCGCTGCACAGCCTTGTGGAAATGCAACTGGATTCGATCCGAAAAACGAGCTGTCTTCTTGAACAGAACTGGCACGAGACAAGCGGGCGCGTGGCGGATGCTTATTCGACATGGGAACCGCTCAAAGCTCCCGACGCGTCGTGTGTAAAACGCGAGGAGGCGCAATGGGCCAAAGTCGAAGAGCAGGAAGCGGCGCTGCAGGAATTCCTTTCCGAATCGTTGCTGGCGCGGGATACGACGTGGTGGAAAGCGAATGCCGCGCAATATTTCGAAACGGACAAAACCGGCCCGGAGAAATACATGCGCCAGCGGCTGCGCGGCTACATGAGTCTCACATGCTACACCTACGCCGGCCAGGCCATCCGCATGAAGAACCTGCACGCCGCGGAAAAAATGGTGACGCTTTACAGCATCATCGATCCCTCCAACAGCGAATGGGCTTACATGCGCGCGACGCTTTACATGCAGCTCGGCCTGGACGAGTATGCCATCAGCTCGCTCGAAAAAGCGATCGACCTCGGCTTCAGGGACAGGAACCGTTTGCAATCCGATCCGGCGTTTGCTGCGTTGAATACTGATGCGCGCTTTACAGCGCTGTTTGCGCGAATGAACCAATAAATTAAGTAATTGGGTAATTGAGTAATTGGGTAATTCAGGCGCTGTTCTTTTCTTATTACCAATTACTCAATTACCCAATTACTTATTTACTCCCGGGTATGAAGTGATCACGACCAATTAACCCGTTCATGTCGCCGGGAACAAGATGCGGGCATGTTTATTGCGGAACACAGTGCACATTTGCTACGAATGACGACAACAATACGCGTTTTTTTCTTTCTCCTGCTTCTGCCCGCTTTCCTGCGCGCGCAGGTGAACCTTGTTCCCAATCCTTCCTTCGAAGCCGATTCTATGGCGCCGCCGATCACCACGTTCCACTGGCAGCATTATGAAGACTGGCGGAAGGATTCGATCTCCCGCGTGAAGAACAGCAAGCTGGTGCTGGCGCGCGACTGGTACCAGGTGACGAGCGGCACGCCCGACCATCTCAATTCGCCGAAGTCGCACCTGCTCGGCTTCAAGACGAAAACTGCGCGCACGGGAAATGGCCGCATGGGCATCATCAGCGGCATCTGTGAGAATGGGCTCGTGAGCTGGCTCCTCTACTGCAACACATACAGCGAATATGTCGGCTGCAAGCTGCAGCGCCCGCTCGAAGCCGGGAAAACATATTGCGTCCGTTATTACGTCGCGCTCGACCGCAAAAGCAATTTCGCTTCGAACCATTTCGGCGCGGCCATTACGCGCGACAGCATCCGCAAACCGGGCACACACAAGCTGCTCTGGTCCGTAACGCCGCAGGTGATCGCCCATGACGACCATTACATCACCAGTGATGAAGGCTGGGTGATGATCTGCGATACGTTCGTGGCGGCCGGGGGCGAGCAGTTCCTGACCATCGGCAGTTTTGCGGAAACTTTCCCGAAACGGGTTCACCAGGTGAAAAGATCGGAGCACGGCAGCCTGCGCGTATCGCCGTTCAACAAGTTCGCGTATTACTACATCGACGACGTGAGCCTGACGGAAGTGCTGCCGGGAGAACAACTCTGCGTGCCGCCGCGGGATTCGATCGCGCGCAACAACCTCGTTTTCCTTCTTGACGTTTCCGGATCGATGGAACAGAAAGGGCTGATCGCGGAAGCGAAGAGTTCCATCATCCCGCTCGTCAACACGCTGCCGCCCGGCGACAACATCACCATCATCACCTACGGCGACCTCCCGAAAGTGCTTGTCGACCACGTCACCGCCGCAGACACGGCTGCAATACGCATCGCACTCGACTCCATCGACGGCGGAGGCGGAACGAATGCCGTAGGTGGATTTACACTGGCGTACGCCACGATCCGCAAACGCATGATGCCGGGCGGAACGAACAAGATCATCGTGCTTTCCGACGGTAAAATTTATTTGCCGAAGAAGCACAAGCAGATGGTATTCGACGCAGCGGAAAACGAAGGCATACAGCTATCGGTGATCTTCTTCGGTGATAATCTTCCGGCAGATGTCGTGAAATTCGCGGAGAAAGCGGGAGGGCATGCTACAGCCGCGGAAAAAGGAAATGCGGATGAAGCGCTGCGGAAAGAAGTCCCGGCGCAGGTGACGGATACGCCGTACGGGGAAAGGCACGTGGGCCGCATCGTGGCGTGGGAAGCGCTGACGAAAGTGCTGTTCCCGGCATTGCTGGTGTTGCTGGTGTTGCGGGGGGTGAAGGTGATCTGACATGAAACGTTTATTGAAACACGTGTGACCACACGTGGCGCCAGATGCTCACATCTGGCGCTTTGTCGTTGGGCACGGCTTGCATCATTTATGAAATGCGGGCGACAGAAAGGAATGCCCTGAGGGGGGCACGATGCGGGTAAATGAAAATGTATATGAACATTAACGAAAAGAGGCGCGATGCGGGTGAATGAAAATGTATATGAACATTAACGAAAAGAGGCGCGATGCGGGTGAATGAAAA
>CBIHOC010000007.1:0-177334 GCA_966211705.1 uncultured Chryseobacterium sp.
CGCGATGCGGGTGAATGAAAATGTATATGAACATTAACGAAAAGAGGCGCGATGCCTCGCGCCTCTACAAATTATTCTGCGTACATATTTTCAATTCGTTCCTTATTATTCTCCAAAATCACCTTCCGGCGCAAACTTAATTTCGGCGTTAATTCCCCGCTGGCGATCGTCCATTCTTTCGGCAGCAGCGTGATCTTCTTGATCTTCTCGTATTGCGCAAGGCTGTTGTTGATCTTGCTCACGGCTTCGTTGATGCGCTTGATGACGGCGGGGTGATTGGCGATCTCCTCGTTCGTCTGCCCGATGTCGATGCCTTTGCGTTTCGCCCAGTCCTTCACGAATGCGAAAGCGGGAACCACAAGCGCTGCAGGATATTTCCGGTTGTCGCCGATGGTCATCGATTGTTCGATGAAACGTGAGCTCTTGAACAAATTCTCGATGTGCTGGGGCGCGATGTATTTTCCGCCGGAGGTTTTGAAAATTTCTTTCTTCCGGTCGGTGATCTTCAGGAAACGGTTCTCCACCAGCGTACCGATGTCGCCGGTGTGGAACCAGCCTTCGCTGTCGATGACTTCCGCCGTCGCGTCGGGGCGTTTGTAATAGCCTTTCATCACGTTCGGACCTTTTACAAGGATCTCGCCGTCTTCAGCGAATTTTACGGTGACATCTTTGATCACGGGCCCGACTGTACCGAAACGCACGCTGTCCGGCTCGAAATTATTGACCGCGATCACCGGCGAGGTTTCCGTCAGGCCGTAGCCTTCCAGCACGGGAATTCCCGCGGCCCAGAAGACACGCGCCAGCCGCTCGTCGAGCGCAGCGCCGCCGGAGACCATCGCGCGCACGTTGCCGCCCAGCGCTTCCCGCCATTTGCTGAAGATGAGCTTCGAGGCGATCTTCATTTTGAACCGGTACCACCAGCCGTTCACGCCGGGACGCACATCGTATTTTTCCGCAAGCCCGAGCGCCCAGAAGAACAGCTTGAACTTGAAGCCTTTCAATTCCGCGCCTTTGCTGACGATGCGGTTGTACACTTTCTGCAGCAAGGCCGGCACGCAGGTGAACATCTGCGGCTGCAGCTCGCGGATGTTATCGCCGATGGTTTCGAGGCTTTCGGCATAATAGATCGCGGGGCCTTTGTAGAGGTAAAGGAACGAAAGCATCCGCTCGTACACGTGGTTGAGCGGCAGGAAGCTCAGCACGCGGTTGGTATGGTCGACCGGCGGAAGGTTGCAGAGCGCGGTAAAATTGCTGACGAGGTTGCGGTGCGTGAGCATCACCCCTTTCGGCGTGCCGGTGGTCCCCGACGTGTAAAGGATCGTGAATACGTCGTCGGGCTGCGTTTCGCGCTTGACGGCGTTGATGGCTTCTTCCTGCTTGTTTTGTTTTCCCTTTTCGATCAGCGTCATCCAGGAAGCAACACCCGGCACTTCATCGAACGCAACGATCTTCGGCGGCGACGCCATGTCTTTGCTTGCGGCTTTCGTCTTTTCCGCGATGTCTTTTGCAGAAACGAGCACCAGCTTCACTTCCGCGTCGCCGAGGATGAACTTCAGATCGGATTCGGAGATCGTCGGGTAGATGGGCACGAGGATGCAGCCGCAAAGCTGCGCGCCGAAATCCGTAATATTCCATTCCGGGCGGTTATTGGACAGGATCGCCACCCGGTCGCCGCGCTGGATGCCTTCACCGATAAGCCCCGCAGCCAGCTCGTGGGCGTAACGGGAGAAATCCGTGAAGCTCCATTTTTTCCATTGCCCGCTCACTTTCCCGGCAAACGCGTCGGGCTTGTCGCCGAAATTGGCGGGATAATAATCGAGGAGATCAAATACGCGGGTGGGTTCCATAAGCGGAGTGTTTCCATTAAAGATAAGGATTTGCATGGAAACCCGCGGGCGTCAATAACCATCCTTGATGTAAACCTCCACCCCGATCGTCAGCTTCGGCAGGTCGGGAAAATCCCGGTCAGGCGTATTCTTTACAAGATCGTTCCACCGCCAGAGCGCATACACGCCAGCATAATCGCCGCCGAAACGCGCCGTAAACCCATAGCTGAACTTTTCGATGTAGGGAAGCCGGCTGATCTTCGTCTTGCTTTTGAAGTTGTAGCCGGACGGGGAATTGGAATCGAAATACTGGTCGACAAAAACGTTCGTGGTGCGGAATGACCAGTCGCCGTAGACCCCGAAGTCGAGATACGTTCCGAGCACGTTTCCTCTTCTCCGCACAAAATTGACCCGGTTGCAAAAAGCGAGCGACAGGTCCTGCACGGAAATACGTTCGCGCTGGTGACGCGTCGCGATCAGCGGCAGAAGCTTGGGCGTATCCTGGCGAATACTGTAGCGGTCGTAACGATAACCGAAATCGAGCACCAGCGATTCCCACGAGGCCAGCTTCAATTTCGTTCGGATGCTGTAGCTGAACGAAGAGCTCCACCAGTTCGTCTGCATCCCGTATTCCTGCGGCCCCGGCATTGCCCCGACGCCCATCACCGTATGCACATACCAGGTGCGGTTCGGCCCGAAGGCAGGGACCTCCATGGTCGTGTCCGGCTCGTCGGAGAACAGCGTGCGCTGCGCGCCGGCGGGAACGAAACCTGCCAGCACGAACAGGAAGATCAGCAGCGGCCTACAGCTGGTACGATTCATAATAACCTTTGTAAGACACGTGGATGCGAATTCCTTTCCGGAGATCCGCGACGGAGATCCTGAAGAAATCTTTGTGCTGCAGGTCAATGACCTCGTATTTATAGATGCGGCCCTTTTCATCTTCGAGACTGTAAAAAAGCAGCGACAGGCTGTCGGAGCGCAGCGAAGGCAATTGCGAAGGATCGATCGTCACCTGGACATGCTCGTCTTTGCTTTCGATCGCAAATGTTTTCTGCAGGGCGCGGGGTTGCCCGAAAAAGAAACCTGCCTGCGGCGCGCCATAACCGTGCGCATAATCGAAATACGGGTACAGTGAAGCGGAGCGCCGCATCGTGTCGGCAAGCTGCATGGCGGAAAGGTCGGGATGCATTTCGAAGAGGCACGCGGCAAAGCCCACCAGCAGCGGCGCGGAGATGGACGTTCCTTCTTCCACTTCATATTCGCCATCCGCATTCGCAACGACCGCTGTTCCGGGCGCGCACACGTCAGGCTTGCGGCGGAAACCCGGCATGGGCCCGAAAGAGCTGTATTCCGCGATGTAGCCTTTGTCGTTGATCGCGGTAACCGTCAGCGCGCTGTCGGCATCCGCAGGCGGAAGAAAATGATGCTCGGAATTTCCGCCTTCGTTTCCGCCCGCTACTACCACGAGAATGCCTTTGCGCGCCGCGAGGTTGGCCGACCGCGTGACGAGGGCTGCTTTGCCGTCGAGCTGCTCGGGAAAATAATCGTGCGTCGTGGGACCGTCGGAACAATTGATGATCATCGCGCCGAGCTTGTCCGCCCATTCGATCGCCGCGAGAAAATTTTCTTCTCCTTTGAACTTCCAGCTCGTCTGCTTCGAAATGCGTGCGAGCAAAAACGTGGCGTCCGGCGCAAGCCCCATCTGCGTTCCGTTCACGATGCCGCCGATGCACGAAAGCACCATCGTTCCGTGATCACCCCCGGGAGCATATACGTCCGCATCGTCTTCCACGAAGTCGAATGTGGCGCGGATGCGGTTGTTAAAACGGATGTGCTGGAATGCCGGGTGATCATCGACGCCGCGGAAACCCGCATCGAGCACGGCGATCACGATCCCGTTCCCTTTTTTGCCGCTCTCTTCGAATCGTTTCCCCTGCAACGGATCGATCTGCCGGCTGACTTTTCGTTCTTCCCCATAATAATCTTCCACGGTCGTATCCGGCACGCACGCTGTTTTCCATTCGTACTGCGCCTGCGGAACCACTTCGCGCACGAACGGCAGTTTCCGCACCGCTGCAACCTGCTCTTCCGTCGCTTCCACGCCCACGCCGTTGAACCAGCGCGTCGTATGCCCCACAACCCCGACACATTTCGCCACTTCCGCGACGTAACGCGCATTCACCGGGAAATCCGTGGAATCGTAAAGCGAGAGCCCGAGCTTCACCCGCCGGTCGATCGCTTCCTGCGCGAAATACGCATGGGGATCGAACGTGCAGCCGTTCTTATCGGTAAAAAACACCCACCAGGCGCGCTGTGCCGGCAACGTCCCGGTAAGAAGGAATGCGGTGCAAAGAATAAAAAGGGTCTTTTTCAGCATAAGCGGTGCCTAACAAAGATCGCGAAAAAAATGTGCAGATGTGCGGATATGCAGATGTGCTGATGAAAACATACTTTAGCATCTCTGATCCGCGCATTACCCATCTGCACATTTACTCATCTGCATATCTGCACATCTATGATCGACCTCCGCAGCGACACTGTGACCAGACCCACGCCGGGCATGCTTGACGCCATGTTCCGTGCAGAAGTGGGCGATGATGTTTTCAATGAAGATCCCACCGTCAACGCGCTGGAGGAAAAAACGGCGAAGCTGTTCGGGCACGAAGCCGGGTTGTTTTGTCCGTCGGGCACGATGACGAACCAGGTGGCGATCAAGGTGCATACGCAGCCGGGCGACGAAGTGCTCTGCGACGTGAGCGCGCACATTTACAATTTCGAAGGCGGGGGCATCAGCTTCAATTCGGGCGCGCAGGCGAAGCTGCTTGCCGGCGACCGCGGACGGATCAGCGCGCAGCAGGTGGAGGAAAATGTGAACCCGGTATTCGACTGGCTGACGCGCACACGTCTCGTAAGCGTTGAAAACACCGCCAACCGCGCGGGCGGAAGTTTTTACTCCTTGCCGCAGATGCGCGAGATCGGCGCGGTGTGCAGAAAACATGGATTGCGCTACCACCTCGACGGGGCGCGCATCTTCAATGCCGTGGTGGAAGCCGGCTACTCCCCTGCAGCGATCGGCCCGCTGTTCGATTCGGTTTCCGTCTGTCTTTCAAAAGGACTTGGCGCGCCGGCGGGATCGGTGCTCGCCGGGCCGAAAGAATTCATCCGGCAGGCACGGCGCGTGCGCAAAGTGTTCGGCGGCGGCATGCGCCAGGCGGGATACATCGCGGCGGCGGGCATTTACGCGCTGGACAACCACGTGGAGCGTTTGAAAGACGACCATCGCCGCGCGAAGATCATCGGCGAAACGATGAAGGAACTTTCTTTCGTGGAAAATGTATTACCGGTCGATACGAACATCATCATCTTCAACCTCAACGCAAAAGTTTCGTCGGAGAAATTCGTGCAGGAGCTGGCAAAGAACGGCATCCGCGCAGTAGGCTTCGGCAAACAGGCGATCCGCTTTGTGACGCACCTCGACTTTACGGAGGAGATGCTGGAGAAAACGGTGAGCGTCCTTCGCACGATTTCGTTACCGCGGAATTAATCCCGCGGTAACGAAATCGTTGCCTGCTTTTTCATCCGCATCGAAAAGAGTGACAACGCTCCGGCGAGAATGATCTGCCCGCAGAGAAAGATCGTCCAGTTGAAATCCTGCGGGACGTATCCCAGCGCTTCACGGAAAAGATCCTTGCTTCCCGACAGCGACCAGATCGAGCCGAAGCTGTGCCGGTCGAGCACGTACACCATGTAATCCCAGATGAACGACGTGACCACCACCAATCCGCCGGTGATGAAGATCCATTTTTCACGCACGGTCAGTCTCCCGGTTTTTCCTTTTTGCTGCCAGTAAACCGTGGAGAGCGCAAGCGCGATCATCGTCAGGGAAATGAGCACGGGACAAAGCACAGGGCCGACCCATGGAACGGGAATGAGGAACAGGATGTCCCACGTGAGCAGCGACGACGGCCAGCCGAGATGGACGTAGAGGAATACGTAGTAAAAAATATCCCAGATCGCGAAGCAGTAGAGGAAAAAGACGAGACGCTGCGCTTTGTTTTTCCCGGCCATGGCGCCTGCCCCGATCAGCATGACGATGGTCGCCGCTTCCCGCCAGAACTCCACGATGGCGATGTCGGGCGTGACGGGCGTAAGCGGAAAACCGAAACCGTCGGGATAATACAGTTTGCGCAGGTAAATGACCACCGCGGTTTCAAGGTATCCCATCGCGATGCTGAAGAACGTGAGCCATGCGAGGGTGTGGATGATTGATTTTTTTTGCTGGATCATGTGAAACGATTTGGGTCAGAAATAACCATGTTCATCGATTTGCAGTCCCGGATGCGCCTGCCGCAGCCGCAGCATCCATTCATCGCTGATGTGGCTGACGCGGATCATTTTCAGCGCCGGCAAACGGAGCAGCGGGGACAAATCACGTATGCCCGTGTCGCGGATGTCGATCTCGGCCAGGTAATTCAGCTTGTGGATGCCTGCCAGGGATTCAAGTTCTTCGTTGCCGCGGAGATTGAGGATGTTCAGCTCTTTATAGTCAAGGATCTCACCCAACGCTGTCAGCTCATTATTGGAAACGTCAAGCGATCTCGTTTTATCGAAGGCAGGAAAAAAGTAGATCGCTTCCAGTCCCTGGCTGCTCATCCGCAGGCTGGTCTCGGCTGCGGACTTTTCCTGCTGCAGGCGATAAAAAACTTCATTCATTTTATACACCATCGAGGGCCACCTGTTTTCCCCGTGCAAATGCTGCTGGCGGTTCATGAACAGGAACACGCGGTTCCGCAGGCGGTCCGATTCTTCCGCCGGGAAAGGATGCACGCGCTCATATTCCACCAGGTTGGGCAGTATCGTGTACGACAGCTCGTTCATGTACGCGATGTCCGTTCGTGACGCTTTACCGATGTTGTGGTTGAAGATGAGCTTGTCCCAGTTGACTGTGCAGGAAACGACCAGTACGCCGTAGAAAAGCCATGAATTGATGCGCACGAGAAACATGTTTGTTTTCCGGTAATGCACTTTCCACGCCGTGGTCGCAAGCCCGATCAGCGCAAGCAGCAGGTAAATGTCAACACCGATGCGTTTGTACGTGAGTCCATAGACATGGATGTAGCCATGGTTCCGCCACAACGTTGTCGCCAGCATGAACGCGTTCTGCACGATCCAGAGCATGGCAAGCGTGCGGAGCGTGCGGTTCTTTTCATAAAAATTCAGGCGCCCGCGGAAATAATAAAGGATGATGAGCATCGCGAGCACGATGGAGAAGATGAGCATGCCAACGCCCTGGTGAACATATTCCGTGAACGTCACGCCGTCGGGCAGCACTTTATTTCCCGCAAACATGAACGACGCGTCGAGGCTGTTCACCACCAGCAGCAGCACGTTCAGCAAGCCCAGCAGCACCATCCCGGAGAAATGCTCGCTGTCGATCGTCATCAGTTTGTCGAACAGGCCTTGCTTTTCCGACGGCACGAGCTGCAATGCGTGGTGATCATCGTTCAGCCAGCGGATGCGGCGGTTGTAATAATAGCCGTACAGCACCAGCGCGCCGAACAACGTGAACAGGATCCACCCGAAGGAAATAAAATCGAGGTTGATCTTTTCCGTCAGCTTGTAGAACAGCAGGCTGGATTCCCTGTACATAAAAAAGAAGATCAGCACCACCACGATCGCGGCGAGCACGATCACCAGGCGTTTTCCTTTTTTGCTTCCGCTTTCCCGGCCGATCGCTCCCCGGTTCCGCTCGATGCCGTCGGAGAGCATGAACACAAATGAAGCGCCGATGTTGCAAACCGCCACGACTCCCGCCACGATCAGCGAATTGTTCCGGTTCACCGCAAACGACGACACAGCGAGCAGGGAAGCGAAATTGGCGAAGACGCACAGCGGGTCGCCATACCAGGCCACGCAGCCCGCCGTCACCAGCGCGCCGGCCGCCGCAAGCAGCCAGTTCCGGTTGCGAAGCAGGCCTTTTTTCATCAGCAGCAAACCGCCGATAAGCAGGACGTTCATCACCAGGAAATTCAGCCCCGGCTCTTCTTTCCAGAAGAGAAAGCTGTAGACTGCAATGCTGCCGAGGTAGATCCAATCGTTCTTTTTCATAGTCGTTGTTTTGGTTAGCACACTTGTTTCCAGGTTTTGGTTGACGCGGCGAGCCTGCGGATGAGGCGCTGCAGGATAAGCAGCAGGATCATTCCGAAAAATCCGAACGAGCAATCGATGAATGTCCAGAAGAGTGGAATGCCCCGTATGTGCCCACACACGAAGGCAACGACGAACACGCCGGCGCAGGCCAGCATGCCGGTACGGAGCACCCACTCGTTCCGGACGGGGTTGCGGTAAACGCCGGTGAAGAACAGCGCGATGACGATGTGCGAATACGCCAGCCAGTCATAGCCGTACAGCAGGAACGGGTAATCCGCAGCCATCGCGTCGACGCCGGCATTCACGCGGAACAGCCAGTAGCGGAAGAATCCCGGGATGCTGTCCTGGAATTTCATCAGCGCGTGCAATTCGGTCTGCACGGGAAACGCGGTGAGCCCGCTGAGGATGAGCAGCACGATGAACAACAGCACCAGGCGGCGGATGGTGCGGAGCAGCTTTTTCTCTTCGGTGTTAACGAAGTCTGCGGTGACAGGTTCGGCGAGTGTCATGGTGCCAGTTTAGAGTTTCGGAGTTCGGAGTTTCGGAGTTGGAGTTCGGAGTTTTGGAGAGTTCCGTTCGTTTTCCGGTCCAGCAGCAGGCCGACCTCGGCGATGATCCACATTACCGCCAGTTGCGCGCAGAAAAGGAACAGCCATGCAACCATGACGTAGACGTCTCCGAAATCCGCAGGCACGCCGACGTCCGACTCCGGCGGGTTGGTCAGCCACACGTTCAGCCACGCAACCGTCGAATAAAAAACCGCGATGCCAAGCCCCAGCCAGCCGAGCTTGCGGCGTTCACCGCCTTTTTTTCCTTTGTTCACCCACAGCACGATCCGGTAGATCATGATGACCAGGAGAAGCGGCGTTGCGATAAGAAGTTCTTCAGGTTTCATTGCTAAAGGCATTTTGATGCATGCAGATCGCTCAATTCCACATCGTGCCGTGCAGTCCCAGCACAATCCCCATCCACAACCCGATGATGTAGATGATCGTGCCCGCAATGATCGCCAGCGCTTTTCTCCACCCGCCTTTGTAACCCGCGCGGTCCAGGAAATAAAAAATTGCACCACCCGTTGCCCCGGCCAGCGGCATGACGATCAGCGGCCTGATCATCCAGAACTTTCCCCACGCGGGATTGGGCTCATCAACGCCGAGCACGAAATACAGGATTACGAGTAAAGCGACTCCCGCGCCGAGAAGCATTCGTGTGATCAATGCGCGCGGATGGAGCGGGGGTGCCTGTGTTTTGATTTGTTGTGTCATGTTGTTTGGTTTTTATGATTACTATTCAAAGTTCTTTGAGATGCAAAGTTGTGGTGCAAAAAAAAGGTTTTTATTGTTTTTTCTGGTTGCGGATCAGGCTTTCCAGCGCGGCGAGATGATCGCTGAACGCTTTGCGTCCGGGGGCTGTTACGGCGTATGACGTGTTGGGTTTCCGGTTGACGAATTGTTTGATCACAGCGACGTAGCCTTCCTTCTCCAGGGCCGACAAATGGCTGGCGAGGTTGCCGTCGGTGACCTGCAGCAACTCCTTGAGGCGCGTGAACTCTACATTTTCGTTGACCATGAGTATGGACATAATGCCGAGGCGAATGCGGTTTTCGAATGCTTTATTGAATTTCAGCAGGTAATCGTTTGCCATTCTCTTTCCCTCAGCGTTCGTATTTATTCCACATGACGATCCCGTAAACGATATGCAGCACGCCGAAACCGATCGCCCAGAAGATCAATCCGTACCCGGTGAAAAACGAAGCAAGCAGCCCCAGGACGATCTCGCAGATGCCGAGGTAACGGATGTCGTTCAGCGTGTATTTGCTGGCATTCAGCAGTGCGAGCCCGTAAAAGATCAGCGTTGCCGGGGCAATCAGTCCGACGATGCCGTGCAGGAACAGGATGATGCAGAAAAAACCTCCGGCAGCCAGCGGGAGCATCAGGTTGATCAATGCCCGCGATGCCGCCTGGTCCCAGAACGGAATTCCTTCTCGTTTCGCTTTTCGCCGGGAAAAGAACCAGCCCGTAAGCAGCGACATGAACAGCACGCCGCACGCCACGAAGAACAGCGCTTTGACTGCTCCAAAAAACCAAAGCTCATCCAGTAAACTCCCGACTGTATATTCCCCCGTCCGGACGTCGCCAGATGAAAAAGGAAATGCAAAAAAGAAATTATCCAGCAAAACCCACGCAAGCGCCGCGCCGATCAGCGCATAGATCCCCGCAAACACGCCCGCCAGCCCGCTCAGGGATAAAAACCGGGAAGACCTGTTCATCAGGTCGCGCATTTCCGTGATGGCTTTCAGTTGCTCGTGCTGCTCGTTCATAGGCGGTTCATTTCACTTTGTACGGCAAAGTAAAACTAAAATAGGGATACAAGTCAAGGAAATTTGACTTTTTTTAGGAATGAACCCTTAAAAACCGCAATTCACGAAGAGCGACGGACAACTGCCGACCGACAACCCCGGACAACAGTTCTTCCCTACCCTACCCGGAAATTGAACTTATGCGCTTTCAGCTCTTCGTTCGCCTTCAGGATCTTTGTTTTGAGATTTTCCTTGAACGCCAGCACTTCTTTCAGCAGTTCGTCATTTCCTGCTGCCAGCACTTGCACGGCGAGAATGCCTGCGTTTTGCCCGCCGTCGACACCGACCGTCGCCACGGGAATTCCCGGGGGCATCTGCACGATGGAAAGCAGTGAATCCCAGCCGTCGAGCGAGATCGTGGAGCGGCAGGGAACGCCGATCACCGGCAGCGGGGTGAGCGCGGCCACAACACCCGGAAGGTGCGCAGCTCCGCCGGCCCCGGCAATGATCACGCGGATGCCGCGCTGGTGGGCGCCTTTTGCAAATTCCATGACCTGCTCAGGCACACGGTGTGCGGAAAGCGCGTTGATCTCGAAAGGAATTTTGAACTGGTCCAGGATCTTCGCGGCTTCCTGCATGACGGGCATGTCGGAAGTACTGCCCATGATAATGCTTACTTTAGCTTGCATGACGGATGTTTTTTGGTGCGGCAAAATTAAGTCTTAATCAGCATAGTTGGACATGGCCCGGAAATACAGGATCGCATCAGTTTGGCCTTCCCCGGAAATGGTCACTTGTAATCGGAAAATTGAAAAACCACGGAGACACAGAGGCACAGAGACTTTCTCCGTGTCTCCGTGCCTCCGTGGTAAACCGATATTTGAGAATTTTTGAAATTGAGACACTACCGGAAATACAAAATTGCCATTCTCGGCCTCGGCGGTGTCGGCGGTTATTTCGGCGGGAAACTGGCGGCGCATTACCACGGCTCGCCCGACGTGGAGATCATTTTCATTGCGCGCGGCGAAACGGAAAAAATAATTCGCGGACAAGGATTGAAGCTCATCACGCCGCAGGGCGATCAGGTCGCGCATCCGTCGCTTGTCACGAACAACCCGGCTGAGAGCGGTCATCTCGATCTCGTGTTGTGCTGCGTGAAAGGTTACGATCTCGAATCCGGCATCGAAACGTTGCGGCCGTGCGTGAATGAGGAAACCATCATCATCTCCACGCTGAACGGTGTCGACGGCGCTGAACGCATCCGCGTGGTGCTCCCGCAGGCCGATACGTGGGAAGGTTTCGCCTACATCATTTCCCTCATCGAATCGCCCGGCGTGGTGAAACAAACGGGGGATTTCCGCCATCTTTATTTCGGCTCACCAACAGCTTCTGCTGAACAACTGAAGCGCGTGGAAGAAATTTTCACGTCTGCCGGCATCGAAGCAAAAGCCCCTCCCGACATTTTCGCAGCGATGTGGGAAAAGTTCCATTTCATCTCCGCCATCGCCACGCTCACTTCCGCCCTCGACCTTTCCATCGGCGCGATCCTTGAGAATGATTCGCACAAAGATCAGCTGATGCGCCTGCTCCGCGAGCTGAAAGCCGTTGCGGATGCAAAAGGAATTCATCTCCCGGAAGATGCTGTCGATCTCACGCTCGACAAGATGAAAGGACTGCCGTATGAAACGACGTCTTCCATGCATCGCGATTTTCACCGCGGGAAAAAGACGGAGCTGGAATCGTTGACGGGTTACGTGGTGCGGCAGGGGAAAGCGTTGGGTGTTGCGGTGCCGGCGTTTGAAAAATTTTATGATGTGCTGCTGCGAAAGCTGGAGCAAAAATGAAAAAGACGGAACATCAAAGAATGATTCTCTTCTTTATTGCCTTGCTTGCTGCAGCGATGGGAGATCTCATCATTTACTTTTTCTCGTATACGAATTCTATCTTCACGACTGTTGTGCCTTCGATGATCGTATTAGGGAGTACATGTCTCGCTTATTATACGATCTTCGGCAGGTTCATGCTCTATGAACACGATTCGGAAACGAAAAAAAAGAATCGCACATTTTTCGATTACGTAGCCAGCTTTATTGCATACGGGATCATGCTTGCAATCGCACTGGGCCATCTTTCATTCATCGACGGGATTGCGAAATAAGGCCACCCGCATCGACCTTGGCCTGAATTTTGCCATAACGCGCATTGCACCTCACCAAACACACGCGCATGAAAAAATTTACGCTCCTGTCCATCCCCTGCCTTTTCCTTTCTGCCCTTCTTCCCGCCCAGCAATTCGAATGGGCCGGGCAGCTCGGCGGCAACGGCTGGGACGCGGCCAACAAACTGGCCAAAGATTCCGCCGGCTCCATTTACGCCGCCGGCACGTTCAACAATACCGGCGACTTCGATCACGGAGCCGGAACGTTCAACCTCACTTCCGCAGGCGCCCAGGACGCCTTCCTCGTGAAGACCACCGCTGCCGGCAATTTCCGCTGGGCGCTCCGTTTCGGCGGAACCGCCCAGGATTTCGGCGACGCCGTTGCGACCACGCCCACATCCGATATTTACATCGGCGGCAAGTTCCGCGGCACTGCCGACTTCGATCCCGGCGCGGGAAATTTTCCGCTCACCTCCGCCGGCAACGACGACGCGTACATCTGCAAGCTCGATTCGGCCGGGAACATGCTCTGGGCCGTAAGCCTTGGAAGCACGGGACTCGACGACATCCGCGGACTGGCAACGGATGCCGCGGGCAACATTTACGCCATCGGCATTTTTTCAGGCACGGTCGATTTTGATCCCGGCGCAGGCACGAGCTTTCTCACCGCAACTTCCGGCGACATGTTCATCTGGAAGCTGAACGCCAACGGCTCCTTCGCCTGGGCGCAACGCTACGGCAGCAGTCCCGGCGAAAACGGAACGGACATCTGCCTCGACGCAGGCGGCAACATTTACGCCACCGGCAGCTTTTACGGAACCGTCGATTTCGACCCGGGCGCGGGCACGTTCACGATGGCGGCCGGCAGTTTTTACGATGACGCGTTCCTGCTCAAGCTCGATCCTTCCGGGAATTTTCTCTGGGCGAAAAAATTCGGCGGCTCTTCCGGCAACGACGTGTCGTACGCGCTCGACGTGAACGCTGCGGGATTTCCTTACATCAGCGGCACCTTCAACGCCGCCGGGGATTTCGACCCGGGCACAGGAACCTACACGATGACGCCCGCCGGTTCCGAAGATGTGTTCGTGGTCAAGCTCACGCCCGCCGGAGATTTTGCCTGGGCCACAAGCATCGGTGATGCGAATTTCCAGAGCGCGTTCGACCTCGCCATCCATCCCACCGGTGACGTGTACGTCACCGGCATGTTCGACGGCACTGTCGATTTCGACGCGGGCGCAGGCAGCACGATCCTCGCTTCGGCAGGCGTCTCCGACATTTTCATCCTGCAGCTCGACAGCAACAGCGCTTTCCGCTGGGCCGGCCGCATCGGCGACACGCAGTCGGATTTCGGTTCCGGCATCATGGCGCTCAACGGCAAGCTCGTTGTTTCCGGCGGTTTCACGCAGACCGGGGATTTCGACCCGGGCGCGGGAACGTACAACCTCAGCTCCGTCAGCAACACGCAGGACGGTTTCATCCTCAACCTCTGCGCGTCGTACACCGTCAACATTCCAACCGCGATCTGTTCCGGCGACAGCGTTTATGCGGCGGGCGCGTGGCAAACGCTCGCAGGCACGTACGTCGATTCCCTGCTTTCAATTTACGGCTGCGACAGCATCATCCTGACACAGCTTTCGATCAATTCCCCGGTTGTCGCGCTCGGCAACGACACGGCGTTCTGTGAAGGTGAAAACATAATGATCGACGCAGGCAATGCAGGCGCAACGTACCAATGGAACACCGGCGCCACCACGCAAACCATTTCCGCCGACAGCAGCGGCACCTACGCCGTCACCATCACCGACGCGATCGGCTGCACGGCGTGGGATTCCGTTTCCGTAACGGTTCATGCACTTCCCGCAGTGACGTTCGCGCCGCTTTCCACAGATACCGCTTGCATCAACTCGCCCGCCTTCACACTCAGCGGTGGCGCGCCGTCCGGGGGAACGTACAGCGGGAACGGCGTGAGCGCGGGACAATTCGATCCTGCAACTGCCGGTGTCGGTTTGCACACGCTCGCATACATGTACACCGACAGCAACGGCTGCTCCGCTTCCGATTCGCAAACGGTGTTCGTCGATGTGTGTACGGAAATTTCAGAAAACGAGAATGAAGACATCCGTCTTTTCCCGAATCCATCTTCCGGTGTTGTCACGCTTGTGCTCGCTGCGGATGAAGAACAGGCGAAGATCGTGCTGCGAAATGTCGCCGGGCAAATTCTCGCGGTGAACGTATCGCAGGATAAGAACGTTTACCAGCTGGACCTGCAGCAGCTGCCGGCAGGAATTTATTTCGTGGAAGTGATCCGGGAGAATTCGCGCGCGCAACTGAAGATCGTGCGGGAATAACATTGCGGACCGAAATATCAGAACGGCGGCGGGATGGATTCCTGCCGCCGTTTCGTTATATTTGATCATAGCATTTTCCCATGAAAAAAGCGATCACTTTCGTAACGTTTGTCTTCCTTCACTTTGCCGCGGCAGCACAAACGGCGCCCGATTTCACCATCGTCACCACCGACGGCGTAACGCGCAACCTCTATACCGTGCTGGATTCCGGGAAAACCATCGTGCTCGATTTTTTCTACCCGACCTGCCAGGGCTGCTTTTATTATGCGCCGACGATCGAACAATGTTACCAGGCGAATGGCGCAGGCGGCGGCAACGTGCAGTATTGGGGCATCAACGGCGGCATTTACGAAAACGATGCGCAGGTCGACGCGTACCGCACGCAATACGGCATTACCAACCCGTGCGCGAGCGGGTTGCAGGGCAACGGCATGTCTGTCGATTCACTCTACCAGGCGCAGTTCGGGACATTTCCATTTCCCAAATACGCGGTCGTTTGTCCCGACAGGCGCATCTACTGGGATGTGAATTATCCGCCCACCGTCAACGGCTTCGATCCGTACATCAACGATTCCTGCGGCACGCTCGGTATTGCAAACCCGCAAACAAATTCCGGCACGATCAGCATTTACCCGAATCCCGTTGTTTCTTCCTCCGTGGTCCGCATCGCCGGCTTACAGGAAGTGAAAACCGTAGCGCTTTTTTCGGCAGAAGGAAAGTGCATCGACACATTCGTTTCCCCGGTCGCCGACATCGTCATCTCAAACGCGGACCTCGCGCCCGGGTTGTATTTCTGCGTTGTATCGTTGCAAAACGGCACGCAGCTGCGTTCGAAATTCGTCGTTCAATAAATGCATGTATGAAAAACTACCAGACCATGTCCGAGGCCGTGAACGACCTTATCAAACGCGGTTACACGCACGACTTCAACCTGGAAGAAGACCACCTTCTTTGCGCCGTCGACGGCTGTCACCTGATGCCGGATGAGTTCGAGATCGATGAGGTGTATCGCTTCGAAGGCGCGAACGATCCCGGCGATTCGAACATCGTGTACGCCATTTCTTCCGAGAAGCATAAGCGGAAAGGAATTCTCGTGAACGCTTACGGCGCTTATTCCGATACGGCTTCCGCGGAGATCGTGGAGAAGCTGCACAAGGCGCATTGACGTGAGATCCTACAGCCTCGAAAAAAAGACGTTCAGCACAAGGGATTTTTCCCTGGAATATCCCGCGCATTTTTCCGAGATCCACGAAGGCGGAGACATTATTGGTTTTGCGCTTGCCCCGGGCACGATCGGCGTGCTGCGCATGAGCGTGTTCATGCAGGACGAGGAAAGTACCGCGGAACAGCTTTTCAACGACATGGTCGCGGGAGCGCAGGGCAGGCAGCTCATCCGCCTTGGTGAGCATTCCTGCCTGTTCTGGATCGAGGAAAAACAATACGGCAGCAACGATCACTTGTTCTGGCCGGAAACGAATCCCATGTCGATGTATTTCTATGCCCTGCGCGCGCGGAAATTCATGTTCTTCTTTTCCTACCGCCTGCCTGAATACATGGAAGATGACGGCCGCTTCGACGGTGAGCACAAAGTGATGATGGAGATCATCGCATCCCTTCGCCTGCACGAATAAAAAGCTGTCCGGGGGAGCGGACTGCAACTCATTCTTCACGCAAATCAATCTCCGCTTAACTACCAGGCATTTCTTTCCGTATGGCTTGTTATTTCGCCCGCACCAGCCTACTTTTAAGGCTGCATGAAGAACCTCTTCCTTTTCATCACCCTCCTCGTTTTTTCCACTTCCCGTGCCGGTGACAATCCCGTAGTCGGCGCGCGCCAGCTGGGGCTCGGCGGTTGCGGCACTGCCCTTTCCGGTGATCTCTGGAACGCGCACAACAACCCGGCGGGACTCGCGTACATCAAATCGTTCCAGGCCGGCGCGTTCTACGAAAACCGTTTTCTTGTTTCCAGCCTCGGCATGAAAGGTTTCGCGGCGGCCATGCCCATCAAAGCTGGCGTGTTCAGCCTCGACGTGACTTCTTTCGGCTTCAACCTCTACAGCGAGAACAAAGCCGGCGTCGCGTTCACGAAATCGTTCGGACCGAAGTTCGCGGCTTCGCTGCAGCTCGACTATTTCAACACGCGCATCGCGGAGAACTATGGTTCAGCCTCGGCCGTTTGCGGGGAGCTCGGACTTTTTGCGAAGCCGGTGAAAAACCTCTCCATCGGCTTCCACCTGTTCAATCCCACGCGCAGCAAGCTCAGCGGCAACCTCGCGGAACGCCTTCCCACGATCATGCGCCTCGGCGCGTTGTACGATTTTTCCGACCGCGTATTCCTCACCGTCGAAGCGGAAAAAGACGTCGATTACAAACCCGTCATCCGCGGCGGCATCGAATATCGCCCGGTCAATAATTTTTATCTCCGCGCCGGCGCTGCTGCCAACCCGGGCCTCATGTCCTTCGGCTTCGGCATCGTGATGAAAAAGCTGCGCCTCGACGTGGCTTCTTCGTTTCACTCCGTGCTCGGGTTTTCTCCTTCCGTCGGTCTGCAATACGGCTTTGAATAAATGAAACGTTCCCGGTTTGCTGCGTTCCTGCTGCTTTTCGTTCTCGCAACGGGCAGGCTTGCTGCGCAGGTAACGGACAGCACGGCCACGGAAGATCCCATCAACCAGCAGATCGAAAATCTTTCGGAAAATCTCGGCACGGAGGAAGCGGACTTCACCATGCTCGTCGAGAACCTGAAGTACTACGCCGAGCACCCGCTGAACCTGAACACGGCCAACCGCGAGGAATTGCAGGATCTCCTTTTGCTCAGCGACGTGCAGATCGGCAACCTCATCAGCCACCGCGACCGCTTCGGCCCGATGATGAGCATTTACGAGCTGCAGGCCATCGACGGGTTCGACCTCGAAACGATCCAGAAAATTCTCCCGTACGTGCGCGTGGCGGACATGACGGACGCCGGACATTTCAGTGTCAGCGAGATGTGGAAGAACGGGAAACACGAGCTCGTGCTCCGCGACCAGCGCATCCTTGAAGAGCAGAAAGGTTACACACCGGCCGACAGCGCCACGCTTGCCGAAAATCCGAATTCGCGTTACCTCGGCTCGCCCGATCATCTCTACCTGCGTTATCGCTTTACGTACGGCACGTTCGTCAGCGCAGCATTGATCGCGGATAAAGATGCGGGGGAAGAATTTTTCCGCGGCACGCAGCAGCAAGGTTTCGATTTTTATTCCGCGCACGTCGGCATACGCAACATCGGCATCGTCAAATCCGCGGTGATCGGCGATTACCAGGTCGCGTTCGGGCAGGGGCTGACCGTGTGGACGGGCTATGCGTTCGGAAAAACATCGTTTACCGTCAGCACGAAACGCAGCGCGCCGGGCATTCGGCCCTACACCTCATCCGACGAGAACAAATTCATGCGCGGGGCGGCAACGACGCTTCGTTTCGGAAAGATCGAGACGACCGCTTTTTTCTCGATGAAACGTCGCGACGCGAACATTTTCACCACCGACACCACCGCCGACAAAAACATCGAAGTGCTGGAAGTAAGCAGCCTGCAGCTTACCGGGCTGCATTCCACGCCGGGCGAGATCGCCGACAAAGACGCGGTGCTGGAGCTCATCTACGGCGGCAACGTTGCATACAAAGGAAAACGTTTCCAGCTCGGCATCACCGCCATGCACAGCCAGTACGACGCCACGCTGAAGCGGAATTTAAGCCTCTACAACCAGTTCGAATTTTCCGCGCGCACGAATACGGTGATCGGCATCGATTACGACTGGAGCTTCCGGAATTTCCACTTCTTCGGCGAAGCTTCCCGCAGCGCGAACGGCGGTATCGGATTCATCAATGGCGTGCTCATCAGTCTCGATTCACGGCTGGCATTCACTGCGCACTCGCGCTGGCTCGGGCGGGATTTCCAGAATTTGTATGCCAATATTTTTTCGGAAGGCATCAATCCCGCCAACGAACGCGGCATCTATTTCGGCATGCAGGCGAGATTGCTGCGCCGCGTCACGCTCAACGCGTACATCGATCACTACACCTTCCCGTGGCTGCGCAACAGCATCGACGCGCCTTCGCACGGCTCGGATTTCCTCTGCCAGGTGAATTTCACGCCCGACAAAAAAACGGACATGTATTTCCGCTACCGTCACCGCGACAAATTCACCGGCGCGAACGACGACGACGCGGAGCTCGACTACATCATCCCGCTCACGCAGGACAACTGGCGTTTTCAAATTCAATATCCTGCCGGAAACGCCATCCGCCTGCGCAACCGCGTGGAATATTCCCGCTACCACGTCACGAACCGCGACCCGGAAAACGGCTTCGTCATCTGGCAGGACGTGACGTACAAAAAACTCGGAAGTCCCGTCACCATTACGGCACGCTACGCGCTGTTCCAGACGGAAAGCTTCAACTCCGCCATTTACGCGTACGAGAATAATGTTCCGTACATGTTCTCAGTTCCCGCGTATTATTACAAAGGCTCGCGCATGTATCTCATGGTAAACTGGGACGTTTCGCGAAAAGTCGAATTCTATTTCCGCGTGGCGCAGACGTATTACAACAACAAGAACGTGGTCAGCGAAGGCTCGCTGAACGAGATCCCGAAGAATACAAAGACGGAAGCGATCGTGATGTTGCGGCTGAAGTTCTGATCGGGTTCTCCGCGTCCTCTGCGCCTCTGCGGCGAAAACAACTGCTGAAATTTTTGCCGCGGAGGCGCGGAGGGCGCAGGGAAATTATTTCTCCCGCAGCACGTGGAAGAACCCTTTCAGCTCCGGTGATATCTTCGGCCCGCTGAGCACGTAATAATAAACCCCATCCTCCACTTTCGGCGACCAGTCGTTGTGATAGTCGGCGCTTTCGTAGATCAAATTTCCCCAGCGGTTGTACACTTCCAGGCGTGAGTTCGGGTAATCGTCGAGGTTCGTGAATTCCAGTTTGTCGTTTTTGCCGTCGCCGCCCGGCGTCACCACGTTCGGGGCGATGATGGAATAATCCGTGTGTACGAGATACTCCTGCGTGAGCGTCGCGGAACATCCTCCCACCTGCACCGTCAGCGAAACCGTATAGAGGCTGTCCGTCATGTACAC
This sequence comes from uncultured Chryseobacterium sp., assembly GCA_966211705.1. GTDB lineage: Bacteria > Bacteroidota > Bacteroidia > Palsa-965 > Palsa-965. The sequence continues at coordinate 19,899 of CBIHOC010000007.1, forward strand.
ATGCGTGGGATTCTGCAGCGTGGACGTATTCCCGTCGCCGAAATCCCACAGCCAGCTGGTCGCGCCGGGCGTGTTGTCGGTGAATTGGATCGTGGTGCCGAGCGGCGTCGCGGGCGGCGGTGAAATGGTGAAGCTGATCGCAGGCGCGGCGATGATGTTGACGAGAACGGTTGCCGTTGTGGTCGCAGACGGAACGCCGTTGTCCGTCCCGGTGACGATAATGTTGTTGTACCCGACATCCGCTGCGTTCGCAACCAGCTGCGCCGTTACCACTCCGGGGTTTCCGATAGTCGTGCTCGTGGTCGTAAGCCCGGTTACACTTCCCGTCACCGAAGGCGTGGTGTTCTGCCCCTGCTCGGGAGAAAGGAACGACGCCGCGATGTCGAGCGTATCGCCGATGCAGAGGATGATGGTGTCGCACACCTGCGCGGAGTTGATGATCGGCGGAAGGTTATTTCCCGAACCGTTGTTGCACACGTCGAAATAAAACGTCTGGTTGTCGAGCCAGCTCACCTGGTCGGGAAATCCGAACGGCCCGTCATACATCATGCCGGGCTGATCGAACTGGCCGATCTGGATGTAATCCGTGCCGTTCCCGCGGTTCACGCCCACTGTAGCCGGGGAGCCGCCGAAACCATTAATGCCGCCCGACGCGTCGCCTGTCGTCCACTGCATGTCGCCGTAGCAAAATGAAACGTTGTTGCCGGGCGGCAATATCGGGTCGCTGCCGTCGGTGATGATGAGCTGGAAATCGTTGAGCTTGTCGGCGTAGTTATTAAAATACCCGACAGTCTGCCAGCGCACGACCATGTACGTCGGCGTGGTTTTGTAATACACGAGCCCGCTCGCCATGTTGCGCGTATCCACGTCGGCCCAGAACGGCGCGATCATGATGAAGTTGGGATCGGGAAATGAATTCGCGGTGAACGTGCCGTAGGCGGCGAGGAAAGAAATGTTGCCGTTGTTGTTGATGTAGCAGCTGTTCATCGTTTGCCCGTAAAAACAAAAGTTGAACGGGATATTGATCAGCGCCGTGGAGCCGTCGTCGTTGCGGTAATCGGGAGAAGCGTAGAATTGAAAAGGCGCCACCTGGAACGATGCGTCGATCGGGATCATGCAATCACAGACCACGCTCGACGGTGTGACGGCAGGTTGAACGACACGCTGGCCGGGAGCTTGCTGCGTGTCGCGGGACGTAGTGTTGAAAATAATGGAATGCGGAATGACCTGGCCGTTTTCCTTCAGCTGCTGGTAATCCGGGCGGGCGGTCAGCGTAACGGTCGTGTCGGCGCTTTGCGCATACGCGACCGTTCCCGCGAGAGAAAAAAATGCTGCAAAAAGAAATCGTGTTGCTGCGCGCATCGCCGGGGCATTTTCACTAATAACGCATCGTTACCCTAAAGATACGTAATCGTAATCAGGGAATAAATGATCAGCGGATGAGATTGATGCTGCCGATGAAGCGATGGTCTTTCCCATCGAGCCCGCGCACCCAGCACCGGAACACGTACGTATCGATCTGGCCCGTATCGCCCTTCACCCTGCCGTCCCAGCCTTTATACGGATCATTCGTGCTGAACAGCAAATTCCCCCAGCGATCGAAGACAAGGAATTCGTAATCGGTCACGTACGACGGGTCGCTGAACACGGGCATGAAAATGTCATTCTTCCCGTCCCCGTTCGGCGTGAACGCATTCGGGATCCAGACGAGCAGCTCAGGCGAAATGATCACTTCCGCCCATGCCGTATCCGGGCAAGCGCCGCCGGCAGCAGAAACGACAAGCATCACCTGGAACGCGCCGGTGTCAGGATAAGCGTAAGTGGGATTCTGCAAGTTCGACGTTCCGCCCGGGGGACCGAATGCCCAGTACCATTCCACGGGACCGGCGGTCGACTGGTCGGTGAACAGGATCGTGGGATCGCTGATGCTGGCGGGTTGCGGGCCGAACGTGAACGCAGCCTGCGGGCCGGGAATGACGGTGATATACTGGGAAAGCGAATCGGTGTACACGCATCCTTCCGCGGAAGTGACGGTGAGGATGACGGAATATTGCCCCTGGTTGTTGTAGCAATACGTCGGGTTCTGCAGCGTGTCCGTGCCGCCGTCACCGAATTGCCACAGCCATTGCGCCGCATTGCTGTTCTGCACGGTCGACTGGTCGAGGAAATCCACGCAGAGCGGCGCGCAGCCGGTTGTCGGGCCTCCGCTGAAGCTGACTACGGGGAGATAATGCACTTCCACGTTCTGCTGCATCGTGTCTTTGCAGCCGAGCGAATCGTACACGAGCAGCGTCACCTGGTAAACGCCGGGCGTGTTGTAAACGAATGTCGGTGATGTAATGTTCGACGTGTCGTTCGTTTGCGGCGTAAGACCGAAATCCCAGTGCTGCTGCACGATGGAGCCGTTGATGGAAGTCGACGTGTTGGTGAAGGGCATGCCGAAACCGGGGCAAACGCCGTTAGTCGTAAAATTCGCGGTGGGCCCCGGAATGACGTTGACGATGATATTCCCGGTCGTCGTCATCGGAGGCGTGCCGTTGTCGGTTCCGGAAATCGTGATCGTATTATAACCGAGGTTAGAAGCAAGCCCGACAAAAATGGACGAATAATCCGCGGGGTTTCCGGCGGTGTTGGAGATCAGCGTAAGTCCTGTTCCGGAGGAGGAAGCCGTGATCGTTGTCACCTGTCCCGCTTCGGGTGAAAGGAATTGCGCGGTGATCGGCAGCGTGTCGCCGAGACAGAGCGTGAGCGTGTCGCACACGAGCGCGGCGTTCATGATCGGCGGAAGGTTCCCGCCGCCGCCGGTGCTGCACACGTCGAGAAAAAACTGCTTGTTGTCGAGCCAGCTTACCTGGCTGGCCGGGCCGAAGGGGCCGTTGTAGTTCGTGCCGGCCGCGTCGAAGGTGCCGATCTGGATGTAATTGACGCCGTCGCCGAGGTTTGCGCCGACCGTAGCGGGAGTGCCGCCGAAGCCGTTCACGCCCGAAGATGCGTCACCGGTGGTCCACTGCATATCGCCGTAGCAGAAACCGACGTTGCTTCCCGAAGGAAGGATCGGGTCGGTGCCGTCGGTGATGATGAGCTGGAAATCGTTGAGCTTGTCGGAATGCTGGGAATAATAGCCGACCGTTTGCCAGCGCACGATCATCGCGGTGGGCGTGACTTTGTAATACACGATTCCGCTGCCCAGGTCGCGCGTGTCCACATCGGCCCAGAACGGGGCGATCATCGTGTAGTTCGTGCTGGGAAATGCCGCTGCGGAAAATGCGCCGTAAGGAGAGCCGAATGAAACGTTGCCGTTGTTGTTGATATACACCTGCGTCTCCATCTGCCCGTAAAAGCAGAACAGGAACGGGAGGTTGATCAATGGTGAAGAGCCGTCATCGTTGCGGTAATCAGGCGGCGTTCCGAACTGGAAAGGAACGACAGAATACGACGCGTCGATCGGGAGCATGCAGTTGCAGTTGGCGGGCGCAGACTGCGGCGTGGAAGAAGGCGGCTGAACGATGGTTTGCAGCGGCTGCGCGTTCTGATCGGTGCGCATCACGTAAAGCCCGGAAGTAAGTTTCCCGTCCTTTTTCAGTTGTGTGTATTCTTCCGGCGAAACCACAACAGGGCTTTGCGCGGGGGACTGGGCGGATAGCACAGATGCCGCCAGCAGCAGGGTCGATATGACTGCCAGTTTTTTCACGTTCACATGTGCCAGGGCGGCTTCGGGTAGTTTGATCGCGTTTGCCTGCGATAAAAGCCTGCACCTGAATTTATTGCATAAAAATAACGAAAAAAAGCACGAAGGATACAACCAATCGTTACTTGATCGCATAACTCTCTGTTTTATAGCGAATTACAAAGAGGTCAATGAGCAATGTCAGCAGCGTGCAACGGCCTCTTAACTTTGCGCTCCTTTTATGCAGACACCCACCTGGCGCAACCATTTTCGCCTCACGTTCCTGCTGGCCCTGCCGGTTTGCCTGAGCAACGTCGGGCATATCGCCGTGGACCTTGCCGATAATTATTTCATCGGGCAGCTGGAAGAAAAAACGGTCGGGCAGGCTGCGGTAAGCCTGGCGGCGGCGTTTTACATCCTGGTGCTCGTGCTCGCCATCGGCGTGTCGTATGGCATTACGCCGATCGTTGCGGAGGCCAACGCGCAGGGGAAAAAAGAGAAGATCGCGACGCACCTCCGCCACGCTTTCGTGCTCAACCTTTCCGTTTCGTTGCTGCTTTTCGTCCTGCTCGCCAGCTGCGCGCCATTTCTCCGGCTGACGGGCAAGCCCGCCGACGTCACCGACCTTGCTGTGCGTTACCTCAACGTCACCATGCTGTCGATGATCCCGCTCAGCTTATTTTTCACGTGCAAGCAATTCGCCGAAGGCATGTCGGATACGAAAGCCGCGATGTTCATCACCATCGGCGCGAACGCAATGAACATTTTCCTGAACTGGGTGCTCGTGTTCGGCAATCTCGGTTTCGAGCGGATGGGCGTCCTTGGCTCCTGCTGGGCCACGTTCATCTCGCGCTGCTTCATGGCGGTGACGATGATCGCTTACATCTACGCAAGCCCGCGTTACCGCGATTACCGTGAAGCGTTCCGTTTCCGGAAATTTTCCTGGCAGCCCGTGAAAGAGCAGCTGAAGATCGGCGTGCCCTCGGGTTTGATGTTCGGCATGGAAGTCGCGGCGTTTGCGGTTCCCACCCTTTTTATCCCCAACACCGACCAGCTGGCGGCGCACCGCATCTCACTCAGCCTGGCAGCGATGACGTACATGATCTCGAGCGGCATCGGCGCGGCGGCGACGGTGCGCGTGGGACATTTCCTCGGGCTGAAAGACCGCACGGGATTGCGGCGCGCGGGGTTGAGCGCGGTATTGCTTTCCGCTTCGTTCATGTGCATCGCCGCCGTATTTTTTATTCTCTTCAGGAACCAGCTGCCCGCCATCTTCAACGATGATCCCGGCGTGCTTGCGTTCACAGGTCCGCTGCTGCTCGTGGCCGCGGCGTTCCAGTTGTTCGACGGCACGCAGGTGACGGCGCAGGGCGCGCTGCGCGGACTGAAAGACACGATCGTTCCCGGGTGGATCGCTTTCGTTTCATACTGGGTTGTCGGTTTACCGGCGAGCTGGTTCTTTTGCACGCAAATGGGATGGGGCGTGATGGGCGTGTGGTACGGCTTCGTGCTCGCGCTTGGATTGGCGGCAGGAGGATTTTTGTGGCGGTTCAGGAGGTTGAGTGGGGAGAGGGGAGTTGGGAGGGAGGAGTTGGAGAGAATTTCTCAGTGAGTGACAACAAAAGGTTTTATCGAAATGCCTTTGTCCCCTGTCACACGAAGAAAATAAGTTCCGCTGGATAGCTCTTTCGTGTTCAGGGCATGCACACCGTCCCCCTGCGTAACCATATATTGCAGCAGGTTCCCGTACAAATCAAAAAGCGTCACTTCACAGCTTTCAGCGTTTATCGCGTTCATGCTGAAGTAAAGTACGTCTCCCGCCGGAACCGGGTAGAGCAAGAGTCCGAGTTCGTCGGACAAAAACGGTTCTCCGTATTCACCGACAGTCGTCTGCATGCCTGATCCTATTTTCGCGAGATAACCGAACGGCACCTGGCTTGCGTTAACGATCACCGATTGATATGTACCGGTCGTATCTATGTCGTACCCCAGCGCATCACCGGCAATGTAGCACACACCGGAGCTGTCGACAGAGATATCAAGAGGGACGTTGTACGCGTTCGTCATGTATGCCGTGCCGCCAAGCCGTTTCACCCAGTTGATCCGGCCGTACGTATCGGCTTTGATGACAAATATTTCATTTACACCTGCAGGGTCAATTAATGTATCGGCAAAAAAGCTGTTCATTGAAATTGTTCCGGTTACGTAGCAGTTCCCCGAACTGTCCGCTGCAATTGCAGTGCCTGAGCCGGCAAGCACTTTTCGCTTCCAGAGGAGATTCCCTGCAGAAGAATACTTTGCATAAAAGATTCCTTCGAAGCCGTTTGTAGACAAAGCGACTGTCGGGCTGAACAATAATATTTCGGCGAATGCACCCGTGACATAAGCGTTTCCCGCATTATCGCAGGCGATATCGGCAGCCTTGTCGGGGTTATTGCCGTATGCTGTTCTCAGCCATACGGGATTTCCAGACGCGTCAAACTTTGCCACGAACATGTCTTTGCCATCGGCCGTGTTCAGAGTTTGATTTCCGAAGATGCAGACATTATCATACGACCCGCATACAAAGACGCCTCCGTCAGGCGAAGCGGCGCATGAAAATCCACGCGTATTCATCGCATCGGTGTTCTGAATGAGCCATTGAACATTGCCCTGTGTATCGAGTTTTCCGACAAAACAATTCCCTGAATTGTTAAGCGTGTAAGGGCCGATGGATAAACTGCTGCTGTAATACCCGGTTATATAAACATTCCCGGCCGGGTCGACCGAAAGTTCGTGTACATTATCAAACGCATCCTGGTAGAGGGCATAGTCCACCACCCAGAGCACATTACCTGCAGGATCGAGCTTTGCTGTAAAGCCCTGCTCTTGCCCCGTGACCGTAAAGCTGCCGAACGTCATGGTACCATTGACTTTGCCGGCCATGAAGATATTATTCTGTGCATCGGTTTCGACAGACGTGATCATCGACATCAGTGTTCCGGAGCCAAAAAAAGGTTTTAACCAGATCACGTTCTTTCCCGAATCCATCTTGCAGAGGTAAAGCCCGCGGTTGTTGAGCGGTGAGTCGACCGTGAACGTATCGAGCTGTGTGCGATCGTAGAACGCAGCGCCGAGCAGCACATTGCCGGAATGGTCAACTGCCGTTGCCGTGAAATCGGCATTCAGTGTATTAATATTCTGGTAATACGGTGGATCGCCCGGCTGTGCAAACCATTTGTACGGCGGGGCAAGCTGGCGCACCGATACATCGTGCTGGTACGGCGGATCGTTCCCGATCATAACATCGGTATTTAAATTCCTCATAATTCCCGGGGAAGAACATACGTAACCGTGGTTTTTGTCGGGAAAAAAGAACTTCATTGTGCCCGGATTATTATATTCTCTCGACTGGCCGGACCATGTCATGCCGCCATCGGTCGTTTTGTAGATCAGCGCTGTCGAGTTGCCTGCCGACAGATATCCTGTAAGGCTGTCTACGAAAAAAATGTCCTTGATCACACCTGTTGCAAGAACGGGCACGGGAAGCGGGTAAAAATTTCTCCCACCATCCGTGGTTTTGTATACCGAAGAAGCATTCCAGGTAACCCCGATATTTTTATTTGCAAAAAAGAGGCGGCTGGTCGAAGCAACGGAAAACATTTCGCTCCAGTTCACACCACCATCCATCGTCATATATACATGCCCGGACTGTAGCGAAAAACCGGTATCCGGATCGAAAAACTGGAAGTCGGTGACATTGGTTTGTGTACCCACGGTTATCCAGGTTTGTCCTGCGTCGGTTGTTTTCTGGAACCCGTTCGCCTGGGCATAACCGGTATCATTCGAAAAGAACTGCATCCTTTCAATGTAGGAAACGGGGACTGTTGTCCACGTCACGCCTCCATTCATAGTGCGGTACAATGTGTTCGCGCCCGAGATGTACCCAACCGTATCGTTGACAAAAAACAGGTGCTGGAAACCCGATGCCGTATAAACGACCGACCAGTTTGTTCCATCTGTAGTTTTAAGCACCTGGCTGTTCAGGCTGGAGATCGCGTAGCCAAGCGAATCGTTGAGAAAAAAAGCCTGGTTACAGCCTGCAGTTCCCGGCATCCCCACCCAATCCAGGAAAACGGACTCCTGGACGTTTCCCATATCGCATGAAGCGATTGCCGACGACGTGTTCAGCGCGACGATTTCATGGACAGTAGTCCCGAGGCAAGGCATCGGAAGCCAATTAAGCCCCCCGTTGCTTGAAAAAAAGATATCTCCTCCCGCAGTGCCGCAAAAAGCGAGCGCAGGCGACAGGAAACAAAGCGACAAAATATTGTCTGATGTAAACGTGCTGACCGGGATCCAGTTTGCTCCACCGTCGATGGTGCGGAGCAAGGTTCCACCGCCGCCCGAGCAAAACCCGGTGAGCGTATCGAGAAAGTGGACTTCTTCCAGGTTCTGCGTCACCCCGCTGTTCTGCTGTTGCCACGTTGCGCCGCCATCCGTGGTCTTATAGATCACGCCTGCCCAGCCGACACAATATGCAGTGGTTGAGGAAGCGAAATACATATCGTTGAAATTGGCTGTGAGCGAAACCTGCTGGAGATTCCACGTCACCCCCCCATTCGTCGTGGATAAAAAATACCCGGCATATCCACAGGCAAAGCCGGTAGCAGCCGAAGAAAAATAAACGGATTTGATCGGCATGTAGGTGCCCGAGGTTTGCCGCACCCACGTCGCGCCGGAGTTGACCGTCTTCAGGATAATGCCCGAATCTCCGACGGCATAAGCCACAGTGGAAGACGGAGTGAAGACATCGTGAAGGGGCATTTGTGTCGTGGAAACCTGGGGCGTCCACGTCGCGCCGCTGTTTATTGTTTGATAAATTGCACCACTTTGCCCGACAGCCGTCCAACTCGATGACGAATAATTATCTATGCCGTACAGGTCCTCAGATCCGCCGGTAAGATGATTTAGCCACCCATTCTGTCCATGAGCTCCGCCCGCCGCCAGAAGGAGCAGCAAAATAATTCTATACTTCAACATTTTTTATTGATTTGTTTTCGCACAATCAGATCTCCCCCAAATACCTCTCCCGCAAGATCCGCACATGGTGCATGTGATGCCCGGCAATGACGTACAGCAGCGCGCGCGGCGTTACGATGTTTTTATTCGCCGTTCCCTGGCGGTCCAGGTCTTCTTCACGCAACGATTTGAAAAGCGAAATGCTCGCCTCACGCACAAAGCCGAACTCGTGGCCGAGATCGAGCAGGGAGCGCCGGTCGAAATTCGCTGTCGCGACATACGCATTCTCGTCGAAGCCCGGCAGCGGCTGCTGTTCCCCGCGCGCGATGCACAGCGCACGCGTGGTCATGATGCGCTCCGTGTCGATGATGTGGCCGATCAGCTCCTTCACCGACCATTTGCCTTCGGCGTAACGGAATAATTCCTTCTCTTCGGGAATTTCCGACAGCAGCGCCTTGAAATCGAGCACGAGCGACTCGAGAATGCGCACCGGGTCGCGGCCGGCGATGAGCTTGACGTACGTCTCGTAATAAGGAGCGTACGTTCCGGGTGCAGGGGAAGTTATCATGGAGAGACGGTTTGAAATCACAAAACCTCAAAATCCAAATCCAAAACACTTTTGGGATTTGGATTTTTATGCTTTGAGTTTTTCCAGTTGTTCTTTTACGAAATGTACGAGTTCGCGCACATATTCCTGCGAAAAATCGAAACGAATTCCGGCAGCCTCGTAAATCTTCCCGATGGGCTGCGTATAGCCGAGCTTCAGCGCCGCTTCATACCCGTCGAGCGCCTTTTCCGGGTCGACGAGATAATTCCTCCATACCGCGATCGCGCCGAGCTGGGCCATGCCGTACTCGATGTAATAAAAAGGAACTTCGAAAATGTGCAGTTGCTTCTGCCAGTTGTTGCGCCGCGCCTCTTCCAGCCCGCTCCAGTCGATGATCGCCGGCTCGAAACGCGACATTACTTCCGTCCATGCTTCCGAACGTTGTTCCGCCGTGTGTCCTTCGTTCTCATAGATCCAGTGCTGGAACTTGTCCACGGTGGCCACCCACGGCAATGTGCCGAGCACTTTTTCCAGCTGCTCCTGCCGCGCGCGCCGCAGGTCGGCGGGGTCCGGGTAGAACACGTGCCAGTGCTCCATGGAAATCAGCTCCATCGACATGCTGGCCAGCTCGCACACTTCCGAAGGCGGATTTTTCAGCGCGTTGATGGGCAGCGGGTGCTCGAGGAAGGAATGGATTGCGTGGCCGGCTTCGTGGACCATCGTGATCAGGTCGCGCGGTGAGCCGGCGGAATTCATGAAGATGAACGGAACGCCGGTTTCGGAAAGTGAATAGTTGTAGCCGCCGGGCGCCTTTCCTTTACGCGAATCAAGATCGAAATGACCCATGCGGCGCATCGTGGAAATGTATTCCGCGTAGGACGAACGAACGAGGCCGAGGCACGTTGTCGTTTTGTCGAGCAGGTCATCGCCGTCGAGGAAAGGCTTGAGGGGCGGCTTTCCCGTGGGATCGACGTCGAGATCGTACGGACGCAAAGCGGAAACGCCGAGCAATTTTTTTCGTTCCGCTTCCAGTTCTGAAATGAAGGGAACGACTTCGGCGGCGACGGCTTCGTGGAAACGGAAACAATCTTCTTTCGTGTAATCGAAACGCCCGAGCGCGGCAAAGCTGTAGTCGCGGAAATTCGTGAAGCCGGTATTCACCGCCACTTTCTGGCGCAGCACGCACAACTTGTCAAACAGCTTGTCGAGGGTTGAGCGATCGGCCAGCCGGCGGTTCCAGATCTTCCCGAACACATCACGGCGCAGCTCGCGGTCGGTGCTTTTCAGCAAGGTGAATGCCTGCTGGATCGTCAGCTCCCCGCCGTTCACTTCCACCATCATGTCGCCCACGATCTTGCCGAAGTCCTGCTTCAGCTTGTCGATGGCGGTGAAGAGCGGAATGTTCTTTTCGCGGAAGATGGAAATGTCGTTGCGGACGGTGCGCAGGAAAACGCTGTACACATCCGGGTCGAGCGTATCGCGGTACGGGTTGCTGTCGAGCTTTTTGAACAGTTCCTGGAACCACGGCGCCGCTTTTGGCTCGATCTGTTCCACGAAAAAATCGTAAGCTTTTTCAAATTCCGGGTTGGCCGTGTCGCAGGTGGAGCGGATGTAGCGCCAAGCCATCTCTTCGTCGAGCACGGCGTCGAGCTCGCTGAAATCTTTCAGCCACTGCAAAAGCTCCGCAGCGGAACTGACAGGACGTTCGTGAAGCGCTTTGAACCACGGTTCGATCGTTTCCCAGCTTTCAAAAGAAAGCACGGCGGGGAGAAACCGGCGGGCCGGCATCACGTTTGCCTGTGGCTGGGAAATATCCATTACGGAAAATAAACGGCGCTTACGCGGTGCCCGATTTGCGGACGCCCTGGGCTTTCACCTTGGGAGCGTTGCTCTTGAGGTTCTGCTTCTGGCCCACGTCTTTTTTCACTGCCGGAACTTTCGGCTTGTCTTTGTCGGAGAGCAATGCTTTGGCATCCGCATCCTCGTCCTTCGCTTCTTCCGCCGCAAGCAGTCCCGCTTCCTGGAGAATATTGTACCAGTTGAACATCTTGCGCAGGTCGGAAACGTGCACGCGCTCCTTGTCGTAACCGGGAACGACGCTTTCGATGTAAGCGCGCATCGCTTTCTCGTCGGACGTTTTCGGGTCGATCGCTTTTCCGCCCTTTTCTTTTTCGAAAATTTTCAGGTAAACGTCCTTCAGGGGAAGATCGTCACCGGTCGTGTAAACGCTGATGTCCTGCAACGTGCTGATGCGGCTGGACGAAAAAGCCGGGAAACGTTTTTTGTCCTGGAGCGATTCCACGATCACGCCGTTTTTCGACTGGGCAATGACTTTATACAGCCCGGGCATGCCGGTGATAAAAATGATCTTGCTGATATCCATATTGGTTGTTCGATTGTATTGGTCAAAAATACGAAAAGGGACGAAGGGACGAGGGACGGGGGACGAATAAAAAAGGACGAAAGAAAACATTATGTTTCACTTTCGTCCCTTGTAAGTTATGCTAACTTCTCGTCCTCTTCGTCCCTCTTTAGTGTGACACGACCAGTTTGCGTGTGATCATTTGATCGCCTGTCACAAGCTGCAGGAAGTAGATGCCTTCTGCCAGCGCTTCTGCGTCGAGGCGGGCGTAATACTCGCCGGGCTGTTTTGTGCCGGCGGCAAGCGTGCTCACCAGGCGGCCGGATGCGTCGACGATGCGGATCTCGGAGTAACCGGTTTCCGCGATCATGTAGCGGATGTCGGTCATGCCGGAGGTCGGGTTCGGGAAAGCGTTGAACTGCGTTGCATCGTCAGCGTAATGCGTCGTAACGCCGAGCGGGCCGTTCGTGTCGTACATGTTCTGCGCGTCAACGGCGCTGTTCTGGAGGTCGACAAGATCATCGCCCGCGAGGAGCGCGAATGCCACGGTTACGGAATCGCCCGCGGGAACGGTGAACGGTCCGCTGCTCATCACGTCGCACACGTCATTGCCCTGGCCGACGAGGCCGGCCTGCTGGCGGTTGGTGGAAAGCGTGGTGTATTTTTCCTGCGTGTCCCAGCCGTCGTACATGTTCACGCCGCCGCTTCCGCCGTTCGTATTGTCGATCGCGTAGTGAACGGCAGGGGCCGTGTTCGTGAGCAGCTTGATGCCGCAGTATTTTCCGCCGGCTGCCGTGTACCACACATAGCCCATTTTGTTGGCGGCGTCATAATCCGCTTTGTTCTGGCCGTAAGTCGTGGCGTCGATGTCCCAGTCGGCGAAAATGCCGGCGTACATGTTTGACAATGTCGTGCCGCCGGTATTGGCGATCGTGTACTGGACGATCACGTATTTCCGGTGCGGGGCGGTGCTCCATGCGTACGCCTTGTGGTGAACCGTCACAGGCAGCGGGGAAGGCGAAACGTTGTCGCGGAATTTACCGTCGAGGTCGAAATCGGAAACCACGTTCGGGATCGTGCGCACGGTGTACAGCGAAGAGAAATCCGTGTCGGGCGTCGTGGTGCCGCGGGCCATGTCGCTCACTTTCGTGGTGGAAGTTCCGACCATGAAGCTGGCTTCATACAGCAGCGTTCCGTTGTTCTGGTAATCGAAGCCGAGACCCTGCTGCTGCTGGTCCATGTTGTAGCCGATCAGGCCTTTGCTGGTGATGGTCGTCCAAACATCGTTGACGGTAATGTTGATGTAATCGACGTTCACCGTCAGGGAGAAATACTGGTCGTACGTGTACGAGCCGTCGGTAAGCGTGAGCTTGAGGCCGATGACCTGGTTGATGGGCGCAGAGGGCAGGATCTTGACCTGGAACGGGTCGCCGGCATGGCCTGCGACGCCGAGCGTGGGGAGCGCGCCGACCGTGGTGCTGCCGTCGAGCAGCGTGACGTACGTTCCGCCGGAAACTACGCTGAGCGTGGCCGTCAGGTTGACCGTGGGATCGAGGTAGTTGGTGAAATCGCCGGTGATGCGCACGGTATCGTTCGCCACGAAGGTGAGATCGTTGTTGTCGTTGTAGCCGATGTTCTGGTAGAGCACCGATTTCACACCGGTCATCGTAAGCGCCTGGTAGAGGTCGATGCGGCCGGTTCCCAGCTTGTCGGTATACGTCGCCGAGTTGTTCCCGGAGATGGAATAAATATCATCTGTGGTCCATTTCACGCGCTCCGCAACCTGGTAGGCGTTGTAGGAGGGGAAATGGTTGCGCACGATCGCCGCGACACCCGAACAGACGGGTGAAGCCATTGACGTTCCGCTCTGCGAAAGATAGAGCGTGTTGCCGAACGTCGACAGGATGCCGTCGCCGGGCGCGCATACGTCGACCGTATAGTTGTAGTTCGTGAAGCCGGCATGCACATCGGCATTGTTCGTTGCTGCGACGCTGAGCACGTTCGGGTAGGCAGCCGGGTAAAACGCTTCGTCGAGGCCGTTGTTGCCTGCAGCCGCGATCACGAGCGCATCCATGTTGTTCATCGCGTAGTCGATGATGCTTTGCCCGTAAGAGCCGCCGCCTGTGCCGCCCCACGAACAGTTGATGACGGAACAGCCGTGATCGGCCGCGTAAACGATACCGTCGTAAGATGCGATGAGCGCGCCTGTATTATCGGCGATCTTCACCGGGAGGACACGCGTTGCGTGACCGGAGCCGGACACGCCCACGCTGTTGTTCGTTTCAGCCGCTGCGCAGCCGCTGACGTGCACGCCATGGCTGCTGCCCTGGTACGTAGGATCGTTATCGTTCATCGCGACGTCCCAGCCGCGGTAGTTGTCGATATAACCGTCGGCGTCGTTGTCCACCCCGTCGATCGGGTCGGCGGTGTTGTAGGCGATCTTGTTGACGAGGTCGGCATGCGTGAGCGAAATTCCGGTGTCGGTAATGCCGACCACTTCAGCGGAGCTGCCGGTGTTGATGTCCCATCCCGTGGTGCCGCTTCCGGCCGCGTTGATGATGTAGAGGTAATACGAAGAACCCTGCGTGGCCTGCGGATCGTTGGGCAGGTAGCAGGTTTTGGGGATGAAATGCGGCTCGACGAATTCGAAGAAGCCCATGTTGTAGAGCTTGCCGATCGCCTTGTCGAGCTCGAGCGGGCTGGTGTAATGCACTTCGTAGATCAGTGAAAGATCGATGAGGGGCTTGCCGAATTCGTTGACGGCTTTCGCAGGAGCCTTGTGGTTGGGATATTTTTTCTTCACCACATCGGCGCCGACCATTGCAAAATAATCGGTCACCGCGGGAATGGCGATGCGCTCGCTGGTGCAGGCATTGCGGTATTCCGGGAGCACTTTGATGATCATGGTGTTTGCCATGTATTCATCCGGCTGGAGCATGGATACCGGGGTGTAATTCTGCGGGCGGAGGCCGGTGACGGCATTTCCTTTCCCTGCATGCAGCGCGACGGCGAACGTAGCTGCAAGGGTAAACGTAACGATCCTTTTCATTGATTTTGGTTAGGTCGGTTGGAATTGGGTGTGTGTGAATTCGCAGCTACGAATATAAGGATAACATTCTGAAAATCAAACGACGCGGACTTGTGAAGGGAGACGTGAGACGTGAGACTTGAGACGTGAGACCTGAGACGTGAGAAAAAAATGTCGAGAACGTGGCAAGAAGGTTGACGGTCAGCGGGTTAGTTGATCACGGTTTTTTCTGTGATCCGCATATCATAGGGAATGGGACGGCTTTTCAGCAGTGTAACGAGCGCTGTGGCTTCCGGCACGGTGAAGTTCCCGGTGATGGAGGATACGCCGCCTGCAATTTCGTTCTGGACGGTGGGTGAAGAATAGACGACGCCGTCGATGACGAGTGAAATGCTCCTGCCGATATTCTTCTTTGTAAGGGCGCGCCATTGTTCCGCATCTTCTTTCGCCATCGTGATCGAGATCTCGGGAATGTTGAACGTATGGTTCGTCAAAACCCGGGCGTCCGTCAGCAAAGGTGCGTCCATGCTGGCTTTTCCCCCGGGAGCGCTCTTCAGCATCACCAGCTCGCAATACGTTTTATCGTCTTCCGCTTTTGCAGTTGACCATGCAAAGACAAGCTGCGGAAGCAATTTACCTGACGCCCTCGAACGATCCAGCAAACGTTCAGCTTTTGCCGTGTCGGTAACCGGCACCTTTCCGAAAACAGGGCCTCTTCCTTCGTTATTGATCCAGGTGAACAACGCGAAAAATTCGTCGGTGAGCGTATCCGGGCCGGAGATGAGACTATTGGCAATAGATTGCGCCGCCTCCGAAACTTCAAACGTTTCCCAGAAACCCAGCTGTCCTTTCATGACCAGCATTTTTTCAGCTCCGGCAATGACGGATGGCTCGTAGGAAGTATAATTTGAAATGACGACCGTGAATTTATTTCCGCTGCCGTTTACCCGTACGTCTTTTTTCTCCAGCCCGGCATTTACAAGCCGTTGGCTGAAGACCTGCTGAACGAGAAGGCTGTCCGTATTGCCGGCTGTTTCGACAGTGTACACCAGCTTCGCCTTTTTTCCCGCAGCAAAATTTTCCGCCACGTAATCAAAAGAGAAGTGCAGCACAGCGATGACAAGCAGGACGGCAATTCGCGGAATGCGGATCATTTGGTTTCGTTTTCTTCGACAATGCGCATCCGCACCGGCAGGTAGCCGGCACCGAGAATATTGGCCAGGTCTTCCGCTTCCTGTTTCGTGAAATTTCCCGAGACCGAAGAAACGCCGCCGGTAATTTCACTTTGGACCGTCGGGTACGAATAAACCGTGCCGTCGAGCACGATCGCGACGCAGCGGCCGATGTTGTCTTTTGTCAGCCGTCTCCAGATCTCTCCATCGGCTTTTTCCATCGTGATGGAAATTTCCGGGCTGCCGCTGTATTCACTCTCGACCGCATCCGCTTTGGTGATGACGGGATGGGCCATGGCGGCCTTACTATGTTTAGCCTTCAGCAACACCAGCTCGCAGTACGGCTTCACATTCCCGGACTGCGACTGTTTGTTGGTCGTCCACGCGAAAACGAGGTCCGGCAGCAGTTTCCCGCTTGCACGCGCGGAATCGAGCAGGCTGTTCACCTTTGATGTATCCGCAGCAGTTGCCATGCCGAACATGCAGGAATGGCTGAACATGTTTTGATCCATGTTCGGCTGCAACAGCGTGAAAAGTTCCTTGTGCAGCCGTACCGTATCGCCTCCGGCCGAATCCAGCGGAGGACGGCGCAGCGCAGCATCGATCGAAGGATAGGCTTCCGCGACATTGTACGTTTCCCAGAACTCGAGATTGGCGGTGGATTGCAAAAGTTTTCTCAGGCGTTCCCGGATTTCCGGGCTGTATTTACTCAGCTCCGAAATCTCGACCTTGATGCGATTCCCGGTAGTCGTGAGCAAGATATTGTCTTCGTCGATCCCGAATTTATCGAGGCGTTGCCGGTAAATGTCTTCCACCTTTTTCACGTCGGCAGTAGCAGCTTTGTCGTCCGCCTCGAGCGTTATCGCAAGCGTGCCGGTGCCGGGCTTGCAGGAAGTAACTGAAATTACGACTGCAAATGCGAGCAGGAAAATGAAACGGAAATGTCGGATCATGTGCAGGGGTTTTTATTGAAATTCAGGAAGCTCTTTGACGAAAATATAACTCTTCTGCACATGATCGATGGTGCAGCAGAAATGGCGCAGGCCGTTGGTGAGCATGAATAGCGGAACGCCGAGCGTCATGTTGTAGCGCGCCACCTGGTCGAACACCGCCTGCGTGATCTCCACGCCGGGAGCTTTGCATTCCACCACCAGCAAAGGTTTCGCGTCGCGGCCGAAAGCCACCACGTCGCATCGCCTGGCCAGCCCGTTCACCGTGATGCTTTTTTCCACGGCGAGCAGCGAAGCGGGATATTTTTTTTCGGCGCTCAGCCATTTCAGCGCGTGCTGCCTCACCCACTCTTCCGGTGTCAACGCAGTCCAGCGTTTCCGCACCTCGTCGAAGATCTCCGGGCCGTTCTCCTGCCGGAGACGGAAGTCGTAATGCGGAAAGTTCAGATGTGGCAGGGACATATTCAACAATTCAACAATTCAAAGATTCAAAAATTTGCGGCGAGAATCCGAAACTGTTCATCTTTGAATTGAATATCTTTCGCGGGTAACAGAAAAACAGCCGGATGTCGCTGGATGAGCAGATAAAACAACAATACGAACGACGGAGGTACGACAACCGGTACAGCTCGGTTTACGCCCGGTTCGCGGACGCGGAGCTGGAAGCGGGCATCGGGTACATGGTGAAAAAATACCTCGGCGGGAACAGCACGGTGCTGGAGATCGGCGCGGGGCACGGCGGGAATGCGGAATTTTTCATGCACGCAGGCATCCGGCCGGAAGCGATTTTTCTCAACGAATTGCTCCACGACCGCGCGCAGCTCATCCGGAAGAATTACCCGCATCTCGTGCTGTACGAAGGAAACGCGCTCGACATCGATTTCGACCGGAAGTTCGATTGCGTATTCCAGTCCACCGTTTTTACGTCCATCCTCGGCCCCGGCGACAGGAAAAAGCTGGCTGCGAAAATGTGGGAGCTGCTCAACCCCGGCGGGATCATTCTCTGGTACGACTTTATTTACAACAACCCGTCGAACCCCGATGTGCGCAAAGTTTCCGTGCGTGAAATGCGTGCTTTGTTTCCTTACGCCACGCATTCCGAGATCCTGAAGATCACGCTGGCCCCGCCTGTGGGACGACGTGTCGGGAAATTTTACAAGCTGTTCAACGTACCTTTCCTGCGAAGCCACGTCCTGGCTGCGTTCCGGAAATAATATTCAGCAATTCAAAAATTCAAACGCTTCCGCTTCGCGGGGCGCTATTCAAGATTCAAAATTCAAACATTCCGGATTTTGAATCTTTGAATCTTTGCCGACTATCTTTGTACCTTACCATATGAAGACCAAAGAAGACATTGTCGCCAACTGGCTACCCCGTTACACCGGCATCCCGCTGGCAGACTGGGGAAAATACATCCTGCTCACCAACTTCAGCAATTACGTGCGCATGTTTGCGGAGTGGCACGGCGTGGAAGTTCACGGCGAAAACCGCCCGATGCTGACGGCGCATGCAGAAGGAATTTCCATCATCAACTTCGGCATGGGCAGCCCGACGGCGGCAACCGTCATGGACCTGCTGAGCGCCATCGAGCCCAAGGCCAGCCTGTTCCTCGGCAAGTGCGGCGGCCTGAAAAAGAAAAACAACATCGGCGACCTTATTCTTCCCATTGCTGCAATCCGCGGGGAAGGAACGAGCAACGATTATTTTCCGCCCGAAGTGCCCGCGCTGCCTGCGTTCAGCCTGCAGAAAGCCATTTCCACCACCATCCGCAACCACCAGCGCGATTACTGGACGGGCACGGTGTACACCACCAACCGCCGCGTGTGGGAGCACGACGAGAAGTTCAAAGAATACGTGCGCACGACCCGCGCGATGGCGATCGACATGGAAACGGCGACGATCTTTTCCGTGGGCTTCCACAACGGAATTCCCACCGGCGCGCTGCTGCTCGTGTCCGACCAGCCCATGGTGCCGGAAGGCGTGAAGACGGAAGAAAGCGACAAAAAAGTCACCGGCGAATTCGTGGAGCTGCATTTACGCATCGGCATCGACTCGCTGAAAGAGCTGAAGAACCACGGACTTACGGTGAAGCACCTGCAGTTTTAGCAGCGCGCAGGGCTGCGCGCGGTATCGGGTATCAAGACTAAGCGCGTGGAGCGTGCGGCAGGATACACAGTCCCGATACCCGATACTTGCTACCCGATAC
This sequence comes from uncultured Chryseobacterium sp., assembly GCA_966211705.1. Classification (GTDB taxonomy): domain Bacteria; phylum Bacteroidota; class Bacteroidia; order Palsa-965; family Palsa-965. The sequence continues at coordinate 38,832 of CBIHOC010000007.1, forward strand.
CCAATGTGGGCGGTTAGTAAATTGTGAATTCGCTGCCATTCGTAATTCGTAAATTCGCAGGATTCGTAATTCGCACCCATTTTGGATTTCAGCGCCATCCTTTCCGACCTCAAGAAGAAGAACTACAAGCCGGTGTACGTCCTGGCGGGTGAAGAGCCGTATTTCATCGACGTGATCGCCAACTACATTGAAAAAAATGTGCTGGACGAGAACGAGCGGGAATTCAACCAGACGGTGCTGTACGGCCGCGACACCGACGTGGCCACGATCGTCAGCGAGGCGAAACGCTACCCGATGATGGCCGACCGGCAGGTGGTGATCGTGAAGGAAGCGCAGAACATCCGCGGGATCGAAGACCTCGAGAGCTACGTGAACAACCCGCTCGATTCGACGCTGCTGGTGATCTGCTACAAGTACAAAACGCTCGACAAGCGCAAGTCGTTTGCCAAAACGGTGGCGAAAAAAGGCGTGCTCTTCGAATCGGAAAAATTGCGCGAGTACAAAATTCCCGATTGGATCGCGGGCTACCTGAAGGAGAAAAAATATTCCGCCAGCCCGAAATCCGCCCAGCTGCTCACGGAATATCTCGGCACCGATCTCGGCAAGATCACCAACGAGCTCGACAAGCTGATGATCAATTTGCCGCCCGGCACGGAGATCACGCCGGAGCACATCCAGCAGAACATCGGCATCAGCAAGGATTACAACACGTTCGAGCTGAACGACGCGCTTTCGAAAAAAGACGTGGTGAAAGCCAACCGCATCATCAATTATTTCGCGTCAAATTCGAAAGAGCATCCCATTCCCGTCACCATTTCGGCCCTCAACAATTATTTCGTCAAAATTCTCATCTACCATTTTCTTCCCGACAAATCGAAGGACGTCGCCGCCCGCGCGCTCGGCGTTCATCCTTTTTTCGTGGCCGATTACGCCGGCGCTTCCCGCAATTACCCCGTGGGAAAGATCAAGCAGGTGGTTTCTTTTTTACGCGAGTACGACCTCCGCTCAAAAGGCGTGGACAACGTGAGCGCAGCCGAAGGGGAACTGATGAAGGAATTGGTCTGGAAGATCCTGCATTGAGGATTAGTTGAAATGCTGATGTGCTGAAATGCTGATGAATTTCGTTGTACAACCCATCAGCATTTCAGCACATCAACACATCGGCATTTCAACCTCACTTCCTTCCCGGAAATCGCTTTGACGGATCGACCGACAAATAGCTGAACGGAATATCCACGATCTCCGAGAACGTTTCGCCGTGATCGCGCATCTCTTCGTCGTCGGAATAATATTCCCAGGTGACGGAAAGGGGAATGTGCTTTACATCCTTCACCGTGCGCATGTAATCGAGGAACGCTTTGGAAGAAAGCGTGTTCATGTACTCGAGGCGGAAGGTGAAGGAAATGCCGGTGGATTTTTCGGGATCGAGGTTTTCGATGTAATCTTCCAGCGGGCGGAAAAAGACGTAGGCATTCTCAGGAATGGAAACCCCGGCGATCAGGATCGAACCGGTAGCTTCATCGACAGTAACAAGCGGGGTATGCCGCGTAGATTCAATGCGCATATACTATTGTTTCCGGAGGGTTGCCATCGCAAATGTATAAAAGTTCACTTCTAATCCATTCTCTTCCGCATCTTTGTTTATCCAATCCATACTGTTCATGAATCACTGGCTGGTCAAATCGGAACCTTCCGCATATTCCTGGGATCAATTCGTAAAAGACGGGCAAACGGCATGGACCGGCGTCCGCAATTACGCCGCCCGCAATCACCTCCGCGCCATGAAAAAAGGCGACCTCGTGCTTTTTTACCACAGCAACGAAGGGATGGAAGTGGTCGGCATCGCGAAAGTGGTGAAGGAAGCGTACCAGGACCCGACGACGGACGAAACCGCGTGGTCGTGCGTCGACCTGAAGCCGTTCAAAAAGCTGAAGAAGCCCGTTCCGCTTTCGCTCATCAAAAGCGACAAGCAACTCAAAGAACTGCCCCTCGTCCGCATTCCCCGCCTCTCCTGCATGCCGGTCCAGCCGGCAGAGTTTGATCGTATCCTGGAATTGGGTGCTGAGTTTTGATGTTCTGAGTTATGGGTTTAACCCAGGAACCCAGAACTCAGAACCCTTTTCCCCGCCGAATATTGTTAAAAATTGACCTTATAGGGCGAAAAAACCGCCGCCTGTCAAGAGGGCGTGGAATGAGCGGACATATCCCTTACTTTTGCCCCTTCGCCTGAAAAAAGTATTCTTCGATGCATAAATACATGACCGGCGTCATCGCCGCACTCTTCTTCTCCGTTTTTGCGACGGCCCAGACCGCTACCATCCGCGGCACCGTAACGAGTGAAAATACCGGTGAAGCCGTGCTGTTTGCGCTGGTTTACCTCGAGGGCACACCATACGGCGTGCAGACCGACGTGAACGGTTTTTATTCCCTCACCAAAGTTCCGGCCGGCACCTATACGCTCATCGGGCAGGACCCCAACTTCGAGCAGACGCGCATTACGGTTACGGTGAAGGCAGGCGAGATCCTCAACCGGAGCATTGTACTGAAGCCCCGCATCATGAAAGTGGTGACGATCTCGGCGAAGAAGCAGGACCAGCAGGAAAACCCGGCTGTAGGTAAAAACTCCATGGGCACGAAAGAGATCAACCGCATCGTGGCTGTGGGCGGCGTGGCCGATATCGCGCAATCCGTCCAGGTGCTACCCGGCGTGGTGAGCACGGGCGACCAGGGCGGGCAGCTTTACATCCGCGGCGGCACGCCGGTGCAGAACAAAGTGCTGCTCGACGGCATGATCATTTACAACCCGTTCCACTCCATCGGCCTCTTTTCCGTTTTCGACACCGACGTGATCAAGAACCTCGACGTTTATACCGGCGGGTTCAACGCGGATTATGGCGGACGTGTTTCGTCGATCATGGACATCACCACGCGCGACGGCAACCGCAAACGTTTCGGCGGGAAGGTTACGCTGAGCCCGTTCGGCGCCAAGCTCATGCTGGAAGGCCCCATCCGCCGCATGGACGTAGAAAAAAACCGCGGTTCGATCACGTACGTGCTTTCCGCTAAAAACTCCTACCTCCGCCAGACCTCGAAAGTGCTTTACAGTTACGTGAACCCGGAAGGCCTGCCGTTCAACTTCAGCGATTATTACGGCAAGGTCGCCTTCAACGGCGTAAACGGCAGCAAGCTGAACGTTTTCGGGTTTATGTTCAACGATACCGTGTCGCGCTACAAAGGATCAGCCGACCTGGGCTGGAAGTCGTACGGCTTCGGCAGCAATTTCCAGGTTGTCCCGGGCAATTCGCCGACGCTGATCAAGGGCAATTTCGCGTATTCGCAGTACGACATCGCGATGAACGAGGATTTTTACGCGCCGCGCAGCAGCTCGGTCGACGGCTTCAACATGGGCCTCAACTTCACGTATTTCCAGCGCAAGAACGTGGTCAACTACGGGCTTGAAATTTTAGGCTACGCCACGAAATTCAGCTTCCACAACGTCGTCAACCGCGAGATCAGCCAGGAAGAGAACACCACCGAGTTCGCATTTTACCTGAAGTACAAATGGATCTCCGGCAACATCGGGAAAGATTCGACGCAGAACCGCACGCTCGTGCTCGAGCCGGGCTTCCGTGTCCAGTATTACGCCACGCTGAGCAACATTTCTCCTGAGCCGCGCATCGGGCTGAAGTACAACATCAACAATCACATCCGCCTCAAAGGCGCCGCGGGCATGTATTCCCAGAACCTCATCAGCGCCGTCTCCGACCGCGACGTGGTGAACCTGTTCTACGGCTTCCTCTCGGGCAGCGACAACCTCCCGTCGGAATTTACAAACCAGCAGGGCGAAACGTACGAGATCAAACACAAGCTGCAGAAAGCCACCCATTACATCTTCGGCGTTGAATGGACGCCGATCGACTCTACCGATAAATGGGGCGAGCTGGAATTCAACCTGGAAGGCTACCTGAAGGATTTCACCCAGCTGACAAACCTCAACCGCAACAAGATGTACGAGGACAACCAGGCCAACGCGGCGCTTCCCGACATGGTGAAAAAAGATTTCATCATCGAGACGGGTAAAGCGTACGGTGTGGATTTCGTGACCAAGTACGAATACCGGAATTACTACCTGTGGGCCGTTTATTCGCTCGCCTACGTGACGCGCTGGGACGGCGTCCAGGAATACCGCCCGAACTTCGACCGCCGCCACAACATCAACCTCGTGGGCTCCTGGAATTTCGGCAAACGCATTTCCGTCCGCGACACCGTGACCGGCCAGTGGGTGAAAACGGAGAACCGCGACCGCACCTGGGAGCTGAACGTCCGCTGGAACTTCGGCACCGGTTTCCCCTTCACCCCGACGCAGGGCTTCTTCGAAAACCTGACCTTCCAGAACATCACCACGGATTACACCACGCAGAACGGCCAGCTGGGCGTTTTATACGGCAATCTCAATTCCCACCAGCTCCCCACCTACCACCGCCTCGACATTACGCTCAAAAAGTGGTGGGACTTGTCGGAACGTTCCAGGCTGGAAGCCGCTTTCGGCCTGACCAACGCCTACAACCGCCCCAACGTGTTCTATTTCGACCGCGTGGCGTTCAAGCGCGTGGACCAGCTCCCGCTGATGCCGAGCCTGAGCATGAACATTTCCTTCTGAAAAGGCGGCGGTCGGCAGGGTCGCAGTTGGCGGTCAGGTAACTTTCAAAGCCGGGAGCATTCAGTTGCTTCCGGCTTTTGTATTGACAAATTGACTGGGTTTATGAACAACCCGCCAACCGCCCCGAGTACTCGGGGCCAACCTGCTGCCTTTTGTATTGACAACAGGCTGGGTTAATTAACATACCGCCAACCGCCATCACTAACCTCCACCGCCAACCTGCCGCCTTTTGTATTGACAAATGGGCGGGGTTTATCAACAAACCGCCAACCGCCGCCGCCAACCTGCCGCCTTTTGCTACCTTTGTATCCCGGTTACCATCCACATTTTCTCCTATGTCGTCTACTAAGTACGTCTTCGTAACCGGGGGTGTTTCCTCTTCTTTGGGTAAAGGCATCGTCTCCGCATCACTGGCAAAGCTGCTCCAGGCGCGCGGCTATACCGTTACCATCCAGAAGCTGGATCCATACATCAACGTCGACCCCGGGACGCTCAATCCTTACGAGCACGGTGAATGTTACGTGACCGACGACGGGGCGGAAACCGACCTCGATCTCGGCCATTACGAGCGTTTCCTCAACGTGCCGACGTCGCAGGCCAACAACGTGACGACGGGCCGCATTTACAAAACCGTCATTGAAAAAGAACGCCGGGGCGATTACCTCGGCAAGACCGTACAGGTCATTCCGCACATCACCGACGAGATCAAGCACCGCATCCGCCTGCTGGGCAATACGGGGCAATACCACGTGATCATCACCGAGATCGGCGGAACGGTGGGCGACATCGAATCGCTGCCGTACGTGGAAGCGGTGCGCCAGCTGAAGTGGGAAATGCCGAAAGACGTAATGGTCGTTCACCTCACGTTCGTGCCGTACCTCTCCGCCTCGGGCGAATTGAAGACCAAGCCCACGCAGCATTCCGTGAAGCTACTGCAGGAATACGGCGTAACGGCCGACGTGCTGGTATGCCGCACCGAACACCCGCTCAGCTCCGACCTCAAGCGCAAAGTGGCGCTGTTCTGCAACGTGGAAAGCAACGCCGTGATCGAAGCGCGCGATGCGAAAAGCATTTACGAAGTGCCGATGCTGATGGAAAAAGAGCAGCTCGACGAAGTGGTGCTGCAGAAGCTCGGGCTTCCCTCCGACAAGGCGCCCGACCTTACACGCTGGAAAGATTTTGTGCAAACGCTCTACAACCCGAAAACGGAGATCAACATCGGCCTCGTCGGGAAATACATCGAGCTGAAGGATTCTTACAAATCCATCGCGGAAGCATTCATCCACGCGGGTGTGACGAACGACTGCAAGGTGAATCTTTCCTGGATCCATTCGGAAAGCATTACGGAAGAGAACGTGAAGCAACGTCTCTCCGGCCTGAGCGGCGTGCTTGTGGCGCCGGGCTTCGGCCACCGCGGCATCGAAGGCAAGATCGCGGCCATCCGTTATGCGCGCGAGAACAACGTTCCTTTCTTCGGCATCTGTCTCGGCATGCAATGTGCCGTGATCGAATTCGCGCGAAACGTGCTCGGCATGAAAGGCGCGCACTCCACCGAGATGGACGCCAACACGGCTTACCCGGTGATCGACCTGCTCGAGGCGCAGAAAAAAGTCACGAACAAAGGCGGCACGATGCGTCTCGGCGCTTACCCGTGCAACCTCACGGAAGGCACGAACGCGTTCCAGGTATACGGCAAACGCACCATCTACGAACGCCACCGCCATCGCTACGAATTCAACAACGAATATCTCCAGGATTTCGAAAAAGCGGGAATGACCGCCACGGGCATCAACCCGGAAGGCGGGCTCGTGGAGATCGTGGAGATCAAATCCCATCCCTGGTTCGTCGGCGTGCAGTTTCACCCGGAATACAAAAGCACGGTGGAAAACCCGCACCCGCTCTTCGTCAGCTTCGTGAAAGCCGCTGTGGCGGTGCGCAACGAAACGTCGATCGGGTCGCGTCTCCAGCAGAACCAGTAGTTCGGTTGTCCGTTGTCGGTCTTCGGTCCTGAGCTTGTCGAAGGATCGCTCAGACTGACAACCGACACCCGTTTTTTTCTTCAATATGATACTTGTCCAACACAGCAAAGTCAGCCAAAAGCGGATGACTGACTCTGCTGTGTACGGACAAAACCGTTTTATCTTGTTGCCACCGGGCAGATCACGATCTCGACCCGCCGGTTGATGGCGCTTGGATCATTGGTGTCCTCGATCGGCTGTGATTCGCCGTAGCCGCGTGTTTTCAGCTGGTAGTCGCCTACGCCGTCACGCACGAGGAACTCTCTCACCGCAATGGCGCGGTCTTCCGAAAGCTTCGCGTTGTATTCTTCCGTCCCGGTTTTATCCGTGTGGCCGTCGATGTACACGACGAGGTACGGGTAGGTGCGCAGGAAGGAAGAAAGCGCGTGCAGCTCATCGAACGATTCCGGGAGAATGACTGCCTTGTCAAGCTCGAAGTTCAGGTCCTGCAGCTGGAAGCAGGAGCCGAACAACACGACCGTAAGGTCTTCCGGGCGACTGTCGCCGTCGGGCATCATGCTTACGCCGTCGATGTAATAATATGCTTTGCGCGAATTGTTCACGTTATCCGGAACGACTTTCACCTTGGTCATGTACTGGCTGAACCCGCCGAGCGTGAGATATTTCTCCCCGCCCTGCGCCACATATGTACCGCTCACCGTTTCCCAGTCATTCGACGTGAGGATCTGCGAAGTGATCATGTGCGGCGTAACGTTGAGGAAAGCGTTGTTGTCGACGTCCATTTTCTCCTGCGAGAAATACACGCCTAACCCGGAAACGGCATAACCGCTTTTTTCGGCAAGGCTGGCGCGGAAGCTGATTGTGTACGCTTTACCGGCAACGAGCGGTTCTTTCAGCTCGAGCTGGATGTACTCGCTGTAGCGCTGGTAACCGGGCTTCGTTTTGAAAATACCGGCTTCGTCATGATAATAGGCAGTGATACCCGCGTAGTTCTCGCCTTCGAAGCTGCTCTGCGTGCCCCACTGGTTTTCGGGCGCACGGTAGTTGCGGTTGCAATGCTTTTTATCGGACGAATACAGGTCCACCGTCGTATTGTTGGAGCTGGACACACGGAAGGCTTTGCGGAAACCGCCCGGGCCATTGCCTTTTGCACCGTTAAGATCTTCGAACGAGCCGTTGACCACCAGGTCACTGTCGTTCGCGCCGTATGCGATCATTGATAAACTGAATACGGCTATGAACAGGAAGCTGACTTTTTTCATCTGCTTGGTTTTTAGAATTTATTTTTTCCCTTATTTCCTCTTGAACAGGAATGCCCCGCCGATCAACGTCAGCACGAAGAGGATAAGGAAAATGAAGAACAGGACTTTCGCGATGCCTGCAGCGCTTGCAGCGATACCGGTAAAGCCGAACAACGCAGCGACCAACGCCACAACCATGAATATGAGCGACCAGCGTAACATAGGATATAGGTTTTAAAACGGTTTAAACATCATTACAGTCCAGTTGTCGAAACACTGTGCCAAAGCCAAAAGCCCGTCAACAGGGAGTTTGAGAACAAAAAACAGTCGCTTCACGTAGAAAGAATTCCACAGGGATGGTGGCACGACGCCTCAAACTGCGGTATATTTGACAGAAGCCGGTGTACAGTTGTCCGCGGTTGTCGGTTGTCAGTTGTCGGTTGTCCAGGGTTGTCAGTCGTCGATCCTTCAATAAGTTCAGGACCGAAGACTGACAACCGAAGCGGCGCAGCGCGACCGACAACCTTTGACAACTGACAACCGACAACCGCTTACGACCCATGAAGCGATTTTCCATTTCCCGCTGGTTCCGGAACGTGTCGATCGCGAGCAAGCTTTATTTCACGGTCGGCATTATGGCATTGCTGATCGCGCTCGAGCTGGCGGTGCTGGTCTTTTCCATCAACACGCTTTCATCCGTGCGCGCATATGTCGGCGGCGAAGGGTTGTGGTCGAAAGCGCAGAAGGAAGCGATGTACCAGCTGGTAAGATACGGGCGCACGCGCGACGAAAGCGATTACGAGAAGTTCAAGGAATTCATGAAAGTTCCGCAGGGCGATCACAAAACGCTCGTGGAGCTCAGCAAGCCGAACCCCGACCTTGAAGCGGCGCGCCAGGGATTTATCGAAGGGCGGAACCATCCCGACGACGTGGAAGGAATGATCCAACTGTTCAGCCGTTTCAACAAAGTGTATTACATCGATAAAGCGATCGGCATCTGGGTCGAGGCCGACAAGCTTTCGACGGAATTTGTTCCCATCGGCGAGCGCCTCCACGCGGAGATCAATTCGCCGGACGTGTCACAGGACGATATCAATGCGATCCTCGGCGACATCGATCCGCTCAACGCGCGGCTTTCCGTGCTGGAAGACGATTTTTCGTTCACGCTCGGCGAAGGTTCGCGCTGGCTCGAAAACCTGGTACTCAAGCTGCTTTTTGCGGTGGCGCTGACGGTAGAGCTCACCGGCCTCATCCTCGCCATCGTCGTCAGCCGCGGCATCCAGCGCGGGCTCAACGAGATCCTGTTGTCGGCGAAGTCGGTGGCGAAAGGAGATTTCAGCCGCAAGGCGAAAGCGTTCTCGCGCGATGAGATCGGCATTCTCGCCAACAACTTCAACAACATGTCGGAAGAGCTGGAACGCAGCATGGCGGAGATCGCGCAGGCGCATAAAAAATTCGAAGGCCTGCTCGCCTCTGCGCCCGACGCGATCGTCATCGCCAGCGAGCAGGGAACGATCGAGCTGGTCAACAACCGGTGCGAAAGCCTTTTCGGGTATAAAAAGACCGAGCTGGTCGGGCACAACGTGGGCATGCTGCTCGCCGAGCGTTTCCGCGACAGGTTTCCCGGGCACGACAACCGGCTGCTTACGGGCCTGGGGCGCAAGGCCATCGGCGGCGGGCTGGAATTGCTCGGCCTGCGGAAAAACGGCGAAGAATTTCCCGTGGAGATCAGCCTCAACCCGCTGGAAACGGAAGAAGGCGTGCTCGTGTCGGCGGCCATCCGCGATATTTCCGAACGCAAATACATCCGCGAGCTGGAAAGCAAGAACAAAGAGCTCGAACAGTTCGCATACATTTCCTCGCACGATCTGCAGGAGCCGCTGAACACGATCATCAGCTTCATTTCCCTGCTGGAAGAAGAGTACCGCGAGAAGCTCGGCGGGGAAGGCGCGAACTACCTGCGTTACATCAGGGAGTCGTCGTTCCGCATGACCGCGCTCATCACCGACCTGCTCGAGTATTCACGCATCGGGCGCGGCAGCGAGCTGGGGAAATGCGACTGCAATGAGCTCGCCGCGCAGGTTGTGGCCGACATGCAGGCCGCCATCGGGGAATGCAACGCGGCGGTGAACATCGGGCCGCTGCCCACGCTGCGCGGTTACCCGGCCGAGCTGCGCGCGCTGTTCCAGAACCTGCTGAGCAACGCGATCAAGTTCCGGCGCAAAGATGTTCAGCCTGTCGTAAGCTTTACCGCTGCGGACGAAGGCGGGCTGCTGCATTTCGTGGTGGAAGACAACGGGATCGGGATCGACAAAAAGCACCACGAGAAAATTTTTATTATTTTTCAGCGATTGAACAGCATGCAGGAGTTCGGCGGCACCGGCATCGGGCTTGCACACTGCAAAAAGATCGTCGAGCTGCATGGAGGAAAGATCTGGGTCGAATCCAGCCCGGGAGAAGGAAGCCGGTTTCACTTCACTTTTCCCAAAACCGAGCAGAACCTATGAAACGCAAGCTGAGCTGCATCCTGCTGATCGAAGACAATCATCTCACGAATATTTTTAACGAAAAGCTCATTCAAAAGCTCGGCATCACCGACAACGTTTTTATTGCGGAGAACGGGCAGGAAGGATTGGACTTCATTACGCACGGCGGGAAATTCGCAGGCAACGGCCGGGAATATCCCCGCCCCGACCTCATCTTCCTCGACATCAACACGCCTATTATGAACGGCTGGGAATTCCTGCAGGAATTTTCCCATCTCCCCGATGAGCAGCGTGAAAAGATGGTGATCGTAATGCTTACCACGTCTCCCAATCCCGACGACGAGCGCAAGGCAAAAAGCTCCGGCATCGTGGCCGGCTACAAACTGAAACCCCTGTCGAAAGAGGTGCTCACGGAGATCATGGAAAAGCATTTCGGGGAGTATATATAAGGCTCTTACTTTACGAAAGAACATTGCAGGGAAAAAGGGTATCAGGTATCTGATACTATCTTTGACCTATGGAAATTACCGATCTCAAATTCTTCAGGACACCCCCGGAGCTGCGCAAATGGTTTGAGAAGAACCATAAAAAAGCGAAGGAATTGTGGCTCGGCTATTACAAAACGTCTTCCGGCAAACCTTCCGTCACATGGTCCGAATCCGTTGACCAGGCGCTGTGCTTCGGGTGGATCGACGGTATCCGCAAGTCGCTCGGCGATGAAAGCTATACGATCCGTTTCACGCCGCGCAAACCCACGAGCATCTGGAGCAACGTGAACATCAAAAAAATGGAGGAGCTGATCAAAAGCGGGCAGATGACGCAGGCGGGGCTGGATATTTTCGAAAAGCGCAAAGATCATAAGTCCGGGATCTACTCGTTCGAGCAGAAAGAAAGCCCGCCCGGGCTGACAGGCGACCTGCTGAAAAAATTGAAGGCAAATAAAAAAGCGTGGGAATGGTACAGCAAACAGGGCGCATATTACCGCCGCACCGCCGCATGGTGGATACTCAGCGCAAAACAGGAAGCGACGCAGGCCAAACGCCTGGAGCAGTTGATCAGCGATTCGGCCAACGGGATGAAAGTTCCGCCGTTCCGCGCGCTGGAGAAGAAAAAATAAAATCAGTTGCCGGTTGTCGGCATCAAAATTGCACCGACAACCGGGAACTGACAACCGACAACTGAAATGCACATTCCATCCACACACCAGCACGTCATGCCTTACCTGATCGTTCCGGGGGCAGAAAAATTCATTGAATTCCTGAAAGCCGTTTTCGGCGCGCAGGAGCAGCACCGCACGAACGGGCCCGGCGATCGCGGCATCATGCATGCCGAAGTGGTCATCGACGGCTGCACCATCATGCTTGCTGATTCTTCGGAGCAATACCGGCCGATGCCTGCAGGGCTTTTCATTTACGTCGACAACGCCGACAAGCGTTACAAAATGGCGCTGGATGCGGGCGGGAAAAGTGTGATGGAGCCGGATGACATGCCGTACGGCCGGAGCTGCGGCGTGCTGGATCCGTTCGGGAATACGTGGTGGATCACGTCGGTGTAAAGGCTCCGGGCTTGATTTACAAACCGCGGAAAGCAAAAAGCCCCCCATCTTGCGATGCGGGGCTTAATGTTTACAGGTACTCCCTGGGGGGTTACAATGCCATGGATCCCGTATTTGCCGCCCGAAAAAAATCGTTTTGTGTGCTTTGAATGATTTACTGATGCCAAGTTTACGTTAAAAACCTCCGAAAAGATCACCGTGCTTAGCAAGTGGCGATTCTGGTTATCAAACGGCAGTTTTATTTAGTTAACGGTCGGCATCAGAAGCCAGCTGCCTGATCCTGTCGTACTCGGATTGGGGAATTTTCTCCCCAAACGCTTCAAAATCGTGTAAAAGGTCGTGCACTAAATTCCGGTCGGGCAGGATACGCGCCACCCGCTGCTCGATGATCCAGCGGCTGCCCAGCGCGCGCACCTCCTCGAAGGATTCGGGGCCGTCGATGCGGAAATAGTGCCGGCCGTTGTGGTAGCGTCGGTATTGCGGGAATTCCATAGGTTCCGGGGCAAAAGTACAGTAAATGAGCGGGGAAATCGGTTGTCAGTTGTCCGGGGTTGTCGGTTGTCGGTCGGGGTTAACAACCGGCAACTGACAACGGAAAGCGGCGAAGCCGCGACCGACAACCCCGGACAACTGACAAACCCCGACAACCGGATTACCCTTAGTTTTGCAATGGCCAACGCCACCACGGAACCCCCGTACCGGATGAACAGCTTCCTGCACAAAGTCAGCGATTATATTTTTTCTTCTTTTGGCGACAAAACCGAAGAGCTGTGCATCGTGCTGCCCAACCGCCGCGCCGGGCTTTTCCTGAAAAAACAGCTGGCGGAACGGGCAGGCAAGCCGCTCTGGTCACCCCAGATCTTTTCCATCGAGGATTTCATCTGGGAGCTTTCCGGGCTGAAACAAGCCGACCAGGCGGAGCAGCTGTTCGTTTTTTATTCGATCTATAAAGAAGCGGAAGGCGAAAAGGCCGATACGTTCGACAATTACTGCCGCTGGGCGCCCACGCTGCTCAACGATTTCAACGAGACCGACAGCTACCTCGCCGACACGGAAAAGCTGTTCGGCAACCTGGGCGACATCCGTGCCATCGAGAACTGGAGCCTCGGCGGTCCGGGCCTTACGGATTTTCAAAAACAATACATCCATTTCTGGTCTTCGATCGGCGGCTGGTACCGGTTGTACAAGGAGCGCCTGCTGAAGGAAAACCTCGCCTACCCGGGACTCGCCTACAGGCTCGTGGCGGAAACGATCGGCCAGCGCGTGGCGGACAGGAAATGGCACAAGATCATTTTTGCCGGTTTCAACGCGCTCAGCACGGCGGAAGAAAAGATATTTTCAGTGCTGCGTGAAAACGGGAAAGCCGACCTGCTGTGGGACACCGACCGGTATTACCTCGAAGACACGGCAAACGAAGCAGGACGTTTTCTCCGCCAGTACCGCGGGAAATATTTCCGCCCGCTGCCCGGCGCGCCGACGCATTTCAGCCACACGGAAGACCTGCTCTCCACCGAACCCAAAACCGTGACCGTGGCCGGCGTTGCCCGCATGGTATCGCAGGCGAAAGCGGCGGCGCATTTTCTCGGCACGCTGAATCCCGCCACACGGTATTCCACCGATACCGCCATCGTGCTCTGCGACGAGATGCTGCTGCTTCCGTTGCTGCACGCGTTGCCGGAAGATGCGCAGAACATCAACATCACGATGGGTTTTCCCCTGCGCGCCACGCCGGTGGCTTCGCTCGTGATGGCGTTGTTCCGCCTCCACATCAACGCCCGGCGTTTCAACATTGTCACGCGGGAAGGCGAGCTGAAATATTACCACGCCGATCTCACGCGCCTCGTGCGGCATCCGTACATCCGGCAGTTGTTCTCTTCTTCCGCGCTGGCCGAACGCATCGACGAATACCTCGCGCAGCGAAACATCATCTTCTGCTCCGCCGGCCACATCGCGCGGGAGCTGACGATGGACGATGAAACGCGGGAGAAGCTCGGCGCGTTGCTTACGCCCTGGGAAAATGCCGGGGAAGCGCTCGACGGGATCGCGAAGCTCGGCGCGATGCTGCGGCCGGTGTTTGCCATAAAAACAAAAACGAACGAGGACGAGCCCGCGCCGTTCAACATCGAAGTGGAATATTTATTCCAGCTCCACCTCATCCTGAAACGCGCGCGCACGCTGCATGACAAATGGCAGATCACCGGCGAACTTTCCTCCCTGCGCGCGCTGATCGAGCAGCAGCTGGCGTCCTCTACCCTGCCGTTCTATGGCGAGCCGCTGGCGGGCCTGCAAGTCATGGGTTTACTGGAAACACGTACGCTCGATTTCGAAAACGTCGTTTTGCTTTCGGCGAACGAAAATATTCTTCCCGGCGGAAAGACGCAGCACACGTTCATCGTGTTCGACCTGCGGAAACATTTCGGGTTGCCGGTGTGGGACGACAAGGACGCCGTTTCGGCCTATCACTTTTACCGCCTGCTGCAGCGCGCGAAGAATGTGTTCATCGTGCACAACACCGACCAGGACACGTTCGGCAACCGCGAGAAAAGCCGCTTCGTGACGCAACTCCTGCACGAGCTGCCGGTGAAAAATAAAAACGCGCGCATCGAGGAGATCGTTTTTGACGCGGGATTTCCCGAAGCTCCCGGGACCGCCGCGCCCATCATCGTGCCCAAGTCGGAGCGCGTGCGCGAAAAGCTGGACGCGCTGGCGGCGAAAGGCCTCTCGCCTTCCCTGCTGAACAGCTACCGGTCGTGTACGCTGCAATTTTATTTTCACTACGTAGCCGGATTGCGTGAACCGGACGAGGTGGAAGAGCTCATCGGCGCCGACACGCTGGGCACGATCATTCACAAAACGCTGGAAGAACTGTACAAACCCGTCATCGGCCTGCAACTGGCCCCGGCATTCTTTGACGAGGCACGAAAAAAAGCGCCGCACGTTTGCGAAGCGATGTTCGCCAGAATTTATTCAGCGGAAGAATCCTCCTACGGCAAAAACCTGCTCGCGAAAAAGATCGCCACCCGTTATGTGACGAGCTACCTCGACGCGGAGAAGAAAAAACTCTCGTCCCGGTCCGCGCCTGTTCCCACGGTCGCCGCGCTGGAAACGGATTTAAAATTCAGCGTCAGCGTCGCCGGGAAAACGATCGTGCTGAGCGGGCAGGCCGACCGTATCGACACCACCGATCGCGCTGTGACGCTTATCGATTACAAAACGGGAAAAGCCGAACGGAAAGAGCTGCGCATCCAGGAATGGATCGAGATCAGCGACAACCCCGTGATCGGGAAAAGCTTCCAGCTCCTGATGTACGCATGGCTGTATTCCCGCATGACCGGCAATACGCTTCCGGTTTCCTCCGGCATCGTTTCCTTCCGGAAATTGAATGAGGGCTTTCTGAACGTGTCGACGCCGGACGGGGATTTTATTTTACCGCAAACGCTGCAACGTTTTGAAGAAGCGCTGCTCGAATTGCTGGAAAATTTATTCGACGAGGAAAAAGATTTCGTGCAGACGGAAGACCTCACGATCTGCAGGATTTGTGCGTTCAGCGCGGTTTGCCGGAGGAACTGAGAATTCAACAATTCAAAGATTCAATTCCTTTAACTTCTTACCGCGGGATTAATCCCGCGGTAAGAAGTTAAACGCGCACACCCAGCACCAGCACATCGTCTACCTGCTCCAGTTTCCCTTTCCACAGCACAAATTCTTTTTCAATCCGGCCGGCCTGCACATCCATCGGCAGCGCTGAGATCGACGCAAGCAATTCCTGGAAACGTTTGGAGAGATACTTCTTCCCGGTGTTCTCGCCGAACTGGTCGACGAAGCCGTCGGAAGCAAGATAGAACGTCATGCCCGGCGCAAGCGTGACTTCCTGCTCAGAGAACGGCGCGTCGTTTTCTTTTTTCTCACCGGCAACGGAATACCTGTCGCCTTTGATGAAATGCAATCCTGTATTGTCGGCATAATACATCGGGCGGCCGGCGCCGGAGAACAGTGCTTTGCCCGACGCACGGTCGATGCACAGCAGGCCGATGTCCATGCCGTCGTTCGTGTCGCGGGCGGCTGTGTCTTTGTTGAGCGCGGAGATCACGAGCGCGTGCAGCAGCTCCAGCATTTCGGAAGGCGAAGGATTTCCGGGCTGTTCAACGACCTTGTTGAGCATGTTGATGCCGATCACGGAAACCAGCGCGCCGGGAACGCCGTGGCCGGTGCAGTCTGCGACAGCGATGTACGTGCGGCTGCCTTTTTCGGCGAGCCAGAAAAAATCGCCGCTGACGATGTCGCGCGGGCGGTTGAAGATGAAATACTCCGCGACCGTTTTCTGGAGAATGCGCTCGTCGGGCATTACGGACTGCTGGATGCGGCGCGCGTAGGTGATGCTGTCGGTGATGTCCTTGTTCTTTTCGGCGATGACCTTGTTCTGCTCTTCGAGACGGAGGTTGGCGCGGCGGCGTTCGGTGCTGACGCGCACGAGGAAGAACAGCAGGATGACAACCAGCCCGAGGCCGATGGAAATGGCGATGATGACTTGTTTCTGTTTGGCGGCCACGACGTCTTTCTCCGCGTTGATCTCGTTCAGGTAGTTGATCTCTTCCTCTTTCTTCCGGTTGTTGAATTTTGCTTCCAGCTCTTTGGCCTGCGCAGCTTTCTCGTCGCCGAGCAGGCTGTCTTTCATCACCATGAGCGAATCTTTATAGAGCGACGACTCCTTGTAACGTCCCATGCGGAAATACAGTTCGCCCAGCCCTTCGTAGGCATCCCGCATCCATTCCCGGAACGTGTACTTGCGCGATGTATCGAGCGCCTGCAAAAGATAACCTTCCGCTTTATCGTATTCGTTCAGCTGCGTATATGTTTTCCCGAGATTGGAATACGTGGCGGCCTCTCCGGCTTTGTCGCCCAGGCGCGTGAACAGGTCGAGACCTTCACGGTAATAGAGCAGCGCTTCATGGTAAAGCGAATCCTCGAACAGCAGGTTCCCGATATTTTCCTTCACCCCGGCAATTCCGCGCTGGTCGCCTATTTTTTCACGGATGGCGAGGCTGGCTTTGTAGCTTTCCATCGCTTTCCCATAATCTTTCTGGAAAAAATAAACGTTCCCGATACAGATGTGACAGCCGGCGATACCGACCTGCAGGTTTGTTCTTTTCAGCGTTTCAAGCGCCTTCGTGTAAGAGTCCAGTGCGGGTCCGTAATCTTTCTGGTACATCTGGCTGTTGCCGAGGGCGATGTAAGCATAACCGAGCTGCCCGTCGTCTTTCGCTTTTTCCGCATTCCCGATCGCCAGCAGAAAATTTTCCATTGCCTGCTTATGTTCGCCGAGGCTGCTATAAGCCATTCCCACGCCCCGGTATCCTTCGCTTGCAACATCAGGAAGCCCGGCTTCCTCTCCCAGCTGCGCCGATCGCTTCATCACGGGAATGGCTTCTTCCACGTTCCCGCGATTGAAATAGAGGAACCCGAGACGAATGCAGAGGCTTGAAAAAGATTTCAGCTCATGGACATTCTTATTCTCCATCTGTTCCACCTCTTCTATCGCAGCTTTCATGATCCTGGTGGCTTCTTCATGATTGCCTTTCACCGTCATGGCCGCCCCCCTGAGCGTGAACGCCACGATGATTCCCCGGCGAAAATCCAGCTTGCGTGAAAGCGCAAGGGCTTCGTCGAAATATTCCATTGCTTTGTCCGGCTCTTTGCTGAGAATTGCTTCCCCCAGCCTGTGCAGCGTATTGACACGGGTCGTGTCCTGGCCCTGCGTTTTCAGGACCGCTTCGAGGCTATCGATCTTTTTATTTTGCGCGAAAGAAAAAAGCGGGAGAAAAAGAAGGAGAATAAGAATGCGAAATGCGCGGGTTCTCATGGTCGAAATCATCGTTCAAATGTAATCGATTGGGTGCGATGACCCATGACATTTGCAATTTTTCATAGTCCATTTTAAGGTGGAGCTGTTTTACCGAACAGGACATAGCTGCAGTCTGCGTAAAAAAAATTAAATTTCGATAAGCAAACACATTTTCGGCAACGGCGACTGCACAAAAAGTCTAAGAGCCTGTCAGGCCGACAAGCACGTAATTAAAAAACAGGCGATGTCAATAAGAACCGTACGCATCAGCGTGAGCTGCATGCTGCTTTTTTCGGCGATGAGCACAATCTCCTACGGCCAAATCTTCCAGTGGGCAAAACACATGGGAAGTACAAACTGGGAAGGAGGAACTGCCGTTGCAACAGATGGTAGCGGTAATGTGTATGGCACCGGTTACTTCCGCGGAACAGTCGACTTCGATCCGGGAGCCGGGGTTTTCAACCTCACCGCGGGTGGAACGCAGGATGCTTTTATCAGCAAGTGGGATGCATCGGGTAATTTTACCTGGGCAAAACAAATAGGAGCAGCAGGTTGGGAAGAAAGCCATGCGATTACGCTGGATGATTCCGGGAATATTTATATCACCGGTTTTTTCCTCGGAACAGCAGATTTTGATCCCGCAGCCACAACTTTCAACCTTACCTCGGGCCCCGGGGGCGATGCGTTCACCTGCAAGCTCGATCCTTCCGGAAATTTTGTTTGGGCAAAACGAATAAGAGGAACACAGGCCGTTACATCCTATGGCATTGCAGTAGATGATAGCGGGAATGTGTATACGACGGGTTTTTTCGACGGGACTGCGGACTTTAATCCCGGCCCTTCAACTTTTTACCTCTCTGTAGTTGGATACAGCGACATTTTTGTCACCAAGCTGGATGCTGCAGGCAATTTTGCCTGGGCAAAAAGACTGGGAGGGACTGACGGAGAAGTGGGTTATTCCATCGCACTGGATAGCAGCGGTAATATATATACGACGGGAACTTTTTTCGGAACAGTGGATTTTGATCCCGGGAGCGGAACCTATAACCTCAGTTCGTCGCCGGGACAACAGGAAATTTACATCAGCAAATTGGATGCGTCGGGCAATTTCGCATGGGCAAGGCAGATGGGCGGTGAAACCGGCTATTCCATCGCTGTCGACAATACCGGGAACGTCTACGCTACCGGTTATTACGGGTGGGCTGACATTGAAATCAACAAACTCGATCCGTCAGGCAATATTATCTGGGCAAAACAATTCGGGGCTTCTATCGGGTATTCCCTTGCAGTCGATGCCAGCTGCAACGTTTACACCACCGGCATATTCTACGGAACAAGAGATTTCGACCCGGGCCCCGGAACGTTTAACATGACATCGATCGGCAGCAGTGATTCCTACATCAACAAGCTGGATTCCTCAGGTAATTTTACCTGGACAGTGCAGCTGGGAGGAACCAATGAAGTTCATACGCGTGGTCTTGGAGTGGATGGTAACGGTCATGTTTATACCACAGGTTCTTTCGATGGAACAGGAGATTTCGATCCTGCAGCTGCCACCTATAACCTCACTTCGACAGGTAGTTATGATATTTTCCTGCATAAACTGAGCCCGGGCGAGGTAGGTCTTTTGGAAAACAGCTTTACTGATGCTTTTATAATTTACCCGAATCCCACCGATGGAAATCTGATCATTGAATTCGAGCAGGAGCACGAACGCCTGGATCTTGTTCTTAGAAATGTACTTGGGCAGGTAGTCGAGACAAAATTTGTAACCAACAGCAATCGCGTGCAAATGCAAATCAATGCAGCAAGCGGCATTTATATTTTGGAAATTTCCGATCAGAACGACCGGAAAGCGATGGCCCGGGTTATAAAAAAATAAAACGCCGGACTATTTTATTCAACCACCAGCTTTCCGCGGCTGACTATCCTGTTCTGGTCCATGACGGTAAAGAAATAAACGCCTTTCGCTTTACCTGCAAGGTCGATGCTGCAGGTCGTGCCGTTCGCGGTTGTTTTCAAAACAGACCTTCCATTGACATCAACAATTTCGATCGTGTTTTCACCCGGTAGCCCGGAAAACAAAAACTGGCCGTTGCCCGGGTTGGGACTGACACGGACCTGGCCTGCCGCTTCGTGATCGTCGATGCCGACAGCGGAAACGTTGAAGCTCCATACGGTTGAATAATTGCTGACAGAACCGCCGTTATTGCTGTTCACGCGCCAGTAGTACGTGCTGTCCTGCTGAAGCCCGGTTACCAGGTACTGGTTCGTGCCCACATCAACCGATCTGTACGTTGTCGCGAAGGTCGAATCCGTCGATACCTCCACATGGTAAATGATCCCGTCGCTTTGCGCAATCCATTTCAGCAGCCGGGTTGATGATGTGCTGAACGAATAATTGGCCGGCTGGTCCAGCACCGGAACCGTTGCGGCCGTATCGTTCGACCCGATATAAGTGATGAACATTTCGATCTTCAAAAGCGGGTTGTCGTTCGCATCTCTTGGTTCGTTTACGATCGTATCCACGATATCCATGCCGGCTGTTACACGGCCATATACCGTGTACTGCCCGTTCAGCCATGACGCAGGGGCAACGCAAATAAAGAATTGGGAATTCGCGCTGTTGGTATCGACATCCCGTGCAGCAGAGAGTATTCCACGCACATGCTTTGCCACGGAAAATTCCGCGTTCACAGTGGGCTGGGTGGAATCTCCCTGGCCCCAGGTCGAGATCGGGCCGCTCCTCGAATTCGGATCTCCGCCCTGGATCATGAAGCCGGGAATTACACGATGAAATGCCGTGCTGTCGTAAAATTGCGTACTGACAAGGCTGTCGAAATTGGTGACGTGCAGCGGTGCGATCGCAGGAAAAAGTTCCACCGTTGTTGTCCCCAGGTAAATTCCCGCACGCTTTGTCAGGATCTGGTACATCGGCTTACCGGTAAATGCCGGGGATTGCGAAAAGCCGGGAGCTGCGATAAGCGAAACGATGAATGCGAGCAGGAACTTGTTTTTCATGGTTCAGCTAATGTCATGGAAAAATTTCAAAAACGGAAAAATCAAATTCCAAACCGTAATAAAATCGACTGTTTGCCAATTGCGAAATACTTTGGGATTTGTTTTTTCCCGTTTTGGGTTTTTCGTTTTACGCCTTCCGCACAAACTCCGACTTCAGGCCCATAGCACCGAACCCGTCAACCTTACAGCTGATGTTATGATCACCTTCCACCAGGCGGATGTTTTTCACTTTCGTACCGGCTTTCACGGGCTTCGAAGAGCCCTTCACCGGGAGATCTTTGATGACAACTACTGTATCGCCATCAACGAGCTCATTTCCGTTTGAATCAAGCACTTTATTACTGGCGGAAACTTCGGCTTCTGCAAGGGTTGCATCCGGATCCCATTCGTGAAGACAGTCGGTACATACTTGTACGGTTCCGTTGTGGTACGTGTACTCGTAATTACATTTCGGGCAGCGTGGGGAATCTGACATAAAGTTGAGTGTGAATATACTGGCGTAAAGATAAGGTTAATGTGATTGTAGGCTTCGATGAGTTAAGAATCCGATAAAACCAGGCTTGTGGATTTGGGTGGTGTCTCAATTTGAAAAATCCCAAAATATTGGTTTACCACGGAGTCACGGAGGTTCGGGCGTCCTGAGCTTGTCGAAGGGAGAACTCCGTGCCCCCGTGTCTCCGTGGTTTTTCAATTTTTCGCCTGCAGTGAACATTTCCGGGAAAGGCTAAACTGATACACTACCGGAATAACAGCCATTCCGCGTGTAAAAAGTACCTTTGTGCGATGGGATACAAAAGCCTGCGGGAATGTGTGCTGGACCTTGAAAAACACGGACATCTCGTTCGTGTGAAAGAAGAGGTCGATCCCGTGCTGGAGATGGCGGCGATCCACCTGCGCGTGCACGAAGCGGGCGGCCCGGCGCTGTTTTTTGAAAACGTAAAAGGCTGCAAATTTCCAGCTGTCTCCAATCTTTTCGGAACGAAAGAACGCAGCCGTTTTATTTTCCGCGACACGATCGAAACCGTCAAGCGCCTCGTGGAATTGCGCAGCGATCCTGTCAGCGCCATTCGTCACCCGTTTGCAAACGCGGGCGCGATGCTTTCGTCGCTGAAAGCGCTTCCGAAAAAAGCGCGTTTTTCACAACCTGTTCTTGCACACGAAACAACCGTCAGCCAGCTTCCGCGCATCAAACACTGGCCGGGCGACGGCGGCGCATTCGTTACGCTCCCCGCGGTTTACACCGAAGACGCCGACAAGCCGGGCATCATGAATTCCAACCTCGGCATGTACCGCATCCAGCTCGACGGCAACGATTACGTTTCAGATAAAGAGATCGGGCTGCATTACCAGCTGCACCGCGGCATCGGCGTGCACCAGTCGAAAGCGAACGCGAAAGGACAACCGCTCAGGGTGAGCATTTTCGTCGGCGGACCTCCATCCCTCCCATTCGGCGCGGTGATGCCGTTGCCGGAAGGCTTATCGGAATTGACGTTCGCAGGCGTGCTCGGGAATCGCCGCGTGCGCTACACGTACCGTGATGGTTTCTGCATCGCCACCGATGCGGACTTCGTGATCACCGGTGAAGTTCATCCCGGTGAGAATAAAATGGAAGGCCCGTTCGGCGATCACTTCGGGTATTACAGCCTGCGCCACCCGTTCCCGCTGATGCGCGTGCACAAGATCTGGCACCGCGAAGGCGCGATCTGGCCGTTCACCGTTGTCGGCCGTCCGCCGCAGGAAGACACGAGCTTCGGGTGGCTGGTGCACGAGCTGGCCGGCGCCGGGCTGGCCGATGAAATTCCCGGGCTGAAAGACGTGCACGCGGTGGATGCTGCCGGCGTTCACCCGCTGCTGCTGGCCGTGGGAAGCGAGCGGTACACGCCGTACCTCGACGAGCGCCGTCCGTCGGAGCTGCTCACGATCGCGAATCATATTCTCGGATCGGGACAACTTTCGCTCGCGAAATATTTGTTCATCTGCGCGAATGAAGACAACCCGCCCGGCATCCACGACATTCCCGCGTTCTTCCGTCACGTGCTCGAGCGCATCGATCTTCGCCGCGATATTCATTTCCACACCAACACGAGCATCGACACGCTCGACTACAGCGGCAACGGGCTGAACACCGGGTCGAAAGTCGTGCTTGCCGCGGCCGGCCCGAAGCTGCGGGAATTATCGGCGGAGAAACCTTCACTTCAACTGCCGGAAAACTTCGGTGAAACGCTGGTCGCGCTGCCGGGCGTGCTGGCGATCAAAGGGCCGAAATTTAATTCTTACGAAGCGGCCGAAAAAGAGCTCGCGCAGCTCACCGAAGCGCTTGCGGCACAAAGTGAAAAATTGTCCGGCTTCCCGCTCGTCGTGCTGTGCGACGATGCGGAATTTGTCGCAAAAACGTTGAACAACTGGCTGTGGGTGACCTTCACGCGCAGCAATCCTTCTCACGATATTTACGGGGCAGGTTCGTTCACCACGCACAAACACTGGGGCTGCACCGGCCCGCTTATCATCGACGCGCGCACGAAACCGCATCACGCCCCCCCGCTGGAAAAAGATCCCGCAATAGAAAAGCAGATCGACCGTTTGTTTGCGAAGGGCGGATCGCTGGAAAAGGTTCTGAGTTCTTAGTTCTTGGTTCTTAGGATTATCCGGAATTTTTCTTTTCCCTTAAGAACCAAGAACGCAGAACCCAGAACCTCTAATAAACGTTAAAATCCCCTTCCATTCCGGCCCCGATTGAGTAACTTTATAAGAAGTTTATCCAGGCAGTTTCACAGACCCATTTTTATGACGATGCGTATTCTCCTACCGGCACTCTTCGTGTTTGCCTCTACCGCTTTTTCTTTCGCGCAGACAACTTCCCCGCTCGGTCCGCAGGGAAAAATGCCGGATTACTTTCACCATCCCAGCCACCTGATCGTCGACAACGAGATTGCGCAGCGGAACAATGCGGGCGATGTCGTGCCTGAAAAAGAGGAAGCGTTCATGCGCGAGATGAGCTACTATTCGCAGCAGCGGATGATCTCGGGTCTCGTGCTGTTCAACGATTCGCTCAGCAACTACATCACGAAAGTGGCGAAAGTGCTGCTGAAGGACGACACGGCTACGTTCAACAGGCTCCATTTCTACGCCTACAAATCGCCGGCGCCCAACGCGTACACGTCCGCCACCGGCAACATCCTGATCACCGTCGGGCTGATGGCGCAGCTGGAAAATGAAGCGCAGCTGGCCTTCATCCTCGCGCACGAGATCACGCATTACCGCCAGGAGCATATGCTGAAAGGCTACCTCAACCGCGAGGAGCTGAAAGAGCGCAGCGACAAAACGCCGTCGTACATGCTCATGTCCTCTTATTATTCCTACAACCAGGAGCAGGAGCTGGAAGCAGACCGGCTCGGCTTCGAGCTGTATAAAAAATCTCCCTACAGTGTGAAAGAAGCCTTGCGCTCGTTCGACGTGCTCGAATATTCTTACCTGCCATTCGACGACATCCCGTTCGACACGATGTTCTTCAACATCGATTACATGAAAATTCCCGTCGGCTATTACCTGAAAGATGTTGACCCGACCTATTCCGACGACAACTACGAAGACCGCGGCAGCACGCACCCGAACGTCCGCAAGCGCCGCATGGCGCTGATGACGGAAGTGGACACGGTGAAAGAAACGGGCCGCCGCCTGTTCCTCGTTTCCAAAGACGAATTCCTCAACGTGCGTGAAATGGCGCGTTACGAGATCTGCCGCCTCTACCTGCTCGACCGTGCGTACCCGGAAGCGATCTATTCTTCGTACATGATGTTGCAGCGCCACCCGAACGAGATCTATTTCAAAAAGATCATCGGGCGCTCGCTGTACAACCTTGCGGCGTACAACCAGGAATCCGGCGGCGGTTACAATCCATACATGTTCTTCGACATGTACGGCGGAGGCGGATCGATGGGCGGACGTTATTCGGTACTCAACCGCAACGGCTATTACCGCGTTCCCGATTTCAAAGATTATCCCGGCCAGCAGCAGCAGCTCTTCCACCTCTTCCACGAACTGGAAGCCGACGAACTGACCGTGCTCGCGCTCACGTACAACTGGCGCCTGCACAAAGCCGATCCTTCCGATTCGCTGCAGGCGAAGCTGTGCAACAACCTTTTCTCCATGCTGGTGAACAAGCAGAATTTACATTACAGCTATTTCTCCACGATCACTCCCGACCAGGCCAAAGAGCAGCTCCGCCAGGATTCCCTGCAGCGCGCAGCCGAAACGGGAGAAGTGGGCGACTCCAAATATTCACGCATGGATAAGTTCCGCCTGAATTCGGAGAAAGAGCGTTTCACGAAGTTCGCATTCGTCGAGCTCCTGAAAGATTCCGATTTTGTCCATCAATTCCGGTATTACACGGATCACCGTTCCAGCCTTGTGGATCGTGGAGATGCCCGGAGCTGGATGGGACCGCGATCGAAAGAAGAGCGGAAGCAGGAAGAAAAAGATGCGCTCACCTACGGCTATGGCGTGAGCAAAGTGATCGTCGTCGGTCCCGATTATGAATACTACCGGCAACTCGAACGCCGCGGCGATCCCGAACAGGATTACACTGCGAGCGAAGACGGCCAGCAGCAGCTCAGCAACGTGATCGTTTCAGAAGCGGCGGCAGCCGGTGTGGAATGTGTTCTCCTCAGCCCGTTCGCGATGGACAGCCTCGACGGCGATACGTTCGCGGACCTTGCGCTGCTGAACCAGTGGTTCTTCGAACGCGTGCAGCACGGCTCGCACAATTATGCGTCCACGGTGCACAACCAGGCCGAGATCGATTCCATCATCAGCCGGTACGGCACACGTTACGTGATGTTCACCATGGTGGAATCGGCGAAGTATAAAAAGATCCAGCGCCCGGTGTTGTACGCGCTTTCCTGCATTGCTGTCGTTCCCGTTGTTCGCGCATTCATCCCGCGCAAAACGATGAGCTACGACGTAGCTGTGCTCGACCTTAAAACCGGTGAAGTCATCGTGACGGATCACGAGCGGAAACGCAAAGGCAAAGAGGTGGATAACACGCCGGCGTTCTACAAAGATGTTTTCCAGAAGATGAAGCGACCCAAACGCCCGAAACCTGCGGGAAGTCCGGTGACGGAAGCGGAAAGAGGGATGTGAGGATGTGCCCCGAGGCCTCGGGGTGCAGATGTACAGATGGAATGTGCTGATTTGCTAATCTGCTGAGATAAGAATCAGGCCCGGGAGGAATTCCGGGTCTTTTTGTTGGATGCCTTTTCCTGTTTTATTTCTTCAGCTTCACGAAAGAGAATTTGGAAGCGGTGGGGACGATGTTCCCGAGGAGAAATCCCCACGGCTTGAGCGGCTCGATGTGATCGAAGACGACCTTGAGTATCGCGGTCAGCGGGATGGAGAGGAACATTCCCGGTATTCCCCAGAGCGCGCCGCCGATCAGCACAACGATCATGGAAACGAGCGCATTTATTCTCACCCGCGAGGAAACGATCTTCGGGATGATGTAATTGTTGTCGATGAACTGGATGAAAAGATACAGCAGGAGCACAAGCAGCGAATAGCTGGCGGATTCTTTTGTAACGAGCGCGATGATCATCGGAAGCGTGACGGCGATGACGCCACCGAGGTATGGGATGATGTTGAGGACCGCGCCGATGATCCCGAGGATGATCGCATAATCGATCCCGAGCAGCAAAAGTCCGGCAGAGTTCAGCACGGCGACGATGATCATTTCGAAAACGAGCCCGGTCAGGTAGCCCTGGATGATGGTCTTGCTGTTGGCCAGCACGGCCACGACGGCGACATGATGCTCAGCGCGGAAAAGCCGGTGAATGAATTCCAGCAGCAGTGTTTTGTAGTAGAGTATCATGAACAGGTAAACCGGCAGCAGCAGCCCGACCACGAGTACCCTTCCGACCTCGGTCAGCTTTTCACCGATGGCGAAATTGGCGACTGCTTCGGCCTGCGATGCTTTCATCCATGCATTGATCTTCGATTCCCGCATGCTGAACGTGTCGGAGATCCAGTGCACAAACCCGGCGCTCGCTTCGCCGAACTTTTCTTTCATCTGGGGGTACGTCTCGCTGAACATGCCCATCTGCAAGGAAATGATGTATAAAACGCCGACCACGGCAAACATGGCCAGGAACACCGCAGCAGCGATCGCGACGATCCTGTTTATTCTTTTCCGCGTGAGAAAATTGACCAGCGGGTTCAGCAGGATGGCGATGATCGTCGCATAGATGACCGGGATGATAATATCCTGCCCGATGTACATGGTAAATACGAATGCGAAGACCCCTGTGAAGGTGAGCGCCATCCGCGCATAGAAAGGGATCTTAAACGGCTGGTCCATGATGCGTTTCCCGGTCTGCGGGCGTGTTTATTATTTTCTTCAGCAGCACGCTCCCCGCCGACCTGATCTCATCTCCGTTCTTTGTTACACCGTTGGAAACGAACGTTGCAACGAGGCTGCCAAACAATTTTACCAGTGGATTCGCGGAGCCGGCGGTGAAAAGTTTTTTTGCGATAAAACCGGTTGTCATCCCGATGGCGGTATTGACAAGATTCGCTTTCAGGTCAGGCGCAGTAATGATCGTCTTGATCGCGCTTTTGAGAATGTTGACCGGCTTGAGGCTTTCGTAAGTCAGGTGGAATTGCGCTTTCAGCAATTTTCCTTCTTCTTCGTGCTCGAGCGTTTTGGCTTGAATCGCTGCCCTGAGCAATGCGGTGGGATCCGTTTTTTTCATGATCAGCTGATCGCCTGTGTGATGATGGAATTGCGCAAAGGAGTTTGGATCCATTGTTTGCGAAATACATACAGCGTGATCCCCGCAAGCGCGTAAAAACCGGCAACCGTAAAAAATCCATAGCAGGACCGCCCGAACAGCTCGCCGAGCCACAGGGCGATCCCGATATTCAGGATGAGGAAGAACAAGACGATAAACGCGGCGACGGCAAGACGAGCGACGAGCGTGGAAAGCACGTCGGCCGATTTGTCGATGGCTTTCAGCTTGTAAAGGTCGACGCTCACGCGTGTGTAACGTTCAGTCTTTTCAAAAAGCGTTTCAATATGCGATGCCTGTTCTTCCATAGCGTTGGTTCCTTTTACAGTTGCCGGATTACGATTTATTTCGACTGCCCGTTATCGGCAAGCGCGGTTGCGCGGTCCTTCGCGGCTTCAAATTCATGTTTCGCCTCTTCCAGGAAAGCGCTCAGTTTTTCCTTCAGCGCATCCGTGAGGTCATCGGTCTTCCCGGCGATCTTCTTGCGCGTCTCGCTGCCCTTGTCGGGTGCAAAGAGAATCCCGAGTACGCCGCCGATTGCAGCGCCGATAAGCAATGCGCCGATTATTTTTCCTGTGTTGTTCGAACTTTCCATAGTTGTTTTTTTTATGATGATAATGAAGCAGGCTGCGATTAAATGTCCTTTCCGCGGATCAGCCGCAGGAGGATGGCGACGATGGCGATCACCAGCAGCACGTGCATGATGCCGCCTGTGCCGAAGCCAATATACCCGACAGCCCAGCCGATGATCAGGATGACGGCGATGATGTAGAGGAGGTTTCCCATAGGAATGTGCGTTGGATTATCGTCAGTGTCTACAGCGTGGTTGCAGCAGCGCATATGGTGATCTCGACACGGCGGTTGACGAGGCTGTTCTCGTTCTGCGTGTCAATGGGCTGGCTTTCACCAAAGCTTCTCAGCTTCAGGCGGTTTTCAGCGACGCCTGACTTGATGAGGTAGGCCCTTACCGCAAGGGCGCGATCGGCAGAAAGCTTATCGTTATGCTTGTCGGTGCCGGTTTTGTCCGTGTGACCGTCGATGTACACCACGAGGTGCGGATAGGTCTTCAGGAAACGCGAAAGCAAATTCATTTCTTCGAATGAACCCGGAAGGATCACCGACTGGTCGGTTTCGAACTCGAGGTTATTGAGCCGGAAACAATTGCCGGTCAAAACCATCGTGATGTCTTCCGGCGCAACAAGCTGCGGCGTCATGCTTACGTTGTCGATGTAATAGTAAGCCTTGCGCGAATTATTCACATCTGGCGCGACAAGCTTTTGCGTTTCCATGTACATGGAGTAGCAACCCAGCTCCATGTAACGTTCCCCACCTGCCGCGACGTAAACGCCGGTGAAGGTGGTCCACTCCGTGCTGGTGAGCACGTCCGCTGAAACAATGTGCGGCATGAGCGCCAGGAAAGCGTTGTTCTTCACATCCATTTTGGTCGCGGAGAAATACACGCCGAAACCGGACACCGCGTAGGCGCTGTTTTCGGCAAGGCTCACGCTGAAGCTTACCGTGTACGCTTTCCCGGCAACGAGCGGTTCACGCAACGCGAGCTGGATGTACTCGCTGTATTTGCGATAGCCAGGCGTTGTTTTAAAGATCCCGGCGTCGTCCGCATAATACGCGATGATGCCCGCATAATTTCCGCCTGCATTGCTTTCCTGTGTTCCCATGTAATTGGAAGGAACGTCGTAATCGCTCCCGCACGCATTTTTGCTGTACAGGTCCACGCTCGTGTTGTTCGGGCTGGAAATGCTGTCGGCCTGCGCGAAGCCTCCGCGGCCGTGAAGTGTGCCGGAAGTGGTTTCGAAGGATCCGTTGAGAACAAGATTATTTTCCTGCGCCTGCAATTGCACCGTAGCAGCAAGCAGCGCCGCAATGCCTGTGAGTATCGTTTTTATTTTCATATCAGTTTTTTTTAGAGCCGGGTTTTAAGCCCCAAAAGCTTAACCCTGTTCCCGTTTGAAATTTTGAGTTTTCCTCGTTTGATTTTTACGAGGTTATTTTTGGATCATGTGAAACTCGTTCT
Source organism: uncultured Chryseobacterium sp. (assembly GCA_966211705.1). GTDB lineage: Bacteria > Bacteroidota > Bacteroidia > Palsa-965 > Palsa-965. The sequence goes on from CBIHOC010000007.1 coordinate 68,430, forward strand.
TGTCGTTGCCGTCCATGTAGTAATACCAGAATTCTTTTTCTTCCAGCTTCAGGATCACGAGCGTGTAGGAATCCTGGTTGGAAACCCCGGTCAGGCGGATCTCCTGGTCTTCGTTCTGGAATGCCCACGTTCCGGTGCCGGCGGTGTTTCCCCACGAGTAAGAATAAGCGCCTTCTTTGGAGAAAGTTTCGGTGTACCCGGAAACAAGCGACGTATAATCGTTGCCGTTGATCTTATAATTATCCACCTTCCAGGTATTCGCTACACGCGCGGTTCTTGTTCGCAGGCTCAGCGCCGGGCCGTCAGGATATTTTTTGCACCCCTGCAGCGCAGGAAGCGCCATGCAGGCAAGAAGGAGGAGCACTACTGAAATTTTAAAATTGGCTTTCATTTTTATCGTTATGAGAAATTTGATTTGAAGGAGAATGAGGTCTAGAAATGGCACGCGAGGCCGATCATCGATTGACCGGTTGAAAGATCGAGGTACAGCCCGAGCTTGTCGTTGAAATGATATTCGGTGCCGATGTGCCCGTCGAGGTAAAGTCCGCTGGAGCTACGCGTCACTACAGTCGATTCACCGTAGTAACCGCTTTCCCACACGGTCTTCCGGATGGCAAATCCGAGCGAGGCCGCGAGGTAAAAATCCCACCGCGATCCGGCGCCGAGCAATTGGTCGAAATAGTAAGTCCCTTTTGCACCTACCGGGATCACGGTCTGGCGGTAGTGATAATCCCTGTACGGATGGTTCGGGCTTCCCCAGTAGTAATAATTCTTGTACGTGTAAACCGTGATGAATGGCGCAAGCGTAAAGTTCCGGGCGACGTTGAATTCATAGTCGGCGTGAATGACCGGCAGGGAGTGGCCGACATACCCGTAATACCCGATGCCGAAGCCGAGGTTGAGCGTGTTGCCGTAGGATTCCGGAGTTTCCTGGGCGACGCTGCGCGAGCTGAACAGGATGAGAAAAATAAACGAAGCAAGCAGTACTTTTTTCATATGCGTATTTAGTGAACTGTTAAAAGCGCGGTCGTGCGGTCAGATCTTGAACCCGACGGTGAACTGGAGCCACTTGTTTTTATAACGCGGCGTGGAAGACGAGCCGTCGCCATGGTTGGCCTGGAAATCCCAGCCCATTCTCCCGGACACGACCACGTGGGAAACGATGATGTCGGCGCCGGCAGAAAAGCCGAGGATGTTCTTCCGGATATTATCGTTGTTGAATTCCTGCTCCTGCACGCTGCTGTTCGCCCCGTAGGTGTAGCTGTTCTTCTCGTGGACGAGGAAGGAATATTGCGGACCGAAGACGATCGCAAAAACTTCGACCGGTTTTACCTGGAAATAAAGCGGGACGTCGATATAGGTGGTCGTTTTGGAAAAGGAGTACGGTGATCCCGACAGCGTGCCGGAAGCTTTGAAGCCTTTCTGCGACACCAGGAATTCTGGCTGGAAACCGATAAATTTTCCGAAAGGGATCGCGACGAACATGCCGCCTGCAAAACCCGCTTTGGCATCAGCCCTGAAATCCTCTCCCTGCTCGTCCCACACGTTGGAATAGTTCATGCCGGCTTTAATACCGAATGCGAAATTCCCGCGGGAATCCACGTCTGCTTCCTGGGCGATCAGCGATTGCGATGCAAGAAGAAGAGACAATATGCCGGTTACTTTAATTAGCTTTTTCATGTTCTTGTTTTTATATCCCGGGTTACCGGTATGTGAATACTGATTCACTTGGCAAAGGTGCGCGATCGGTTATGGCAATGTGTTACACAACATTTTCAATATGTTACATCATTCCCACTATTCATTGCCTGCAGGGGAAGTTATTCCACAGGAAAAATTCTTTTCACGCATTTCAGCAAATGAAACACATTCATAAAGGCGCATGAAAGTCCAGGGGTTCCACAAAAGCAAAAGTCACAGCGGGAGAAGCTGTGACTTTTGGAAATCGTTTTTCCTGGTGGAATGCCGGCACGAAAAGGTGGCGTGCGTTGTTAAAGGAGAATGATCAACAGCAGGATGATAATGATAAGCGCGCCTACGGAAATGTAAATGCCGCCGTGCCCGCCGTCTGATGCTTTCCCGTGAACTGCGGTTTCCATATTCTGTGCGTTCATCTCACCGGTGCTGAGCGTCGACCGGTCGGCCTGCGCGGGAGTGAGCGAATCGCCGGTCAGCGCGGTTTGCACGGGCTGCGTTGAAGCAGTCGCAGTTCCGGGCAGGAAGCTGAACGACAGGAGCGCGGTCATGATGTAAATAATGTTCTTCTTCATAATCGTAGTTATTTTTCCGGCGGACCGGCGTGAGTTTAATTTTGTGAGATGATGCGTCCCGACTGGATGGCAATGCCTTCGGCGGTCACGCTGAAGAAATAGGCGCCGGAAGGCAAAACGCTCGCATCGAGCAAAGTCGATTGTTGTGTCAGCGCAGTAAAGATCACTTCCTGCCCGAGCACGTTGTAGATCCGCAATTCGCAGTTGTTCACCAGGGAAACATCATTGATGACGATCGTGGCTGCAGTCGTGAACGGGTTCGGGTAGATCGTCACCGCCGGATTTGTTTCCACATCCCCGTTAGAAATTCCAAGTGTCGTGCAATCCGAAGGTATCGGTGAGGCGACAGCATTAACAGCCGTCGTCGACAATGCGCCCGAGGTGGTCAGCGCGCGCCCGTTCAGCACGACGCCGGTATTGATCGCGCCGAGCGCGCCGTTGTTGCAGATCAACGTTCCGCAGAAAACCGAATAGTCGTTGATGCTCACAGCGCCTTCCACTTTCCAGTACACGTTCTCCGCCTGCGCGCCGTTGATCAGCACGACTTTCGAATACGTGCTCGTGGAGAACGCGCCGAAAACCTGGATCACGAACACCGCAGCAGGATTGTCCAGCGCATTGAGATAAAGCGTGTCGGTGAAGGTCACAGCCCCGTTCATCACATACGTATGCGGTGTCAGCACAAGATTATTTCCGAATTGCGCGGGATACAGCAGCTCGATGTCGTAAGGCAGGACGTTGATGTAATTGTAGGCCACCAGCAGGTCGGCGGCACATGCGGCGGTCGAAGCGTCCGGCACGGTGTGAAGCGTGCCTGTGATCAGGCCGGGATTGTAGCCGGTAACAGGCCCGTTGTTGCTTCCCACGTCACCGGTAATGGTGGTCACACCCGAGTTGGAAACCGCGCCGTTGGAAGAAAAAATCGCGTAGCAGCCGGCCGCTCCGAGCGACGGCGCAACCGGGCCGTTGAGCACAGGACTTCCGCAGCCGATGGGCGTGTAGGCCATCACGCCGTTCACCGTGACGGCTCCCGTGGTGGAAAGCGCCCTCCCTTCGAGCGTATCGCCCGTGCTCATGTTGATCGCCGCGTTGTTCGCGATGATCGTGCCGCGCATGGTCGTGCCGGAAGCCATGCTCACCAGCCCTTCCACTTTCCAGTATACGTTGCACGCAAGCGCGCCGTTGACGAGCTTCACTTTTGCATCCGCGTTGGTCGACAGCGGACCCTGCACCTGGAAAATAAATACGGCATTGGGATCATTCTGCGCATCGAGCACAAGCGTAAGGTTGAGCGTTGCGGCGCCGGAGATCGAATACACCCCGGCGATCAGCACCTGGCCATTGCCCAGCAGCGGCGCAGGAAAATTCGTCGGCACCGTGCTGTTGAGCTGGTTGTACGCGATCAGCAGGTCGGCCGAACATTGCGCGCTTGCGCCGTCGTTGTCGTGCATTTTACCGTTCACGTTGCCGAATCCCGTGGAGGAACCGCTGTTCGTGCCGACATTGCCGGTAAGGTGTGAAATGCCCGTGTTGGTGACGGCGCCGTTGGAGGAGAAAAGCACGAATTCAACGGCGGTGCCGAGAGCAGGTTGTGCGAAGACCAGGGCCGGCAAGCTGAATAAAGCGATCGCCGACGTGATGCAAAGTAATTTGGTTTTCATTGGGTACAGGTTATTGTGAGTGCAGGCAAAACAGGTTGTAATGCCGGGGTGTGTTAAAGGGAATGTTGACGGACTGCAGCTTTTGCAGTGCCGGGCTTGCGACTGAGCAATGCCACGAAGACATAATCGTTCACCATCGTATAGACAGCATCATGGTACGCCCTGAGCCTCCTGAGCTCGCTCATCGGATGCATCGCACCGGGAATCCTGATGGAAATTCCGTTCAGCGGCGCGAGCAGCTCGGGGTACAACCCTTTTATCTTCATTTTAATTTTAAGGATCTTCGACTTCCAGTAGTTTTCCTTTTTTTCGAAAGCCTGTTTATCAAAACAAGAGGAGAAGCGGTAGAAGAGCAATGATGCGGGCGACAGCTGAACGAACAGCACGGGCGCTAAAGTTTCTGTAATGCGTGTATCCATCTTCATAGGTCAAAGGTGCGACATCGCAAACCCGCGCATGTTACAGAATGATTTCAATATGTTACATCATTCACACACGGGGAATTATCACCCCATGCGGTCAAATAAAAAAAACCGTCCCGCAAAATGCAGAACGGTTCTTATCATATAGAATAACGCAATCAGATCACTTCTTCGTACCCGCTTTTAATGACGGTCGACAATATTTTGAACCGCACATGAGCTTTTATCGTGTTGCGGGAATTGGCGGGAATGATGATCGACTGGCCGGTTTCCAGCAGGTTGGATTTGTAGTCGATCACGATCTCAGCACGCCCGTCGATCACCTGGATGAAAGTGGCGTAAGGCAGAATTTTCCCGGTCATCACTTCGCCGATATCGAACGCAAGCGCGCTGATGCTCCCGGTCGTCCGCCGGATGATCGTTTTGATCACGATGGAATTAGGCAGGTAATCCAGCAGTCCCGCAATACTGAACGCGTCAGGTTCGATCTTTGAATTTTCCACTGTCATCGGAATTAGTGAGCTCTCATTAAAAAAGCAGGTTGCGGTTCCTGCCGTTTTTTGTTTTGCATTTCGCAGAATTTTCAGTCCTGCTTCGTCGCCCGTCATCTCATGTCTTTTCCGGGAAGCTCGTCTTTCGCAGCAGCCTGAATTTCAGCTCCGCGCCGGACAGCTCCGAAAATTTTTCCTTGAGCCACTTTGCCTGTGCGCGCCAGTAACCGGGCATTGCGAAACCTTCTCCGGCTTCATTTCGTGTCTTTTCCATCATCCTGATTATTAAAACTGAATAAATAATCATAATTGAATAAATAACCACAAACAAAGATCAGGTCAGGCACACGTGACTGCGTTACATTCTTATGGGAAAAACTTACACAAATCACACATTCACGCAATTTGTTTTCAGATCACGGGCATGTCGATCCCAAGCGGGTACGCTGGAAATTTTTTCTTCTCCGTAATTTTCTCGCTGCGGATAATTCCGCCGGCCCTGGTGCGGTAGCCTGTAAATTCACGGATCCTTGCGAGCCTGTCTTTCCATTTGATGTCGCGGAACGTTTCGATGTACGTAAACAAAAATGCGATTGCGACGAGCGCGATGATCCCTGCTGCACTATAAATAATCGTATTCATAAGACTTTGTGTTAATTTCTGTAATGACGCTTCCAGGGAGGAGAAGCCGGTACACAAAGGTGAGGACGCGGGCGGGCGAAAACATTACAATCTTCTGCAGGAAATTTACATAAATCACACGTTTTCGAGATTCCCCATGCGCTTTTGCTTCAGCTGCTTGTAAAAAGAAGGGGAAAGGCCGGTGACTTTCTTGAACTGGTTGGATAAGTGCGCAACGCTGCTGTAGTGAAGCTTGTAGGAGATTTCGGTGAGGTTGAGCTCGTCGTACAGCAACAGTTCTTTCACACGTTCGATTTTGTGGATGATAATGAACTGCTGAATCGTAATGCCTTTCACCTCCGAAAAAATGTTGGACAAGTATGTGTAATCGTGGTTCAGCTTTTCACTGATGTATTCGGAAAAATTCACTTTCGGCAGCTCGTCGGTGTAATGGATCATTTCCGTGATCACGTTCTTGATCTTCTCGATCAGGATCGCTTTTTTGTTGTCCAGCAGTTCCAGCCCCGAGCGGAGCAAATTGGTTTTCAGCTGCTCATGCTGGGCCTGGGTGATATCTTCCAGGATCTCCACTACGCCGAGATCGACAACGACATAACGCAAGCCAAGTTTTTTCAACTCTTCTTTCACCAGCATTTTGCAACGCAGGCTCACCATAAATTTGATATAAAGCTTCATCCGTAGGATTTAGAAACCGCTCACGCCTTGCAGGGTTGGTGAACGCAAACAGACGAAAAAGGGGAAACCAGGCCAAGAGCCTGTAGTCGTTGATGCTAAAGATACGCTAAATAAAGCCGGGAATCGCGATATGAAACCAGGAAGAGAAATGTTGCGGAAAGTCCAACAGTCATTTTTTCCTCTCCCTGTATTCTTTGGGAGGAGGCAACGTGTCCATATAATTATTGAAGTGATGCGAATACCGGTCGTAAAATTCAACTTTGCTGATCTCATTATACCTGAGCGTATATCCCTTCTCCCATTTGCCGGTGGCATCATAGCAATACAGGTAAAACCATCTTGTGGTGGTTTGCAGGATCGGCCCAATATACAAAGCTGATTCTCCTTTATGGTTCATTTCAACTACCGGCCAGAAATTATCACGCGACAACACCTTCATCAATTCCCTGAAAGTACTGATCTTTTTGATCCACGGCAGCTTCTGTAGCTTTTTCAGCTCTCCGTTGAAACCGAGGACTTTGCCCGTGGCCTCTTCGAACTTTCCAACCCTGACAGAAGAGATCTTCCCAAAGGGAAGGAACACAACGCCGTCAAGTTCTAAATCTGCGATCTGCCGGAAGACAACAATCGACCGGGTGACATGCAAAACAATACCGTCAAAAACATCTTTGTCCGGCAAGCTTGTCCGCATACGGATCACAGACTTTTTTTTCCGCGACATGGACAACGCTGCGCGGATCCCGGCGGGCTTCATTGCAACCGGCATCAGATCAAAACTCCCACGCCGAAGAAAACGGAGAATGCTTCTTTCAGGAGGAAACGGTTGAACATAAAGTTCGATTTGTCGTCCTTGATGACAAGAGCCGGTGCCCCGAAACGCAAGCCCGTATTCGCCACGACGCGGTCCCAGAAGACCATCTGCGTGCCGAACGCAACGTGGGCCGACAGGACGTCGGCATCGCCGGGAACCGGTTCGGTGAATGACGAAGCATCGACGTAATTCGGGTTGCCCGTTGAAAGCGTCACTTTGTTCTGCGAATAGCTGAGACCGATGTCGTAAAACTTGCCGATGGGCGCCAGTCCGCCGCGCTTCTTGCGGAACGTGCGCAGCGTGGCGCCGTATTGCGTGCCTTTGATGCGATCACCGGCCACAAAATAATCGCTGAACAGCTCGTTGCCGTTGAGCGACCACATGTTGTACGAGAAGTTCAGCTGCGAGCGCCTGCCGACGATCACGCCGAGGTTTCCGCCGTACTGGAGGTTGTATTTTGTCGCGAAATCTTTCAGCGAGGAATAGAACGGCGCATAGGCGAACTCACCGCCCACGATCACGCGGTGGCCGAGATAACCGCCGTTGCCCGGGTTTGCGCTGAGCGTTTCCGTTGCAAGGAACAGCACGGAGAGGAGAAGCAGCTTTCTCATTGTTTTGCTTTTTTGGGGGTTGAAAGCGTGCGCATCAGGTCGAAGACGTGGAGGCGCATGCGGCTTTTCGTGGGCCGCTGGTTGGTCATTTCCGTGCGCTGCACGAATACCGGCTTTCCCGTGGTGATGTCGTAAATGATCGCGATGTAGTACACGTTCTGGCGCGGCGTGGCAAGGCGGTACGCAATGTGCGGCGCGAGCGGAAGCGCAACCAGGCTGAGCGCGCGCATCACCGTGCCGCGGCGTTTGGACGTTTCGGTGATGTAAGCCGACCACATGAAATAGTTTGTTCCGTATTTCGCTGCGAGCTTTTTCATCTCTTCCTGCGGGTACGGCAGGATCTGGTTGTCGCCGTAATCGGAACGCTGGTCGAACCACTCGCTCGCGGTCACCAGGTCGTTGAAACGGTCCACGCTGCCCGAATCGATCCCGTCGGCGTCGAGCACGGCGATATCCATGCTCAGCCGCTGCGCGCTTGCTTTCATCTCGCCGATGAGCATGGCGCGCCCGTCAAGCGTTTTCAGCACATCCATATCGAAATTCGCCTCGCGGTCGTCATACGCAATGAAGATGGGATTGACCGCCACGACCTTGCTCATGCCCTGCGGGCCGTAAACGTCCTCTTTCTCTTCCTTCCGTATCGCCTTTCGTTCTTTGCTGCTCTTGTCGTCCCAGAGCGAATCGTCGAGCTCGAGGCTGTCGGCATACAGTATGGCCGCCCGGAATAACTGCACGAATGCGGAATCTTCCAGGTGATCCACGAACGCATATTGCCAGTAATGGAAATCCTCCAGCGAATCGCGGTCGAGGTGGTCTACAGCGCCCTGGAAACGGGCCAGCGGCGTATCGCCTTTCAATTTTTTCGCGATCGTGGAATCGGCGGCGGCTTTGTTCCCGATGACGAAGAACGTGGAATCGGATGTCTCGAAATCGTCCATGCGCAGCTCGTTCTTCACGGTCAGCTCGCGGAACAATCCTTCACACCAGAGCGTGATATCGGGGTCATCCGGATAACGTTCGTGGATCGTCCACGCATATTGCAGCGCCGCCACGTTCCAGCCCGCGGCATCCGTCTTCCGTACGAACGCGTTCAGCCTGCCCTGCTCGCCCACGGGTTTCTCATCGTCCTCGAACGCGCCGGTGAACAGCATCTGCAGCAGCTCCGAAAGATCGTCGTACGAGAACATGCGGTTCTTCTTGATCACGCTCGCGTACAGCGTCCGCACCATTTCCTTTTCGAGGTAACGGTTGTCGGGATAATGTTTCTGCATCGCGTAGTTCGAATACAGCGATGCATTGAACTCGCCGCCGGCCGTGTGCTCGGAAATTTCCTCGAAACGCGCCATCGTTTTTATGCGCCAGAATTGCGTTTCGGAAACGAGGTACTTCGAGCCGGTCGTATCTGCCGCTTTGTTGAACCGGCGGATCATCGCTTTGCGGCGCTTGTACACGCTCGGGTGCGTGGCAAGATCGTCGTCCTCGTCTTCATCCTGCGGCTCGGGCGCCTTCACCGTGTCGGGCTGGAACTTCGAGGGAAATGCGAGGTATTCGGTTTCGAAAAATGACTTGGAGAACGTCGTGTCGCTGAACGGGTGATCGGCCATCGCGAGGATGTCGAACGCGCCGATCGCCGCGCGGGGATCGTAATTGGAAGCCAGCAGCAATTCAAACCCTTCTTCATCCGCCTGCGATTCCTGGCTGCGGGCATAGCGGTGGCGTTTGAGAAAACGGTTCTCGTACGTCGTCGCCTCATACTGCCCGATGCCTTCACGCGCTTTCACGCCTTCGACATAACCGGTCAGCACGTGGTGGCGCTTGTAGTGAATGATCTCGTGCGCGAGCACGTACGCCAGCTCCGCTTCGTTGTGCAGGCGGGTAAGCAACCCCACGGTGACGAAGATCGCGCCCTGGTCGGTGGCGAACGCGTTGACCACGGGAGAGCGCAGCACGTAAAAGTTCAGCTTCTTCCGCAGTTCCGGATCCTGGCGGAGCAGCAATGTGTCGGCAACACGGTTCACGTATTGCCCCATCGTGTCGTTCACCAGCACGGAGCCGCTGAAGCGCATCTGGTCCACCGAATAATTGGTCTGCAGGTAAAAAAGCTCTTCGGCTTTCTGCATCTCTTTGTCGGTCGTCTGGATGTTCGCTTTCGCCTTTTCGTATTTCTGGATGGTGGGTGTGGTAAATTCGGGAGGCAGTGGACCGTTGGAACGCGCCGGCTTGTAATTGTCCATGTTGGGTTGCTGCGGGGGCTGCGCAAACACCGTGACCGGGACAAAAAACACAATTCCGGCAGCCAGCCGGAGCAATCGATGCAGTGGGTTATTCATAAGTTCAAAGTTAACATTTGGGGCGCGCGTTTTTATAATGCAGGAAAGTAAAAAAGTCACAAAAAGAGGTGGATTCCTGTCGGCTTTGTACTTTTAAGCATTATGCCCGGATTAAAGGAAAAACTCCGCCAAATCGATGAGCTGCAGGAAAAAATAGCATCCTATGGCAAGCTGGATAAACCCATCCTCGACAGGATCAACTACCGCTTCCGACTCGACTGGAATTACCATTCCAACATCATGGAAGGGAATTCACTGACGAAGGAAGAAACCCGGAGCATCATGGTAAGAAACATTGATGTAAAGGGAAAGCCGCTGAAAGACGTGCTGGAGATGAAAGGGCATGATGAAGTCATTACAAGCTTGCTGCAGATCGGGAAAGGCGATGCCCGCTTATCGGAAAAACGCATTATGGATATTCACCGCGCCATTATGCATGAGGAAAACCCGGAACAGCAGAAAAAAATCGGGCAGTGGAAGAATGTCAACAATCATATTATTAATTACAAAGGAGAAAAATTCGATTTCACACCGCACCCGGAAGTGCCGGAAAAGATGCACGAGTTGCTGAACAAAACAAACGCAGCTGTCGATGCCATCGTTTCCGGTAAAAAAGACGCTCCTCATCCTGCCATTGTCGCCTTCGAATTTCACCTCCGGTACATTTCCATTCATCCGTTTTATGACGGGAATGGGCGCACCTGCCGCATTTTCACGAATTTGCTCCTGATCGCATTCGGCTACCCGCCGGTAATTATTCGTCTTGATGAGAAGACGCGCTATTACCAATACCTTGCCGATATCCAGGGCTATGGAGGTTCCCCGGATTTATTCTACGGGTTTATGGCCGACCTGCTTATTCGCTCGCAGCAGCTGGTGCTGGATGTGATTGAAGGAAGACCGATTGATGAGTCAGATGAACTGACGAAGGAAATTGAGTTGCTGAGAAGAAAGATCGAGGTAAGGGAAGGAGAGGTTGTAAAATCATCTGAAGTTTTGAAAGAGCTTTGGGATAATTCTCTCAAATATTTTATTGAAAAAATACTTGAAGAATCAAAAAAATTCGATGTCCTTTTCGTGTCAGCGGATTTTAATATGACTTATAAAATTTCTCGATCCATATACCCATTTCATAATACTCAAGAACTTATTGGTTTACTCAATTCAGTTTGGGGGATGCAGGAGAATCTTGATCTTATACGCATAGAAAGAAATTTTAGCAACATGAAACGATATGGCAATTCAGCCTCTTTCCACACTGAAATCCGCTTTTCGTCCGTTGAATACAGCATTATTGATTACCGAGGCACAACCATTACAAAAAACTATAGCGAGCTTCTTTCCAAAACTGAAATCGACAACTTCATTGCCCAAAGCGGGAAAAAGTTTCTTAACGAATTGAACTCCCAAAGGCAGAAATAAGTTTTTCAAACTCTCATCATGCAATTCTCCCAGCACGTCCACCGTTTCCGCCTGCTCAGCCCCGAAGCTGTGCAGCACATCAACCTCCTGCTTGCAAACGCGCCCTTCGTCGACGGCAAAACCACCGCTTCGGATTCTGCGAAAGTAGTGAAGAACAACCTGCAGATCGACATCAACGACCGCACCATCCTCCCGCAGCTCCAGCAGATCATCGGTAATGCAGTAGTCGCGGAACCGAAATTTCACACCACGCTGTACGCTTCAAAAGCTTACCCGTTCCTCATCAGCAAATGCGAGCCGGGAATGGGCTACGGCAAACACGTCGACAGCCCCGTCATGGGTAATCCCCCCATCCGCACCGACCTTGCGATGACGATCTTCCTCGACGATCCCGCCACGTACGAAGGCGGCGAGCTGGTGATCTGCGCAGGTGAAACGGAAACATCCTACAAGCCCGCTGCGGGTGAGGCTGTGGTGTACCCGTGCCAGTATTTGCATTACGTGAACCCAGTGCGCAGCGGCGTGCGGCGCGTGGCGGTGGCGTGGTTCCAGTGCACGGTGCGTTCCGCGGAGCAGCGCCAGGTGCTGGCCGATGTGAAACGCGTGCAGGAGGAATTAATGGCGAAAGACCCGCAGGGACAGGCCACGCAGGTGCTGCTGCAGGCGTGGAGCAATTTGTTGAGGATGTGGGGAGACGTTTAAGTATCTTTTCTCAAAGAGCAGGTTATACTTTTCGACACGAAACTGCGTTCTCAACAGACACCCCTGCACATGCGTTTTACCATCTTATTATTCATCCTGGTATTCAGCATAGCTTCCCCGGCCCAGGTGTCTGACCAAATTTACATCAGGGAAAATAGAACAGTTCCCAGGTACGAGCCGAAGGCGTTTCTCGTGAATTACTATTTGCCCGAAGTGCTGGACTCGCCATCCAGGGAGCGTTTCAGGGAAACGACGGTTGCTCAGATGAAGCAGGTAGCTCCGCCATTACGCATTGACGATTGCGTGTATTTCAGCGACGCCGTGCAGCACTGCATGGGCGAACGGGAAGGAAATTTGTTCCATGTCAACAACCAGTCGCACCCGCCTTCGCTTCGTTTCCATACCGACAGAACAAAAAACTACGTCGACAGCATTTATTCCATTCATCTTTTTACAACGGGCGTGCTCGCGCAATACACGCAACCGTTTTATTTTAAAAAGCATGAAGTGACGAATGCGGAGTATCGCGAATTCGTGCACTGGGTGCGGGATTCAGTGGCAATGCGGATTTTGGCGAATAATGGATATGAGGATGTTTATATTATTCCTGAGAACATCCTGCTGAAAGCATTTATCAAAAAGCACGGATACGACTCCATGGATTATTTTGAATGTCCTTCGCCTCCGCCGTTGAACTGGAAGCAGAAAATACTCTGGGATACGGACAGCGAGGATTACAAAGCCGCATTGCATAGCCTCTATCTTCCTCCCGCAGAACGTTTTTATTCCCGCAAAGAGATCGACACGCGCAAGCTGATTTACGATTATATCGCGGAAGAAAACGGCGATCGTTTCCGGTACGTGCTCAACATTTATCCCGACACGCTTTGCTGGGTGCATGATTTCCCGGGGCGTGAAGTGGAATTCGCCACCAATCTTTATTTCTGGCATCCTGCGTTCGACGATTATCCTGTTGTAGGAATTAATTACCTCCAGGCAAAAGCATTTCTGCATTGGAAAACAAAAATGGAACAGCAGAAACTGGATGCAAAAGGAATAAAACTGAAGATCGAATACGCGTTACCGACGGAGATCGAATGGGAAATTGCCGCAACGTCGCAGGTGAAAGACGGGAAGATCAGCTCGTACGGCGGGAACTGGAGCGCTTTCGCCGATCACAGCTGGCTGACGGACCTGCGGCTGGATTCGATGACGTTTGTGAATGAGGAAATAAGGATGCTCGTCGATTCAACGATGGAAGAGCTCCCGGAAGAAGGTTCGCCCGACTTGTATTATCGCGGGGGTGCGATTTATCTAAAAGAATACGTCCCGTCGCGAATGCACTATCGTGATACCATCATCGAAAAAAACGGGAAACGTTACCAGGTGAAAACGAGCTGGTATTATTGGACAAAACAGCGGGAAAACTACATGGACAATTTCCATACCTCTTCACTCGACCCGTTCCGCTACACAGCGCCCGCTGACCTTGAGAAAGTCAGGAAAGCGAAAAAACTGGTCAGCCACTGGGAAAGAAACAAGTCGCCCGTGGAGGTGGACAAAACTGTTCTTCTTACACAGCTCGACGGCAACGGCATCTCTTTCATGGGCGGCAACGTTTCGGAATGGCTGGAAGAAGATTATTCCTCGTGGCTGCCGGCGTTCGAGATGCGGCTGAAAATGTTATTCTCCGTCCCGGCGGAAGATGCGCAGCTCGAAAGAAAACGCGAACACTATTTCAACACCTTCAACGCGAAGAACGGGAAGCTCGTGCGCGGCGCCAACTGGTTCGACGAACGCTACGGGAACGCGGGCACAAAAAATCCCGCCGGCATGAACGCGAAAACTTTCGTTGACCCGGACAAGGCCCATTGCACGCTGGGCTTCCGGTACGTGGTGCATGTGAAATAAACCAGGGAGACACGGAGTTCCACATCAAAAAAATGCCCGCTCATAAAGCAGGCATTCGAATCTTATTCCAGAACTCCTGTGCGGCCGCCCGTGCGCATCGGCACATCTGCATATCCGCACATCTGCACATCATTTTTTTAAGCCACCGGCAACCCGATCTTCTTCTTGATGCCTTGCGTGGTGATGGAGCCCGGGCGTTCGATGGGATGGCCCAGTGCGCGGTCCCAGATCAGCGATGCGAGCACGCCGAGTGAGCGCGACACGCCGAAGAGCACGGTGTAGAAATCGAATTCGACGATCCCGAAATGCATCAGCAGCGCGCCGGAATGCGCGTCGACGTTCGGCCACGGGTTCTTGATCTTGCCGGTCGACTCGAGGATCGGCGGCGCCACTTTGTAGATCGTCTGCACGATCTCGCAGAGCGGGTCAACGCCTTTCGCGTTCTTGATGTAGCGGTTGTAAAAATCCTGCTGCGCGGTGAAGCGCGGGTCGGTCTTGCGGAGCACCGCGTGGCCGTAGCCCGGCACGACGCGGCCGTTCTCGAGCGTTTTTTTGATGTATTCCTCGATCTGCTTTTCGCTCGGGAGATCGGTGCCGATCTCTTCGCGCATCTTGAGTATCCAGGAGATCACTTCCTGGTTGGCGAGGCCGTGGAGCGGGCCGGCGAGGCCGTTCATGCCTGCAGCGAACGCGAGGTACGGATCGGACAATGCGGAACCGACGAGGTGCGTGGTGTGCGCGGAAACGTTTCCTCCTTCGTGGTCGGCGTGGATCGTCATGTACAGGCGCATGAGGCGCTTCACGTCGAACTCGTCGTAGCCGAGCATGTGCGCGATGTTCGCCGCCCAGTCGAGCTTCGGATCGGGTTCGATGTGATCGTTGTTCTTGTATTTTTTGCGATAGATGTACGCTGCCACACGCGGAAGGCGCGCGATCAGGTTCATCGAATCTTCGTAAACGTAATCCCAGTATTCTTTTTTGCTGATGCCTTCGCGGTATGCTTTTGCAAAAAGCGATTCCGTCTGCATCGCCATCACCGCGATGCTGAACATCGTCATCGGGTGCGTGGACCCGGGCAGCTTGTCGATCGTATCGAAAACGTGCTTCGGAACGATTGCGCGGCGCGCCCAGTTGTTGCTGATGTTGTAGACTTCCTCCTCCGTGGGCAGTTCGCCGACGAGCATGAGGTAAAAAATTCCTTCAGGGAGCGGCTCCGTTCCGTTGGGCGCTTTCGGTAATTTCTCGCGCAGCTCGGGAATGGAATAACCGCGGAAACGAATTCCTTCTTCCGGGTCGAGCTTCGACGTTTCGGTCACGAGACCGGTCATGCTTTTCATGCCCTGGTAAACCTGGGCGACCGTATATTCACCGAGCTTTTTATCACCGTGCTCTTTGATGATCGCTTTCACTTCTGCGGCCATCGGTCTGGCCTTCGCGATGAACTTCTCCTTGAGGGTATCCATAAAATCAGTATTGGCAGCGTGCAATTGTAGCGGTCCCGATAACGATCTGGACGCTGCACTAAATTTAGTGAGTTTTTTGTCTTACGGCAGACGGGAAGCAGGGAAAATCTTCTATTTCTAAAACCTCAAAGGTCTCCGGCGCACGAGCGGCTGAGACCTTTGAGGTTTAACCGCCGCTACGGAACGTACTTGAACTGCTTTCCGAGGTAACGCGCCGAGCCGGCAAGCTGCTCTTCGATGCGCAGCAGCTGGTTGTACTTGGCGATCCTGTCGGAACGGGAGGCCGACCCGGTTTTGATCAGCCCGCAGCTCAGCGCCACGGAAAGATCCGCGATCGTCGTGTCCTCGGTTTCCCCGGAACGGTGGCTCATCACGCTGGTATAGGAATTCGTATGCGCCATCTGCACCGCGTCGATCGTTTCCGTCAGCGAACCGATCTGGTTGACCTTCACGAGGATGGAATTGGCAATACCGTTCTCGATGCCTTTTGCCAGCCGGTCGGTGTTGGTCACGAACAGGTCGTCGCCGACCAGCTGCACGTTGTGGCCGATCGTTTCCGTGAGTTTTCCCCAGCTTTCCCAGTCGTCTTCCGCAAGGCCGTCTTCGATGGAAAGGATGGGATATTTTTTCGTCCATTCCGCCCAGTACGCCACCATTTCATCGCCGGAAAGCTTGCGGCCGTCGGACTTTTTGAAAATGTAGCTCTTCGAAGCTGCGTCGTAAAACTCGGAAGCCGCCGCGTCCATCGCGATGAAAATATCTTCGCCCGGCTTGTAGCCCGCGTTCTCAATGGCTTTCAGCACGTATTCGATCGCTTCTTCATTGCTTTTGATGTTCGGCGCAAACCCGCCTTCGTCGCCGACGTTGGTGGACAGCCCTTTATCCTTGAGCACCTGGCGGAGGTGGTGGAACACTTCCGTTCCCATGCGCAGCCCTTCGCTGAACGCCGCCGCGCCCACGGGCATGATCATGAACTCCTGGAAGTCGATGCTGTTGTCGGCATGCGCGCCGCCGTTGAGGATGTTCATCATCGGGATCGGCAGCAGCATGGAATTCACCCCGCCGACATAACGGTAAAGGGGCTGGCCCTGCTCTTCCGCGGCCGCTTTGGCAACTGCGAGGGAAACCCCGAGGATCGCATTGGCGCCGAGGTTTGCCTTGTTCAGCGTCCCGTCGAGCGCGATCATTTTCGCGTCGATGCCTGCCTGGTCGTAAATGTAGGAACCGTTCAGCTCCTCGCGGATCGTGGTGTTGACGTTGTTCACCGCTTTGAGCACGCCTTTGCCGAGGTAATTTTTTTTGTCGCCGTCGCGAAGCTCGACCGCTTCATGCGTGCCGGTGGAAGCGCCGGAAGGAACAGCAGCACGGCCCAGCGTTCCGGTGGTTGTGATGACGTCGACTTCAATGGTGGGATTCCCGCGTGAATCAAGGATCTGGCGGGCCTGGACCTGGGCAATAAAGCTCATTGGATTCGGAGATTTTTTTCATTAGGGTCGGATCGATCCGCCCCTAATAAAGATTCAGACTTTCTGCTTTTTCTTCACACTTTCCATCGCATCGACGAAATGATCGAAGAGATAACGTGAATCGTGCGGTCCCGGTGATGATTCGGGGTGATACTGCACGCAGAACACTTTTTTCACCTTGTGGCGGATGCCTTCGATCGTATTGTCGTTGAGGTTGACGTGCGTGATCTCGATGTTCTTGTCTTTGGCGACGTCTTCCGGGCGCACGGCGAAACCGTGGTTCTGCGAAGTGATCTCGCTTTTTCCCGTGATGATGTTTTTTACCGGGTGGTTGATCCCGCGGTGGCCGTTGTGCATCTTGTACGTGGTCAGCCCGAACGCCTGGGCGATGAGCTGGTGACCGAGGCAGATGCCGAATGTGGGAATGTTGCTGTCAATGATCGCTTTGACCGTTTTGGTTTCATTGGGCATGGCGCCGGGATCGCCGGGGCCGTTGCAGATCATGAAGCCGTCCGGTTCCCAGGCCAGCATTTCGGCAGCAGGAGTGGTCATGGGGAACACTTTGACGTAGCAGCCTCGCTCGGTGAGACAGCGGATGATGTTCGTTTTTGCGCCGACGTCGAACAGCGCCACTCGGAATTTTGCGGCAGGATCGCCCGCAGTGTATGCTTCTTTCGTGGTGACTTTGGAGGAAAGCTCGAGACCCGCCATCGACGGCACTTTGGCCAGTTTTTCCTTCAGCACATTCACGTCGAGGATCTCGCTGGAAATGATGGCGTTCATCGCACCGGCCTGGCGGATGTGACGGACGATGGCGCGCGTGTCGACCTCGCAAATGCCGACCACGTTCTGCTCGACGAAATATTCCTTGATGGATTTATGCGCAAGCGGGCGGGAATAGGTTTCGCTGAATTTTTTGCAGACCAGCCCGGCGATCTTAATGCCGTTCGATTCGATCTCTTCGTCCCTGATCCCGTAATTCCCGATGTGCACGTTGGTCGCCACGAGGATCTGCCCGTAGTAGGATGGGTCGGTAAAAATCTCCTGGTAGCCGGACATGCCGGTATTAAAACAAATTTCTCCCGTCGTCGTGCCGATCGCGCCTGCGGCCTTGCCGCGAAACACGGTGCCGTCCTCGAGCAGGAGAATGGCGGGCGGGAGCGCAACATATTTCGGCCGGATGGTCCCGAAAGCTTTCGGGATGGTTTCCTTCTCTTCCACAGTCTACAGGTTGTTAGAAAACAAAAACGGGATGAGGCAAAAATACCTCATCCCGTTTTCGTCGTAAAATGAAATTGCTGACAACTTATTCACTTTTGTCCTCGGCGGCCGTTTCGGTGTTTTCCGTGTTTTCTGCGGCTTTCTTGGTCTTGCCACGGCCACGACGGGTTGTTTTTGCTGCTTTCTTGCCTTCACCTTTGGTGTTGAGGAGAAGCTCGTTGAAATCGACCAGCTCGATCAGGCACATGTCGGCGTTGTCCATTCGGCGTTTTGCCGTCGGGCTCGGGCTGGTGCTGATGCTGTAGCGAATGATGCGGGTGTATCCACCCGGGCGGTCGGCTACTTTCGGTCCCACTTCTTTGAAGAGCTCGGCTACAGCCTGCTTGTTGCCGAGGTAGCTGAACACGATGCGGCGGTTGTGCGTGTCTTCGACTTTCGTCGCAACCGGTTTCGCGCGCGTGATCAGGGGCTCGACGAAGGTGCGGAGCGCTTTTGCTTTGGCCAGCGTGGTGTTGATCCGCTTGTGGATGATCAGGGAGCTCGCCATGTTGGACATCAGCGCACTGCGATGGCTTTTCGTGCGGCTGAGGTGGTTGTTCTTATTTCCGTGTCTCATTTTACTTTTTATTTGGGCCGGATCCATCCGGCCCCTCTTGTCTACTGGGCGCGATGTTTTGCGCTCTTACTTATGGGCCGCGGGTGAATCCCGCGGTTAGTCGCGGTCGAGCTTGTACTTCGCTACGTTCATGCCGAACTGGAGGCCTTTTGCGGCGACGAGTTCTTCGAGCTCGGTGAGTGATTTCTTGCCGAAGTTGCGGAACTTCAGGAGGTCGTTCTTGTTGAAGGAAACGAGGTCGCCGAGGGTTTCCACGTCGGCTGCTTTGAGGCAGTTGAGGGCGCGGACGGAAAGGTCCATGTCCACAAGCTTGGTCTTGAGCAGCTGGCGCATGTGCAGTGAATCCTCGTCGAATTCTTCGGTAGATGCTTTTTCGACGGTATCAAGCGTGATCTTGTCGTCGGAGAAGAGCATGAAGTGATGGATGAGGATCTTCGCTGCTTCTTTGAGCGCTTCTTTCGGGTGGATCGAGCCGTCGGTTACGATCTCGAGCACGAGCTTTTCGTAGTCGGTCTTCTGCTCCACGCGGTAGTTCTCGACAGCGTATTTCACGTTGCGGATGGGCGTGTAGATGGCATCGATCGGGATGAGCCCGATGGGCGCGTTGACGGGCTTGTTCTCGTCGGCGGGAACGTAGCCGCGGCCTTTTTCGATGGTGAGCTCGATCTTGAGCTTCACGCTGGCTTCCATGTTGCAGATCACGAAGTCGGGATTCAGCACCTGGAAACCGGAAGTGAATTTACCGATATCGCCGGCGGTGAGCTGGGTCTTGCCGGTGATGTTGACCACCACTTTTTCGCTGTCGGTGGATTCGATCTGGCGTTTGAAACGCACCTGCTTCAGGTTAAGGACGATCTCCGTGACGTCTTCCATAACGCCTTTGATCGTCGAAAACTCGTGCTCCACGCCGTCCACGCGGAGGGTGGTGATGGCATAGCCTTCAAGCGACGAAAGGAGAATACGGCGGAGTGCATTGCCGATGGTAATGCCGTAGCCCGGTTCCAGGGGACGGAATTCGAAGAGTCCGTCCGTTTCACTGGACTGGATCATGATCACCTTATCGGGTTTCTGGAATGCTAGGATGCCCATTTTGTATGCTTGTTCGTTTGAAACGTTTATTTCTACTTCGGCAGGCGTTATGGCCCCTGCCCGGCGCGGCTCAGGATTATTTCGAATACAATTCGACGATAAGCTGTTCCTTGATGTTTTCCGGGATCTGGGTGCGCTCGGGGTAAGTGACGAACTTGCCTTCGAGTGCGGTCGGGTTGAATTCGATCCAGGGGTAGTTGCCGCCAGCTCCTACGGAGTTGGAGATGGATTCAAGGGACTTCGACTTTTCGCGAACGCCGATCACATCGCCCGGCTTAACGGTGTACGAAGGAATGTTCACGACGCTGCCGTTGACAGTGATGTGGCGGTGCGACACCAGCTGGCGTGCGCCGGAGCGCGACGGAGCGATGCCCATGCGGTACACCACGTTGTCGAGGCGTGCCTCGATGAGCTGAAGCAATACCTCACCGGTAATGCCTTTGGAACGTGAAGCGCGGTCAAAGATGAGCGCGAACTGGCGCTCGAGAATGCCGTACGTATATTTCACCTTCTGCTTTTCAGCAAGCTGAACGGCATATTCGGATTTCTTGGCACGCTTGGCGTTGGGGCCGTGCTGTCCCGGAGGATAAGCTTTCTTTTCGAGTGCCTTGTCGGGACCGAAAATGGGCTCTTTGAACTTGCGGGCGATCTTTGATTTTGGGCCGATGTATCTTGCCATCTGTATCCTTGATTGTTATTCTGTTGACTCTGGTTAATATTAAACGCGGCGGCGTTTGGGCGGGCGGCAACCGTTGTGCGGGATCGGCGTGAGGTCGATGATCTCGGTCACTTCGATCCCGGCCTGGTTGAGCGTGCGGATCGCGGATTCACGACCGGCGCCGGGGCCTTTGACGTACACTTTCACCTTGCGGAGGCCGGCTTCGAACGCCACTTTCGCAGCATCGGAAGACGCGGTCTGCGCCGCATACGGGGTGTTCTTCTTGGAACCACGGAAACCCATCTTGCCCGCGCTCGACCAGGAGATCGTCTGACCTGCCATGTTGGTGAGCGTGATAATGATGTTGTTGAACGTGGCGTTGATGTGCGCCTCGCCCACCGCTTCGACTTTCACGACGCGTTTCTTGGTGGTGCCTTTCGCACCTGCTCCGGCGCCTTTGCCGGTTGATGCTGCTTGTTGTTTTGCCATGACTTTATATCTCTTTTACGCTGTCCCGCCGAAGTGCGGGAAAACGGTCAGAATATTATTATTTGACGGCCTTCTTCTTGTTGGCCACCGTTTTGCGCTTGCCTTTACGGGTACGCGAGTTGTTCTTCGTGGTCTGGCCGCGAACCGGGAGCCCGAGACGGTGACGGATGCCGCGATAGCTGCCGATGTCCATCAGGCGCTTGATGTGCAGCTGGGTCTCCGAACGGAGCGCACCTTCCACTTTCACCTTATCGCCGATGATCGTACGGATCTTGTTCAACTGATCGTCGTTCCACTCCTGAACTTTGATATTGACGTCAATACCAGCCTCAGAGAGGATTTTACGTGCGGTGCTGCGGCCAATGCCGTAGATGTAGGTCAGGCCTATCTCGCCACGCTTGTTTTTCGGTAAATCGATACCAGCAATCCTTGCCATTTATCGTGTTGTTGTATGAATGTTCATTAATCCGTGACCGGGTTCAATCAGTTCTTCTGGCGCTGCTTGAACTTCGGGTTCTTTTTGTTGATCACATAAAGACGGCCTTTGCGGCGCACAACGATGCACTCGGGGCTGCGTTTCTTTATTGACGTTCTGACTTTCATCGTTCTGTGTATTAATCGTTTTTCTCTATGTGACCGTATCCGGCCGTTACTCCTTGTGTGGCTCCGGGACGAATCCCGGAGTTATTTGTATCGATACGAGATCCTTCCTTTGGTGAGGTCGTATGGGGAAATTTCCACTTTGACCTTATCCCCGGGCAGGATCTTGATATAGTGCATGCGCATCTTGCCTGAAATGTGGGCGGTGATCACGTGTCCGTTCTCCAGTTCAACGCGGAACATTGCGTTGGAGAGGGCTTCGATGATCGTGCCGTCCTGCTCGATGCTTGGTGTTTTAGCCATATATCTATTTACAGTTCAATCTTTTTTTCTTTCAGTACCTGTTCGATCTCGCTGAACGAAGACAGTATGTCCGGCTTGTCCTGGCCGATGGCCACCGTATGCTCGTAATGAGCCGACGGCAAACCGTCTGCGGTGGTGATCGTCCAGCCGTCGCGTTCCTGGCGGACATTGCGCTTGCCCATGTTGATCATCGGCTCCACGGCAATCACCAGTCCTTCGGCCAGCTTCGGCCCGCTGCCCTTCCGCCCGTAATTGGGGACTTCCGGTTCCTCGTGCAGGTGCTTTCCGACACCATGACCGACCAGCTCGCGGACCACGGAATATCCGTTTTCTTCCGCATGACGCTGAACGGCTTCGCTGATATCGCCGAGCCTGCCGCCTGTCACTGCCTTTTCCAGCCCTTTGTACAGGCTTTCCCTGGTAATGCGCAGGAGTCTCAGTACTTCAGCCTTCACCTCCCCTACCGGGAATGTAAACGCCGAATCGCCGTAGTAGCCATTCATCAGCACACCGCAATCCACCGAAACTACGTCTCCGTCGCGGAGCTCGTATTTGCCGGGGATGCCGTGGACGACCTGGGAGTTCACCGATATGCAGAGCGTGCCGGGAAAACCGCGGTAACCTTTGAACGCCGGCTTTCCGCCGTGGTCCCTGATGAACGTCTCGGCCACCTTGTCGATGGCTGCTGTTGCAACACCGGGATTAATTTCCCGTGCTACGGCTGCGAGGGTTCTGCCAACAAGTAAAGAACTTTGTCGTATTAACTCAATCTCTTCGCGCGTCTTGTAGTGGATCATAGCTCATCCTTAGTACTGGGCCTGTGCCTGCATACCTACGGTCGAGCGACCCTTGATACGGCCGGACTTCATCAGGCCGTCGTAATGACGCATTAAGAGATAACTTTCAATCTGCTGCAGCGTATCGAGCACCACACCGACAAGGATGAGGATACTGGTTCCGCCGAAGAACTGGGCAAATTCGTTGGACACGCCGAAGTTGATGACGATCGCGGGCAGCACGGCTACGATGGCGAGCATGAGGGCGCCGGGCAGCGTAATGCGTGACATGACCTGGTCGATGTATTCGGCAGTCTTCTTACCGGGTTTCACGCCGGGGATGTAACCTTCGTTGCGCTTCATCTCTTCCGCCATCATGTTCGGGTTGACCGTGATGGCCGTGTAGAAGTAGGTGAACAGGATGATGAGCAGCGAGGATGCAAAGTTGTACCAGAAGCCGTAAGTGTTGCCGAATTCACGAACGAACCAGCTTGCACCGCCGTCTTCAGCGCTCGTGGAGAAACCTGCGAGCTGGATGGGGATCATCACGATAGCCTGGGCGAAAATGATCGGCATTACACCTGACGCGTTCACCTTCAGCGGAATGTAGTTGCGCTGTCCACCGTACTGGCGGTTGCCGACGATGCGTTTGGCGAAGTGGATCGGGATGCGGCGCGTGCCCTGGACGAGCAGGATGCAGCCGACAATGATCATCAGGAGGATTGCAAGCTCGACGAGGAACATGATCATTCCGCCGCCGGCGCCTTCGATACGGTTGATGAATTCAGTGCCGAACGCGTAGGGCAGTCGGGCCACGATGCCGATCATGATGATCAGGGAGATACCGTTGCCGATGCCTTTGTCGGTGATCTTCTCACCGAGCCACATTACGAACACGGTACCGGTAACGAGCACGGTTACCGACTGGAACCACCAGAATGTGCCCTGGTCGGGAACTGCGTTGGGGACGTTGGTAACCTGTGAAGCGAGGTATCCGACAGCCTGCATCGCGGTGATGACGACGGTGAGGTAGCGGGTGTACTGGTTGATCTTTTTGCGACCGCTTTCTCCTTCACGCTGGAGGCGCTGGAAATGCGGGAGCGCCATGGTGAGCAGCTGGAGAATAATGGAAGCGGAAATATACGGCATGATCCCGAGCGCGAAAATGGATGCGCGGGAGAATGCACCGCCTGCGAAGATGTCGATCAGGCCGAGAATCCCCTGCTGGTCCTGGGCTCCTTTAGCCAGCTCATCAGGGTCAACCCCCGGGAGCACAACATAGCTTCCGAAACGGTAGATCAGGAGAAAGCCCAGTGTATACAGGATACGCTGGCGCAATTCCTCGATCGCGAAAATATTCTTTATGGTCGCAATGAACTTCTTCATATCAGAGCGTTGTAGCGGAACCGCCTTTTGCTTCAATGGCTGCTTTGGCAGAAGCCGAGAATGCGTGTGCTTTGACGTCGACTTTGGCTTTCAGTTCGCCGCGGCCGAGGATCTTCACTTTATCTTTTTTGGAAACGAGACCGTTTGCAATGAGCGTTTCGGTGTCGACAGCGGTCAGCTTCTTCTTTTCGATCAGTCCCTGGAGCGCATCGAGGTTGATGCCTTTGTACTCTACACGGTTGATGTTGGTAAAGCCGAACTTGGGCAGGCGGCGCTGGAGCGGCATCTGGCCACCTTCAAAGCCACGCTTGGAAGAATAGCCCGAGCGTGACTGGGCGCCTTTGTGGCCACGTGCTGACGTGCCACCTTTTCCGGATCCCTGGCCGCGGCCGACGCGCTTGCCTTCTTTTTTATTGGAACCTTGTGCCGGTTTGAGGCTGCTTAAGTTCATCTTCGTTATCGTTAGAAATTAGATATTCTCGACTTTGACCAGGTGTTTCACCGTGGCTACCATGCCCATTACCTGGGGTGTGGCTTCTTTTTCAACTGTGCCGTTCATTTTGCGGATACCGAGCGCGGTAAGGGTGCGCTTCTGGTATTCGGGGTAATCGATACAGCTTCTTACTTGTGTGATGCGAACTTTGGCCATGACTTTCAGGTATTAGCCGTTGAACACTTTATCCATTGTGATGCCGCGCTGCTGGGCCACCGAGAAGGCGTCGCGCATATTCATGAGGGCATCCATCGTAGCCTTCACCACGTTGTGCGGGTTGGAGGAGCCTTTGCTCTTCGCGAGCACGTCCGTGATGCCGACGCTTTCGAGCACCGCGCGCATGGCGCCACCTGCGATTACGCCGGTACCGTGCGATGCGGGCTTGAGGTACACCAGCGATCCGCCGAATTTACCTTCCTGTGCGTGGGGCACCGTACCGTTGACGATGCACACTTTCACGAGGTTTTTCTTTGCGTCTTCAACGGCTTTGGTGATGGCGTCGGAAACTTCCTTCGCTTTGCCGAGACCGTAGCCGACGACACCTTTTTCGTTACCGACCACGACGATCGCGGTGAAGGTGAAGGCGCGGCCGCCTTTGGTTACCTTGGTTACGCGGTTGATCGCGACCATGCGGTCTTTCAACTCGATGTCGCTTGATTTGACGCGTTTTACGTTGACGTTTGCCATTTTTGCTTATGCGTTGTTCCCTTGCAGGAAGAATCGTTAGAATTTAAGTCCGGCTTCGCGGGCTGCGTCGGCGAGTGCTTTCACGCGGCCGTGGTAGAGGTAGCCGCCGCGGTCGAATACGACTGCGGTTACACCAGCTTCAGTGGCTTTTTTCGCGATTGCTGCACCTACAAGCTTAGCCTGCTCGGTTTTGTTTCCTTTTGCGCCTGCAAGCCCCTTGTCACGGGAGGATGCTGCGATGATCGTAGCGCCTTTCTGATCGTCGATGATCTGGGCGTAGATCTCTTTATTGCTGCGGAACACGCTCAGGCGGGGCCTTTCGGTCGTGCCCTCGAGGCGCTTTTTAATGCGCATCTGGATGCGGTTCCTGCGTTCTGTCTTTGTAATTGCCATTTTCTTTTCGTCTTAGTTACCCGGATTTTGCCGGGCCCCCGAATGCTCAGGGAAGTCAGACATTATTTATTATTTGCCGGCTGATTTACCTGCCTTGCGGCGGAGAACTTCACCGGTGTACTTGATACCTTTTCCTTTGTAAGGCTCCGGCTTGCGCAGTGAGCGGATCTTTGCAGATACCAGCCCGAGCAGTTCGTTGTCGGAGCATTCCATGATGATCTTCGGGTTCTGCCCTTTCTCGGCCGTGGTAGCGACTTTGATCTCTTTGGGAAGGTCGAAGATGATGTTGTGCGAGTAGCCCAGGGTAAGCTCGAGCTGCTGACCTTTTGCCGCGGCGCGGTAACCGACACCTACAAGCTCCTGTTCGGTCTTGTAGCCTTCGGATACGCCTTTCACCATGTTGCTGATGAGGGAGCGGTACAGGCCGTGGAGGGCTTTGTGGCGCTTCTGCTCGGTGGGGCGGGAAAGGGTAACGATGCCGGCATCCACTTTAATGGCGATGGCGGGATCGATCGTGCGCTTGAGTTCGCCTTTGGGGCCTTTTACGGTAACGACGTTCTTGTCGGAGACGTTAACGTCGACGCCTTTGGGCAGTGAGATCGGGAGTTTTCCTATACGTGACATGATCAGTTCCTCTTCAGCGGTTTAGTAGATATAGCACAGCACTTCGCCGCCTACGTTTTCCTTGCGGGCTTCCTTGTCGGTCATCACACCTTTGGAGGTGGAGATGATGGCAACCCCGAGGCCATTGAGGACGCGGGGCATGCGGTCGACGCCGGAGTACTTACGCAGGCCGGGCTTGGAAATACGGAGAAGGCCGCGGATGGCAGACTGCTTCGTTACCGGGTGGTATTTGAGCGCGATCTTGATAACGCCCTGTGCATTGACGGCGTCATCGAACTTGTAGTTCAGGATATATCCTTTTTCGAAGAGGATCTTGGTGATCTCTTTCTTCATGCGGGAAGCGGGCACTTCCACGACGCGGTGATTCGCTTTGATAGCGTTCCTGACGCGTGTCAGGTAATCGGAGATTGTATCTGTCATTTTACTTGCTTTATATTTTATCCCGCACGCAGGATAATTATACAAAACGCAATTTCTTGCGGTCCCGGCCGAGCCAGAACAAGCCTGCTGTCGTGCTTACCAGCTGGCTTTGGTGACTCCCGGGATCTTGCCGTTGAGGGCGAGTTCACGGAGCATGTTGCGGCAGAGGCCGAACTGGCGGTTGTACCCGCGCGGACGACCCGTCAGCTTGCAACGGTTGCGAAGACGTACTTTCGAGGAGTTGCGGGGCAACTGCGCGAGTTCCATCCATTTGCCTTCTTTCTTAAGAGTGGCGCGTTTTTCGGCGTAGCGGTCGACCAGTTTCTTCCGCTTGACCTCACGGGCCTTCATTGATTCTTTTGCCATGTTTTTCCGTTAAACGGGCTGCAAAGATAGTTATTTTTTCTGATTCTTGAACGGTAATCCAAATTCTGACAATAACGCCATCGCTTCTTCGTCGGAATCGGTGTTGGTAACGAACGTGATGTCCATACCCATGATCTTGTTCACCTTGTCGATATCGATCTCGGGAAAAATGATCTGTTCGGTGATGCCGAGGGTGTAGTTGCCGCGTCCGTCGAAACCTTTTTCATTGATGCCGCGGAAGTCGCGGATACGGGGCAGGGCTGCAGCCACCAGGCGATCGAGGAACTCGTACATCTTTTCGCCGCGCAGGGTAACTTTAACACCGATGGCAACGCCTTTACGGAGCTTGAAGTTGGAGATGTCCTTGCGGGAGATCGTCGATACAGGCTTCTGGCCGGTGATGGAGGCCATTTCCTTGAGCGCGCCTTCGATGAGCTTCTTGTCGGCAACGGCGTCGCCGATACCCTGGTTGATGCAGATCTTCTCGAGGCGGGGAACCTGCATCGGGCTGCTGTATTCGAAACGCTTCTGCAGTGCCGGGACAACCTTGTCGCGGTAAAGCGTTTTCATGCGGGGGGAATAAGTTGCGGTGGCCATGGTTATTTGATCGCCTCCTGCGATTTTTTGGAGTAACGTACGAGTTTGCCGGTCTTCTCATCAATGCGGCGGCCGACGCGGGTCGGGGTGCCGTCCGGTCCAACCAGCATGAGGTTGGAAATGTGGATATGAGCCGGGAGATCAACAATGCCTCCCTGGGGGTGCTTTGCTGATGGCTTGGTGTGTTTCTTCACCGTGATGCCCTCGAGGGTGGCACGGCTGGAGCCCGGATCGACGGACACCACCTTGTATTTGGTGCCGGCATCCTTGTGGGCGCCTGCGATCACAACTACGGTGTCGCCTTTTTTGATCTTGAGTTTGGACATTTCTCGCTATGATTAAAGCACTTCGGGTGCCAGTGAGATGATCTTGGTATAGTTCGTATCGCGAAGCTCGCGTGCGACAGGCCCGAAGATACGGGTGCCGCGGAGTTCGTCCTGGGCGTTCAACAGCACGCAGGCGTTGTCGTCGAAACGGATGTACGATCCGTCGGGACGGCGGATTTCTTTGCGCGTGCGAACGACAACGGCTTTGGAGACGGTGCCTTTCTTAATGTTGCCGGAGGGCAGCGCGTTCTTAACGGTAACGACGATTTTGTCGCCGATGGAAGCGTAGTGTTTACGCGTTCCGCCGAGTACCCGGATGACGAGCACTTCTTTCGCTCCGCTGTTGTCGGCTACTGAGAGCCGGGATTCCTGTTGGATCATCGCTTGTAAAAGCTTTACTGGTTGTCAAACAAATTATTTCGCACGCTCCACGATTTCGACCAGGCGCCAGCATTTGCTTTTGCTCAGCGGGCGGGTTTCCATGATACGCACGGTATCGCCGATGTTGCATTCATTCTTTTCGTCGTGCGCCATGAAGGTGGATGTCTTCTTGACGAACTTCCCGTATTTCGGGTGTTTTACTTTACGCTCAACGGCAACGACGATCGATTTGCTCATCTTGTTGCTGATGACGGTTCCGGTTTTTTCTTTCCGGTCGCTCCGTGTGGTTGTTTGTTCCATGGTTCTTTATGCTGTCGATGAACGATCAGTTGTTGTTGCCTTCTTTTGCGCGCCTGGTGAGCTCCGTCTGGAGGCGTGCGATGGTGCGGCGCGTGCTGCGGATCTTGAGCGGGTTCTCGATCGGCGATACGGCGTGGTTGAGCTGCAGCTTGGTGAGCTGGCCTTTTTCCTCAGCGATGCGTTCGCTGATCTCGGCGGTGGAAAGCTCCTTGATATCTTTCTGTTTCATCGCGCTTATGCGTTATCAGGTGTATAATCGTTACGCACCACGAAGCGGGTCGCTACGGGAAGCTTCTGGGCGGCAAGGCGAAGTGCTTCTTTTGCCGTAGCCATGGGAATGCCTTCTGCTTCAAACAGGATCGCTCCTGCTTTCACAACGGCTACCCAGTACTCGGGCGCACCTTTACCTTTACCCATACGAACCTCAGCAGGCTTGCGGGTGATCGGCTTGTCGGGGAATACGCGGATCCAGACCTGGCCTTCGCGCTTGAGGAAGCGTGTCATGGCGACACGGGCGGCCTCGATCTGCTTGCCGGTCATCCAGCATTCTTCTGTTGCTTTGATACCGAAAGAGCCGAATGAGAGCTGGGCACCGCGTGTAGCTTTGCCACGGATCTTCATCTTGTGCATCTTCCTGTACTTCGTTCTTTTCGGCTGTAACATGATTCTATGTCGTTATAGCAATACTATTCGGGATTATTTTGATTCGTTGCCACCTTCACGGCGGGGACGGCGCTGGCGGTTTCCTCCGCGGCCTCCTGCGTTTGCGTTCGGGGTGCGCTTTTCATTTGCTGCTCCCTGCGCATTGGGCGACAGGTCGCGCTTTCCGTAGAGTTCGCCTTTGCAGATCCACACTTTCACGCCGATGCGGCCGTACTGGGTGTGCGCTTCGGAGAGTGCGTAATCGATATCTGCGCGGAGCGTGTGCAGGGGAACGCGTCCTTCGTGGTAACCTTCAACGCGGGCGATCTCGGCGCCGGCAAGACGGCCGGAGCACTTCACCTTGATGCCTTCAGCGCCCATGCGCATGGTGGAGGCGATCGCCATTTTGATGGCACGGCGGAAAGAGATGCGGCCTTCGATCTGGCGGGCGATGCTGTCGGCAACCAGGCGTGCGTCAAGCTCGGGACGTTTGATCTCGAAGATGTTGATCTGGACTTCTTTCTTCGTGAGCTTCTTGATCTCTTCTTTCAGCTTGTCAACTTCTTTGCCGCCTTTGCCGATAATGATACCGGGACGCGCGGTGTGGATGGTGACGGTGATAAGCTTCATCGTACGCTCGATCACGATCTTGGAAATGCTGCCTTTGGCGAGACGGGCTTTCAGGTAGTTGCGGATCTTCTCGTCTTCCACGAGCTTATCAGCATAGTTCTTGCCGCCATACCAGTTGGATTCCCAGCCGCGGACGATTCCCAGCCTGTTGCCGATCGGATTTGCTTTTTGTCCCATTTGCTTTCTTGTGATCTGTTATGCGTTTACCTGGTCGATGATGAGTGTCACGTGGTTGGAGCGCTTGTGAATGCGGTGAGCACGTCCCTGGGGAGCTGCGGAGATGCGCTTGAGCATCGCGCCGCTGTCGACCATGATCGTTTTCACGAAGAGCTCGTCGGCCTGCGCGGTGCTGCCGGATTTCTTCTCGTAGTTCGCGATTGCGGAACGGAGGAGCTTCTCCAGGCGGCCTGCAGCTTCCTTGTCGGTGAAACGAAGGATGTTGAGGGCCTTGAATACTTCTTTGCCGCGGATGAGGTCGGCCACCAGGCGCATTTTGCGCGGTGAGGTGGGTACGTTGCGAAGGCGTGCGATGTAGGTGGTCTTCATCGCATCTTTGCGTGCATTGGCAACAAGTTCTTTTCTGCGTGACATGAGGTCGAACGTCGTTTGAATCAGTTATTATTTGCCCGTGGCTTTGTCCTTGTTCCCGGAATGGCCGCGGAACGTACGCGTCGGAGCGAATTCGCCGAGGCGGTGTCCCACCATGTTTTCCGTCACGTAAACCGGGATGAATTTGTTGCCGTTATGAACAGCGAACGTATGACCGACGAACTCGGGCGTGATCATGGACCGGCGTGACCAGGTCTTGATCGCCTGCTTCTTGCCGCCAGCGTTCATCGTGACGATTTTTTTCTCCAGGCTCGGCTCCACGAAGGGGCCTTTTTTCAGCGAACGTGCCATTTGATTGTTTTCTTCTTAATTATTTTTTGCGGCGCTCAATGATATACTTGTTCGACGCTTTCTTGAGTGAGCGGGTCTTGAGGCCTTTTGACTTGAGACCTTTGCGTGAGCGCGGGTGTCCGCCGGAGGCACGTCCTTCGCCACCGCCCATGGGGTGATCGACAGGGTTCATGGCAACGGCACGAACGCGGGGGCGGCGACCGAGCCAGCGGTTACGGCCGGCTTTGCCGTCGCTCTGCAGGTTATGGTCGGCGTTGGACACGGAACCGATCGTGGCGAGGCAGGTAACGAGCACCATGCGGGTTTCGCCTGAAGGGAGGCGCAGCACGGCGAAGCGGCCTTCACGTGCGCTGAGCTGGGCATAGGAGCCTGCGCTGCGCGCGATCTTGGCGCCCTGGCCTGGACGCATCTCGATGTTGTGAATGATCGTACCCAGGGGAACATCGGACAGGAACAGCGCGTTGCCGACATCCGGCGTAGCGTTCTTACCTGAAACGACCTTCTGCCCTACTTTGAGGCCGGCCGGTGCGACGATGTAACGCTTCTCCCCGTCTTTGTACACCACGAGGGCGATACGTGCAGTACGGTTCGGATCGTATTCGATCGTCTTGACGGTGCCCGGAACATCATGCTTGTCGCGCTTGAAGTCGATGAGGCGATACATTTTCTTGTGACCGCCGCCGATGTAGCGCATGGTCATTTTACCGCTGTTGTTGCGGCCGCCAGACTTCCTGAACGGGGCCAGCAGGCTCTTCTCCGGAACGGACGCAGTGATATCGCTGCTTGTCACCGTTGTCCGGTGGCGCATTGCCGGGGTCAGGGGGCGAAATTTTCTCAGTGCCATTGCTCTCTATAGGTTTTTAATTATCAGAGATTGCTGTAGAAGTCGATCATATCGCCCTGCTTGAGCGTGACGACAGCTTTTTTGTGGCGGTTGGCTACGCCTACTTGTGTGCCGCTGCGTGTGTAGCGGGAACGGACCTTGCCGATGTAGTTCATCGTGTTAACCGATTCAACGGTCACTTTGTACATGTCCTCGACTGCCTTTTTGATCTGCAGCTTGTTGGCGCCTTTTTCGACGACGAAACCGTAACGTGCAGCTTTGTCGCCGCCCGAGGTCATTTTTTCCGTAATGATCGGTTTGATAATAACGTTCATGGCTTAGTTCTTAAGCAGGTTTTCAATCGTCGCTACCGAGCTTTCCGCGAGCAGGATGTTTCCAGCGTTGAGAATATCGTAAGTCGTTAACTCAGAAGCAGTTACGACCTTTGCACGGGTTAAATTTCGGGACGACAAATATACATTTTTATTGCTCTCTCCCAGCACCAGCAGCGTTTTTTTGTCGGCCACTTTAAGGGCCGAAAGGATCGCCGTGTACTGGCTCGTTTTGGGAGCTTCGAAAGAGAAGTCTTCCACGATGAGGATGTTGTTCTCTTTTGCTTTGTATGAGAGCGCGGATTTGCGGGCGAGGGCTTTCACTTTTTTGTTCAGCTTGGACGTATAATCGCGGGGCTGGGGGCCGAAAACGCGTCCGCCGCCACGGAACAAAGGTGATTTCATGCTACCTGCGCGTGCTCCGCCGGTACCTTTCTGGCGCTTGAGCTTCTTGGTGGTGCGGTGAATGTCGGCGCGTTCCGTGGATGCGCTGGTACCCTGGCGCTGAGCGGCGAGGTACTGCTTCACATCCAGGTAGATGGCGTGATCGTTCGGCTCGATTCCGAAAACCGATTCGTTCAGCTTCACTTTTTTGGACGTGGCTTTTCCGTCTGTATTGTATACTGCGAGTTCCATGTTATTTGCGGATCAGGACGTAAGAACCTTTTGCACCGGCAACGGAACCTTTCACGATGATGAGGTTCTTCTCCGGCATTACTTTGAGAATTTCGAGGTTGAGCGACTTGACGGTGTTTCCGCCGGTGCGGCCTGCCATGCGCATGCCGGGAACCACGCGGGAAGCGAACGACGAGTTACCGAGCGAGCCGGGGGCGCGCTGACGATCGTGCTGGCCGTGCGTTTGTCCGCCGACGCCGCTGAAGCCGTGACGCTTCACAACGCCCTGGAAACCTTTTCCCTTGGAGATGCCGCTCACGTCGACGATCTCGCCTTCGGCGAAGATCTCAACGGTAACTACGTCACCGGGGTTTTTGGTTTCCGGGAAATCCTTGAACTCAACCACTTTGCGCTTCGGCGTTGTGCCGGCTTTCTTGAAGTGGCCCTGCATGGACTTCGCGGTGTTCTTCTCTTTCTTTTCGTCGAAGGCGAGCTGGAGGGCTTCATAGCCATCCTTCTCCATGGTTTTTACTTGCGTGACAACGCAAGGACCTGCCTCTATAACCGTGCATGGTACATACTTACCATTGGCACCAAAGATGCTGGTCATTCCGATTTTTTTACCAATTAAGCCTGACATTTTGTATGTAAGATTTACGATTTACGAATTACGATTTCAAAGGCTTACGGCACTTTGATTTCTACTTCCACTCCGCTGGGCAGTTCGAGCTTCATGAGCGCGTCCACCGTTTTGGAGGTCGAGCTGTAGATGTCGAGCAGGCGCTTGTAGCTGCAGAGCTGGAACTGCTCACGCGCTTTCTTGTTCACGTGCGGCGAACGCAGAACCGTGAAAATGCGCTTGTGCGTGGGCAGCGGAATGGGGCCGCTCACTACTGCGCCGGTGCTTTTCACCGTTTTCACAATTTTCTCGGCCGACTTGTCAACCAGGTTGTAGTCGTACGATTTCAGCTTGATGCGAATTTTCTGGCTCATGAGATTATAGCTCTGTTGCGGAATTAGACTTTTGCTTCTTTTTTACCTTTTGCTTTCGCGATCACCTCTTCTGCGGTGCTGCGCGGCGCTTCGGCGTAATGGGAGAATTCCATCGTGGACGAAGCGCGGCCGGAAGTGATCGTACGGAGCTGGGTCACGTAGCCGAACATTTCGGACAGCGGCACTTTGGCTTTCACAACCTGCACGCCTGCACGGGAATCCATGCCTTCGATCTGGCCGCGACGCTTGTTAAGGTCACCTACGACGTCGCCCATGTTCTGTTCCGGCGTGAGCACTTCCACTTTCATGATGGGCTCGAGCAGGATCGGCTTGGCTTTCGGGAGCGCCTCGCGGTAAGCGGTCTTGGCGCAGATCTCGAACGACAGGGAGTCGGAGTCGACATCGTGGTAAGATCCGTCGGTGAGAACGACTTTCATCGTCTGTACCGGGTAGCCGGCGAGGACACCGTTCGCCATGGACGTACGGAAGCCTTTTTCAACAGCCGGGATGAATTCGCGGGGAATGTTACCGCCGGAAATTTCGTTGACGAACTGGAGACCGCCGTTTTTCGCGTCTACCACGAAGTCAGCGTCGACAGGCGACAGCGTGAACTTGATGTCGGCGAATTTACCACGGCCACCGGTCTGCTTTTTGTACACTTCGCGGTGCTCGACAGTTCCGGTGAATGCTTCTTTGAAGTTAACCTGGGGAGCGCCCTGGTTGACCTCTACTTTGAATTCACGGCGGAGACGGTCGACGATGATCTCGAGGTGAAGCTCGCCCATGCCGCTGATAACGGTCTGGCCGGTCTCTTCATCCGATTTCACGCGGAACGTGGGATCTTCTTCGGCGAGCTTGGACAACGCAACACCGAGCTTGTCGAGGTCGGCCTGTGTCTTCGGCTCGACTGCGAGACCGATAACGGGCTCGGGGAAGTTCATGGCTTCGAGCACGATCGGCGCTTTTTCGTCGCACAGCGTGTCGCCGGTCTTGATGTCTTTGAAACCAACAGCCGCGCCGATATCACCTGCTTCGATGAAGGGGATCTGGTTCTGCTTGTTGGCGTGCATCTGGAAAATGCGGGAGATACGCTCTTTGTTGCCGGAACGGGTGTTCAGGACATAAGAGCCGGAATCGAGGCGGCCGGAATAAGCGCGGAAATATGCAAGGCGGCCTACGAACGGGTCAGTTGCAATTTTGAATGCGAGGGCGGTGAAAGGCTCGTTCACGTCCGGCTTGCGGGAAACTTCCTCGCCGGTGTCGGGGTTGGTGCCTTTCGTGCTCTCTTTGTCCATCGGGGACGGCATCAGTTCCATCACGTAGTCGAGCATGGTCTGAACGCCTTTGTTCTTGAATGCAGAACCGCAGACCATCGGAACAACTTTGTTGGCGATGCAGGCCTGGCGGAGTGCCGCGAGGATCTCACCTTCCGTGATGGATGCGGGATCGTCGAAGAACTTCTGCATGAGCTTGTCGTCGAATTCGGAAACCGACTCGAGCAGCTTTTCGCGCCATTCGGCTACGTCGGCTTTCATGTCGTCGGGGATCGGAACTTCGGTGAAGGTCATTCCCTGGTCGGCTTCATTCCATACGATGCCGCGGTTGTTGATGAGGTCGACAACACCTTTAAAGTGTTCTTCGGAGCCGATCGGGAGCTGCAGGGGAACAGGATTTCCGCCGAGGACTTCTTTCACCTGTTTGACGACACCGAGGAAGTCGGCGCCGGCACGGTCCATCTTGTTGACGAAGCCGATACGGGTGACATTATAGTTGTTGGCAAGGCGCCAGTTCGTTTCCGACTGGGGCTCTACGCCGTCAACGGAAGAGAACAGGAACACCAGGCCGTCGAGCACGCGCAGGGAGCGGTTCACCTCTACGGTGAAGTCCACGTGGCCCGGGGTGTCGATGATGTTGAGCTTGTATTTGTTGTTGCGGTAGTTCCAGAAACAGGTTGTAGCAGCAGAGGTGATGGTGATGCCACGCTCCTGCTCCTGCACCATCCAGTCCATGGTAGCCGCACCGTCGTGAACCTCGCCGATCTTGTGGTTCACACCTGCATAATAAAGGATACGTTCGGTGCAGGTGGTCTTACCAGCGTCGATGTGGGCTGCAATGCCGATGTTCCTTGTATATCTTAAATCACTCATGATTGAAATAATCTCCTGCTGCTGTTATAGGTGAATTAGAGGCGGAAGTGGGCGTAAGCCTTGTTGGCTTCTGCCATACGATGGGTATCTTCCTTTTTCTTGAATGCTGCTCCTTCTTCTTTGGCTGCTGCGACGATCTCGGCGGCGAGGCGTGCTGCCATCGATTTCTCGTTGCGGACGCGGGAGTAGCTGATGAGCCATTTCATGCCGAGTGCGGTGCGGCGCTCGGGGCGAATTTCCTGCGGGATCTGGAATGTTGCACCACCTACGCGGCGGCTGCGCACTTCCACGTTGGGCGTAACGTTGGCAAGCGCTTTTTTCCAGGTCTCGAGTCCGTCAGCTTCAACACGTTTCTGAACGATCTCGATCGCGTCATAGAAAAGAATGTACGCGGTAGACTTTTTGCCCTGGTACATCAGGCTGTTTACGAAACGCGTCACCAGGAGATCGTTGAACTTGGGATCCGGGAGAAGGGGGCGTTTTTTTGCTCTTGCTTTCCTCATTGTTATTGAAGCTTAGACGTTGCTGAACTTATTTTTTGGCGCCTTTAGCTGCTGCGCCTGCTTTTGCTTTTTTGGTGCCGTATTTTGAACGGCGCTGGTTGCGGCCTTCGACACCGGCGGTATCGAGCGCGCCGCGGACGATGTGGTAACGCACACCCGGAAGGTCTTTCACACGACCGCCGCGTACGAGGACGATCGAGTGTTCCTGCAGGTTGTGGCCTTCACCCGGGATGTAAGCGATGACCTCCAGTTTGTTGGTCAGGCGCACTTTCGCCACTTTACGAAGCGCCGAATTCGGCTTCTTCGGGGTGGTGGTGTATACGCGGGTGCAAATGCCACGCTTCTGCGGGCAGCTGTTCAGGGCAGCGGATTTGCTCTTGTTCAGCGACTTGAATCGGCCTTTGCGCACGAGCTGGTTAATCGTCGGCATGAGAACTTTACAGTTTGTTGATTTTCAATGTTTTTTGCAAAAAAATTACACCCCAGTCCGGATTTTGGGGAGGGCAAAGGTACAAATTCTTCTTTATAAACAACATGCGGTTAAAATTATTTTTCATGGGAAAACGAAGCATGGGCGGGCATTTCCGTGGGAGCGAAGGATTCCGGCCTGCGAAATACCATGCATCTTTGCATTGAGGGAAGCAGGAGCGCGATTGGTCGGATAAAAAACGGTTCCGGAGGGTGAATTGCGAGAATTCCGGCCGGCACGGCGCAAAGCGGTCGCATAAATTGCTTTCTGCCCTACCTTTGATGCTATGCCCGCGAAAATCCTGGCAGCAACCTTTCACCAGCCGCAAAACGTTTACACCAACGCGGATTTTTTCAGCGAATTTCCCGACACCGCCGGTAAAAGCCTGGAAAAGACCGGCGTGACCGAACGCGCGGTGGCCAGTGACGAAGTTTCATCCGACCTCGCGCTGGCGGCAGCGGAAAAACTGCTCGCAACCCAACAGGTCGACCGGGGCAGCATCGACTTATTGGTTTATTGCTCAGCCGACTTCGATTATTATACGCCGGCCACGGCATGTGTGCTCCACGGCAAGCTCGACCTGCCGAAAACCTGCGGCGCCTTCGACCTGACGCTGGGCTGCAGCGGCTACATTTATGCGCTGGCAACCATCAACGGGCTGATGGAGACGACCGGCATGCGCAACGCCCTGCTCCTCACCGCCTCCACCCTCACCCGTCTCATCCACCCGAAAGACAGGCCCAACCGTTTCCTCTTCGGCGACGCAGGCTCGGCCACGCTACTCACCCGTTCCCCCGCCGGCGGGCTCGGCCCGTTCGTGTTCGGCACCGACGGTAAAGGCTACGACAAGATCATCGTGCGCGACGGTTATCTCCGCCAGCCTTATTGCGACGCTTCGTACATCGAAGAGAAAGACGAGTTCGGCAACGTGACCAGCCCGGCTTCATTTTATATGGACGGGCTCAGCGTATTTCTTTTTTCCGTGCGCGTGGTGCCGCCGATGATCAACGAGCTGCTGGAAAAAGCGGACCTGCGACCGGAAGACATCGATCTTTTCATTTTTCACCAGCCGAACGTTTACCTGAACGAAACGTTGCGGAAAAAGATGAATATTCCTGCAGAAAAATTCGTGCACTGCATGGACCGTTTCGGGAACACGGTGCAGGCGACGATCCCGATCGCGATCAGCGAAACGATGCGGAGCGGGAGGCTGAAGCCCGGGATGACAGTGGTGCTGGCCGGTTTCGGCGTGGGGCTTTCGTGGGCGGCGACGGTGGCGCGGTTCTAGCCGCGGATTTCACGGATTTCGCGGATTGGATTTCGCGGATATTTAAACCCCAAATCGAATGAATTTTTATCGTTTTGTTTTTTATTTCGCCGCCACGGGGTCGCTGCTGTCGGTGATCATTCACGGGTTGGCAATCGCAGGTATTTACCCCGGAGGCTGGGTTTTCGTAATGCATGTAGCAGCCATCGCCGCATTCGCTCCGTTTGTGTTCTTCCTGCGAAAAAAAGCAATGGATCGCGGGCTTAACCCGAACCGGATGGGAAGCCCCGTGCTGGTTTTTCGCACGATGTTCGAAAACACGCCGAAATGGCTGAAAGGAGTAACGATCGTTTTTTTTGCGTACGCTTTCGTGAACTTTTTCCTGTTTATTACCGCGCATAACCAACAGGTTCAAAACATGCGCGATCTGCAAGTCCCGGACCAGGCCATTCGTTCCCTTCCACCGGACGCCCAAATGCTGCGCGGTTTTTCGGGACACTGGATGGTCTTTTTTTGTTTCGTTGTTGCAGGATTGTATCCGCCAAAAAAGGAAAATTAATTGGGCGTGCCCCTCTCCTTCGACTTCGCTCAGGAGTCGGGTCGGGCTGCTCCGGGGTGCGCTTCGCTCCCGTCGCGTCAAAAAATGACGAGACCAGGCCCTCCGCATCCCTCACGCGGATTCCGCAGATTTCGCAGATGATTTTCGCGGGAGGTGTGACCACAAATCATGCACAGCCCCATCGGCACATCGGCTCCCGATAGTTATCGGGATCAGCACATCGGCACATCCCATTTGCACATCTGCACATCTGCACATTTGCACATCTGCACATTTGCACATCCCCACACCAGCACATCTTTTTCTTACATTTGAGAATTAAGTATGGACAACATTTCCACTTTCATTTCAAAGATCGAAGCCGAGATCGACGGGCTGCCCCCGGGGACTTTACAACCGGAAACGAACTATCGTGATCTTCCCGAATGGAGCTCGATGCATGCGCTGGTGCTGATTGCGCTTTCGGAAACCGAATACAACGTGACGCTCACCGGTGAGGACCTCCGCAAATGTTTCACCGTGCAGCATTTGTACGACCTGATCAACAGCCGCTCCTGATATGGCGCTCTTTTCCGTCAACGGCATGCGCATCCGTGGGATTGCCGCCGCTGTTCCTTCCGCCACGGAGGAAAACAGCAGGTACGAACATGTGACGGAAGCCGAGCGGAGCATGCTCATCAAAACGACCGGCATCGCCACGCGGCACGTCGCGCCACCGGGCATCGCCACATCCGACCTGTGTTTTGCCGCGGCTGAAAAGCTGATCGCGGAGCTCGGCTGGAAAAAGGACGACATCAGCCTGCTCGTGTTCGTGTCGCAATCGCCGGATCATTTCCTGCCGGCCACGTCCGTCATCCTGCAGGACCGCCTCGGTTTACCGAAAACCACGGCAGCCTTCGACATCAACCTCGGCTGCAGCGGTTACGTGTACGGGCTTTCCGTAGTGGCATCACTCGTGGCGACGGGCGGTTTCCGGAGAGCGTTGCTGCTGGCCGGCGACATTTCCACGCACGGCATCACACCGGCGGATAAAAGCACCTGGCCGCTTTTCGGCGATGCGGGAACGGCCACCGCGGTGGAATACGATGCGGGCGCAAAAACATTTTTCAACCTCCAGAGCGACGGCAGCGGGCACGAAGCGATCATCATCCCCGACGGCGGGCTGCGCAACCCTGTCAGCGAAAAAACGTACGTGAACGAAGAGCCGGAGAAAGGCATTACGCGCCACCGGAGAAACCTCTGGCTGAACGGGCTCGACGTGTTCAACTTCTCCGTGCGTGAAGCGCCGCCGAACATTACCGCGCTGCTGGAATTTGCAGGCATGCCGGCCGATTCGATCGACCAGTTCGTGTTTCACCAGGCCAATCGCCTCATGAACGAAACGATCCGCAAGAAGCTGAAAATTCCCGCAGAAAAAGTTCCGTATTCGCTCGCCGATTACGGCAACACGAGCTCCGCTTCCATCCCGCTGACGATCGCCGCACGGCTCCGGGAGGAGTCAAAGCTCCCGAAAAAATGGCTGCTGTCGGGTTTCGGCGTGGGCCTTTCATGGGCTTCCGCCATCCTCGAAACCGAAGCGATCGTTTGCCCTGACGTCATCGAAATCTGAACGCCGAACCATGCCCACACCGTTTCACCTGGACGAAAAAACAATCCTTGTCACCGGCGCCTCTTCCGGCATCGGGCGGCAGGTGTGCATCAGCGCTTCCCGCATGGGCGCGACGATCATCCTTTCGGGTCGCAATGAAGCGCGGCTGAACGAAACGCTGTCGCAGCTCGAAGGAAAGGGCCACAGCGTGATCGGCGCCGACCTGCTGCAGCCCGGGGCACGGGAACAGCTCGCGAAAACGATCGTGCCGGTCGACGGCTTTGTGCATTGCGCTGGGTTCGTCAAACCTTTCCCGGTGAAATTTCTCGACCAGTCCCGTATCGATGAAACGCTGAACATCAATTATGAATCGCTGGTGCTGCTTGCTGCGGCGATGCTCAAAGAAAAAAAAATTGCGGCGAATGCATCGCTCGTTTTTCTTTCGTCCATTTCAGGTAATCATCCCCACAAAGGCGGCGCCATGTACGCCAGCTCGAAAGCTGCGCTCGAAGCGTTCGCCAAGGTGCTTGCGCTCGAGCTTTACCCCGGGGGCGTCCGGGTCAACTGCATTTCGCCGGGCATGGTGAAAACGCCGCTTTACGACAAGGCCGAGTTGGACGCGTCCAAAGAAGTGATGGACGCGCACGTCAACCGGTACCCGCTGGGCGTGGGTTATCCCGAAGACGTTGCCAACGCGGTCATCTACCTGCTTTCGCCCGCTTCACGGTGGGTAACGGGAATCAACCTTACGCTGGACGGAGGATTTTTGCTGGGGACATAATTGATCGTAATGAACATTTTCATTCGTCAATTGAAAATCCGCGATCAGCATTCACCCGGCGGGAAGCAATTACAGGTAGTGTCTCAATTTGGAAAATTCCCAAATGCTGGTTTACCACGGAGACACGGAGGCACGGAGTTCTCGATACGGCTACGCCTGCCCGAACTGACACTCTGTGTCCCCGTGTCTCCGTGGTTTTTCAATTTTCCGCCTGCAAGTGAACACTTCCGGGAAAGGTTAAACTGATACACTACCCAATTACAGGCCGGGAATACGATTCCCCCGATTTTTGCTAAACTTACATCCGACACAACTCCCCTCCGTCATGAAGCTTTCCATCGTCATCCCGGTTTACAACAGTGCTGAAACGCTGGATACGCTTCATGCTGAAATTGCGAAAGCGATGGGCGGGATGGATTACGAGCTCATTCTTGTCGACGACCGCAGCCCTGACCGCAGCTGGGAAAAGATCGTGGCGATCCGCAATGCGGACCCGGAACATGTGCGGGGTGTTCGGCTGGCAAAAAATTCGGGGCAGCACAATGCCATCCTCTGCGGCTTCAGCTTTGCGCAGGGCGACGCGGTGCTCACCATGGACGACGACCTGCAGCATCCGCCTTCGGAAATCCCGAAGCTGCTGAACGAATTTTCAACTTCGAACGCCGATGTCGTGTACGGCATTTATCCCGACAAACGGCACAGCCGCATCCGCAACGCCGGCAGCAGCTTTGTCAAGCAGAGCTCGAAGATCATGGCCGGGAACACCGGCGAAGGCAGCTCTTTCCGCCTGATGAAACGCAGGATAGCGGACGAGATCCTGTCGCACCGTTACCAGTCGCACCTGTTCATCGACGAGGTGCTGCACTGGTACACGAATAAGATCACGGTGGTGAACGTCGAGCACCACAAACGGAAAGCCGGCAAGTCGGGTTACACCTTCCTGCGCCTGGCGGCCATGTACCTCGACATTCTCATTAACTACACGGCCATTCCGCTGAAGCTGATGACGTGGATGGGACTTTTTTCGTCGTTCATCACGTTCCTGCTCGGCCTGCGATTCATTTATATCAAACTCGCGCACCAGGTGCAGCCCGGTTTCACGGCGATCATCGTGACGGTGCTGTTTGCCACGAGCCTGCTCATGTTCTGCATGGGCATTACGGGACAATACCTGTATAAGCTGTACCGCCTGCAGAATCGCCGGCCGACGTGGTTCGTGCAGGAAGTCGTTTGATCCATACATTTACTCCATGAACGTTACGGCATTCGGGATACGGCTGATACGGCTGACGCATGCGCACATCGAGCTGGTCAGGCAGCACCGGAATTCCGTTTCGATCCGGCAGCACATGGAATACCGGGAAGAGATCACGCCGGAAATGCAGGAAACGTGGTTCCGCTCGATCGATAATGAGTTCAACAATTATTTCATGATCGAATCCGGCGGACGTTATGTAGGGCTGATCTACGGCGCACAGATCGACTGGGAGAAAAAGGAAACCGGCAACGGCGGCATCTTTATCTGGGCCGAAGACGTGCGCCAGACCCCCGTGCCGCTGGCCGCCTCGCTCGCGTTGACCGATCTTTCCTTTATCATCGGCCTGGAACGCACGTACATCAAGGTGTTGCGCGATAACCTGAACGCGGTGGCGTTTAACCGTAACCTCGGTTACGTGCCCGAGCCGGGACAGGACGACGTGCTTAACCAGCGGTACGTGCTGACGAAAGCGAATTATGAGCGAAAGGCGGAACGTTTCCGCCGCCCGTTCGTGCAGCAGTACGGCGACGTGTTCACCGCGGTGCTCGATAACCCGGGGCACCCGGCATCGCGCAAGATCCTCCAGGTCTACCCGCAGCTTCCCGAAGAAAACCGGCGGCGCGTGCAGCTGATCGTTACCGGAAATTAAACTATCGACCTGATGAGCCGCCCTGACCACCTGCTTTTCCTGCACATCCCGAAGACCGCGGGCACCACGCTGCACAACATCCTGCACCGGCATTACCCGAAGCAGCAACAGCTCGAAACGAACGTGTTCATTCACAGGAACGAGCTGGAGAACTTTTCCCCGGAGGAGCGCAAAAATTTTCGCCTGGTGCGCGGCCATTTCCCGTTCGGCCTGCATACGCTGCTGGGCGGACGCACGTTCGAGTACCTCACCATGGTGCGCGAGCCGGTGGACCGATGCGTATCGCATTATTATTACATCAAAAACC
This sequence comes from uncultured Chryseobacterium sp., assembly GCA_966211705.1. Taxonomy (GTDB): domain Bacteria; phylum Bacteroidota; class Bacteroidia; order Palsa-965; family Palsa-965. Next base: position 111,495 of record CBIHOC010000007.1, read on the forward strand.
GCAGGCAAAAAGGGAAACAGGGTGCAAAGCCGATGAACGCCACACTTGCCGAGCTCTGCACGAACGGTGAATTTTTATTCGTCGACAACCTGCAGGTGCGTTTTCTTTCCGGGAATATGGACGTTCCGTTCGGGAGCGTGACGGAAGAGATGCTGGACGCCGCGATCGCCAACCTCGACAAGCACTTCCCGGTGTACGGCGTGCAGGAAGAATTCGATGCGTTTGTGCTGCTGCTGGCGGAGCGCTATGCTTTTCGCCTGCCGTATTATCGCCCCCAGCGTGTGAGCGCGAACCGTGAAAAAGTCAGCGAGCTGCCGGCCGAAACGCGGGCTGCGCTCGAAAAGCGAAACGCTTTCGATATCCGGCTGTATCACCATGTCAAAAAGAAATTCGAGCAGCGGATTGATGAACGCGGCGCCCCGTTCCACGAACGATTGCTGAAATTCCGGCGACGGAACGAACGTTTTGCGAAGATCGTGAATTGGATCCCGTTCTTCCCGAAAAGGAAAGGCGGCGCGGATTAGCCTCAGAGACTGTTCAGGATTTATCTTTCAAAATGCGGAACAGTCTCTGAGAACCTTACTCCTGCTCTTCCGGGAAATTCACCGTCGGCATGACCCGCTCCAGGTACGCGTGCTTCAGCCCCCGTATTTCTTTTGCCGGGTATTTTTTCCGCGGCGTGTTGAGCTGTCGCAGGTCGAGGCCGAACATCGTCGGGTAATCGAATGTGGGATTCATCAGCCATTTGTAATGCCGCTTTATGAACGGCAAACCTGCACCGGGAAATTTTTCGATACGCATCGCAGGGCGAAGGGCGCGCAACATTTTTTTCCACTTCCCATAGTTGTAATCGAGGTATTCGCGGGAGCCCCAGCTTTTGTAAAGGTCCATGCCTGCGTGGAAGGTCATGTGCTGGCGTGTGAGCAGCAGCGGGTTTTCGGCGAACGTAAAAATGTTATAGAACAGGTCGTTTCCCGCCGGCGGAATGCCAATACAAACTTCCGCGTCGTAAAACTTCTCCAGCAGGGCACGGCGAAAAATAAAGCAGTCGTAGCCGATGTGTTCGTACCCGGCGTGCGCCACCTGGACCTCGTACGGCGCATCGAGAAAACGTGCAGGAATGCGGCGGCGGTTGATCACCAGCGCGTCATGGCCTTTGCCGAGGTAATACGCAGCAGCATTATAAAATGCAGGAACAAGCGCAATGTCCGTGTTTGAAAACACGAGGTAATCGCCGGTGGCCACGCCGGCGCCTGCTTTGAGAATATCGCTGATCAACGGGAGGCGGCGGGGAACGGCAAACCGGTGCATGTCGGAAACGGAACGCACCAGCTGCGCCGTCGCATGGAAAACCGGTGAAACGGAAGCGGCGGCCTCCGGGAAACAAACCGCCACCGGCTGCACCGAAATTCCCGGTGTGCTTGCGCTCACACTCTCGCGCACCGAACGCAGCGTCACGTCCTGGATGCGGAACAGCGACGCATTTTCTTCCTGCGAAACGGTATTGATGATATGCGAGAACGAGTAGCTCATACGTCAGTTAACATGCGTGCGGCGGGCTTTCCACTCCTGCCAGGCGTTGTCGCCTTTTTCCGCGCGGATGATCTTTCTCCCGTCGAAAAGGCGCGGCAGGTCGAGCTGCAGCATCAGCGGGTAATGGAAGAGCGGGTTCATCAGCCAGCGGAAATGGCGGCGCAGGAACGGAAGGTGGTAACCCGGGAAATGTTCGACGCGAAATTCTTTTTTGTGCCTGCGAAGGAATTGCCGGATCTCGCTGCGCTGAAAACGCACCACCTCTTGTTCCGCCCACGGCCGCACGATGTCGAGCCCCACGTGAAACGTCAGGTGCTTGTCGGTGAGCACCGCGCAGGACGCCGTGGCGAGAAATAAGTTGTGCGCGAACAAAAAGCCGATCCCCGGGACGCCGGGAGAGGTGTTGCCGAATTCCAGCTTTTCCAGCAACGTTTTGCGGAACACGAAACAATCGTACCCGGGATGCGGCAGGCCGGCTTCGGCGAAAAGAATTTCAGGCTGCTCGTTCAGCAGGGCTTCACTGATGCGGCGGCGGTTGATGATCAACGCATCGTTCCCCGTTTTCTCCAGCATTGCGGCCACCGTGGTATAGAAATAGGGCAAGACCGCGATGTCCATGTTGGAGTAAACGTAAAAGTCGGCTTCGGGAAAATGGCGAAGGCTGGCCATCACGTCGGCCATCAGCGGCAGGCGGCGTTTGACGGGAAACCCGGCCACGTCGTGCAGCGTGCGCGTAAGGTCGGGGGCCGGCGTAAAACCTTCGGGAATGATCGTGCGGTCGGATGCGTACTGCGCGGTGGCGAGCGTGACGGCAATTCCCCCGTTCGTTTCGCGCACGGCGCGCTTCAATGCGTTAAAAGTGATCTCCTGGATGCGCCGCCCGTTGCCGGAAGAGCCTGGATCAAATGGGTTGATTAGGTGAACGAATCGGAGCGGCATCGGTTAAAAATACAGTTTTCAGCTAAATTTGCCGAAAGGCGGCGCGTTATGATCATTATCAGCAGTGGATTTCCGAAATCAGCAAGCACGCTGCTGTTCTTCTATACGGAAGAGCTTATGCTGCGATCCGGCAAACGCACCGCGCAAAAAAAATTCCGCGCGCAGAACCCTGAAGGCTTCATTCCGCACTTCGGCTTCCTGGCGACGATGAACTTACTCCGGCTTTCACTCTTCCACGGCGACCTCGTCGTCAAATCGCATACCGCCCCGACGTTTTTCGTCCGGCTGCTGACCCGCTTCGGTTTTGCGCGCGCGTATTACTCGATCCGCGATCCCCGCGACGTGATGCTGTCGGCGCTCGACCACGCGGCAAAGGCGCGAACGAAAACCGAAAAGACGCCGTCCGATGTCGCCTTCGCGCCCTTTCATTCGCGCCGTGAGCTGTATCCCGCGCTCCACATGCATTTCGAACGTTACCGGCAATGGAAGCGTTTCGGGAAAGCGCTGTTCGTCCGGTATGAAAACCTGCTGGCGCATCCTGCCGCGGAGCTTGCAGCATTGCTGGACTGGCTCGGCCGGCCCGGGGATAAACAGCACATTCCCGCGGTGGTGGCGCATTTTGCAGGGCAGAAAAAAGAGACGCGTCATTTCAACAAAGGCGTACTTTCGCGTTACAGCACGGAGCTCAGCGCGGAAGAGATCCGCGAGGTCGAGCTGCACCTGGGCGACTGCATCCGCGAAATGGATTATCCCCCGGCACAAGCCGCACACGCATGATCAAAGGCATCCGTTATTACCTCAGGCTGCGGCAGCACCGGCGCATTTTACGCGATGCGCAGGTCACGCCCGAAGATGTGTTCCTGGTCTCCTTTCCGAAATCGGGAAACACGTGGGTGCGTTTTATTCTCGCCAACGCGCTTTTTCCCGGCGAAGAAATCGACCTGCGCAGGATCCAGTCGCTGCTCCCCACGATGCACCGGAGCACGCCGGAAGAAATGCGCGCACTGCCGTCACCGCGTTACATCAAAACGCACAGCGCATTCTTCAGCCTGTATCCCCGCGCGCTGTACATCTGCCGCGACTATCGCGACGTGGCCGTGTCGGCTTATTTTCATGCGAAGAACCGCGGCCTGGCGAACGACGGCATCAGCGCGTTCCTCCGCAGCGGCCTGCTGAATTCGTTCGGTCCCTGGCATTGGCACGTGACGAGCGCCCTGGAGCAGCAGGAAAAATTCCCGGAAAAGATATTCTTCCTGCGGTACGAAGACCTGAAAGCGGATCCCGCAGGAAAGATCGAAGCGTTGCTGAAATTTTTCCGCATCCGTACCACGATCACGCCGGCGGAAATTGCGGAGCGCACTTCATTCGGCTCCCTGCGCCTCACGGAAGAAAAAGGCGGCAGCCGTTCACTCGACGGTTCAGGAAATTTCTTCTTCCGGAAAGGCGAAAGCGGGGACTGGAAAAATCACCTCACGCCCGACGACGAACGTTTTCTTCTTGCCGATTCCCGGACGCGGGGAGTGATGCAGCGCCTCGGTTATCTTTAGTAATTTCCGCAACCTGATATGGAGCAGCATTCAGACAGCCCGACAAATTCCCGCGGAGGTATCCGGCTGTTCCTCCCGGCTGCGGTGACCGGGGGACTGCTGCTCACGCTGCTTTACCGTTTGGATTTCGAACCGGGCAGCCCGCTCAGCACGCTGCTCCCGCTCCTGTTCGGCGTTTTTCTCATTCATTTCTGGCTGCCGGCGCGTTACGGCATGCCCTTTCTTGCGCTCGCCTCCTGCTCCGGCGCATTCTTCGTGCTGGGCCCGGTGAACGCGGCGGGACTGATCGTCATCCTGCTGGTATTTGCGGTGCTGGTGCGGCTGAAGATCCCGTTCGGGGTGAAAGTGGCGGTGGCGGTGCTGTTTGTCGCGGCGCTGGCGGTGGCGCGGGCAGGGCTCGTGCGCGTGCCGTTCGTTGCGTATGCGATCCCGCTTGCGGGCTCGCTGCTGATGTTCCGCGCCGCGCTGGTCCTGTACGAGCACCGGTACAGCAAAGTAAAGCCCACGTTCATCCAGGATCTCGCCTACCTCTTCCTGCTGCCGAACCTTGCGCTGCCGCTGTTCCCGATCGTGGATTACAAAACCATGCTGCGCAATTATTCCCCGCAGGATGAGACGGCGATCCGCAAAGGCATTTCCCGGATCATGCTCGGCATCCTGCAATTGCTGGCGCACCGTTTTTTGTACATGTTCGTCATCCCGCCGCTTTCGGGGATCCACGACGCATCTGCAGCAGCGCTTTACGTGACAAGCAGCTACCTGGGCATCCTGCATTTCACCGGCCTGATGTGGCTCGCCGTGGGCTACCTCGGCCTGCTCGGGTTCAACCTGCCTTCCATTTTTGAAAATGTTTTCCTCGTCGACAGTTTCGGCGCGATCTGGCGGCGGATCAACATTTACTGGCGGGAATTCCTGATGAAGCTGGTCTATTACCCGGTTTATTTCCGGCTCCGGAAAAAAACAAAACGCGCCGTTCTTTTCACCGCGCTGATCACTTTTTCGGCCACGGCCCTGCTCCACGGCTGGCAATGGTTCTGGCTGACCGGCAGCATGGCGGCCACGGTTACAAGCCTCGCCTACTGGCTGATCCTCGGCACCTGCATTTCGGTCGTGTTGTCGCGGGAAGAAACACGGCAGCCTGCAAAAGAAACAGGGAATGCGCGATCTGCTGCACGGAAAACGCTGCGCATCATGGGCATGTTCCTGTTCATGAGCGTCACCTGGTCGCTCTGGAGCAGCGCGTCGTTCGGCGATTGGTTTTACCTGCTTTCGCATTTCGGCGAAGGCGGTACCGTCGCATGGATAAAGATCGTTGCCGCTGCGCTGCTCATTTTCGGCGTGGGAACGGCGGCGTGGATGATCTCGTTTCGTGTCAGAAAGCGTGTCCCGGCAGAACATCACGCCTGGCTTCCCGCAATCATAACCGTGGTTATTTTATTGCCGCTGACGATTATTCCATTGCGGGAAATGCTGCCGGAAAAGCCGCGGGGTTTTACCGAAAAGCTCGCGCTGCCGCACCTCAACTTCGACGAACAGAACGATGCGACCGAAAATTATTACGATCGCATGCTCGGCTCCGACGGTGCAGGAAAACGTCCGTGGGAAATTACTTCGAAAGGAAACATGGCCCGCTCCGGGCTCGACGAAGCCTGCATCCGCCGGGAAGACATGGTGGTGCGCGAGCTTATCCCGTCGCGCACCACCGCCATCGGCTCATGGGCGATCGTGACGAACAGCTTCGGGATGCGCGACCGGGAATACACGCAGGAAAAAGCGCCGGGCACGTTCCGCATCGCCGTGCTGGGCGGCTCGTACGAAATGGGTTCCGGCGTTCCGCAGGACAGCGTGTTCGAAAACCTGCTCGAAAAGATGCTGAACGATTCATTCCCGGGACGGCGCATCGAAATACTCAATTTCGCGGTGGGCGGCTACCATCTTCCGCAGCAGGTTTGGGTGATGCAGCAAAAAGCGGCGCAATTCCGGCCGGATCTCGTGCTTTGTTTCGTGCATTCCGCCGATGCGCGCCGTAACGGCAATTACCTCACCGCGCTGATCCGCAACGGGGCCGATCTACTTTATCCCGAGCTGTACGCGGTGCGGAATGAAGCCGGCGCGAAACAGGCCATGAGCACGACCCAATTGAAAAACCGCTTCGAGCCGTTCAACGGCAGGATCACGCGGTGGTCGCTGCGGCAGATCGAACAGTCCTGCGATTCGGCGGGCGCGCAATTGGCCGTAGTGTATTTGCCTGCGTTGCAGGATGACCAGAACGACGTGCAGGAATACACGGCGCCGGGAGGCTACCTCGACGGGATGGATTGCGGCTTTTTCTACCTGGAAAACGTTTTTGCAGGAGACGCAGCACGTTTCCGTTTACCTGCCGATCCTTCGCACCCGAACGGGTACGCGCATTTGCAGGTGGCGCGAAAACTGTCCGAACTGCTTGCGCCCGTGGTCCGTAGACAGGAAGAGCTCCCGGCGCCATAAAAAAAGAGGAACAAGCGCCCCGGCATGGGCCGGCTTGTCCCTCTTACAACCAAACCAGAACGGTTGGCGAATGCTTATTCTACGATCATCAGCTTCTCTTTCCCGATCATGTTTTCCGAGCGGATCGTTACGAAATACGCGCCGGGTGAAAGGTTGAGGCCGCTTAACGTGATCATTCCGTTCGCACCGGCTTTGTTCACATTTTCCCGGAACACCAGTTGACCATTCGCATTTATGATTTGAATATCGCATTCACCGGAAAATTCAGCGGCTTTGATCGTGAGCGCCTGCGCGCCGGAAAGCGGGTTGGGGAACAACGTCACGTTTGAAACCGTCGTTTGTCCATCGTGAATTCCTGCAGGCTCGTATTTCTTGATGAGACCGCTCGTTCCCACAACGTACCCGACCTGGTCGATGAACGCGATGGAAAGCAAATAGATCGACGGGCCGTAAAAGCCCCATTCGGCGGAGTATTCGAGCGTCCACGTCGCACCGGCGTCGGTGGTGCTGAAGATCTGGCCCAGTGACGACAGGACATGCCCGCTCGTTGCGCTGGTGAAATCGAAGTCGACGATGTCGTACACGGAATCGCAGGTGAACATGGTCCACGTGGCGCCGCCGTCGATCGTGCGGTAAAGCTTATTGCTGTACTGGAGCGAACTGAACGCTGTTGTGAGGTTGATCTTGTCGTACCTGGTGAAGATGCTCACAAACAGGTTCGGATCGTTTACGGAAAGCGAGCTGGTCCAGGTCTGGCCGCCGTCGGTGGTTTTCATGATCAGCGCGGGCGTGTTCGCGCTTGTGGACGTGCCGGTGGCGGTGCCGTTGAGCATGTCGGTGAAATTGAGGTCGGTCACGGTGAAGGGGACCTGCGTCGACGTCCAGGAAGCGCCGCCGTTGACGGTCGCATATAATGTCGTGGCGCTGCTGGCGAAACCGCTTTGCGCGCTTACGAAATTGATCGCGGTGATGGGATCCGGGGAAGACGGGTCGGGCGTGACGTCGGTCCACGTGGTGCCGTTGTCGGCGGTTTTGATCAGCGCCTGGAAATTGTTGTTGGTGCCGCCGGCGAAACCGTACGTTGTATTTTCAAAATGCAATTCGGTGAGCTGGTAATTGCTCGACGCGGTGTTGATCCAGATGGAATCCCAGGTCTGCGCGCCGTCGTTGGTGCGGAGGATAAAGCAGTTGTACTGCATCGGCTCATGCCCGATCGCGAAAGCGGTGGTCGTGGTGGCGGCTGCGACTTTCGTGAACGTATTGTACTGGTCGAAGCGCACCATGTTCCACTGGGCGGTCATCAGCGCCGGCACTGCGAGGGCTGCGAGGAAGGTGAAAAGTTGTTTCGTTTTCATGATCGTCAGTTTTAGTTCGGGATTATCTATGCCAAAGATCAATCCATCAATTAAAAACTGCGATAGGAATTCCCGCCGTTTACTTATGAATATCGACCAGGTGGGCAATGAGGTCGGACGGGGAGTAGCCGGTTTTGTTCTTGATGAACTGGCTGAACGTGGCGGGACTGTCGAACCCGAGGCGGAACGCGATCTCCTTGTGCGACGTGGATTCGAAGAGCAGCAAGCGTTTCGCTTCGAGGAGCAGGCGGTTGTGAATGACCTGCAGGGGGCTGAGGCCGGTGTATTTTTTTGTAATTGCGGATAATTTCTTTTCCGTGGTGTTGACCTCCGCCGCGTACTGGCTTACGCTGTGGTTCTGCGCGTACTGCTCTTCCAGCTTGTTCTGGAAATCGAAAAGCAATTTGCGGTCTTCCGGCAATGCGGCCGTTTGCGTCATGTCGCGGTTCTCCATCAGCAGGAGCAGCAACGCCTGCAAATAATGCAACGTGATCTCGTGGGAAAAGCCGGATGTTTTTTCCGCCGATCGTTTCAGCAGCTCCAGCATCGGCCGCAGCTGGTCGAGCTTTGCGGGATCGTTCTCAAAAACCACTGCAGGGTTTGCGCCGAACGAAACTTCCCGGAGCAGGTTCCTCACCTGTACAGAAGGCACGACCTCTTCACGGAACTGCACCAACTGGCCGGTCGCGTTCGGGCCGCGTTTGAGCAAGTGCACCTGCTGCGGGAACACGATGTAGCAGCTGCCGGCCACCACGGGCAATTCCAGGAAGTCGATGAGCTGGCTGCCGCCGCCGTGGTCGAAAAAGAAGATCTCGAAATACGTGTGGCGATGCTCGCGCGTGAAATCGTACGGGTTCTTGTGCTCGATCGCGCGCACCTGCACGGGGGCTTCCGACCCGGAAAGGGAATGCACGGGTAAAGGCGTGCCTTCGGATTTCGGTTTGCGTTTTTCGTCTTTGCCGGATTTCATTTCCCCGAATATAGGACGTTCTGTGTTGTTTTACCACGGGGGCACGGGGACACGGAGAAATTTGTTTGTAAAGCCTCAAATCGAAACGCGTTTCCGGGCATTTCCCCGCATTTTTCTACATTTGGTTCATGTCAACACCCGCAGAAATCAAACAAACGATCCGCCAGTTCATCGCCGAAAACCTTCCGGCCGGCAACGGTGAGATCACCGATGACACCCAGCTGATCAGCAGCCGCCTGATGGATTCCATCGTCGCGCTCAAGCTCGTCAGCCACCTCGAAGAAAAATTCGGGATTGAATTTGAAGCCCACGAGGTGGACCAGGCGAACCTGGATACCATCAACGCGATCGCGGGATTCGTTCAATCCAAGCTGAAGTGATCCCCCGCCTCTGCGAACTTTTTTCTTCTTCTGCCGCCGGGCACGGCCCTCGTGTTGCTCTCGAAGAGCAGGGCGGAGCTTCGGTCACTTATGCGCAGCTGCAAACGCTGGTCCGTGAAAAAGCTGCGTACCTCGGCGCGCACGGCATCGGCGAAGGTTGCCGCGTGGCCGTCATGGCGCCCAAATCCATCTCCACGATCGCGTTGTTGCTCGCTGTCCTCGAAACCGGGGCCGCGTACATCCCGGTCGACATCGAAACACCGCGCGAACGCCTGCAGCACATCCTGCGCAACCTCGACCCGCACGTCTTCATCGCCGAAGCGGAAAATTTTCCGTCTTCCATTCCTTGCCAGCAGCAATTCATTGCGGAATCCGCCGGCGGACTTTCAGTGACCTTTCTCCCGGGAGAAAAGCACACGGCCGACCTCGCCTACATTTTATACACTTCAGGCTCCACCGGCACGCCAAAGGGCGTCTGCATCACGCACGAAAACGCGCGCGCCTTCACCGACTGGTGCCTGGCGACATTCCCGGTTTCTTCTTCGGACCGTTTCAGCTCCATCGCGCCGCTCCATTTTGATCTTTCCGTATTCGACCTTTACGTGGCGTTCGGCTGCGGCGCATCGGTGGTGCTCATCGACAACAACACGACAAAAAACGCGCGCCTGCTCGGGGAACTAGTCTCCGCGAAAAAAGTCTCCGTCATTTACGCCACGCCGAGCCTGCTGAGCCTGCTGCAGAATTTCGGCAAGATCGACCGGCTCGATTTCCCGGCATTGCGACTCGTGCTGTTCGCAGGAGAAGTTTTTCCTGTTCGTCATTTGCACCCGCTCATGGAAACGTGGAAGGACGCGCGCTTCTTCAACCTCTACGGTCCCACGGAAACGAACGTCTGCACCTGGTTTGAAATTCCGCGCCCGCCCGACGCGCACCGCACCGATCCGTATCCCATCGGCAAAGTTTGCCCGCACCTCCTCGGCCGCGTTTCATCCGGCGGGGAACTGCTCATCGCCGGGCCGAACGTGACGCCCGGGTATTGGCAGCACGAAGAGCTCGACAGCAAAGCTTTTGCGGAGTATGACGGCAAGCGCTTTTACAGGACCGGCGACCGCATTTCCGTAGAGCCCGACGGCAATCTTGTCTACCTCGGCCGCATCGACCGCATGGTAAAAAAACGCGGCTACCGGATCGAGCCGGAAGAAGTGGAAGCGGCATTGCTGCGCCACCCGGATGTGCTGGAAGCTGCGGTGCTGCCGGGGAAAGACGGAGACGGCTATGCGTTTCTCCGCGCATTTCTCGCTTTACGGAAAGATGCAGGAACGACAATGCTTGCCGTGCGCGAACACTGCATTTCTCTTTTACCCGGCTACATGGTGCCCGAGCAGATCTTTTTCCGTGAATCACTGCCGAAAACAAGCAGCGGGAAGATCGACCTGAAATTGCTGGAGATGGAATAATCGGTTGTCAGTTGTCGGTTGCCGGTTGCCGGTCGCGGCTTCGCCGCTTCGGTTGCCGGTTTACAGTCTGCGATTATCGAAGACTGAAAACCGACAACCCCGGACAACCGACAACCGCTTCTTTAGTACGTGATTTCGATAAATAAATCCCTCCCTGTCACGTTGAATGACAACCGGAGTGCGGCGAGGCGCGAAAAGAACGTCCTCATTTTTTTACTGAGACTACGCATAGCTGAAGGTTTTGTGCGCTGCCAGCTGGGGTTCGAGGCTCCCGCGCGGGTTTATGATTACTCGAACATAACTTCAAGATGAAACACGGGCGAGCTGTATTTTCCGCCGCCGTGCTCGTCAAGCAAAATGGTCAGCTCGCCCGCCGCTGTTTTCCATTTCGCCTGGTAACATTCTTCCGAATAGTAATTGTTGGACGACTTGCGCGAGGGATAGCTGGACGGGAAAGAAGTCGTCGCGCTGGTCGCTTTGCCGTATTGTTTTTCAGCTTCACCCTGCAGCTTCAGCGCGAGCGTCCGCAATCCGGCGTACGCGGTTTCCGTGCTCGGGCTGCGATAGGCCTCGCCGTCGTATGCATCCATTGCGAAACCTTTCAGCCGGTTGTTCGCGAACCAGAATTTCCATTCTCCCGATTCCGAATCCATGATCCACCGCTCCGGTGGCTGCTTCACCTGCGGGGCCAGTCCCGGGTGGGCATTCCTGAATTCGGCCGCAGAGATCCCGTTCCCGAACTCACTGCGCACCTCCATGCCGGTGCCTTCCGCGATCACCTGGAACGTGTAATAATGAAAGCCCTGCTTCCGCGTATCGACAGGTGCGTTGATCATGTTGTGCTCCTGTTCCGTCCCGGAGCGGTGAATGAGTATGCGCACCACACCTCCCTTCAGCTTCCACGTGGCGGCGAGCACAAAAACGTCGAGCTTCTCGTTCGCGGCAGGTTTGCCCAGCGGCAGCGAATTCATTTCCGCCGGCGTACCGAAAAGATCGGTGTAATGGCTCAGGAGCGTGCGCGCGACGGCCATCATGCGTGTGCTCTGCGAGCTGTCGGCCTTCGGGAATTGCGGTCCCGGGCCGGGCACTTCGTCGGAAAGGAACTGGTAACGGAAAACCGTGTCGCGGCGGATGAGGTACGTGGCGTGCCCGCTCATGCCCTGGAGGCTGTCTTTCCCGTTCACCCACGAAGTCATGCCGTTGACGTCGGGCGTGGCGGCGGGGAATTGTTTGCGGAACTCGTCAAGCGTCATCCCTGCGCGGATCTTATCCAGCTGCGCAGGTACGGCCAGCGGGAGAAGCAGGATGCAGGAGAGTATAAATTTTTTCATCCGGCAGCAGATGAGGAGATGTGAAGAAATGTCCGGTCAAGGAACTAACTTCGGGCATTCTATACTCCTTAACGTACCCGGATGAATTTTGGTTTCAGCGACAAGGAAAATGAGCTGAGAAAAGCGGCTTACGACACGGCAGCCCTGCTTCCCCCCGCCCCGTTCGGGGAACGGTGGAAAGCCGCTGCTGCCGCGGGATTGGCGGGCCTCCCGGTTCCCGGTGAGCTGGGCGGGCCGGGGCTGGGCGCGCTGGAGACGGCCATTTCCCTCGAAGGCTTTTCCGAAGGCTGCACCGACGGCGGTTTCACCTTTTCCCTCGCCGCGCACCTTTTCGCCGGGACGATCCCCCTGGTGAAGCAGGGCCCGGAAGCGCTGCGGAAGCGCATTTTGCCCAAAGTCGCTTCGGGGGAATTCATCCTTGCCAACGCCATGACCGAGCCCGGTTCGGGCAGCGATGCGTTCGCGATGAAAACAACAGCGATTGCCGTCGGGGACGAATTCATCCTGCAGGGCTCGAAGATCTTCTGCACCAACGCACCCATCGCCGACGGCATTCTCGTGTACGCGCTTACGGATGCGGCGAAAGGGTTTTTCGGCGGTATTTCCTGTTTCCTTCTCGAAAAACATAAGCATGCTTATAAAGCAGGCGAGCCGATCCGGAAAACGGGATTGCACACTTCTCCCCTCGCCGAAGTTTTCCTCGATGGCGTACGTGTTCATAAGGAAAACCTCGTGGGAAAAACCGGCGCAGGCGTGATGCTCTTTCACGATTCGATGAACTGGGAGCGCGCAGGCATGTCGGCCATGCACGTGGGCACGATGATGCGGCTTTGCGCTGTGACGCGGGATTACGTGAAAGCGCGGCACACCGGTAAACACCAGGCCGTACAGTTTCGCGTGGCGGAAATGTTCCTGCAAACCGAGATCGCGCGCATGCTGGCGTACAAAGCCGCGAAGCTCATCGACGACGGAAAAGACGCGACGGCAGCGGCTGCAAAAGCGAAAATCGTTTCCAGCGAAGCGTTGCATTTCGTGGCGCGGGAAGCGATGCTGCTGCACGGCGGGAACGGGTTCACCGAGGATTACGGGCTGGGGCAAGTCCTTGCGGATGCACAGGCGGCGGCGATCTATTCGGGGCCGAATGATGTGTTAAGGGGGGTGGTGGCAAGTCGATTATAAGCGGATATGAAAAAGAAGATCGTCATCGCGCTGGTTTTCGGGTTGGTCATTGTACTTGTCTTTGTCCTGCCTTCAGCGCTCCGTAACGGCCGACTGTCGCCCCCGGGCGAAGGTGCGGAAGCGGTTGCCGGGAAAAAGTATCTTCAGTTTCTTATCGACGTCGTTGAAACCGCGAAAGCTAAAAACGGAGTTTACCCCGAAACACTCGGTCAGCTGCTCCCGCTCTTCAGCGAGAATACACAGCAAGGCTTTCTTGACCTGGAGACCGTTTATCGGCCCGACAACACCCGCGGTGTTTTCGAAGTCAAGTTCTGGTGTGAAGATGAGGGACAACGTATCCGCTGCGTTTGGCAATCCGAAAAGCGAAGCTGGACCTGCCGGTTTGCGGATGAGCCTTACTGAACGATTCTGCCTATCTTAGAATCCGGCAATCACATTTTCTCCTATGTCCTCTTTCCCACTCCACGATTTTATCATCATCGGCGGCGGCCCTACCGGTTCCTCGGCGGCCATTTATCTCCGCATGAAAGGTTATAACGTGCTCGTGCTCGAGCGCGAAAAATTCCCGCGCCAGCATGTCGGCGAATCGCTGCTTCCGTTCTGCTACCCGTTGTTCAAGGAGCTCGGCGTGCTCGACGAGATGAAGAAACGTTTCGTGCGCAAGCCCGGCGCGCGTTTTTCCAGCCACGACGGCAGCAGCAGTTCCACGTGGTGCTTCCAGAACATCATCCACGACGAGAGCTATCTCTCCTTCCACGTGGTGCGCGCCGATTTCGACAAGATGCTGCTCGACCATGCGCGGAAGCACGGCGCGGAAGTGAAAGAGCTGGCGAAAGTGGAGCACGTGAACCTCGACCGTGAAGACGGCATCGTGGAAGTGCAAACGCTGGAAGACGGTGGCGTGAAACAGCAGTACACGTGCAAATTCCTCATCGACGCGAGCGGGCAGGATACGTTCCTCGCGCGGCGGTTCGGCGATAAGACCGCGTACCAGGAGCTCGACCGCATCGCGTTCCTCACGCACTGGAAAGGCGCGAAGTACACGCAGGGCATCGACGTCGGGCTGCTGCAGATCGTGTACCTCGAAGAGCACAAGAGCGGCTGGTTCGGCATTCAGCCGGTGGGGAAAGACCGCATCAGCGTGGGGCTCGTAATCGACCGGAAATACCTGAAGGAGCAGAAAGCGAAGTTCAAAAAGATGGGGCACGAGAAGGACTGGCAGATGCAGCTGTACCTCCAGGAAACACGGGAATGTGCGCTGACGCGGGACATTCTCGAACACGCATCCATCGCACAGCCGCTGATCGCCGTTTCCGATTTTTCGTATTACGCTGAAAAGACGTTCAGCCACAACTTCGCCATGCTCGGGGATTCCGGGAAATTCCTCGATCCCATTTTCGCTTCGGGCGTGTACCTCGGCATGAACAGCTCGAAAATGTTCGCCGACGCGCTCGACGTGCTGATGAAGGAAGGGCGTGAAAAAGGAATGGCGGCGATGACGGAAAAGAAAAAGCACATCGACGGGGCCTATGAACTCGTGGAAAAATTCATCAACATTTTCTACGACCCGGAATCGTTCAACCTCGCCAGGCTCAGCTCCATGTCGGAGTCGAATTACAAAGGATACGAAACGGCCTTCTCGCTCGTGCACTACCTGCTTGCGGGCGATTTCTTCAACGAATACGAGCGTTACAGCAATTTCCTCGACATGCTGCGCAACCCGAAACAATTCGCGCGATGGAAAAATCTCGTAGTGAACAAGCCCAACGTGCACGAAAAAACCTGCGGCTCGAACTGGGAGCTCATCTTCGGCGAGATCGACGACACGCTGGTGAAGAGCACGTCAATTAATAAAGAGATGGCCTAGGTGATCCGGTTAGTTGTTTGTGGTTAGTTGTTCATTGTTAGTCGTTAAAAACTCAAAACAACAAACACCACAAAGACAAACAACTAACCACAAACAACTAATTCTCCGAATGTTCTCCCGCAACGGTATTGAAGCAGGCACCATCGGCTGGTCGAAAGCGGCGTGGCTGTTCACCGGCGTGATCTCGCTGTGGTACCTGTTCGCAGTGCGCACGAGCGGCGACAACTGGAAGAACGTGATCCTCAGCGACGGCGCGGGCTATTACGCCTACCTTCCTGCGACATTCATCTACAACGACCTTACCTACAAATTCGCCGAACGGCAGAGCAAGATCTACCTGAAATACCCGGGCATCGCCGTGGAGCATTTCGGGAACCGCACCGTCAAGGAAGGAAAGCGCATCAACAAATATTTCGTCGGCGCCGCCGTGCTGCAGGCGCCGTTCTTTCTCGCTGCATGGACGCTTTCCTCCGTTTCCGGCTACGACATCGACGGCTATTCTTACCTCTT
The DNA here is from genome assembly GCA_966211705.1 of uncultured Chryseobacterium sp. GTDB lineage: Bacteria > Bacteroidota > Bacteroidia > Palsa-965 > Palsa-965. Next base: position 127,050 of record CBIHOC010000007.1, read on the forward strand.
CCAGCTCTTCGTCTGCCTTGCGGGAATTTTTTATTTGCTGGCCGGCTTGTATTGCATCCGGCAGCTGCTGCTGAGGATGAACTTCAGCGATCGCACGGCGGCGGTTGTTCTCCTGCTGCTGTTCTTCGGCACCAACCTTTTCCATTACGCGCTGAAGGAGCCGTCGATGTCGCATGTGTATTCGTTCAGCGCCGTCGCGTTCTTCCTGCTTACCGCGCACAAGCTCGCCGAAAATTATTCGCGGAAGCAACTCTTGCTGCTCGCCGCTGCATTCGCGCTGATCGTGCTCATCCGCCCGGTGAACGGGGTCATCGTGCTGGCGCTCCCGTTTTTCTTTTTCCCGGTCAACCGCGCATTCTTCCGCAGCCTTTTTGCCGATCGTGTGGGAATTGTGTTGAGCGTTTGCATTGCATGCGCGATTTTTTTTCTTCAGCCGCTCTCGTGGAAATTCACAACGGGCAACTGGATCGAAGATTCCTACGTCGGTGAAAGCCTCGATCTTTCGCGCTCCATGATCGTCAATGTGCTGTTCAGCTGGCGGAAAGGATTTTTCATCTACACGCCGCTGATGCTGGTCGCCATGGCGGGGATCTTTTTCATCCGCCCGCTTGCCCGCGCGCTGCTGCTGTTCTTTTTTATCGCGGTCAACACCTGGCTGATCGCGTCGTGGTCGGACTGGTCGTACGGCGGGAGCTTCGGCATGCGGCCGTTCGTAGACACGTACGCGGTGATGGCCATCCCGCTGGCGTTTCTCATCAACGGCTTGCGCAGCAGGATGGTAGCGGGCGTAACTGCGGCGACGCTTGCGTTTCTCGTCTTCCTGAATTTGTTCCAGCATTATCAATACCACAACAACATTCTTCCCTACGAATACATGACGTGGGAAAAATACAAACGCATTTTCCTGCAGCACGAAAAGATCTTCGCCGGAATTTTCGCACCGGAGAAAGAAGGAAAATTTGTCGTACCCCCAAACGCACGGCTCATCAGCGCCTACAAACGCAGCTTCGATCACGACAGCCTTTACGTCAACCATTCGGGCGTGGTCGATTCGCCGATCGCATTTTCACCGCCAGCCCTCGTTCGCCTCGACACGTCGCGTTTTTCCGCAGATCTTTTCGTTAGGATCCGTGAAGCCGTACCGGAATCGTTATTCAGCCGAACGTACGTGGAGGTAAAAGCGAAAATTTTATTGGAAGAAGATGCCACCGATGCGATCATGGTGCTCTCTTTCAAAGACGAACAGCATGCGTATGAATGGACGGGTGTTCCCCTGGTGCACCGCGTGGATAAAACAAACAAATGGTGCGACTTCACCTTTACCATTCCGCTTCCGCCCCAGCAGAGTGCGATGGAGATGATCTCGGTGTATGTGCTGAAGGATGACGAAAAAACCGTTTATGTCGACGACCTGCAGGTCCTGTTCTGGGAGAAAAAATAATTACGGCAGAAAAGTCTCCGTGCCCCCGTGTCTCCGTGGTTAAGTTCTGTGTAATTTTGATCATGCAAATGCTGAAGCTTTTCTTCCCCATCACCATTTTCCTTTTCGCTTCCTGTTCCTCTTCCTCCGGCAAGCTGCGCGCGCCTGTGAAAGAGAACGGCAAATACGGCTACATCGACGAGAACGGCGATTACGCGGTCTCCCCGCAGTTCGACGACGCCTGGTCGTTCATCCGCGGAACTGCTGTGGTGAAAAAAGACGGCATGTTCGGGCTGATCGACAAAGACGGCGATTACGTGGTGGAGCTGGAATACGATTCCATCATCCCGTTCAGCGCCACCTGCTGCATCGTGCAGAAAGGCGAGCAGTTCGGCTTCATGGCGAACGGAACCGGGAAGATGATCATCGAACCGCAATATGAACGCGTGTACTATTACACCGCCGACCTGTGCGTGGTGCAGAAGGGAAAAGCGCTCGGGATCGTCGACGATGAAGCGAAGCTCGTGTGCCCGGTGGTCATGCAGGATTTCGGCCAGATGTTCGGCCCGGGCGCGGTGATCATGCAGCACGACACGTCGGACGAGTCGATGCTGCTGGCGATCATCGACGGCGGCGAAAGCTCGAAGCGCGGGCTCATCAACCACAAAGGCGAAGTGATCGCACAGCCGGTGTACGACGAAATTTATGACGACCTGCCGTACGGCTATTATTACCCGTACCTGCGCGACACCACCGTGGCGATCGACACGACGTTCGACCCGGAGATCGGGCGGCCGGTGGCGCCGGGGAAATACGGCATCCTGGACACTACCGGCAAAGTGATCTCGAAACCGGTATTCGAAGAACTCCCGGTGTATGGCGAGGAAATGTTCCGCGTGCGCATCGGGGACCAATACGGGTATGCCGACAAAACCGGGAACGTGGTGATCGCGCCGGCGTACGATTACGCGGTGGCGTTCAGCGAAGGAAAAGCCATCGTCTCAAAAGGCACGCAGGTTTCCATCATCGACAAAACGGGCAAGGTGCTCGTGGAAAATCTCGGGCCGGGATCGGGCATGTACCGTTTCTTCAACGGCCTCGCGCGTTACCGCGCCACGGACGGACGGCCGAGGTACGGGTTCCTCGACGCCACCGGCAAACGCGTGATCCCCGCGATCTATGACATGGCGGAAGATTTCGAATTCAACCGCTCCATCGTGAGCATCGACAACAAATGCGGGCTGATCGACCGCAGCGGGAAGTTCGTGGTGGAGCCGGAATACGCATTCATGTTCAACCTCGGCGACGGATTTTTCCAGACGAAAGATGAGGAAGGAATTACCGGCGTGGTGGATACGGCGGGTAAAGAAGTTTTGCCGATGGAGTTCGAAGAAGTGTTCCACCTGCAGAAGAATTTTTTCTCCGTCGAACAAAACATGATGACGGGATGCTACCACGTTTCAGGCAAAGAAATTTACCCGCCGGTGTCGTGGCACAGCATTTATTTTTTCGACGGCCGCTCCGAGGTCACCGACAAGGACGGGAAATACGGCATCATCGACACGACCGGCCGTTTCCTGCTGCAGCCCTTGTTCGACAGCATCGGCATCTTTTTCAAAGGTTACGCCACCGTGGTGCAAAACGGGAAATACGGCGCGATCGATTCCACGTTTAAAATTGCCGTCACCCCCAAATTCTCCGAGCTGCGGCCGTTCCTCAACGGGCTGGCCGTTTACCGCGAACGCAGCAAATATGGCTACATCGATACAAAAGGGAACGTGGTGATCGAAGCGAAATTTGAAGATGCGGCGGTGCTGGTGGACCCGGACCGGAAAGAATTCGAATAGGGCAGCACTCCCGCGCATGAGCCGATCCCGCAGCTTCTTCACCCGCATTTCCTGGTCGCGCCTGGCCATCGCCGTCATTCTTGTTTACGGCATTTGCTTCAACCTCTCGCGCTGGCGCACCGACGACTGGAAACATCTCATGACCAGCGACGGGATCGGCTACTATTCCTACCTGCCCGCAACGTTCATCTACAAAGATTATTCGTACAACTTCGTCGATTCGCTCGGGAAGGATTATTCCATGCTGCGCATCGGGAAAGGTTGCCCGTATTGCAACACGTTTGAAGGCCGCAGCGTCAACAAATATTATGCGGGCACGGCGGTGGCGGTTGCCCCGTTCTTTTTTGCCGCGCACGCGGTGAGCGGCTGGACCGGCGAGCCGCAGGATGGATTTTCTTTTTATTACATACTGGGCGTCACGCTTGCCGCGCTGTCCTGGCTGGGCGCCGGGCTCTGGTGCCTCCGGCAACTGCTGAAACGTTTCGGGATCACCGATGCGCTCATCGCGCTCACGTTGCTTGTTATTTTCTTCGGCACGCATCTTTTCAACTATGCGCTGCATGAGCCGCAAATGAGCCACGTGTATTCCTTCGCGTTCGTCGCCGCGTTCCTGCTTGTGCTTCACCGCCAGCTGGAAACGTTCACCGCGAAACGGTTGTTCCTGCTTGCCGTCCTGCTCGGCATGATCGTGCTGGTGCGACCGGTGAACGGGCTGATCGTTCTCGCGCTTCCTTTCCTGGCGGGCGATGCGGCGACATTGAAATTGTTTTTCCGGGAATTGTTTTCGCGCCCGTTGCGGCTGGCCGGCGCGCTGGCTGCGGGGATCGCGGTGCTGTTCATCCAGTCCCTGCTTTATTACGCACAGTCCGGCAGCTGGTTCGTCGATGCTTACAGCACCGAACATTTCGATTTCGCGCACCCGCATTTCTTCCAGAGCCTGTTCAGCTACAGCAACGGATTTTTCGTGTACGCCCCGCTCCTGCTCGTGGCGCTGGCCGGGTTGTTTACGCAGCCGTTGTTCCGCATCGTTTCTTTTCTCGCGTTCTTCGCCGTCGTCGTGTGGGTGATCTCTTCCTGGTGGGCGTGGACGTATGGCGGCGCGTTCGGCATGCGGCCGCTGGTGGAATACATTCCGCTGTTCGCATTGCTGTTCGCGTTGCTGCTCCGGCGGCTTTCAAAAAAACGTTCCGCGATCGCGCTGTTCATGCTTGTGCTCGTGCTGCCGCTTACGGCGCTGGCGCAGCTTCAGCTATGGCAATACCGCATGGGCATCATCGGCTGGGACAGCATGACGAAGGAAAAATACTGGCGTGTTTTTTTCGAAACGCGCCGCCAGTTCTACGACATCGGGAACGATTACCGCCCTGTGCCGCCCGCCGGCGTCCGCCCGGTTTTCCGCCATGTGATCGATTTTGAAAAACCCGACAGCACGCTCGACTGGAGAAGCGTGACGGATGAAAAAGCATTTTCAGGGACACACGCGCTGTGCCTGCGTTCGGAAAACAACCACGCGCCGGTGTGGAAACGCCCGGTGGGCGCGCTTATCCCCGACTCGCTTGCGGGAAGCGGGAACCTGTGGCTTTGCGTGCGCGCAAAATGGCTGCTCGAGGACAACGGCTCCGACGCGCGCATGATCTTCAACGTGCAGCGCGATGCGAAGATCTTTGTTTACGGCGAGCATTACGTCATCCACCAGATGCACGAGGAAAACAAATGGACGGATGTCGTGCTGTGGAAGAAGCTGCCGCCGCTGCTGCCGGGCGACCTGATCGAAGTGTACCCGCGGCGTGACAACTGGTTCCCGGTGTACGTGGATGATTTGTCGGTGGAGATCTTTACGGAGTGATCACATGAACTTCCGCACCAGCCACAGCACCAGGCTGAGCACGTTAGCCACAGATTGTCACAGATTTTCACAGATTAAATCCGTGTAATCTGTGAAATCTGTGGCTTTTTTTGCGTGAGCGTACCGCGGCGTGACAACTGGTTCCCGGTGTACGTGGATGATTTGTCGGTGGAGATCTTTACGGAGTGATCACATGAACTTCCGCACCAGCCACAGCACCAGGCTGAGCACGTTAGCCACAGATTGTCACAGATTTTCACAGATTAAATCCGTGTAATCTGTGAAATCTGTGGCTTTTTTTGCGTGAGCGTACCGCGGCGTGACAACTGGTTCCCGGTGTACGTGGATGATTTGTCGGTGGAGATCTTTACGGAGTGATCACATGAACTTCCGCACCAGCCACAGCACCAGGCTGAGCACGATGCTGAGAATGATGCTGGTGACGATGGGGAAATAAAATCCGCCGCTTTCATTCTCCACGCGGATGTCGCCGGGAAGGCGGCCGATCCATTTTAATTTGTCGCCGAACAGCCACCAGGCCAGCCCGGCGAGGATGAGGAGGGCGCCGGTGAGGAGGAGGTATTTGGTGAGGGTGGGCATGAATGTAAAGTTAGCCACAGATTTTCACAGATTGAATCCGTGTAATTTGTGAAATCTGTGGCTTTTTTTGCGTGAGGGATGCGAAGGGTTTAGCCCCGAGTACTCGGGGCCGAAGCCCGCAGCAGCCCGACCCGACTGAAAGGAGGGGCACGCCCAAATTCTTATGTTATTTACTCACCACTTTTCCACACCGCCCTACAACCCCAATAAACCCGTAAATTTGTAGTCCTGATTGACCCTCGTTCTCGTCCTTCGACCCTTCGACAAGCTCAGGCTCAGGATGCTCGAACCAGCGGGCAGATTTAGCTTTTACAGTTCAATATCATTTTACAAGTGAACGATACCTATTTAGACGAGCTCAACGAAGTACAGCGTGCGGCGGTGGAATGTACCGAAGGACCGGTGATGATCGTGGCGGGCGCAGGCTCGGGGAAAACGCGCGTGCTGACGTATCGCGTGGCGCATCTCATCCGCAAAGGCGCTGACCCGTTCAACATCCTGGCGCTGACGTTTACCAACAAGGCGGCGCGGGAGATGAAAGACCGCATCGCGAAGATCGTGACGAAGAGCGAGGCGCGGAATTTATGGATGGGCACGTTCCACTCGGTGTTCGCGCGCATTCTCCGCAATGAAGCGGAACGGCTGGGCTACCCGACGAACTTCACCATTTACGACACCGACGATTCGAAGAGCCTGATCAAAACGATATTGAAAGAGCAAGGGCTCGACGAAAAGATCTACAAGCCGTCGCTCGTGCTGGGGCGCATTTCGGCGGCGAAGAACAATTTGATCTCGGCGCAGGCGTACCTGCAGAACAGCACGGTGATGGAGGAAGACCGCATGAGCGGGAAACCCAAGCTGGGCATCGTGTACGACCTTTACCACAAGCGTTGCTTCAAAGCGGGCGCAATGGATTTCGACGACCTGCTGTTCAACACAAACGTGCTGCTGCGCGATTACCCGGAACGGCTGAACTATTACCAGGACAAGTTCCGCTACATCATGGTGGACGAGTACCAGGACACGAACTTTTCGCAGTACGTGATCGTGAAGCAGCTGGCGGCGAAGTTCCAGAACATCTGCGTGGTGGGCGACGACGCGCAATCGATCTACGGTTTCCGCGGCGCGAACATCCAGAACATCCTCAGCTTCGAGCGCGATTATCCCGACCTGAAAACGTTCAAGCTCGAGCAGAACTACCGCAGCACGCAGAACATCGTGAACGCGGCCAACGCCATCATCAAAAACAACCGCGACCAGCTGGAGAAGAATGTGTGGACGGCCAACACGGAAGGCGACCGCATCCAGCTGATGAAGGCGCACACGGACAACGAAGAAGGCCAGATCGTGGCACGCTGCATCTTCGACACGAAGATGGATAAGCAGGCGCACAACCGCGACTTCGCGATCCTGTACCGCACGAATGCGCAGAGCCGCGCGATGGAGGAAGCGCTGCGCAAAAAAGGGATCCAGTACCGCATCTACGGCGGGCTTTCGTTCTACCAGCGCAAAGAGGTGAAAGACCTGCTCGCGTATTACCGCCTTGCGATCAACCCGCACGACGAAGAGGCGTTCAAGCGCGTGATCAATTACCCGGCGCGCGGCATCGGCGACACGTCGGTGGAAAAAATGCTCATCGCGGCGCGCGACAACGACGTGAGCCTGTGGACGGTTTGCGAGAACCTCGGCCCGTTCGGTCTTGCGATCAACAGCGGAACGTCGCAACGCATCACCGACTTCGTGACGATGATCCAGAGCTTCCGCGTGATGCTGCCGGTGCAGAATGCATACGACCTCGGCAACCAGATCGCGAGCGCGTCGGGATTGCTGCGCGAATTGTATTCCGACAAGACGCCGGAAGGTGTGAGCCGCTACGAGAACGTGCAGGAACTGCTCAACGGCCTCAAGGAATTTTCCGACAGCGACAACATTCCCCCGATCGAGCTCATCGAGAACGATCCCGAGCTGCAGCGGCTGGAAGTGGAACGCCAGGCGCAGCTGATGGAGGAAACGACCGGCTACGAGCAACCGCTGCGCACACTCGACCAGTTCATGCAGGACATCGCGCTGCTGACGGATGCGGACGTGAAAGAAACCGAAGAAGACAAGGACCGCGTGTCGCTGATGACGATACACGCCGCGAAGGGGCTGGAATTCCCGTACGTGTTCATCGTCGGCGTGGAAGAAAATCTTTTCCCCAACCCGCTTTCCCTCAACTCCCGCGCCGACCTGGAAGAGGAACGCCGCCTGTTTTACGTCGCCCTCACCCGCGCCGAAAAACGCGCCACGGTGACGTATGCGGCCACGCGCTACCGCTGGGGCAACCTCACCACGTGCGAGCCGAGCCGCTTCATCGAGGAGATCGATCTCAAGTACATCGACTACGCCAACAGCGCCGCCCGCGGGGAGCTCGACACGTTCAACGAGCCGTCGTTCGGGTTGAAAAAACCTTCCGGCTCCAAAGGCGCGCCCGCACAACCGCCCGGCGCGTCCGGCCTGCCGAAAAAGAAAAACCTCGTGCGCGCCAGCACCGCCACCAGCGCCCCGCCGGTGCTCGACAACACGCACCTGAAAAGCCTGGAAGTGGGCATGACGGTGAAGCACGAGCGTTTCGGGATCGGGAAAGTTGCGCAGCTGGAAGGCGCATTCCCGAATACGAAAGCGACGGTGGTGTTCGAGCTGGCGGGGCAGAAGCAGCTGCTGCTGAAGTTCGCGAAGCTGGAGATTGTGGGGTGAGGAAATTTTTCAACTTCGGCTCACCGCCGATCCGACAACAAACGCTTACAAACGAAAGTAAACAGTTACGATACGAATATCCAATATCCGGAGGTATAGGTTTGCCTTAAAAACTGCAATGGAAGCAAACGACCGTTTTAAATCCGGCAATCATTATCACATCTATAATCACGGGAATGGTAACGATAATATCTTCAGAGAGCAAGCCAATTACCTATACTTCCTCAGAAAGCAAGATGAGTATATGAGCGACATCTGGGAACTTCAGGCTTGGCGCTTAATGCCCAATCATTATCACCTGCTCGTCAAAATCAAAGACCTGTCGGGAGAACTTCAAGCCGAAGAATTGAATAAGCTGGTATATATGCGCTTCAGTCATTTTACGAATGGTTATGCTAAGGCAATCAACAAAGCGTTCAATCGCCGTGGAAGCCTTTTTATGAAAACGTTTAAACGAAAACTTGTCGGCGATGAAAACTACCTGAAACAGCTGGTATGTTATATCCATACGAATCCTGTGAAAGATGGATTTACTGATCATCCGGCGGAATGGAGGCACTCATCCTATCGTAAAATTGTTGAAGAACCTGAGGCTCCCTCTTCAAGAGAACTCGTGGCTCTTTTCGGAGACGTTGGCGGATTTACCGCGGCTCATCTTTAAAAAATTAAAAAAATAAACCTCGAAGGTTTTAAAAACCTTCGAGGTTTATTTTTTTAATTTTTTAACGTCTTCTTTCCTTTCTCCCTCCTAATCCCTAATCTGCCGGATGAGATCATTGAACGGATCGTACTCCACCTGCGTTACCTTCAGGTAAATCCCTTCATCGAGAACAATGCGGTCGTGCTCTTCGTGCGTGAGTACGGCGGCGCTGTTTACGCGGAACGACAGCTCGTTCTTTCCCGCATCTTCCGCCAGTATGTCGAAGTCGCCTTCCAGCACATGCGAGTGTCCGGTCGTTTCCCCGTAGGCGAGCACATGCTTCCGCGGGTTGTCTTTCATAGGCGGCAGCGGCCCATCCTTTTTCCCGAACAGGCGCGACAATACGCCCTGCTGCATTTTCTCAGCCAGCTGCTGTGCGCTGAGCTTGTAAAGGATCACGTCGCCGTGGCGGAGGATGCGGTAGATTTTCTTGTCGCTCATGTTTCGGTATAGATGAGGTTGAGGTATTGCTCTTTTGTCAGCGGAACGCCGTTGTACCGGTACGTCCAGGCGATGGCGGCGATCGCATCTTTGGCGCGCGCCGCGTCTTCGTGCACATAAAGATAGTATACGCGCCCGGTAGTGGTGCAGCTGCATTTCACAAGGTAGATCGCCGGCTTCGTCCAGCGGTTGGTAGCCAGCCCGAGCTTTTCGGTGCTGATGCAGTAGAGCGCGTACGTGTCGCTGTAGCTGTGTTCGTACGGCCTGAGATCGGCGGTCCAGCGGACTTGCTTTTTCTGCACGGTCTGCTTATCGATGAGGATCGCGCCGGTTTCCTGCACCAGCTCGTCGGCAGGGATGACGCGCATGGCGGCCATGCGCTGCTCGGCATTCGGAAATGCAAGCGCTTCTTTCGCGGTGATCGGCGCGAGCTTTTCATACTGCTGCCGCACGATCTCCCGGTTGGCTTCCGCGGTGAAAAACGCAAGCGCTTCTTCCTGCGTGCGGCCGGCGCGGCGATAAATGCGCAGCACCGTATGCAAGTCGTCGAAGGCGACACCGGACGTATAAAACTTGCTCATGGAATTAAAATTATTTCTTTATCGACATGGTTCTCGATCCACCGGTAATCGGGCTCGAGATTCACTTCCACTTCTTCTCCCGCGACAACCTGGAAATAGGCAACGACATTTCCGCCGAGCACGCCTTCTTCTTTCGGCCCGAAACGGGCGACATAAGGCTCCAGCAGCGGGCGCAGCAGGCCGGTGTAACAGGCTTCGGCTTCCGGCGAGAGTTCCGGCGCATCACCTTCGCTGATCCACGCCGCCACTTCGAACTGCCAGCCGGTCGTGAAATCGTACGTCAGCCGGACGTTGACCTGGCCGCGCGGCAGATAGGCTTTGAGATTGCCGTGGTCTTCCACCCGCAGCATCAGCGCATTCCACGGCAAGGCCGGCCCGGAATAGCAGCTGGAATATTCTTCCCCCGTGAAACGGATCGCAAGCGCGTCCTGCGGTGTAAAAAACAATTCCCCGCTGCCTTTGTGGTAATGCTCGCCTGCGCCCGGCAACTGCAGCTCGCAGATGATCGCGCTGATCACCGCCTTCCGCGTTTCATCGTCCAGCGGGCAGCCCGTTTCCTCCTGCCAGATCGGCGTTTCGTCGCCGCCGGCGTCCCAGGCAAAACGCAATGTCGCACCTTTTTCGAGCGCTTTCCGGATGTGTCTTTTTGTTTTTTCGTCGTCGCTCATGGCAGCAGGATCACTTCTTTCCCGGAATGCTCCGTGATGTGCAGGTAAGTTCCGTAACCGCCGATCTTCGCCCAGCCGTTGCTTTGCATCGCGCAATAGATCGTGACATATCCTTTGACATACGAGTCGTCACGCGGGCCAAAATAAGACACCAGCAGTTCCGCGTAAGGCATCAGCAACGCTGTGTATTCCGCCGTTGCTTTTTCGTCGAGCTCCGGCGCATCACCTTCCCGGATGAGAATATCCGGCTTCAACTCTTTCTTTCCTTTCCAGTCGACCTCCAGCTTCAGGCCGATCTTACCGCGCGAGAACCAGCGGCCCAGCCCGGCAGGATCGGCAATGGCGATCTCGTCGTTGATGAATGCATTCGGGACCGTATCGTCGTCATAGGGCCAGGATTCTTCGAGGGAATAACGCAGGGCCAGCTCCTCCAACGGCGTAAAGAACAATTCGCCGCTGCCTTTTTTGTAATAGTCGCCCGCATTCGGAAGCTGGAGTTTGTCGACGATCAGGCGATACAGCTCATCGCTGAGCTCGCGGGAAATCTCCTCTTCCGGCGTCGTCACCGGCCAGCAAAGCGTGTTGTCGCCGCCGGCGTCCCATTCGTAGCCGAGCTTTACTCCGCGCACAAGCAGGTCGCGGACGCCGTCTTTGATACGACCGATACGCTGCTGTTCCCTGAACCAGTTTTCGTCGGAGCTGCGCATCTTAACAATAATTTTCTACTTTCCGGCCGAGCCATTTTCCCTGCTCGTTCCCCGCACTGATCAGCTCCACTCTTTCGTCGACATGGTCGAACAGCTGCGTGAAATGAAACGTGATCCGGAATTCGGCCTGGCCGTTTTTCCCGCCCACCAGCCGCGCACTGACTTCTCCGCCGACGAGCACTTCTTCATCCCCCAGCATCACCTTTTCCGGGCGGACCTGGCCGGCGTATTCCATCGCAAGTTTTTTTGCCTGCGCTTCATAATGTTCTCGCTCTTCGGCGCTGACCGCAGGCAAGTCGCCCTCACGTACGCTGAGGTTAAAATGCGACCGGACCTCTTCAGTGTAGCTGACCGAACCTTCCAGGAACACGTTGACGCGCTCCATGCACGCGAGCAGGTTGCAGGGATCGTCGAACGGGATCACGCGCCGTTCCTCCGGCTGCCGTTTTTCCTCCACACTATAACCGATCTCACGCGAGGTGAAACAAATGGAAAGGCTCCCGTCCGCTTCCGCGAAGAGCTCGCCTTTGCCTTTGTCGTAAACGAAACCTGCGTTCGGGAGGTCGAGCACGCGGACGATCGTCCAGTACAATGCGCGTTCGAGATGAGGATCGAGCGGTTGACCGATCGCTTCGACGGTACCGGGCGTGCTGTCGCCGCCGGCGTCCCACCACACGGTGAGCCGTATGCCGGAACGAAGCAACTGCAAGGCATCTGCGCGGATCTTGTTATACAGCAAATCACCGTTACTGAGTGGGACGGTATAAGGATTGGTGTCCATCTTCAGCGTGGGACGCTACCGGTTACTTCGGCCTGCCGCGTCCTGAGCCATTCGATCTCGTGGCGCTGCGGCGTGTACTGCCAGCGTTCGGTAAAACGAAATTTTTCGAGGAAATTTTTCACCTTGAACTCGTACGGCAATTTCGACGCGAGCAGGTTGGCGGCTTCGAGACCGAAAAAATGTTCCGTGAGAAAAACACCGAAGTCACTGTGGGTAATGAGCAGCGAACGTTTCAGTCCTGTGCGGAGATACGGCGTAAGCAAAAATTTCTGCACGTCCGCCGGCAAGCCCGCGATCTCCGTTTCCGTAAAAAAGTCGTCGAGCTCCGCGTTGTCGTTTAACCATTCGGACAAGGTAGGCGCTTTCCCGTCGAGGTCTTCGCGGCAATGCTCCACAGCCACGTCTCGGACGAGAACGGTTCGGCCGTCACTGTTCACGAGCGTATTGCCCATCAGCTGCACCGCCCATTCCACGCCCAGCAGGTGATGCAGCAGCAGGCGGTGGCGGATGTGGTAGCAGAAATATTTGGACGAATCCATGAACGCATGCACACGCTCGTAATCGGCCGGCAGTCCGCCGAATTTTCGTTGCGAGAGCAGGCTGTGCTCGTGGATGTTCATGCGATCAGGACCGCTGCCGTTTTTCCGGCAATGTGTACACACGTCCTTTATTCACCGCTTTCAAATACGTCATCAGCGGGGCGAAATAATCCAGCATCGGTTTCGCGCTGAGGTCGGAGCCGACCTTTTGCTTCAGCAGCACGCGCCAGTCGCCTACGCCGCCTACGCTCATCATGTCGCCGATGAACTTGCCGATGTCTTTGTTGCCGAAATAATTCGTGCTGCGGGGATCGGAATGGAGAATGTTGCGCGCGATGTGGTCGTGGAACTGGTACTGGAGCACGGTCGACAACGCGTAGTCGTAATACTGCGCGGGGTCGTCGATGATGTGCGTTTTGGTGGCGGCGTCGCAGAATTCTTCACCACGGAAATAGGGCGGAACGATTCCCTGTTCGCGCTTCACGATCTCCCACCAGCGTTTGTTGAACTGGTCGGCGGGAAGGTTTTTGCTGTACAGCTCGTACTCGAACTCGCACATGGTGCCGGCCTGCCAGTTGAGCGCTACGATGTAACGAAGCGCTTCTTTGAGCAGCGTGCGGATGCTGTCGGTCTTCACGTCGGGGTTGATAAAGCCCTGCCCGGCGAGGAACGGCTTCTGCATGGCGGCCATGCCGAACATGGTGCCGAGGGCTTCGTGGTACGCGCGGTTGGCGCCTTCGCGCAGGATGTACGGAACTTCGGGGCGGCTGTACGCGAGGAAATAATAAATGTGCCCGAGCTCGTGGTGCGTCGTTTCGTACCAGCGCGCATTCGGCACGACGCTCATCAGCGAGCGCACGTCCTGGTCGAGGTCCATGTGCCAGGCGGAAGCGTGGTTGTTCTTTTTGTAGGTGGCGCCGGCGGGAAGCGGGTAGAGATCGGATTTTTCCCAGAACACTTTCGGCAGCTTCGGGAAGCCCATGCTGACGTAATATTTTTCGGCGGCTTCCACCACCCACTTGTCGTCGTACTTCCGCGCCTGCATGATGCTGTCGAGGTCGATGCCCTGCACGGTGACGAGCGCGCTCCAGTCTTGCCCCCAGCGGTTGGGCAGCCAGTGCGCGGGCAGGTACGCGGGGACCGACGGCGACTTGTATTTCGCGGCCAGCTCGTAGCGTGCCCATGTGTGCAGCTCGCGGTACAGCGGGTAGATCTCGTCGTTGATCTGGCGCAGCAGCAGCATCATTTCATCCGCAGACATGCCGTAATCGGCGACCTGGTAGCTGAAATAATCGGGGAAGTTCAGCCCCTGCACGGTGCGGTTGCGGAGCATGCGCAGGCCTTCGAGCGGCTGGTGCAGTCCTTTTCCGACTTCCTTGCTGGATTCCCAGGCTTTGAGGCGTTTGATCGTATCGTTCTCGTCGCCGAGGATGCGGTCGATGTCGTTGGTGGAAACGGCTTTGCCGTCGAGCGTAAAATTGAACCCGTACAATTTCTCCGCCGCTTCCGTTTCCGCTTTGATCTTTTGGGAAACGACATCGGCAACCGTCTGCGGGCTGCTTCCGGCGAAATAGAGGATGTGCTCGAGCTGCTCCACCTGCAGCGGTGTGAGCTTGTCTTTCTTTTTCAAAAATTCCTGCGTGTTCCTGATGTTCTCCGCGCTGCCGAGAAAAGCCGCGAGCGCGTTGTTGGCGCGCTGGGCGGCATTGGACGAAGCCGTATCGCCTTCTTCGATGTGCGTGAGCAGCTTCCACTGCGCTTCGTTGGCGGCGATGTTGAGCTGCTGGTAGTTCTTGTTGTAACCGGCAAGGAATTCATTCACCTGCCTGGCGAACGCGTCGTCGCCTTTGTCTTTTTCTTTGAGCGTAAACGCCATCACCGCTGCGAGGCAAAATATCGCAGGCACGAGAATAAACTTCAGCTTCGTTTTCATGAGAAGGAAAGAGGTTTTAATAATGAGGATCAAATTTAATCTTTTTGCCTCGAGGAAAGCTGCGATACCGGCGTGCTGAGCATTCCCGATTTCCCGGCGAAGGCCTATTTCCCGCCCAGCTTCCTATAGGTTTCGTAATATTTCCGCGCGTTGACGGAGTCGCCCGAGTAGAGGTAATTCGTGTACAGCATTTGATACGGTTTCGGGTCGCCGGGCATGAGGCGGGCCAGCTGCAGGAATGCCTCACTCGATTTTTCATACTGGCGATTTTGCCCCAATACATTGGCCAGCTTGTCCCACGCCTTAATGTCGTCCGGGTTGATCTCCGTCGCTTTCCGGTAGTTGACGATGGCGGCGGCCGTGTCTTTCAGCGAAAGGTAAGCGCCGCCGAGTTTTATGTGCGCATCTCCGTTCTTCGGCGTGATCGCGAGCGCTTCACGGAAAGCAACGGCGGCGCTGTCGTAACGTTTCGCGAGCATGAGCGCATCGCCGAAGTCGACGTATACGGCAGGATCGACGAACAAGGTGTCCATGCGCTCGACGCTGATCTTCTTGTACGTTTCAATGCAGCGCCGGAACCAGGCCGTTGAAGCCGTGTAATTCTTCCGGTGATATTCGATCTGCCCGAGGCTGCGCAGCGATCCCACGTCGTTCGAATCGATGTCGACGGCTTTGTGAAAATAAACATAGGCCTCGTTGAGCAGGTTTTGCCGTTCCATGCCTTCGGGCAAAGCGAGCGCATTGTTGAGGGGCGAAACGCCGCAGTTGGAATTCGCGCGCCCGCTGTTCGGCACGGTCTCCACGTCGGCGCTGAAGAGTGTCGATTCGTACGCCCAATCCTGCGAGCGGGAGAACGAACGGATGCTGTAAAAGAGCAGCACCGGCGCCAGCACGTAAACGGCATTCTGGTGCAGCTGCTTTTCCTGCACGCCTTTCGTCAGCTTCAGCACGAGCCACGTTACCGCGATGGCGAAACCGAGCGTGGGCACGAAGAGAAAACGGTCCGCCATCGTCGCGCCGATCTGCACGAAGACGTTTGACGTGAGCGCGAACGTGATGAAATAAACGAGAATGCCGAAGGAAAGGACAGTGTCTTTTTTTATTCGCATGAAAGCAAACACGAGCAACCCGCCGCACACGAGGAGCGAAAGCAGCACGCCAATGTCGCCGAACGTTTTCAGCGGCACCTGGTTGTAGGAATAATCCCACGACAGCGGGAAGCCGGTGAATGCCTTGACGAGGTAATCGCCCTGCATCCCGATGGCGGTGGCGATGCGCGTCACCGGGTCGTCCGTCGCGAAAAGGGAATTGTCGAGGTACGTATATTCTCTCCGCGGCGGCCCGCCTGCGATCACCGCGGTATGCCACACGAGCCACACGACAGTCACGCCGGCCAGCACCGCGAAAGGTTTCAACAACTGCTTCACTTGCTTGTTGCGGAACAGGTATAGCGCAAGCAACGCGACCGGCAGGAAAAGCACCGCGCCTTCTTTCGACAGCAACGCGAGAAAAAAGAAAACGCCGGAAAGAAAAACCGGTTTCATCCGCCCGCTGTCCGTCCATTTCAGCAGTTGCAGCATCGCGAGGCAAAAGAAAATGACGCTCAATATTTCATCCGCGCTTTTGATGTTCGCTGCCACTTCCGTGTGCGTGGGATGCGCGATCCAGAGCAACGTGGCGAGCGCGGGGAGCGTAACGGAATAATCGCGGAAGAGCTCGCGCAGCATGCGGTACACGAGCCAGGCGCTGAGCGCGTACAGGAGCACGTTCACGAAATGGTAGAAGCCGGGACTGTCCGGCGCGATCTTCCACTCGATGGCGAAAAGCAGGAGCGACAAGGGACGGAACAGCCCGGAGTTGCTTTCCGCGAACGTGGCGTTGCCGTGCCAGTAGAATGTGCTGAGAATTTTTCCGAAACCTTTGAACCCGTCGTGCACGAAATCGTTGCTGCGGATCACGGCAAGGTCGTCGAGCGCGTAGTCGAAGCCGGTGGACTGGATGTACAGCAAAAACGCAAACCCGGCGAACAACCAGCCCACTTTCCGGTCGTCGCGGAAGAAAGGAGTTTTCTGTTTTTGCGCCGGAGATTTTGCGGCAGGCCTGGTTTTTGACATAGGCGTGAAACTACGAAAGATTGACAAAAGGAATAAACCTTACCTGCGGAAGGGTGGCGGGTCAGTTTGATTTATATAGAAATTCAACCCTCGAAGGGTTGCGCGCAGCCACGCGCGCCTGCAACCCTTCGAGGGTTTCAGAATATTATTTCAAACTGATATATTACCTGCGAAAACGCTCCAACCCGGGAAATTGCGGCCAAAGCACCTGCTTTATCGATCTTCGCAACATTCCGCCAGGGGAAGTTCCTCTTTTTGCAAAATTTGACAGGAAAAATTCTGGCGGAGAACATTTCAACCTGCTACATTTGACGCGATGAACAACACAGTGCCCCATCTTCCGCCTATTGTTCTTTGTCATTGCATCCGCAATACGATCTTCTGCATTACCACCTTTCCCCCGCTGAGCTGATCCCTGCTTCCCGATAGCTATCGGGCGCGGCGCTGAGCCGCATCCCTGTTTTCAAATTGATTCCCGATCGATCATCCAACCATGATCCGGTCTTCGCTTGCCCTTTCGCAGGAGCATTACGTACGACAACGGATCGTCAACTACTTTCCCATGCTCAACACCATCATCCTGCTCATACCGGTCCTGCTGCTGATCTCCGCCATAGAATGGTATCTCGGCGCCCGGAATGAAAAACGCATTTACACCGCCGGCAACTTTGCACTGAACCTCGCAATCGGCGCGATCGACCAGGTCTTTTCGCTGGTCTATTTCACCGCTTTGTATTTCACGCTCGATTTCGTTTACCGGAATTTCCGCCTGTTCGAGATCGAAGATCATTGGTACCACTGGGTGACCGCGTATGTTGTGGTCGATTTCATTTCTTACTGGTATCATCGTTTTTCGCATCGCATCAACATTCTCTGGGCCGGCCACGTGACGCATCATTCGTCGGAGCATTTCAATTTTTCCAACGGGTTCCGCACTTCCTTTTTCCAGGGCATCCACCGCATCCTGTTCTGGAGCGTGCTGCCGGTCTTCGGGTTTACGCCGGTGATGCTGGTGGTCATCCTCAAGGTTTCCGGCCTTTACGATTTCCTGCTGCACACGACGCTTGTCCCGAAGCTCGGCTTCCTCGAAAAAATACTGGTCACGCCTTCGCAGCACCGCGTGCATCACGGCAGGAACGACATTTATATCGATAAGAACTACGGCTCCACTTTCGTGATCTGGGACAAGTTGTTCGGTACGTTCCGGGAAGAGACCGAAGCGGTCGAGTACGGTATTAAAGGCGCGTACGTCGACAACAACCCGTATCACGCGGTCGGCTATTATTACCGCTACCTCTGGCGCGCGATGAAAATGACGCCGGGTTTCGCAGCTAAGCTGAATTTACTTTTGCTTCCGCCCGATCGCACGCCGGAGCCCGGCATGGAAGCCGTAAAGCTGCCGCAGGAATTGTCCCCCGCGCTGCGCCGGTATGCCTGGTTCCAGGTCGCATGGGCTGCAACTGGCTTGATGGCGATGCTGCTGTTCCGGGATTATCTGCCGGTGCGGGAACTTTTCTTTTATTCGATCATCGGCATTGTGGCTATGTCCGGCGCGGCGATGCTGCTTAACGGGAATTACCGGGAAACAAGGATCGAGATCGGCCGGCTGCTGCTGATGTTGCTGCTGGCGGTCGCCGTATTCGTGTTGACGCCGAAGCTGTATGTGCTTGCCGTGGCCGCTTTCCCCGCCATTTCCCTGCTGCACTTCCTCGCGCTGAAAATTGAGCCGCATGACGAAGAGCTCGAGGTGGAGTGAAAAGTCTAGTCTTCTCCTCCCTCCCAACTCCTCCCTCCATTCTTAAACCATTTCTGCCCGCACCCAATCCACCAGCATCACGTCGTACCGCTGCTTCAGCGTTTCACAGAGCGCTGCCGACTCTTCCGGCCGGTACACGCCCAGCGTAATGACGTTGCCGCCGTCGATGTTTCCGTAAAAAACAGATTCGCCGTTCCGCACCGCAAACCCGTTCGTCACGAACGCATACGGTTTCCCGCCCGACGTGCTGAAGGAAAGCGATTCCACAGTACCGCCCAGCACGTTTTTGAGCTCTTCCCATGAAATCGTATTCGCGGGGATCGGCTGCGTGATGAGCTTCCGCTGGTGCAACTTTTTGAAGGCCCCGAAGCTTGCGCCTTCGAAGGGTACGCTGTGGTTTTCATAAATGTTACGCACCCCGTCCAGCTCTTTCTCCACGTTCACCAGCTGCGAACGGGAAATGAATTCCACCTGGCGCCAATCGTCCTCGTGCATGTTGAAGTATCCTTCCATCGGGAGCGGGTCGGCGCCGAGCGGGGGCAATGCATCTGAAATCGTCGGCAGCGTCATCAGCACGTCGTTCGGGTTGACGTATGCGATCTTGCGCAGCTTCAGCGTAAGTTCTCCCGACTTTTCGAATTCTTCTTTCCGTTGCGGCTGTGCATCGACGACCAGGTAATCCACATCGCGGATCGACATGTTGGTTTCGATCGCGAACGTGTCCGGCAGCGTGTCGATCGGCTGGTCCGAATTCCCGATCAGTTCGTTGCTGTCCGCATCCAGGATCGTGACGCGGATCGTTTTCTTTTTTTTCCCGAAGAAGTTGAACATGAAATGGAGTTTGAAATGAAAAGACTCACAACCCCACTCTCCTTCACTCCTCCCTCCCAACTCCTCACTCCCTTCTCCTCACTCCTTCTCTCTACCACCCAAGTATCCACGCAAAGATCAGCGGCGCAACGATCGTCGCGTCGCTCTCCACGATGAATTTCGGCGTGTGAATGTCCAGCTTGCCCCACGTGATCTTTTCGTTCGGCACCGCGCCTGAATATGAACCGTAAGAGGTCGTCGAGTCGCTGATCTGGCAGAAGTACGACCAGAACGGAACGTCCGTCCATTCCAGGTCCTGGTACATCATCGGCACCACGCAGATCGGGAAGTCGCCTGCAATGCCGCCGCCGATCTGGAAAAAGCCCACGCCTTTCCCGCCGGAATTTTTGCGGTACCAGTCGCTCAGCCACACCATGTATTCGATGCCGCTTTTCATCGTCGTCGCTTTCACCTCGTTCTTGATCACGTAGCTCGCAAAAATATTTCCCATCGTGGAATCTTCCCATCCCGGCACGATGATCGGCAGGTTCTTCTCCGCCGCGGCGATCATCCAGGAATTTTTCGGGTCGATCTCGTAATACTGTTTCAGCACGCCGCTGTTGATCATCTTGTACATGAACTCGTGCGGGAAATAACGCTCGCTTTTCGTGTCCGCATCTTTCCACAGCTCGTAAATATGTTTCTGCAAACGGCGGAACGCTTCCTCTTCCGGGATGCACGTATCCGTCACGCGGTTCATTCCTTTTTCCAGCAATTCCCACTCTTCCTGCGGCGTCAGGTCGCGGTAGTTGGGAATGCGGCGGTAGTGCGAATGCGCCACCAGGTTCATCAGGTCTTCCTCCAGGTTCGCACCCGTGCACGAAATGATGGCAATCTTATCCTGCCGGATCATTTCCGCCAGCGACACGCCCAGCTCGGCCGTGCTCATCGCGCCCGCAAGGGAAACCAACATTTTCCCGCCTTCCAGCAGGTGCGTTTCATATCCTTTCGCCGCATCTTTCAGCGCTGCAGCGTTAAAATGACGGTAGTGATGTTCGATAAACTGGGAAACCGGGCCTTTGTTCATGACGGAAATTGATTTTGGTTTAAAAAACGAGGCCAAAGTTACTGTTTTGAACCTGAACCTTCTTAAATTAACATTCACTTCAGATTCACGACAAACTGATGCACTAACATCGCATTCGCATTACAACCATGCCGGCAGGAAAAGTCAAGTTCTTCAACGCAAAAAACAAATTCGGGTTCATCACCGAACAGGAAAGCGGGCGTGAGTATTATGTTCATATCAAAGACCTCATCGACCCTGTGGCGGAAGGTGATGACGTAATTTTCGATGTGGAAGAACGAAAAAGAGGACCTGTAGCCGTGTTTGTCCGCAAAAAAGCCCGGTCTGTCGAATAAGGATAGTATTTACATTAGTATAAAGCCACCTTAAACCAGGAAAAAACAGCTTGATATACATTTGACCCGTTATTGATCAGCAGAAGTGAACTTCCTACAAGCATCCGGCAGGCGCGTTAGCTGACCTCCCGGAGCAGCTGAAACCGCTTCAAACGTGCTGAGTTTCCCCGGAAAAATTTTCCGGAGAAAAAACACAAATCGTTTGAAGCAATGCAACAGGTTCTCCGTTCCGTTTTTTCTTCTCTCTTCCGGCTGTTGCCTTTGTTTACTACGGCCTTTCCTGTGCTGCTGAACGCCCAGGCGCCCGGTCTCTATATCAATGAAGTATCGCAGGGACCTTCCGGCTCCAAAGAATATGTCGAGCTGATCGTCGCGGGCACGCCGGGATGCGCGGGCATTCCCACGCTTGACCTGAGGGGATGGTATATCGACGACAACAACGGCTTTCACGCAACAGGTTCCGGGACCGGCATCGCGCCGGGATGTATCCGTTTCACACAGGATGCGCTCTGGTCGGCTGTTCCGGTCGGCACGCTCATCGTCATTCACAACGATGCCGACGTCAACGTTGCCGTTCCGGCGACAGACCTCAGCCTCGGCGACGGCAACTGCAGGCTGGTGATCCCGGTCAGCAATTGCACGCTGCTTGAAAGGCACGCCACACTGCCAAGCACGGCCAGCAGCGCTTACCCGGTCAGCGGCTTTTCAGCATGCGGGCTCTGGAGCTGCACGTCGATGGCTAACGGTGACGATTCTTACCAGACAGTCGATCCGGCGGGAAATCTTTTTCACTCGGTGAGCTGGGGCAACAACACGCTCAGCACGATCATTTATTTCGCGGGCTCTTCGGCGGGCATGGTAGCGCTGATGGCGAATACGATCGACAACAACATTACCACGCAGGCGAATTGGACACGCGTGGCCGTCGCCGGCAACGAAAGTCCCGGAGCAGCGAATAACGCCGCCAACCAGGCATGGATCGACGGGATGAACAACGGCTGCCAGCCTTTCGTTCCGCTGTCGGCGAGCGCTTCCGCCACAAATACGTGCGCCTGCACCGGCACGGCTACGGCTGTTCCGTCAGGTGGCGCCGGACCTTATACGTATTCATGGGCGTCTTCCGGCGGAACAGGCGCTACCGAAACAGGATTGTGCCCGGGAACTTATACGTGCACCGTCACCGATGCCACCGGCTGCACACAATCGCCGGTCGTTGTCGTCGCTTCTGCGCCTTCGCCGACGGTTACATTACAGTCATCCGCCGATGTCTCCTGCAACGGAGGCAGCAACGGTTCGGCTACGGTCAACGCTACCGGCGGATCAGGCACTTATACCTACAGCTGGGCGCCCTCGGGAGGAAGCAACGCCACTGCATCCGGGCTTGCGGCGGGAAGTTACACCTGCACGGTTACAGACGGCAACGGTTGTCAATCGGCACAACAGGTTTCCATCACGGAACCATCCCTGCTGGCGGCAACACCCGCGCAGGCAAATGTCACCTGCAATGGGGGAAACGACGGCACTGCTTCCGTCACCGCGGGCGGCGGCACTGGTCCTTATACGTATGCATGGTCGCCTTCCGGGGGAACAGGCAGCACGGAAAACAACCTCGCAGCCGGAACATACACGTGCGTGATCACCGACGATAACGGTTGCACGACATCGCAGGCTTTCACGATCACCCAGCCGGCACCGCTGACAGCTTCGGCAGGGGCAGGAGGAAATTTTTGCACAGGCTCGCCGGTGCCGCTTAACGGAACGGCGGGCGGACCGTTCACCAGCGTGCTGTGGCAGGGAGGAACAGGAACATTCGCCCCGCAGGGAAATCTTTCCACCACGTACACGCCGGGAGCCGGCGACAGCGGAAGCGTAATGCTCGTGCTTATCGTTTCCAACGCCTGCGATACGATGAGCGACACGATCAGCATCCTCTTCACGTCATCGCCAACGGCAAACATCACGACCAACGGCCCGACCGCGTTGTGCGCCGGCGATTCCGTATCGCTGACCGCATCGGGCGGAAGCAGCTATCTCTGGAATACCGGCGCTACATCTCCGTCGATTCCCGCCGACACGGCAGGCGTGTATTCGGTGATCGTTACCGGCACCTGCGGCAGTGATACCGCATTCCAGTCCGTCACGATCACGCAGCCCCCGGCAGCGACCATCACCGCATCCGGGCCCGTTGCTTTTTGCCAGGGCGACAGCGTGCTGCTCACGGCTTCGGGAGGAGGAAATTACTCCTGGTCGACAGGCGACACGACTGCTTCGATACTGGTGAATGCGGCAGGAACATATTCTGTTTCCGTATCGGGAGCTTGCGGCGCTGACACGGCACAGCAAATGATCGTGGTGCTGCAACCTCCTGCCGCTGCGCTCACGGCTTCCGGTCCGCTGACATTTTGCACGGGCGGCAACGTGGTGCTTACAGCTTCGGGAGGAGGAAATTATTCCTGGTCAACGGGCGACACGACCGCATCGATCCTCGTTTCCGCAACCGGAACGTATTCCGTGCTTGTCACAAATGCCTGTGGCAGCAGTACGGCGCAGCTGCAGGTGAATGTCCTTCCGCTTCCCGTCGCTTCAATCGCAGCATCCAGTCCTGTAACATTTTGCCCGGGCGACAGCGTGACATTTTCCGCTTCCGGCGGAACATCGTATCTCTGGAGCACGGGAAGCACGCTCGGATCAATTACCGCAACTGCGGCCGGAAATTATTTCGTGATCGCCACGAACAGTTGCGGAAGCGACACCGCCTACCAGCAGGTGACAATCCTTCCTCTTCCTGTGGCGCAGGTTACCGGCGGCGGCACCTTGTGCCCGGGCGACCAGGCGGTGCTCATGGCTTCAGGGGGAACAAGTTTCATGTGGAGCACAGGGGCCACGACAAGTTCCATCACCGTCACCACTTCCGGAACCTATTCCGTGGTCGTCACCAATTCCTGCGGAAATGACACGACGCAAACCAGCGTTCAGCAGTCATCTGTGCAGGCCGTATTTTCAGCTTCTCCCGTTTCCGGCGGAGTTCCGCTCCCGGTGATATTTACCGACAACAGCGTCAACGCTTTTTCCTGGTACTGGGATTTCGGCGACGGCAACACATCGACGGGCAGCAATCCTTCCCATACGTACCAGTCGGGCGGCATTTACACCGTTACGCTGGTGGTAACGAATGCGGACGGGTGCACGGATACGTTCACGGTCGTGGTGTCAGTGACCGATATTCCTTCTGTCGTGAGCGTGCCGAATGTGTTTACCCCGAACGGCGACGGCACGAATGACGTTTTCCTGGTGAGCACGCAGGGGCTCAGTGAATTTCACATGGAGATTTATGACCGCTGGGGCGCGCTGCTCCACGAAACGGATTATGCCGCCGCAGGATGGGACGGAAGATCGACGTCGGGCAACCCAGCAGTCAACGGCACTTATTATTACATCATCAGCGCATCGGGATATGACGGTAAAACCTATAATCTCACCGGGTATCTCATGCTCATTCAATAGCCTTATGAAAAAGAAACTGGTGCGAATTTTCGGAAGGGACGACGATAAGCTCATTCACGTTGTCGCCATGTACTTTACGGTTTTCCTGGCGATCATTTATTCAATCGTTCTCGCATTCATCAACTGAAATGAAAAGCTTCGCGAACAAATCCGTCCTGTTGTGCCTGCTGTCGCTTTTTGCGGCCGCAACAATCCGCGCACAGGCGCCCGGTCTCTACATCAATGAAGTTTCCCAGGGGCCCAGCGGCTCCAAAGAATATGTAGAGCTGATCGTCGTGGGAACTCCCACCTGCTATACGATCCCCACGCTCGACCTGCGCGGCTGGTACATCGACGACAACAATGGATTTCACGCGACAGGCGCGGGAACAGGCATTGCGCAGGGCTGTGTTCGTTTTACACAAGACCCGCTCTGGGCTGCCGTGCCGATCGGCACGATCATCGTGATCCATAACGACGCCGACGTCAACGCTGCCGTGCCTGCTGCCGATCTCAGCATGAGCGATGGCAATTGCAGGTTAATAATCCCGGTTAGCAATTGCGCATTGCTGGAACGGCATACCACTTTGCCGAGCACGGCGGTTTCAACTTACCAGTCGACCGGTTTTACTTCTTGCGGAAGCTGGACCAATATTTCCATGGCGAACGGCGACGATTCTTTCCAGACGATCGATCCGGCCGGGAACCTTTTTCATTCCGTAAGCTGGGGCAACAACACGCTCAGCACGATCATTTATTTCGCCGGTTCTTCGGCAGGCATGGTGGCGCACATGACCAATGCCGTCACCAATAACATTACCACGCAGGCTAACTGGGCGCGTGTTGCTGTCGGCGGCAATGAAAGCCCGGGCTCGCCGAATAACGCCGCCAACCAGGCTTGGATCTGCAGCATGAACAACGGCTGCACGCCGCTTCTCCCGATTTCACTGACCGGGTCGCAAACCAATGCATCGTGCACCTGCACCGGTTCGGCAACGGTGAATGCGTCGGGCGGATTTTCCGGCTGCAGCAATCCTTATACGTACAGCTGGGCGCCCAGCGGCGGCTCTGCGGCAACGGCGTCCGGCCTTTGCGCGGGAACATACACTGTCACCGTGAGTGATGTGAACGGCTGCAGCGCAACACGCACCGTAACGATCACCGCGGCCACGAGCTTCACGCTTTCCACCACGCAGACCAACGTCAGCTGTAACGGCGGCACGAACGGATCGGCTACGGTAACGGTAAGCGGAGGTACAGGACCTTTTACATATTCATGGGCTCCTTCCGGCGGAACGGGTTCAACGGCCACCGGGTTACCCGCAGGCACATATACTGTGACCGTGACTGATGCCGCTGCCTGCGCAGGAACAGCGACTGTCACCATCACACAACCGCCCGCGCTCACTGCAACGCAATCGCAGGTGAACGTGCTTTGCAACGGCCAGTGCACGGGTTCTGCAACTGTTGCCGCTTCGGGCGGAACTGCGCCATATACCTACGCATGGGCGCCCGCCGGCGGAACAACTGCAACAGCTTCTGCTTTGTGCGCGGGAACGTATACCTGCACCATTACAGATGCGAATGGTTGTCCGATCACACGAACATTCAACATTACACAACCGCCTGCGCTCGCAACAACCGGCTCGCAGGTGAACGTGCTCTGCAATGGTAACTGCACCGGCTCGGCGACAGTCGTCGCTTCCGGCGGAACAGCGCCTTATGCATACACATGGGCGCCAAGTGGCGGAACAGCAGCAACAGCATCTGCTTTGTGCGCGGGAACATATACCGTTACAATCACCGACGCGAACGGTTGCATAACGACACGCTCGTTCACGATTACACAACCACCCGCATTGACCACGACGGGGTCACAAGTGAATATTCTTTGCAACGGAACATGCAACGGATCAGCCACGGTTGTCGCTTCAGGAGGAACGGCTCCGTATACCTAT
Organism: uncultured Chryseobacterium sp.; assembly: GCA_966211705.1. Classification (GTDB taxonomy): domain Bacteria; phylum Bacteroidota; class Bacteroidia; order Palsa-965; family Palsa-965. The sequence goes on from CBIHOC010000007.1 coordinate 153,392, forward strand.
TCGTGGGCGCCAAGCGGTGGAACAGCAGCAACAGCTTCTGCCTTGTGCGCGGGAACATATACCGCGACAGTCACCGACGCAAACGGCTGCATAACGACACGCTCGTTCACGATTACACAACCACCCGCATTAACGACGACGGGGTCGCAGGTAAACATCTTGTGTAATGGCGGCAACACTGGCTCTGCAACAGTAACAGCATCCGGCGGAACAGCTCCGTACACGTATTCGTGGGCACCCAGCGGCGGAACAGGCGCAACAGCAACGGGCCTCACCGCAGGTAACTATACAGTGACCGTAACGGACGCCAACGGCTGCACCATCACGCGCACGTATAGCATCACGCAACCGCCGGCGCTGGCAACAACCGGATCGCAGGTGAACGTATTGTGCAATGGCGGAACAACCGGTTCTGCAACGGTTATGGCTTCGGGCGGAACGGCGCCGTACGCCTACTCATGGGCCCCTTCAGGTGGAACAAGCGCGACAGCGACGGGCCTGGGTGCAGGAACATACACGGTGACGGTAACCGACGCCAACGGATGCACCATCTCACAAACCTACACCATCACCCAGCCGCCGGCACTCACCGCTTCCGCCACCAATACGCCTGCAACTTGCGGTAACCCTAACGGCACAGCAACTGTTACGGCTTCCGGCGGAACAGCGCCATACTCATATTCATGGGCGCCCAGCGGGGGAACAGGTACAACAGCTTCCGCTTTGCTTGCGGGTTCGTATACCGTAACGGTGACAGACGCGAATGGTTGCATGACAACCGCTACTACAATTATCGCCAACACCGGCGGACCGACAGCATCGATCACGACGATCATCGATGTTTCCTGCAATGGCGGCAGCAACGGCTCGGCAACGGCAACCGTTTCAGGGGGAACCGCTCCTTATACGTATGCATGGACACCATCTGGTGGAACCGGCTCGACCGGAACCGGGCTTGCAGCAGGCAACTACACCGTAACTGTAACCGACGTCAACGGTTGTATCACAACAACCTCAGTTACTATTACAGAACCTCCCGCATTAACGACAACCGGGTCGCAGGTAAACATCTTGTGCAATGGCGGCAGCAATGGTTCGGCAACAGTTGTTGCATCCGGCGGAACGGCACCTTATGCATATGCATGGTCGCCTTCGGGCGGAACGGGCGCAACAGCAACGGGATTATCAGCCGGCAATTACACCGCAACAGTTACCGACGCGAACGGTTGCACCACGACACAAACATTCGCCATCACTCAACCACCAGTGCTGGCAACAACAAGCTCACAGGTGAACGTATTGTGCAATGGCCAGTGCAACGGCTCGGCAACAATTTCAGCTTCGGGCGGAACAGCGCCATATACTTATGCGTGGGCGCCTTCGGGAGGAACAGCGGCAACGGCAACAGCACTCTGCGCCGGCTCTTATACGGTAACCGTCACTGATGCCAACGGATGCACCATCTCACAAACCTACACCATCACCCAGCCGCCCGCACTCACCGCTTCCACCACAGCAACACCCGCAACCTGCGGCAGCCCGAACGGCTCTGCGACAGTAACCGCTTCGGGCGGAACTGCGCCGTACTCGTATTCATGGACGCCGGCGGGAGGAACAGCCGCAACAGCAACAGGACTTATTGCGGGATCGTACACGGTAACGATAACCGATGCCAACGGATGCACAACCACGGCCACAGCGAACGTCGCGAACACCGGCGGACCCGGCGCCACGATCACCAGCTCGGCGAACATCCTTTGCTTCGGCGGCAGCAACGGCTCGGCAACAGTTACCGCTTCGGGAGGAACGGCGCCGTACTCGTATTCATGGGCGCCGGCGGGAGGAACAGGTGCAACAGCAACAGCGCTTATTGCGGGATCGTACACGGTAACGGTGACCGATGCAAACGGTTGCATTACCACAGCATCCGTTACGTTAACTGAACCTCCTGCACTTGCCGCATCTGCCACATCCACACCAGTGCTTTGCAACGGAGGCACAACGGGAACTGCCGGCGTAACGGCATCGGGAGGTACAGCTCCATATACGTATGCGTGGGCGCCCAGCGGCGGAACCGGTTCTTCAGCGACAGGTCTTGCTGCCGGAACTTACACGGTAACGATCACCGATGCCGGCGGATGCACAACTACAGCAACGACTACGGTCACACAACCCACAGCGATCACCGCAACTGCTTCTTCAACACCTGTGCTCTGCAATGGCGGCAACACGGGTGCTGCGTCGGTAAACGTGTCGGGCGGAACAACGCCTTACACGTATTCATGGTCGCCTTCCGGCGGAACCGGTTCTTCTGCAACCAGTTTAACCGCGGGCGCCTACACCATTACCATCACCGACGCGAGCGGTTGTGTGACCAATCCCACTGTAACAGTTACTGAACCCACCGCACTTGCAGCTTCCACCACAACAACACCCGCAACCTGCGGCAATCCCAACGGTTCGGCTTCGGTGACAGCATCCGGGGGAACAACGGCTTATACTTATTCATGGACGCCCTCGGGCGGTACGGGCGCAACAGCCACCGGTCTGCCGGCAGGCATTTACGCCGTGACCATCACCGACGCCAGCGGGTGCACATTAACCGCTACGGCCAACGTCACCAATGCCGGCGGACTGTCTGCAACAATTTCTGCTTCCACCGACGTTTCCTGCTTCGGTGGTAACGACGGCTCTGCAACGGTGGCCGCTTCGGGAGGAACCGCACCCTATACGTATGCGTGGACACCATCCGGCGGCACGGGCACAACAGGCAGCGGCCTCATTGCGGGATCGTACACGGTAACCGTCACCGACGCGAACAGTTGCACCGCGACGGCTTCAGTCACCATCATGCAGCCGCCTGTGTTGACGGCATCAGTTTCCGTAAACCCCGTGTTGTGCAATGGCGGCAATTCCGGATCGGCAAACGTGGCCGCTTCGGGCGGTACACCGGGATATACATACAACTGGTCGCCTTCGGGTGGCACCAGCGCATCAGCAACAAATCTTGCGGCAACAACTTACACCTGCACCGTGACAGATGCGAATGGATGCATCACCACAGCTTCCGCAGCTGTCACGGAGCCTGCTGCGCTGTCAGCGACCGGCTCGCAAACCGATGTTTCCTGCAACGGCGGCACGAACGGCACCGCAACAGTAACGGCTTCAGGCGGAACAGCTCCGTTCACATATTCCTGGTCGCCTTCGGGCGGAACCGGCACGACAGCCACCGGCCTCGCGGCCCAAAGCTATTCCGTGACGATTACTGATGCAAATGGATGCGCATTAACGCAACCATTTTCGATCACTCAACCGGCCGCGGTTTCGGTAACGACCTCCACGATTCCGGCCACCTGTGGAAGCGCGAACGGATCAGCTACGGCCGTCGCATCCGGGGGAACGGGATCCTATTCTTACCTGTGGACTCCCGGCAACATGGTTTCCTCCACGATCTCCAACACGCCGGCCGGAAATTATACGGTTACCGTGACCGACCAGAATGGATGCACAGGCAACGTCGCAGCTACCATCAACAATTCCAATTCGCCTGTAGCTGTGCTTTCAGCTTCTTCCGGCGTATCCTGCTTCGGCGGGAATAACGGCTCAGCTTCGGTTTCCGCTTCGGGAGGAACAGGCACACTGAGCTATTCCTGGTCGAATGGAGATACAACGACCACAACGTCCCTGCTCACGGCCGGCACATACACGCTTATTGTGACCGACCAGAACGGCTGCACGGATTCGATCCTTGTGACCATTCCCGGACCGCCCCAGCTCGTGCTTTCGACAACACAAACCGACGTGCTTTGCAATGGCGGAACAACGGGCAATGCAACCGCTTCCGCTTCGGGCGGTGTTGGCCCATATTCATACGTCTGGAGCAACAACGATCCCAATCCTTCAACAACCGGTCTTGCCGCCGGGCCGTGGTTGGTGACTGTGACCGACAGCAATGGCTGCACCTCGACTGCAGGTTTAACCATCACAGAACCGCAGCTGCTTACACTTCTCTCTTCCGGTACAAACGTTTCCTGTTTTGCCGCATGCGACGGGCTTCTTTCAGTTACTGCGAATGGCGGAACGGGCGGTTATGCGTATTCATGGAGTAGCGGTTGCACAGTTGCATCCTGTGCGAATGCCTGCGCGGGAGCATACACGATCACTGTTACCGACAGCAATGGCTGCGTTGCAGTTGATAGCGTAATAATCACGGAACCGTTGCAGCTTACCGCTTCGGTCACTTCGACAGATGCGCATTGCACCCAGGCCGACGGTTCTGTTTCCGCTTCCGCAACGGGCGGCACAGGAAACTTGACTATCAATGGATCGGCGGACCGGCTTCGCAGAATTATACGAACGTTGCGTCGGGCAATTATTCCGTCATCGTCACCGACCAGAACGGCTGCGCCGACACGGCCGCTGTAACGGTCAACAATATTCCCGGGGTGACAGCATCGGCGGGAACAACGACCAACCCGCTTTGTTTCCAGGGAAGCGACGGTTCTGTTTTCATCAACGCTTCCGGCGGCAACGGTCCGTATGTGTACACATGGCTGCCCAATGTCAGCGTAACGGATTCGGCGACGGGGATCTCGGCCGGTAATTACCAGGTAACCGTGACGGATGCCGACGGCTGCACATCTGTTGTAAGTGTTTCCATCACGCAACCCACCGACGTAACGCTTTCCGCTTCAGCGGCACCGGCTTCACTCTGCGCCGGCCAGGGAACGCAGCTTTCTTCTCTTGCCGCGGGAGGAACGCCCGGTTATTCGTATTCATGGAACCCGGGGGCACTGGCGGGAAGCATACAGAATATTACGCCGGCTGTTTCCGGAACGTACACCGTTTACGTTACCGATGCCAGCGGTTGTTCCGACAGCGCAATGGTTGCGGTGACCGTTAACGCGGTTCCTGTAGCAGCACTCGTGGCGGACATCACGTCCGGGTGCGCGCCGTTGTGCGTGAGCTTCAGCGATCTTTCTGCAGTTGCATCGCCGGCCACGATCGCTTCCTGGAGCTGGGATTTCGGGGACGGTAATACTTCCACGTCACAAAATCCAGCACATTGCTACAACACCCCGGGCGTTTATACGGTCGTGTTGAACATTACGACGGCTGACGGTTGCGCGGCTTCATTTACCATGGCCAATTACATCAACGTGTTCAGTGTTCCGGTCGCCTCCTTCTCATTCTCGCCACAGCCGGCGAATATTTTCGACCCGGACATCGCATTCACGGATCAGTCTGCGAATGCTGCCACGTGGAGCTGGAACTTCGGCGACCCGCTCAATTCTACATCGACTTCCCGGGACCCATTCTTCACCTACGAGGACCCGGGCTGCTATACCATTCAGCTTACCGTGACGAGCCCGGGCGGTTGCGTGGACGACACGACGCAGGAAGTTTGCATCGAGCCGGAGGTAGCGCTTTATGTTCCGAACGCTTTCACCCCTAACGGCGACGGCAGCAACGATTTCTTTTTACCGGAAGGTGTGGGCATGGAATGGAATACGTTCCACATGATGATCTTCGATCGCTGGGGCAACTTGATTTATGAAACGACAGACATTAACAAGCCGTGGGATGGCCGTGCGAACGGGGGAAGCGAGATCGCCCAGATCGACGTATACGTCTGGAAGATCGATGTTCGTGATATTAACAGCAACACACATCGCCTGCTGGGGCATGTCAGCCTGGTAAAATAGATCTGTTATGAAGTACGCCCAGGATGTAATAGCATGGTTTGAAATACCGGCGCTCGATTTTGACCGGGCGGTCCGGTTCTACAGGAATGCGGTCAACCTGACTATCCAGGTGATCCAGTTGAACGGGCAGAAGCACGGTATCATCCACAATCGCCATTCGACACCGAAAGGCACGATCGTTGAGTCGGAAAGCAGCAATGACGGAAAGGGACCCGTACTCTTCTTTCGTGCGGGGACAGACATTTCCCTCATGCTCGAAAGCATTACACAAAATGGCGGCAAGATCGTAACACCGAAAACGCTCATCCGCAACATGTCTCCCGATGGCACATCCCGCATTCCGCTCAACCTGATCGATAACCGCTCCGGCTATTTCACCACGTTCCTCGATACGGAAGGCAACCTGGCTGCGCTGTACAGCAATAGCTGATCCCCGGGTCCACATCGCGGAATTTTAACAATTCCCGCCCGGAACTGTGGATTATTTGTGCAAAACCCGGAATTTTCCGCATTTGCCGCGGCAACAGTAAGGATAACGTCACCTGAGAATTAACAAATCCTGAAATTCGACCTGAATGGCTTGTTCCGGCTTGACCGGTGCCTTTTATCATGCTATTTTTGTGTCGTCAAAACCGGTGCTGATCACCTACAGGCGGATCGTCGCCGAAACCAGTACCCGGTTCGACAAAGCGTCCACTACCCTCCTTAATTCACATGAAAAAAGTTTTACTCGCGATCGTAGCGCTGGGCTCTGCCGTATCTGCCTCCGCCCAGGCTCCCTGCACTGAGCTCTTCTTCTCCGAAATCGTTGAAGGCTCGGGTAACAACAAGGCCATCGAGATCTACAATCCCACGGCCAATCCCATTGCCCTGTCCAACTACCGCATCGTCCGTTATTCCAACGGAAATACGGCCGGGGCCGACAGCCTCCAGCTTACCGGCACCATCGGCGCTTACGATGTGTGGGTGGTCGTCAACGGCCAGACCACTTCCCAGCCGAATTCACCCGCGTGCGACACGGCCCTCCAGAACATGGCCGACCAGCTCGGCGGCGCTTATCCCGACCCGCTGTACGCCAACGGCGACGATGCGATCGTTCTTGCGCGCGTTTCTCCGTACGCCATCATCGACATCTTCGGCAAGATCGGCGAAGACCCGGGCGTATGCTGGACCGATGTGTTCCCGTACACTTCCGGCCAGGGCGCATGGTGGACAGCCAATCACTCGCTCGTCCGTAAATCGTCCGTCACCATGGGCGTTACAACAAACCCGACAGCGTTTAATCCTACTGTCGAATACGACTCGCTCCCGGAAAACACCTGGACCAACCTCGGCATCCACAGCTCCACCTGCAGCGCGAACGGTATTTTCGAAACCGGCAAAACTTCCACGGTCAATGTTTTCCCGAACCCGTCCACCGGCGCGTTCACGGTGCAATCAGCTTCCGGCATCGTCCTCGTTGAAGCATACAATGCGCTCGGCGAGCTCGTTTACAGCAAGCGTTGCAACGGCGCAGCAGAGCTTCCCGTCGACCTCGGCGCACAGCCCGCGGGACTTTATTACCTGCAGGTAACGCCCGACAGCGGCAAACGCACCACTTCGAAGATCAGTATCCGCTAGCCACAGATTTCACAGATTACACGGATTACCAACGGTGTAATCTGTGATCTTCTTCTGCCGCATGAAACGCCTTGCAGCCCTGTTCCTGCTTTTTTGCACGCCCCTCGCCATTTTCGCACAGGAAACGGTCAGCGGAACGGTGCGCGACGTCACCAGCGGTGAGGCGCTTGTCGGCGCTGTGGTCGTTGTCGGGGACGGAAAAGTTTTCGCGTCTACGAATATCGACGGCGTGTATACGCTGAGGCTCGCCAACGGCACTTACGTGTTGAACGTGAAATACGTCGGCTACACGAGCACGCCCGTCACCATTACTGTCGACGATCTTCCGCTCACCGTCGACATTAATATGACGAGCACCACGCTCAAAGAAGTCGAGATTGTCGCCGACGTGGCCATCGACCGCAAAACGCCCGTTGCTTTTTCCAACATCAGCGCAACGCGCATCCGCGAAGAAGTTGCGGGCCGCGACATTACCATGATGCTCAATTCCACACCCGGGGCTTATGCTACGGAGCAGGGCGGCGGGTCGGGCGATTCGCGCGTCAACATCCGCGGCTCCGACCAGCGCAACGTGGGCGTAATGGTCGACGGTGTGCCGGTGAACGACATGGAGAACGGGCAGGTGTACTGGAGCAACTGGGCCGGCCTCGGCGACGTGACGCGTACCATGCAGGTGCAGCGTGGCCTCGGGGCTTCCAGGCTGGCCATCCCATCTGTCGGCGGAACGATCAACATTCTCACGCAGGGCATCGGGCAGCGGTCTTCCTTCATTCTTTCCACCGAATTCGGCAACAACAGCATGCAGAAATTGTCGCTGGGCATCAACACCGGCGAGATCGGCAAAGGCTGGGGGCTCACCTTCGCAGGATCGAGGAGCACAGGCAATGGCTGGGCGGACCAGACGTGGAATGAAGCGTTCTCTTATTTTTTCAAAGTGCAGAAACGCACGGGCGCGCACCTCTTCAGCTTCAGCGTGAACGGCGCGCCGCAGTCGCACGGGCAACGCTACGATCGCCTGCCCATCGCGGTTTACGACCGCAAATTCGCGGAAAGCCTCGGCATCGACGCGGATTCGGTGTATGCATCGAACAATGGCTACACCACGCTCACGCAGGGCGCACGGGGCCGGCGCTACAACCCGAACTGGGGCTTCATCAACTATGAAGACGGCCAGGTGGGCACGCTCAACCAGGACATCAACTTTTTTCACAAGCCGCTTTTCAACCTTTCCTGGTATTGGACGCCGAACGACCGTTTCGTGCTTTCCACCGTCACATATCTTTCCATCGCCGGCGGCGGCGGCACCAATTTTAATTCCGCCATCAACCGCGACACGCTCACCGGCCAGCTCAAGATCACCGACGCGTACATTTCCAACAGCACATACATCGACGCGCTCTACAGCACCACCGAGCACAAATCCACCCGCGTGCTGCTCGCCTCGATGAACGACCACGTGTGGTACGGCGCGCTTTCCACCGCCACGTGGACGCCCAGCGAAAAGATGACGTACCTCTTCGGCATCGATGCGCGTCATTACATCGGCTCGCATTACCGCAAAGTGTACGACCTCATCGGCGGCGATTATTACGTGGACGCGGCGGACAAGAACCAGCCCTGGGGAATGGGCAACCTCAGCTATTCCATGAAACGCACTGACGACAAAGTCGGTTATTACAACCAGAGCACGGTCGACTGGGGCGGGCTGTTTGCGCAGGCGGAATATGCCGGCGAAAAATGGAGCGCGTTCTTCACGCTCTCCGGTTCCATGAGCTGGTACCAGCGTATCGATCATTTCAAAAAACGCGACATCGTGATGGAAGACGGCACGATCATTCCGATGATCGTGGGCTACGATGAAACGTATTACACCAACGGATCGCAGAGCGGTGTTGCGCAGCACGGCGCCACCGTTACCACGTCCGGCGACACGACGTACATCAACAACCCGAGCGGCGCGGACTACACCATTGCAGGCGCAACCGGCTACGCGTGGGATTCCGATTTCGCACGCACGGCGACGACGGAGAAGAAACAGTTCCCGGGCTACACGGTCAAGACGGGTGTGAATTACAACATCAACGATCATTACAATGTGTTCGTCAATGTCGGCCATCTCAACCTCGCGCCACGTTTCAACACCGTCTTCGACAACAACAACAAGGAATATCCCGCGCACAAGAACCAGCAGGTGTACGCGGCGGAGCTCGGTTTCGGAATTCGATACCCCGGTTTTGCAGCCAACGTGAACGGGTATTATACGAACTGGCTCAACAAGCCGCCGTACAGCTCGCCCACCACTACCATCGCCGGCGACCCGTACACGTATGATCTCACGGGATTGAACACGACGCTGCAGGGACTGGAATTCGATTTCAACTGGAAAGCCTTGCGCACGCTGCAGGTCGAAGGACTTGCCTCGTTCGGCAACTGGATTTACAATTCCGCCGGGACCGTTTACCTCTACGACGCGAACTACACGCTCGAGGATACGATCTCGTACAGCGCGAAAGGCGTTCACCTCGGCGACGCGGCGCAGACGCAGGTGGGCGGCTCGCTGCGCTGGGAACCGTTCAAAGGTTTTTACCTCAAGCCGCGCTACACGTACTTCGCGCGCAACTACGCCAACTTCGATCCCATCGTGCTGGTGCCGGTGTACAACGGATCGGGCGTCCAGGTGGGCGACAACCGCGACCAGGAATCGTGGAAAATGCCGGCGTACGGCCTGCTCGATTTTTTCGCCGGGTATGAGCTGCGTGAAATGATCTCGAAGGAGAAAAATAAATTCGTCGTGGTGACTTTCACGTTTTCCGTGATCAACATTCTCGACACGAAATACATCAGCGATGCGCAGAACGGCGCTTCGTTCGATGCCTCCACTGCTTTAGTATACATGGGAATGGGCCGCCGCTGGAATGCCGGCATGCGGTTCAGCTTTTAAAACAGGAAACACATGAAACGTTTATTCACCACGCTGCTTGTATTTGCAGCACTCGCCTTAACCGCACAGACCTCGCTCCCCACGGCATGGAGCTTCGCCACGACCGTTTACCCCAACGGCTGGACGGAAAGCGGAACGACCTATTACACCGGCTCCGGCAACACGCCGCCTGCATGCAAGCTCGAAAGCGACTTCGACTGGGTGCAGATCTGGTTTTCCGGCAATCCCGGCGCGTTGTCGTATTACATCACCGGCAATTCGTTTTCCGGCGGAACGTTCGACGTGCAGGAATCCGTGAACGGAACGGTATGGACAACGCTGCGTTCGTTCACCGATGCGAACCTGCCCACGAACTACACGCAGTTCACCGATAACCCGGCAGCGGCCACGCGTTACATCCGTTTTTATTACACGGATAAAGTCAACGGCAACGTCGGGCTCGATGATGTCAACCTCGCGGCAGCGCCCGCCGGCCCGCAGCAGGAGATCAACGTGAAGTTCAACTCGAACACCGTTATCAGCGGCGGAAGCGTATGGTTCAGCTCGCCCGTGTCGACGATGACGCCGCAGAGTTTCACCATCGAAAACCTCGGCACCACCAACACGCTGAACCTTCCCGTCACTCCCGTCATCTCCGGCCCGGATGCGGCCGACTTCAGCGTTTCATCGTACCCGGCAACCGTTAATGCGCTCAGCAGCGGCACGCTCGTTGTCGACTTCACGCCCTCCGCACCCGGCACGCGCACGGCCATCCTTACCATTACGAACGACGACAGCGACGAAAGCGCTTACGTGATCAACCTCAACGGCGTGGGCGGAAGTTTTGTTACCGAACCGACCTCTGCACCGACCAATCTTTCATTCGCCAATGTAAAATCATACCGTTTCCAGCTCAACTGGCTGGCTTCGGTGCCGGCTTCCGACGGCTACATCGTGCTGCGCCGCGATGACGCGCCGGTGACGGACGCTCCGGCCGACGGTGCAGGTTATTCCGTGGGCGACCAGGTGGGCAGCAGCAAGGTGGCGTACATCGGCGCGAACACGTCGGCATGGGCGAATTATGTGGGAGCCAGCCAGGATTATTTCTTCGCCGTGTTTTCGTACAACGGCCCGGTGCCTTACCGCAACTATCTCGACGCAACGCCGCTCACCGGTACGGTGATGTCTTCCGGCTCCATGCAGCCTGCGTCGTATTACAGCAGCATCAACACCGGCGCGCCCACGTTCGTAACGGACCTCACCGCGCTCACCAACCCGCACACCGACAATTTCTACAGCAACTACGGCCCTCGCATGGTTTCCCTGTTCTGGGCGCGCGACACGGCAAACGGCGAAAAGGTCATCACCTGCGTGTATTCCGGCGAAAATTTCGTGTACACGGAACCGTTCGCGTGGACGCTTTTCAGCCGCGAGCACACGTATTGCCACAGCTGGATGGACACGTATCCCAGCTCGAACGGACCGGAATACAGCGATTATTTCAACCTCTACCCGGCCAACCAGAACGACGTAAATGCCGTGCGCAGCAATTACCCGCTCGGTGAAGTGGTGAATGTGAACTATACGTATTTAGGCTGCAAATTCGGAACCGACGCCAACGGGCGCACCGTATTCGAACCCCGCGACGAGCAGAAAGGCGATGCGGCGCGCTCCATGTTCTACATGGCCACCTGCTACAACACGACTTCGCAGAACTGGGGCCTCCCCAACCCGATCAGCACCAGCATCAACTACGGCCAGGACCAGAACGTGCTCAAAATGTGGCACTACCAGGATCCCCCGGACGCGCGCGAGATCGCACGGAACGATTTTATCGATTCTCTCCAGGGCAACCGCAACCCGTTTATCGACAGCATGAATTATGCATGCTTCATCGACTTCAACAACATGTCGAAGATCAACGGGCCCATCGTGCCGTGCAGCAACACCACCATCGGCATGGGCGAGCAAAACCCGAACGCCGCACAGCTCGGTCTCTGGCCGAACCCGAACGCAGGCGAGTTCACACTCTATTATAAGTCGCCCGAAAACCAGCAGATCGTCATCCGCCTCATCGACATCACCGGCCGCGTGATCTTCGAACAGGCGAATACGGTATCGTCCGGCAGCAACGCCTTCGCGCTCGACCTGCGCTCCGTAGCAAAAGGCGCATACACGCTGCAGGTGGCGGGAGGTTCGGTTATTACGGAGAAACTGGTTATCCAGTAATCGGTTGTCCGGGGTTGTCAGTTGTCGGTCTTCGTCCCGAATCCTCGAGATCAGACTGACAACTGACAACCCCGGACAACCGACAACCTTCGACAACTGCTTACCTTTGTACCGTGCTGAGGACGTTCTCCATACTTTCAATTTTCATCGCCGTCATTTCCTTCTTCGCTTTTGCGCCGGGGAATGAGCAAGAACGCCCATTGCCTGCTACGCCGGCTGAGCTGGGGAAGCTGCTGTTCTTCGACAACATCCTTTCCCGCGACCGCAGCATCAACTGTTCTTCCTGCCACAAGCCCGAGTTTGCTTTTGCCGACAACGTGCCGTTCAGCTTCGGCGTCGATTCGGCGGTGGGGACGCGCAATGCGCCTTCCGTGCTGAACCTTGCGGGGCACGACAATTTCTTCTGGGACGGGCGCACGGCGACGCTGGAGGAGCAGGCGCTCGGGCCGATCGAAAATCCGATCGAGATGGCGCTGAACCTTGATTCCGCGCTGGCCCGCCTCAACGCCGATCCGTTCTACAGCAAAGCATTCCGCAAGATCTACCGCTCGAAGGCCACGCGAAAAAACCTCGGGGAAGCGATCGCGGCTTACGAAGTTTCGCTTTTCACGGTGACACCGTTCGACAAATGGATGCAGGGCGACAGCACGGCGATGAGCCCGGAAGCGATACGCGGGCGGGAGATCTTCAACGTGAAAGGAAAATGTTTCGATTGCCACAAAGGCCCGGACTTTTCGCTGGACGAGTTTAAGAACATCGGCCTGTACAACGGCACAACGCTTACGGACAAAGGCCGCTACGAATTCACGAAAGACAGCGCCGATCTCGGGAAATTCAAGACGCCGGGGCTGCGCAACGTGGCCTTGACCGCGCCGTACATGCACAACGGGATGTTCAATACATTGCGCGAGGTGATCGATTATTACGACGAGCCGGGAAAATTCGTGCAGGGCAGCATCGGCGCGGATACGCTGATCGTGCCGAAGCTGGGGCTGACGGAGCGGGAGAAGAAAGACCTCGAGGCGTTCCTGAACGCGCTGACCGGGCCGGTGAAACAATAACCGCGACGGGCAGCGATCCGGGGAATCACGACACTTATTCATCCAGGCTCAACAGGAAGCAGATTGGAACGTTAATTCGTTTTTCACGGCTCAAATTTGCCGCATGAAGCTCTTCCTTACTGTAGTTCTCAGTCTCCCGTTCGCCTGGCTATTATTGATGAGTGAAGCATTTCTCGAAACGCTGTTGATCCCCGACCCTTGCCGATATCATTGCCGCGAGGAGGAAGCATCGATCATTTTCAGGTTATTCTTCGATTTTCCTTCCTGGAACGGTTGCCATCCTGCACCCTCTTTATTTTGCTGCCTTTTTATTCTTTCGCTGAGTATAAAAATGAGCTTCCTCATTATCCATTTTTCCTGCCGGGCGATCCGTTTACAGGGGCGTTAAAAGGGCTGATTTTGCTGCATCCGGAGGGCTCATCCGGATTTTTTTTCGTCAATTTTGATTCTTTAACATCCCTGATCGCTATCACTCAAACTATTGAGAATACGCAACTTTCGGCCGGGAATGCCGTAAGAAATAAGTGAACACCGAGTTTTCCATACCCTGATGTGGATGGAAAAAATTTGCACAACTGGACTTAATGGGTATTTTAGCGGGTCTTTTTCAAGGACTTATGGACAGTTTTAGTAAAATTCGATTTGAAAATACTCAGATACATCACCGTTCTGTTCCTTGCCCTTTTAGGGTTCTGGGGAAATGAAGCAGTCGCAGGCGACCCGCCGACGGCCGCCGGCACCACCGTCTCCGACACTACCGAACCCGCTTCTCCCGCTGAAAAACTCCTCTCCGACACTTCCGAACTTCTTGCAATGGCTGTCCGCGACTCTTCCGAAGAAGAGGACGAAGGCGATCCCACGAAACCGAAAGTCCGCGCACCGCTGAACGATTCTGCAGCCCTCGCCCTCGAAGCGATGGAAGACATGCCCGCCAGCGAGCTGTACGATGAATTCGACACCACGGCCGTGCACAGCGAAAAGTTCGACGCGCTGGCATTCAACGACACGGTTTACATCCCGCTCAAAGATCCCGCACACTGCGAATACGTTCACCCGTTCAACGGGCAGCTCACCTCGAGCTTCGGCTTCCGTAAGTCGCGCTACCACTTCGGCGTGGACATCAACCTCGAAACCGGCGACACCGTGCGCTGTGCGTTCGACGGGAAAGTGCGCATCGCGCAACGCAGCAAAACCTACGGCTATCTCGTCGTGGTCCGCCACAACAACGGGCTCGAAACGTATTACGCGCACCTTTCCAAGCTCTGCGTTTCCCCCGGCGACGACGTGGAAGCGGGAACGCTGCTCGGCCTCGGCGGCAACACCGGGCGCTCGTACGGCAGCCACCTGCACTTCGAAGTGCGTTTCCGCGGCCAGCCGATCGACCCGAACTACCTCATCGATTTCAAGAACCAGGCGTTGCGCACCGATACGTATTGCCTGACGAAGTCCGATTTCAAGTATCTCTCGCATACGTATAAGGTCAGGCATTACTCGCGCAAGAAGAAAAAGACCTGGTACTCGTATTACACGCCGGGCGGCGCATATTACGCCACCGCCGAAGCGAAACGCATCATGAACGAAGTTCCGCCGCCGGTGATGCCCGGATCAGGCGCATATCCCGCCGACTCCGGCTCCTGCAGCCACGACCACGGCGAAGCTCCCGCACCGAAAACGCCGGCAACCACCGCGAAACCGGCGCCCGCCAAAACAACAACGGCAAAAACGACTACGGCCAAATCTTCCACCGCAAAAACAGGAGCGGTATACCACACGGTGAGGAAAGGCGATACGCTTTCGGCCATCGCTGTCAGGTACGGCACATCGGTAGACAAGCTTTGCAAGCTCAACGGCATCAAGAAAACCACCATTTTACAGATCGGCAGGAAGCTGAAGGTGAAGTAGGGCCGCGGATTTCACGGATTGATTTATTGGCGGATCGAAAGGGGCAAAGAAAATCACCGTTTACAGATCGGCAGGAAGCTGAAGGTGAAGTAGAGCCGCGGATTTCACGGATTTCACGGATTGATTTATTGGCGGATCGAAAGGGGCAATACGGCACGGCGGTAGACAAGCTTTGCAAGCTCAACGGTGTCAGGGAGAGCCACAGATTACACGGATTTCGCGGATTGATTTATTGAGGCTCGATGAGGGTTGTCTTATTCGTTGCTAGAAAAGAGAAGGTGCAGGACGGGGATCAGCCGGCTTGCACCTTTTTTTTATGCCAGAAATTACACTTATCGAAATCGCGGATCGTACTTCGTAAATCGTATCCCGATGGTTATCGGGACGTACATTCTTTTCTACCGGGAAATTACCAGTCGGGCTACACTTGTTTTTTCGGCGGTTTCGATTCGCACAACATACACGCCTTCAGCAAGCGATTCGGTGCTGAACGTCACGCGGGTTTCGCCCGGCGAAAGTGTGCCGGTGTAAGCCGTCATCACTTCCTGTCCGGCAACGTTGTAAATTTTCACAGCAGCATCGCCTGCCTGTTCGGCGCTGAGCGTGATCGTTGCAGAAGCGTTCGCCGGGTTCGGGAAAAGGCTGACGGATGAAAGCGCGGAGGGCGCCTGCATGGAGGTGATCATCGAAAGCGCGGAGTCGATGGCGTTCTGGATGCCGGCATTATCATTGGCGGCCGGGCCGTTTTCGTTGAAATAGACGAGGTGGTTCCATCCGCCGCCAAGCACGACAGTTTTCGGTGCGCCGACCGTTCCGTAATCCGCCATGTCGATCGCCACATCCGAGAACGTGGTGCTGCCGCCGAGACTGTTCGCCATCGCCCAGTTGTTGAGCGTCGCGCAGGGCGTGTCGCCGTAATCGTCCACGAGGTAGTGATGCACCTGTCCCGGGTTGGAAACACTGTACATCTGCACGGCCCCGAATGCTGCCTGCGCATGGGGCACGGTGGCGGAGTTGGGAACGACCCAGGTAATGACGATGACATTGCCTGCATTCAGCTCGGTAAACAGGTCGTGGCTGGTGGAAGCGCAATCGTTGCAGGTGAAATTGGTGGCCGTCTGCGAGTAGGCCGAAAGCACAAGGAAAGACGCAGAAACAGCGAGTAGGGTTTTCTTCATGAGAGGAGGATTTAGTTGGAGCGTGCGAGGTAGTTGTAACCCGATACGAAAGGAATGCGACGGATGTTACACCGTTTCGATAAACACCGCAGTTTACCCTACGCCCGCATCTTTACAGGAGATTAATAATGTGCAGATTAATGATGTGATGAATAATGTGCAGGTTAAAGATGTGAAAATGAGTAGATGAGATGCCAGTAATTTGCATCTGCACATTTTATAATTTGCACATTTTACTCCATCCCCGCTTCCTTCCAGATGTACTCGCAACGCACAAGGTGATAGTAGCCGAATTTCCCGTCCTTTTCCACGCGCACTTCCTGCCCATCCAGGAATCCGATCTTGTCGAAACGGCAGGGTAAGATCCAGTTGCCTTTACCATCGAGCAATCCCCAGCCGTTGCCGTCTTTCACGCGCAGGTAGCCGTTCTCCGCATCCATCGCTTCGGTGAAACTGCCGGGCACGACCTCTTTCCCTTTCGCATCCACGTAGCCGATGCCGCCCTCCGTTTTTACCGCGGCCAGTCCCTCGCTGAACGGCCAGGCGTATTCGTACCTGTAAGGAATTTTCAGCTTCACCTGCGTATCGATAAACCCCCACTTGCCTTTTTTCTTCACGGCTGCAAATCCTTCAGAGAACGGGCGGATGTCGTCGAACTCCCGCGGCACCACGATCTTCCCGGCGGTGTCGATCATCCCGTATTTATCGTCAAGCAGGGCGATGGCGCGGCCGCTGATGAACGGGTTGTCGCCGAGAGCTCTTTCGTAATCGTATTTCACCGGCACAGCAAGTCTGCCGCGGCGGTCGGTATACCCGTATTGTTCATCCAGCACGATCATCGCCAGCCCTTCGCTGAAGTTCCCGATCATGTCGTATTCGCAGGGCAGCAGCAAAGTTCCGTTTGTCGCCACCAGCCCGAACTTCCCGTCCTTCTTTACACGCGCGGAACCTTCCGAAAAATCTTCCACCCAATCGAATTGCGGCCTGACGACCTCGAACCCGGAACGATCGACATACCCGTACTTCGCGCTGTCGACAACATAAGCGAAACCTCCCGAAAAATCGCCCGCTTTTTCATACCGGCAGGGAACCACGACACGTCCCGAGACGTCGATGTAGCCGTACATTTCATCCTGCACCACGACCGCGCGGCCTTCGTAAAAATCGCCGATGTAATCGTAGACCAGCGGCACGACGAGATGGCCGGCGCGATCGGTGAGACCGACTTTCCCGTCTTTTTCCACCTGCGCCAATCCTTTCCGGAAGGAGCCGGACTCGTCGTAAATAAACGGGATCGCTGTTTTTCCATTCTTCGTGATGAACCCGCTTTTGCCGTTCATTCCCGCTGCGGCAATGCCTTCCGAAAACGGCTCCACCCATTCGAACGTGAAAGGAACCCGGACAACGCCGGTGCTGTCGGCAAATCCCCATTTGTCATTTTTGCGAACGGGATACAGCTTCGTCATCGACAGGCGGAGGTCTTCGCTGATCGTTTCCTTGTAAGGGAAATCCGGGTAGTCGATCCAGAACTGCGCGATGGTGGTCGATCTTCCGTCGGCGGTGTACAATGCATACAAACGCTGCCATGCATCGGGCACGTTCGGGTTTTCCGGGTAATTGCGGATGAACGTGTGATACGCGGCGATGGTGTGCTGCAGCGTCGAGAGCTTGTACAGCGCATCCTGGGCCTGGGGCACGAACGGGTTTTGCGGAAATTCGCGGATGAAATTTTCGTACGACGCGATGCTGCTGTCGGCGGTTTTTGTTTCGAAGAGCAAACGTTCGTACGCTGCAAATGCCTGCGCATGCTGCTTTGCCGCGGGATACGTATCGGCGAACAATTTATACGCCTCCCACGTTCCGGCAACCTGCGCGTTGTAAAAGGCCAGCTCATCGCGCCGCGCCACCGCTTCCGCATCCAGCACCGACCCACAATACGAATCGATGTAATCGTCCCACGCGGCCACCGTTCCCGCTTTCTCCGCCACCCGGAAACCGAGCGTGTCGATGCGTTGCTTCAGCGCAAGGATCGAACTGTCGGTGACACCGAGCTCCCGCAGGCGCAGCTTTTCTTTCTGCGGCGTTTGCGGCAGCGAAAAAACAGCTTCGAGCATGGCGTTATGCGCGCGGGTGACGTCGTGGAACGGGTTGTCGGTGCGGGAATAGATGGTCGCCAGGCCGTAGCCGGCCCCGACGGGATGGCGTTTCGCCGCTTTCATGAACAGCTTCCGCGCCTGGAAATAATTGTAAATGCGCAACGCTTCGTAAGCTTTCTCCAGCTTGCCCGCGGAAAGCGGAAGCATGAAGAGCAGGCAGAAGAACAGTGCGGGCAGGCGGATGCGCATGGAGGTAAAGTTAGTTGTTTGTCGTTTGTCGTCGGGCCGGCGGCATTGTTCCGGTCCGCTATCCTGATATTGAAAACGCAAACGCAATTCACACCAAAACAAACAACAAACCCCGAAACGACAAACAATAAACGACAAACCACTAACTTGTCCTGGGCTTGTCGAAGGGCAACAAACAACTAACTTTGCCACATGCCTTTTTCCCAGGGACAAATCCTTTTCGTCATCGTTTTCCTTGCTGCGTTTGCCATAGCGCTGGTCTGGGCCTACCGGAAGGACCGGTCGACCAACAAAAGCTATTTTTCGGGGTCCTGGAAGGTGCTTATCACGCTCATTATAATACTTGCCACCCTTTCTTACATATTGAAAAGCTTACATAATTGACTATCAATTATTTGTGTAAATAACCCAACTTCCCATTTCGACGAAACGTGAATTTTTCGCGACTAACGAGGCTTTTTTCTCAACATATCTTGACATGAGCCTACTTTCTTGTTATTTTCGCGTTGAATTAGACCAGGACCTGACCCAGAAGTAAAAAAATGAAAAGCATAATTTCCCTTATCGCTCTTTTCATTTCGTCTGCGACCCTCTTCGCGGCGAATGGCGCCCTGCTTGTGGAAGGCAAGTACCAGAACAAAAACATCTACGTTCAAAACTCGTTCAGCCAGAACGGCGTCGGTTTTTGCGCGTATGAAGTTTACGTGAACGGAGTCCGTTCTTCCGACGAAGTCGGCTCTTCCGCGTTCGAGATCGACCTGCGCCAGTACAACCTGAAGCAGGGCGACAACGTGGCCATCCAGATCTTCCACAAAGACGGCTGCATGCCGAAAGTGCTCAATCCCGAAGCGCTCAAGCCCATGCCGACGTATGAAACGAAGAACATCACGATCAGCAATACCGGCCTTCTCACCTGGACCACCACCGGCGAAACGGGCGTGCTTCCGTTTATCGTCGAGCAGTTCCGCTGGAACAAATGGGTTTACATCGGCGAAGTGCAGGGCTCCGGCAACGCGGGCGATCACACGTATTCTTTCCAGGTCACGCCGCACTCCGGCGAAAACAAATTCCGCGTCAAGCAGGTCGGCTTCGGTAAATCCGTGAAATACACGCCTGAAGTCAGCTTCACCCCGTCCAACCGTCCCACGCTTTCCTTCAGCCAATCCAACGACACCCGGCAGGTCACCATCTCCGGCGAATCGCTGTACGAGATGTACGACGCTTACGGAAACGTAGTGCTGAAAGGTTTCGGCTCGAAGATCGATCTCAGCGATTTCGATAAAGGCGTTTATTACCTCTGCTTCGACAACCAGGTTGTTGAGATCAAGAGGAAGTAGTCATGCGTTTCCCTTCGACCCTTCGACAAGCTCAGGGCTCAGGGCTCAATGATAAATATCCGGTTCGAAAGGGCCGGATTTTTTATTTGGTGAAAATCCTTTACCCTATCCTCCTCACCACCCCGGCATCCTACCCTTAACCATCCCGTTAGCACAGAAAATTTCTGTAGCCCGGAAACTTTCTTTCCCTGCGGAACGATGAATGAACAATGCCAAATAAACAACGCACAATGTTCAGGGAATTTTCTTGTTCATTGAACATTGTGCGTTTGACATTGTGCGTTTTTTCGTGTGGAAAAAAGTTTCCGATCTACAGAGCTCTTCTCCGGGCCGCAAAACTTTGGGGTAAGGTTAAGATGCCGGGGTGGTGCGGGGGGTTAGGGTGAGGTGGAAAAAAATTATTCTCCCGCCATCAGCGCTTCCAGCTCGGAAAACATCATCGCGGTTGCGCCCCAGAGCACTTGCCCGTCAATGACATAGCACGGCGCTTCGATGAACATGTTCTGGTTGATCGTGATCTTGCGGCGGGTTTTGACGTTATGATCGTCGAGCAGCGACAGGGGAAATTCCAGCACGCTTTCCACTTCGCGCGGATCGGGTTGCCAGCCGGGTTTGGCGGGGAGATGCGCCACGTAGATGTGTACGAGGAAATCGCTGACGGGGATGAATACAGGCGTGAGCGCGCCCAGCACACTGCTCTCATCGAGCTCCACGCCCACTTCTTCTTTCATTTCGCGCAGCGCAGTGTGCAAGGGTGAAGCGTCCGTTTCGTCCGATTTTCCGCCGGGGAGCGCGAGTTGCCCGCTGTGCATGCCGTCGTACGAAGGACGGCGGATGAGCGCGGTGTAAATGGTTCCGTTATGCGGGAAAAGCGGGAGCAGCACGGCGCTTGTGCGGTGGGCGGGACGTTGTGCCAGGTAATCGCCGGTGGAAATGCGCGCGCGGGAGGTCATCCGGTTCTGCGCAAGCTCGCCGGGAAGCGGATCTTTTAATCGGTTGCGGAGGGCTTCGAAGAAAATGTCGGGCTGGTCGAGGAGACTGTGCATTTCAATACAAAAATACGGTTCTGAGTTCTGGGTTCTTAGATCTGGGGATAGGGAATTGCACCTCCTAAGAACTAAGAACTCAGAAACTCGCCGTGCCGATTTCAGCCGGCTGAACTCTCACCTGCATGCCCGCCTTCAGCCGCACGTACCCTTCCCAGTGATTGAACGCCCGCAGTTGCTTCACCGTGATGCCGTAATGCTGCGCAATCTTCGTCATGTTGTCGCCGCGCACCACCGTGTGAAATTCCAGCCCGGCGGGACGAACGCCGTATCCCTGCTTCGTGCGCACGAGGTGAATTTTTTCAGCCACCAGCCCGCGCGTTTCCATGTCGACGAGATAAGCAGGATCGATGGCCACGCCGCGGAAACGGGTTTCAAAATGGAGATGCGTGCCGGTGGAATGGCCCGTCGAGCCGCCCAGGCCGAGCAGTTGCCCGCTGAGGACGAGATCGCCCGGTTTCACTTTTATTTTCCAGAGGTGCGCGTACACCGTTTCAAGTCCGTTGTAATGCCGCACGATGACGACATTCCCGTAACCGCCGTGCTTTGCAGCAAACCGCACCATGCCGCTGAACGCGCTGCGCACCGTATCGCCGCGGTTGAGATCGATGTCGATGCCGCGGTGGAAGGCGGAATCGCGCCAGCCGTACGGGGACGTGAGTGTGCCGTTGAACGGGAAGGTAAACTCGCCGCAGGCCGCCGGGGAAAGGTCGATGGCGGTGAGCGTGTCGCATTTGTAAAGGGAATCGCTGTAGGGAAAAATGCGTTTCGTATCCCACAATCCGTAGTAACGGTTGCCGGGGTAAAATGCAAACCCGTCATCGAACTGGTTCTTCGGTGCGCCCGTTTTCAGCTCTTCGATGCGCGCTTTGATCAGCGCATACAATTCCGGGTCGCGGGTGTTGGCGTCGAACAGGGAATCGATCAGCAGCACCAGCTCCGGCTCGCTCATGAGATCGAGGGAAGTCGCAATGGCCGCGGACTCCGGGCTGAGCGAATCACCGCCGCCTGCCAGCAACGAGGTCGAAAAAAAGGCGAAAAAGCCTGCGAGCAGGATGCGTGCCTGCCGGGGAAGAAATGACAATGTGTGTGTGATTGAGGTGTGTACCTCTAAGATAAAGAGAAAAAATAATGTGCAGATGTGCGGATGTGCAAATCTGCAAATGGTTTAAGAAACTTTCACACCTTACGGATCGCCCGGCCGCACAGGCATCTGCCATTTGCATCCGCACATCTGCACATTTGCATATCTGCACATCGAATCCGCCTCCGGCGGATCACCGGCACCCGGCGTTCAATTTATCCTTCGCAGCATCCGGGTAACCCATTTGCTCTGCTTTGGTAAGGTCTTCGCAGGCGGCTTTTTTGTTGTTGAGCTTGAAGTGGCATTTCCCGCGCAGGTCGTAATCTTCGGCGGTGGGCGCGGTTTTGATGGCGACGCTGAGCTGGTCGACGGCGAGCTGCCATTTTTCCTGTTCGAAATAAATTTTCGCGAGTCCGCGGGCGGCGCCGGCGTTGTTCGCGTCGAGCGTGAGCACTTTTTTGAAATCGGTTTCTGCGGCGAGGTACTTGGTTTTTCCCTGCGCGTAGTTCGCGGCGGCACGTGCGAGCAGCGTGGGAATGTCGTCTTTTTTAAACGTCAGCGCCTTGTTGAAATCCCTGATCGCGAAGGGATAATTTTTCTGCTTCGCATACAACTCCCCGCGCTGGCGGTACACGCCGGCATCACGCGAGCGCAGCTGGTCGATGATCACCGAAAGGTCTTTGATCGCCTCCGCATCTTTCCCCATCGCGATGTAAACGTTTGCGCGGCGGCGGTAAATGTCTTCCCCGGTAACATTCAGCGTGATGGCTTTCGAATATTCTGCGGCGGCGAGATCGTTCTTATTCTGCGCCGCGTGAATTTTTCCCTGCTCGAAAAAAGCCTTTCCCATGGCCGGGCTGAGCTGCGCGGCTTTGGTGAAGTCGGCGAGCGCTTCCGTTTGTTTGTTCATGTCGCGGTAAAGCACGCCACGCTGGTAAAACACTTCCGCATTTTTCCCGTCCATCGCGATCGCCTTGTTGAAATCCGCCAGCGCTTCCGTCGTCTTGCCGGTCTTCACATACAGCATTCCACGATTTACATACGATTCGGAAAAATCGGGATTCAGCTTTATCGACTGCGTGTAATCCGCGATCGCCTGCTGGTCGTTGCCGAGCTGTGCGCCGAGCTTCGCCTTATAAAAGAACCCGGGCGCATAGGATGAATTCAGCTGCGTCGTTTTTACAAAATCCGCCATCGCCAGGTCATTTTTTCCTAATTGCATATTCGCCCTCCCGCGGTCGAGGTACGCTTCGAAATATGTCGCGTCCGTTTTGATCGCCAGGTCGAACTGCGCGATCGCCTCCACGTATTTTTCTTCTCCGAACAGCTTCAGCCCCTTTTCATGATAAACGTAAGCCGGCTGGGCAAGAAGGATAACTGGGAACACCAGCGGAAGGAGCAGGACGAGGAGGTTTTTCATACGCATAAAGATAAATAGATGTGCAGATATGCAAATGTGCAGATGTGTAAGTTCAACCTATAAGTGCAATTTTTCGGAGAAGACTTGGTTAGGTGT
>CBIHOC010000008.1:0-164685 GCA_966211705.1 uncultured Chryseobacterium sp.
TTTCATCCTATCTTTGCCCGGGGGCGCCCGTTGGCGTTGCGGGTCCCCTTCTTTTTTATTCAAAACCCCCCCCCCCCCACAACCCCGGGCAACCGACAACTGGCAAAGCATCCGGCACCACGTAGAACTACGTGATTTCTCAATCGCGTAGTTCTGCTCTTACAGGAGCTTCGCCGATAAATTTCCTTTGGGTGGTCAATCAATAAGTAAAACCCGAGCACCACCTTTCACCACCCCGGGACAAAAAATTTCCAGTTCCATTCCCGCTCCTTTCACCTGCGCATGCGCAGGGTGTCACGGGTATGTCCGGTTGTGCCTCGCATCACGAAATCGAAATGTCGGAAACAACAGCAATGGAAATGCCCGTCATACCGGGGCGGGCGGAAAATGACGACACCTGGTTCATCAATCACCTGTGGTCCATCATCGGGAAAAAAGGAAAAGAGCCGGGCTTCGGCGTGCAGCAGCTTGCCGACTCGCTCGGGCTGAGCCGGGCGCAGCTCAACCGGAAACTGCTGAGCCTTACAGGACATTCACCGGGCAGGTTTCTCCTCGGATACCGGATGCGCGCGGCTGCCGAAATGCTGCGCAACGGGCACGAGCCGGTAAAGCAGGTGGCGGGATTGTGCGGCTTCAGCGGCCACGCAAGTTTCTGCCGCAGCTTTTGCCAGGAATTCGGGTGCAGTCCTTCCGATTTCCGGAAGCGCCACCAGGAAAAAATAAACCGCAAGCCTTTTCGCTGGAGGATCCCGGTGCGTGAAGAAGACCTGGCGCAGCTGCTGGAGCTGGCGCACCAAAAGCCATGGCTGGCGGAATTGCTGCGGGTGGTGATCACCAATCTCGGCAACGCAACGTTTACCGTCGACCAGCTGGCAGCTGCATTGTGCATCAGCCCGTCGAGCCTCAGCCGGAAAATGAAAGAAACATTCGACGTTTCCCCGCAGCGTTTCATCCGCGACCTGAGGCTGCAGCATGCGGGCGAATTGCTGGCCAGCAGGTCCGGGTCTGTCGCCGACGTGGCGTACCAGGCGGGATTTTTCGATCATGCGCATCTCTGCCGTTGTTTTAAAGCGGCCTTCGGCTGCCGGCCATCCGCGTACAGCGGGGAGAATGCGCAGGAAATTTCCATGTCGTGGCTGGAAAATAAACTGATGCATCAAACTGGTAAAGGATTGCAGGTTCCATACAAGTAGCCGGTGATAAGTCACAATAAGTTTGCTCCTGTAATCGCACAACATCGCGGGCAACAAAAAAAACACCGGTGTAAAAGAAGGCAACCGGCAACGCACAACTAAAAAGTCACAACGCAGATGAATTCCTTGCAAGCCACATTCGCCAGCATGGCAGCCTCGATCGGGATAGCAATGCACAATGCGACGACCAACCAGCGCAACGGGCAGATCATCTCCACCGCTTCCACCGCGCAGTGCTGCACGCTCATCCTGGGCAAGGCAAGCTGAACATGCTGAACAATACGATCCATTCATCCATTGTATAACCACTAAAGAAACGTCTCATGTCACAAACAAGCGGCCTTATCCTCAGCGACAGCATCACTCCGCAAATCATCCGGGAAGAAGGAGCAGGAAAAGCGTTCCAGTCTGTCGCCCAGTCGACGGCGCTGGCGATCCAGGATGCGGCAGACAACCTGCGGAACATCAACAGCATCAGCGCGACGGCGATCGGCGTTGCGATGGCGCAATTTCTTGAAACCAAAGATCCTGCTTATGCGCAGGCGATCGATCTGGCCACAAAAATGTCGGTGGATGCCGCCAACACGTTCAGGATCATCGGTACGAATGCGGCGGATGTGCTCAACGGCTATCCTTCCGGTCAGTAAGAACTCACCTCACTCAAAACACGGAACATGATTTTCCTCGGCGGCCATCTTATCGACAACATAGCGGAGTTCAGCAAGCGCTTCCAGTCCATACTCTCCATGATTCCGGGAGGACCGGAGTGGCTGAAGTGGGCCATGAAAGACACGGTCATGCCGGCGTGCCGTGTCGGCAGTGAAGACCAGCTGCTGCTGTTGATCCAGGAAGGCCTGCATTCCGACGGGTACATCCGGTTCACCACGTTCAGGGCGCGTCTCGGCAAACTGCTGACGATGGACAATGAAGACCTGGAACAGTTGTCTGTCGTTCGCAACATCTCCTTTGACAACGAGCTCAGTCTCCAGGCGATCCTGCATCGCAACGATTTGCTGAGCTATAACGAGATCAACAAAGTGGCCGCTTTTATTTCATCCGAAACGATCACGCGGCCCGATCTTTTCCAGTCGCCTTCATTCAGCGACATGCTGGCCCTTACCCGCTTTATCCTGCAGCTGGAAGTTGTGGACGCCAGCCTGAACGCGCAGGCATCGGCATTTGCGCAGCAAAAACCAGTCGCGACGATCCCGGAATTCATCGACATGTTCTTCTTCTACACTTACGCTGCGCAGCACCTTGTGCCGGAAAATCTTTCGCCTGCCATCCAGGACAGCGAGGTGCAGGATTATTATAACCAGCTTCAGCCCGTTGTCAACACCCTTCTTTTCACACCATGCGCAGGCCCGGGCCACAGCGAAGAATCCATTCGCGCGGGGCTGCAACAGCTGGCGGCATCGAACCGTTTCATCGGTTACAACACAGGCGCTTCGGCAGTACACAACCTCGTGCAGCAGATCAATCTCCGCAACCAGGATGAATCGGGCGTAAACACCCAGATCGAAAGTTACCTGAGCACGATCAGGTCGATCATCTGTTCCGTGCCAGCGCCCGCAGGCAACCTTTCGCAGGACGGCAAGCTGATCACGTACCGGGTCGAGAACGACCAGGCGCTGGCGGTGGTGGGTGTGGACGAAGCGGGAAATATTTTCCTGCTTCCTGAAACGAAAATCAAAACGAACTAATTCAAACAAGAATCACAATGAGCGAAAACAACATGTTCTCCTCCCTTGCGGATCTCCAGCAGTTGGTGAGAGGCACCGCGAACTCCCAGTCGATGGCCATGGTAAACAACGTCATGGCGGAAACACTGAGCATGTCGATGCACAATGCCGTGACCGCGCAGCACAATGCACAGATGCTGAACTCAGCCGCAACCACTTCCACCTGCGCGCGCATTCTCTCGTCGATCGGTGTGAAACCGCCCGGCCCGCAGGGACCCGCGGGCCCGCAGGGACCACAAGGCCCGAAGGGCGACATCGGCCCCACGGGATTGCAAGGGCCTACCGGGTCGACCGGCGTGCAGGGCGTGATCGGCGTAACCGGGCCCGATGGTCCCAAAGGAGACAAAGGAGATAAAGGCGATCCCGGATCAACAGGACCGCAGGGCCCGCAAGGACCACAGGGTCCGCAGGGACCACAAGGACCGCAGGGACCGCCGGCTCCTTAACCAAACTCCGGTAAGGCAACCTCATGCTCACCTAAACACGCTATACAATGGCATCCACGGTAAATGGCCAGATCACAGATTCCATTACGGAGTCGAATACGGAAGTGCTTGGAAACGCGCCGTCGATGGCGATGGCCAACCTCTACCAGGCCACTGCACAGGCGCTCGCCAATGCAGCGCACAACGCCACGGTAGCCCAGCAGCAGGGAAATATCCTGGCGCAGGCCGTCACCACGCAGGGTGTGAACTTACTGTACTCCATCAAATTCAGCTGAACTCTTCAATACATCAAGTGTTTTCAAAATCAATCCAAATCAATTCATCATCTAACCTAAAACCAAACCATCATGGCATTCCCAACATCCGTCAACGACCAGATCACCGATTCAGTAACCCAGGCCAACACCAAAGTGCTCGGCGACGCGCCGGCAATGGCGATGGGCAATCTTTTCCAGGCAACCGCGCAGGCGCTGGCCAACGCTGCGCACAACGCAACGAGCAGCCAGCAGCAGACCAACGTGACCGCACAGGCCGCCACGACGATGGGCGTTACCACGCTGTACTCCATCGACACGGCATCGGACGGTGTTGCAACCGCGAAGATCCTCAACTCGTAATTTTTTCCCGGTAATGGCCGGTGCTTCCGTCACGGCGTACCGATCAACCGGGAAAAGAGAAGCGCGAAAAATCAAAAAGTAAATCGTTCAACAACTAATACCTAAAACCAATCCTTATGGCATTTCCCACATCCGTCAACGACCAGATCACCGATTCGGTAACCCAGGTAAACACCAAAGTGCTGGGCGACGCCCCGGCAGTGGCAATGGGCAACCTTTTCCAGGCAACAGCGCAGGCTCTTGCCAACGCAGCGCACAACGCAACCACCAGCCAGCAGCAGACCAACATCACCGCGCAGGCTGCCACGACGATGGGCGTTACCACGCTGTACTCCATCGACACGGCCTCCACGGGCATCGCGACAACGAAGATCTTCGCCTGATCCGGCGATGATCCGCGAATTATTTTTCCAACCATTCACTTTTAAAAACCAACTATCATGGCATTTCCCACTTCAGTAAACTCACAGATCACCGATTCGATCACGCAGGCCAACACGAAGGTGCTGGGCGACGCTCCCGCAGTAGCGATGGGCAATCTTTTCCAGGCCACCGCGCAGGCACTGGCCAACGCGGCCCACAATGCGACAAGCAGCCAGCAGCAGACCAACGTGACCGCACAGGCCGCCACGACAATGGGCGTTGCAACGCTCTACGCGATCGACACGGCTTCCGACGGCATCGCAACCTCGAAGATCCTCAACTCTTAATTCCCCCGGCCCTCACTGAAGCAGGCGCTGAGCGCGTCGCTTCAGTGTCGGGCTCCGGGAAAGGAATGATGCGACAATCACCAATCAATTTTTCATCAACTAAACACCAACCACTATGGCTTACCCAACTTCAGTCAACAGCCAGATCACGGATTCCGTGTCACAGGCAAACACCAAAGTGCTGGGCGATGCGCCGGCAGTAGCAATGGGCAACGTGTTCGTTGCCACCGGCCAGGCATTGTCCAACGCCGCGCACAACGCTACGTACAACCAGCAGCAGGCCGGCCTCGTCTCGCAGGCCGCAATCACGCAGGGCGTGGCGACGCTCTACTCGATCGACACCGCGTCGACAGGCGTCGGGACAGCGAAAATCTTCGCCTGATCCGGGCGTGATCCGTTCAACATTTTTCATTCACCATTAAAAACAAATCATCATGGCATATCCGACCGCAGTTAACTCACAGATCACCGATTCGGTAACGCAGGCCAATACGCAGGTGCTGGGCACCGCGCCGGCAGTGGCAATGGGCAACCTCTTCCAGGCAACCGCGCAGGCCCTGGCGAACGCAGCTCACAATGCGACCACCAGCCAGCAGCAGACCAACATCACCGCGCAGGCTGCCACCACGCAGGGCGTATCTACGTTGTATTCCATCGACACGGCCTCTACGGGCATCGCGACAAGGAAGATCTACCAGTAGTACCCCGGCAGATGCATCCGTCTCGTCAACGCTTGTGACGAGACGGTGCATCGCTTCTTCACGGAATGAAATCATTCAGAAGTTATCTCATAAACGAAGCGTGCTCTTAAAACAAAAACCAAAGCAAAAAATCCAAATCCCAAACTTCAATAAAATCAATAGTTTGAAAGGGCACCGACAAGCCTTTGGGATTTGGATTTTCAGTTTTGGGATTTTTGAAATACGCTTTAACTGATCAGCTCATGCAAAAGCAAGATAAAAATCCGAAGCCGAGGTCCCAGGCACAGGGCGACCAGCAGGAACAACTGCAGCAGATCCGCCAGAACGTGGAGAACCAGGTGGCGCAGCTGAGGCAGCACATCCAGGAGATCCAGCAGCAATCGCTTAAGACGATGATGGAAGTGATCAATACGACATTCAAAACGCAGGCGGCGGACAATCTTCAGCAGCTCGCGCGGCAAGAGCAGGAGACCATGGACGAGGCCACGCAGGCGATCAGGGAATCTGAATTGCAGCAGGCGGAAGCGATGAAAAAAATTTCCGGAACGGTCGGCGGCGCGACACCTGCATACGGGTACGATGCCGGCAAGCAGGCCATGGAAAATGCGCAGAAGGGCGTGGAGCAGGCAATGAAAAACGCAATGGCGAATGTGATGACGGCCGAAAAATCATTGTACAGCTCACCCGGCAAACAAGAACCGCACCATCCCTCTCACCCGGAAACGGAACGCAGGCCCGCGCACTAAGTTCAACGATACAAAACCAGGAACCATGCCAGACAACTCCACTCCCGCCCTGCCCGGAACCGTGCAGGCAGCAGCTCCCGGCCTGAAGGGCTTCGATTTCGATGCCGTCATTTCCCCGGGACTGGCGAGCCTCTTCAAAAATAACGGCTATGCTTTTTGCGCCCGCTATCTTTCCCTCGGACAAGGCCAGGCGCCGGGCGACCTCACGAATGAGGAAGCCGCCGGAATTTTAAATGCGGGACTCGCGCTGATCGCCGTGCAGCATGTCATTTCGGAATCGTGGACACCGGACCCGGGGATCGGTTCGAGGTACGGCGCGAACGCCGCCGCCAACGCAGCATCCATCGGGCTGCCGCAGGGCATGAACATCTGGTGCGACCTCGAAGGTGTGGCGGCAGGCACGGGCGCGCAGGCGGTGAGCGATTACTGCAACGCATGGTACACCGCAGTTTATAATGCAGGTTACGTTCCGGGGATTTACGTGGGCGCGTCCTGCGTGCTGAACGGGCAACAGCTGTACGACCTGCCTTTTCAGCATTACTGGAAATCCGCCAGCGAAGTTCCTGCTGTCGAACCCCGGGGATACCAGCTGGTGCAGGGTTTGCCGGTCACCGTTCTCGGAACAGAGATCGATCCCGACACGACACAGAACGACAGCCAGGGAGGAACTGTTCTCTGGGTGGCACGTTGAAGTTCTTTCGCAAAAATTTTCAGCCGGACACAACTGGGTAAAAACGATCACAGCGGAGAAATTCCGGGACACGTTCCCCGGTCGCATCGCTGCTGCACGGAAAACAATGCCTCACCGATTTTTATACCGCACACAACATGCCCAACCAGGATATACAACAAGCTGCACAACTCGCTGACGCCAGCCTGGAATTGGTGCTGAATCCCGGCAAGCTTTCGGGAGACGCCATGGAGCAGGCGATCGGAAAATGGAAAAAGCTGTGCGAAGAAACCGTTGCGAAGATGGGTGTTTCCCCGCAGGTCCAACATCTCCGCGACACGCTGAACCTCGACAACGAAACGCTGGCGATGCTTTGTTTGGTGCTTCTCCCCGTTCTCGATTCGCGCTACATCGATCTTTACAAAAAGATCAGCAGCGATAATCAAACCGTGGCAACCCCGGAAATAGTTGCCAGTCTTGTCACCACTTCTTACGCCGAAAAATCCGCCCTGTTGCTGCGGCTCGAAAACGGCTCACCGCTTTTTTACTGGAAATTTCTCGTTACCGGGACGGCCGAACAGTTTGCGCTCAGCACGCTGGCTCCCGGCAAAGAGCTCGTCGATTATTTCTCCGGTGCAGCAAACCAGCCTCCCGGCGATCTGCTGACGCTCTGCACCGGCACACCACTCAACCTTGCGGTCGACGCCGGCATCCTTGCAATCAAGGATCAGCTCCAGGTCATACGCGGCGGTTTCGAAGAGCGGCAACTGACGCTGGCCATTCGCCTGGCGAAAAATTATTACAACCAGCCGCTTTACCGGCTCAATGCCGACATCGTAACGGCAAATCCTGATCGGCAGGCTGTGTTGTGCAAAGCCCTTGCATACGCGCTGCTGCAGAACGGCCTTGTGTACTGGCAGAACGGCCTGGAAGATCTCGCGAAACACCCGGAATTCGTACCACTGGTCAGCGCGTGGCTGGTGCCGGGAACAACGATCCTGTTCATGGGAGAAATGGAATCGCTCGATCTCCCGGAAAGCATCGATCCCGGTAAAGTCGGCACGATACAGCTCGCCCCGCTCACGCGGGAGATGGACAAGGAAGTATGGCAGTCGATGGGAAATGCGCTGCTGGGGCAGAACCCGATCGACTGGGAACTGATCAACAACACCTACACGATGAACATGGCGCGGATCGGGCAGACGCTGATCCGGCAAAAACAAACCGTGGATGCCGCCGCTGCGCCCGCAACGGCCGCGCTCCAGGATTGCTACGTGGCAACCAGCCCGCCGGACCTTGCAGGGCTCGCCTACCTCGACGACGCGCGCGGCAGCTTTGCAGCCATGGTCCTCGCCGACTCCACGAAAAAACAGCTGGACGCTTTGCAGAATGCTTTTCTCAGCCGCGTCTTCCTCAACAACGACACGCCTTCCGGCATCGTCGCCATTTTCCAGGGAGACACCGGAACGGGAAAAACGATGGCAGCCGAATCGCTTGCCGCCGCATTGAAGCTGCCGCTCTACCGCCTCGACTACACGCAGCTGGAGACGAGCACGGAAAGCCGCCTGCAGGAATTTTTCACCGAAGCCGCAGCCTGCAGCGCCGCCCTGCTTTTCGACGAAGCGGATGTTTTGTTCGCGCGGAAAAATGACCCGGCAGGTCCCGGCAGCCTCATCACCGCTTACCTCATCCAGGAGATCGAGAGCTACAACGGCCTTGCGATCCTCACCACCAACGCCAAACAAAAGATCGACCCGGCTTTTTCCAGGCGCGCAACGATCGTGGGTTTCCCGCCTTTTACACCGCAGCAGCGTTTCAACCTGTTCCAGAAACTGATGGCGGACAAAGGCGTGAAGATCGACAGCAAGGTGAACCTCGCCGCGCTGGTGAGCAGCCTGCCGCTTAACGGAAGCAACATCAGCAGCATCGTCGACAACGCAATTTTATCCGCGCGGTCAGGCGACATGCCGCTGCAGGACATCGTGATCGCGGCCGACGATCTTTCAAAAGCCATTCAACAAGAAATGCAATGAACGTAACCGACATTCCCATCGTCGCGCTGGTGCTGCGCCATAACCCGGATGCGCTGAAACCGCAAACTCCGCCGGTCGTTGTTCCGCCGGTTCCACCTGTGACACCGCAAAGCCCGCCTGCGCAACCTCCCGGGCCGGGCATCGACGAGGACAGCGAAGAAGCCGCACTGAATGATTTCCTCCTGTCCGAACTGGTTGACAGTGCTCCGCCTTTTTCCGGCGACGAGCAAAATAATTGACAGCTCCCGGATTCTCTTAACCTGAAAAAATCGAAAACAAATGTTACAAGTCGATATTAAAGCGCCCGGTTATTACGAGAACCTGCCTTACCTGGTGGAACAGGAAGAACAGGAATGCAACCAGCTGAATGAGAATGCAGACGTACGCGGCCTTGCCAGCACGATATGCAAAAACATGGGCGGCTGGGATGTCGCGGCTGCTCTTGTCAGGAAATATTGGAGCTATGAAAAATATTCCGGGGCAAGCATAGCGCGCAACCTTCAGCAGTTCGGGCTCCCGGGATACATGCTGACCCTCAAGATCATTACCGATCAAAAAGTTTTCAAAACCGCCGCGCAACCGATCCTGAATACGTTGCGGGATAATCCGCTGAGCACAAACTTCACCACGAAAGCTTACGACAAGAAGCTGTGGGAATATGAAGACCTGGCGGAAGCGATCCCTTCTGCAGCCATCAAGTGTCTTGGCGGCTGGCTTGGCATCCGCAACAATAAGGTCAGCGACATTAACGCAGCATGGCAGGCTGCAGCTCCGGCGGACAGGCAGGTGGCGGCTACGAACGCGAGTGTGATCAAGTGGACAAGCAACGAATTCGATTCCCTGGTGCCGTATGAAACGCCGGCTTCCGGGAATTTCATCAACATCATCCTGCCGGCGGCTGAGCCGAAATGGCTGGACCCCGCGATCAGCCCGGAGGACGAAAGCAGCTTCCGCTTGTTGCTCAGCGGGCCCAGCGGCACTTCCGCCCGCATGATGATTTATTTCAAATGGTTTCATGGCTTGCTGAAAGACGATACAGCTGTTACAGCGGCCATAAAAACAGTGCTCGACAGCGTCGATGCCGATTCTGCTTTTTTCACCGCATTGTCGGCGAAGCGGACGCAATTCCAGGACAACCCGAAAGCCGTTCCGTTCAAAACGCTTGCGCCATGGTACACAGCCATACTTAAAGGAATCCACATGCCGCCGTTCAACCATCACAGCGCTTACGAAGTGGAAACAGCCGTGACAGGATTACTGGACGGCAATAAAGTATAACTGCATAAACGTCCCTCGCATGAGCCTCGCAAAACTCCTCGTCGAAAATTTGCTCGACAACACCTACGGCATCGAGGTGGAATTCGGCACGCACGACAGCCAGGTGCTGAGCTTCACGCACATCGAGGTGTGTTACCTGTACCCGTTCGGAAGCAACCGCAGCAACGGGTGGAAAATTGAAACCGACGCCGATTACACGCTCGAGGTCGTGTCGCCCATCCTGAAATTTCCGACACAACAGCTCGCAAGAAATTTTCGCGACGAGCTGATGCGTTTCCTCGAGCAGCAGGTGCGCAACGGGATCCTGCTTGGCGAACTGATGAGGCTGCTCGACAATTTCGTGAACACGAAATTCACGTTCGCCGCCGGGATATGGACTTACCTGCCCCCGCCCGCACCGCTCCAGCTCCTGACGGAATGGATCAGCAATGTCGATCTTGACAATGACCTCTCGTGGGAAAACTGGGACGAGGACACCGACCTGGAACGCGTGCTGGCAGCGAAACGCATCATTCATGCGGAAGCCGCGCTGGGGCCGGTCATCGCCGATCAGAACACAGCCCGGCGCATGCAGGAGGTGATGGTGACCGCGAGCCGCAAGCACGGAGGGTTGCCCAGCAGCCAGCTCAACCTTCCGCTGGAGGTTTCCGGGTTCGCTTATTATGAAACACGTTTCAAACGCGACAAAGCCTGGGAGCGCCTGCTGGAAACAGAAACTTCCACGCCCCAATACATCGCGGACAAGATCCAGGAGCTTACCACGAGCTATCCCAACCTCGTCGCGTCAAGTCCAGCATGGGCCGCGAAACACCTGAACGAAGATTACATCGAATCGCAGATCGACGAGAAGACGCCCGCCTGGCATCGCTACTGGTTGTGGCTCGAAACTTTTTACGTGTGCGCCGGTCATCTCGCCAGCGTCAATTACGCGGTGATGGTCCCCATCGACAATTATATAACCACGATCGACCAGGTCGTGGATGCACCGGCGTACCCGTCGCGCGTGCAGGCAAAGGCCGGGCTCACCGTCGTGAAACAAACATCCACGTTGATGTTCGCCGCCGACTACCGCAACAACCTTACCGCCGCGCTGCTGTACCTCATGGTGCACAAGCTGGCCGGCGGCGCTCTCGGCGAGCTCAGCGAAACGCTCCAGAAGCAAGCCCAGGAAAAGATCATGGCGCTGGATGGTGACATGAGCATGGACCAGGTCAAAGACATAATCCCCGACAACCAGTTCATGCAGTTCCATTACGCGCTCAAGGACCTTACCTCTTTATGGTTCAAAGCGCCGCTCGTCGACGTGATCAACGCGGAGAACAATATAGGCCCCCGCGCGCCGGCCGTGGCTGCAATGCTTCAGCGTGTCGCAAACCTTCCCGCCGATGCGCTTGCCGGGATGATCTGCCGGGTATTGAAGGCCCACCAGAAGCTGCTCGGCTGGTACTTCGCGGTGAGCGAAGCCAACAACCAGGAGTTCGATTACGACTGGGAAGAATTCTGCAGCTACAACATGCCCTCCATTCCCGCGTTCCGCGCGGCGCTGAAATCGGGCTGCACCGATCTCGCCGCGTACCTCAATGCCCCCGGGGCCAACATGACCATGCTCTGCACGAACCAGCAGTTGCCCCAGCAATATGTCCTTTTCCTGAAACGTAATTACACGGCAGCCGACAACGTTCCGTTCATGGCGCACAATGGAATTCCAGCAGCCAGCGTCGCCGCCTGGGAAGGCCGCTGGGACACGATGAAGCCGGTGATCCTTACGGATCCGTTGCGGCCACGGTATCTTGTGGAGCACCGGAATAATTGAGGGGGGAAATGGGATTCGATTCCCTCTGGCTTCACATGACGGCCGCTCCTTTGGAGCGGCTTTTTTGTTGGCGGAGAGAATCGTGTTACTGGCGCAAGCTGTTGTAAGCGTTTGTAAACGTTTTATTTAACCGAAAAACGTTATGTTTATGTCCTGCCAATTTATTCGATGCCCCTTCAATGACCAATCAGAATCCGGAGCAAAAAGCGCGCGATCTTATCGACGATCAGCTTATCGCCAGTGGTTGGATTATTCAGAATAAGCGAAAACTGAACCTTGCTGCCGGAATTGGTATTGCCGTTCGGGAATATGATACCGACAAAGGACCGGCTGATTACGTCCTGTTCGTAAACAGAAAAGCGGTCGGGATCATTGAAGCGAAACGCGCGGAGGAAGGCACACGACTTTCAGTAGCAGAAGATCAGACCGAAAAATATGCAACTGCGAAGCTGCGCCTGCTGAATAATGACCGGCTGAACTTCGCATACGAAAGCACCGGGGAAATTACCCACTTCACCGATTACAGGGATCCCAAACCACGCGCAAGAAACATTTTCGCGTTCCATCGCCCGGAAACGCTTGCGCATTGGGGAGAAGAAGACAAAACTTTACGCGCTCGTTTACACGACATTCCGGCATTGCCGACCGAAGGACTTCGCGACTGCCAGATCATCGCCATCAATAATCTCGAGAAATCCTTCCGGGAGAATAAACCGAAGGCCCTTATTCAAATGGCAACGGGCTCGGGAAAAACATTCACCGCGATTACGTTTATCTACCGGTTGCTGAAATTTGCTAAAGCAAAACGCATTTTATTTCTCGTTGATACAAAAAACCTCGGTGAACAGGCGGAAGGGGAATTTCGATCCTACACTGCAACCGATGACAATCGGCTCTTTACGGAATTATACGGCGTTACGCGTTTGAACAGCTCGTTTATTCCGGGCGATTCCCAGGTTTACATCAGCACCATTCAACGCATGTATTCCATTCTGAAAGGAACAGAACTGGACGAAAATGCGGAGGAAGAAAACCCGAATGAAACACGGTTTGACAGCAAAGAACCTGTACCCGTTGCGTACAACGAAAAAGTCCCCATTGAGTTTTTCGATTTTATCGTGATCGACGAGTGTCACAGGAGTATTTACAACCTCTGGAAGCAGGTACTCGATTACTTCGATGTTTTCCAGGTTGGCTTAACAGCAACTCCGGATAACAGAACGTTTGGCTACTTCAATCAGAATCTCGTCTGTGATTACGGTTATGAAAAAGCGGTAGTCGACGGAGTACTGGTCCCATACAATGTATTCACCGTCGAAACCCAGATTACGAAAAAAGGAAGCAAAATCTCTATTGGCGAGAAAGTGGACAAACGCGAACGGCTGACGCGCAAAAAATTCTGGGAAGCGGTTGATGAGGATATTGAATACAGCGGAAAACAACTCGACAGGGACATTGTTAACCCCAGTACTATCCGTACTATTGTGCGGGCGGTAAAAGACAATTTGCCTTCGATGTTTCCTGACCGCAGCGATGAAAACGGTCAATTCGAAGTTCCGAAGACCTTGATTTTTGCGAAGACGGACTCACATGCAGAAGACATCATTGAAATTGTGCGCGAGGAATTCGGAGAGGAAAACAAATTCTGCAAGAAGATTACCTACCGCAGCGAAGAAGATCCGAAATCTGTCTTGCAGCAATTCCGGAACGACTATTATCCGCGCATTGCCGTAACCGTCGACATGATCGCTACGGGTACCGACATTCGTCCGCTTGAAGTACTGCTGTTCATGCGCGATGTGAAAAGCCGATCGTACTACGAACAGATGAAAGGTCGCGGTACGCGCACCTGTTCGATTGAAGAGCTCAGAGCGAAAGGAACTCCTTCCGCGAAATACAGTAAAGATCATTTTGTCATCATCGATGCGATTGGCGTGGAGAATTCCCAGAAAACGGATAGCCGTCCGCTGGAAAAAGCACCCGGGCTTTCCCTGAAAGATGTTTTGCAGCATGTTGCGCTTGGCAATACTTCGGAGGAAATTCTAAGCACACTTGCGAACCGTTTGATCCGCCTGGAGCGGCAGATCTCTGATAAGGACAAACAGAAATTCTCCGAGTTCGCGCAGGGACAAACCATAAACCAGGTGGTCAAACAATTGTTGAATGCGCACGATCCCGATGCGATAAATGCCATCGAACAGCAAACGCGAAACCAGTTGCGGGGGCAAGCGCCTGTGGAGATTAACAAGGCGATTGAAACAGGCAAGCAAAAACTGGTTGACGAAGCCGTAGCTGTTTTCAATAACCCCGACTTGCGTGAATACATTGTTGACATCCGCAAAAAGTACGACCAGATCATTGACGTAGTGAACCTTGATTCTGTTCAGAAAATCGGCTGGGTAAAGGATCAGGCCGAGGCCGCAACCAACACCATCAACGATTTCAAAGCCTGGATTGAAGCGCACAAGGACGAGATTACGGCCTTACAGATTTTTTATGCGCAGGATTATCGCCGGAGAGCATTTTCGTATAAGATGATTAAAGATCTTTGCGAAAAGATCAAGCTGGAGAAACCTCAGCTCGCACCTTTGAATGTCTGGAGGGCATATGAACAGATTGAAAAAGCAAACGGCTCGGTGAAGAACGAACTGATCGCACTGGTGTCACTCGTGCGCAGAGTGGCTGGAATTGATGCTTCGCTTACTGCATACGACAAAACCGTTGACAAAAACTTCCAGGAGTGGGTCTTTAAGAAACAAGCCGGAAAAGTGAAATTCACCGAAGAGCAGATGCAATGGCTGCGGATGATGAAAGATTACATTGCCAACAGCTTCCATCTCGATCGTGAAGATTTTGACCTGAGTCCGTTCAATGCAGAGGGTGGATTGAGTAAGATGTGGAAGCTGTTCGGGGAGCAGACGGATGGGATTGTTAGTGAGTTAAATGAGGTGTTAGTAGCATGATGATAGAAAAACTTGAACTACCGGAAAATTGGAAGTGGACAACACTTGGAAGTGTTGCGACTTATATAAACGGAAGAGGGTTTAAAAAAACTGAATGGGAAGATTCTGGATTACCAATTATTCGCATACAGAATCTTAATAAAGACGCCGCACCTTACAATTACACAAGGAAACATTTCGAGGAGAGATATAAAGTTAGGGCTGGTGACTTATTATTTGCATGGGCTGCTTCTTTGGGCACATACATATGGGAAGGACAGGATGCATGGCTTAATCAGCACATTTTCAGAATTGAACCTAAGGAGTTTTGCGATAAAACATATTTGTATTACACGCTCAAGAAAATTATCGCAGAGCTATACTCGAAAACACATGGATCTGGAATGGTTCATGTAACTAAGGGAAGGTTCGAAGCTACACAGATTCCGTTGCCTCCAATTGAAATTCAACATTTAATTGTCTCGAAAATCGAAGAACTCTTCAGCGAGCTGAATAAGGGTATTGAAGCGCTGAAGACCGCGCAGCAGCAATTGAAGACGTACAGGCAGGCGGTGTTGAAGTGGGCGTTTGAAGGGAGGTTAACGAATGAGAATGTAAAGGAGGGGGAGTTGCCGAAGGGGTGGCGTGTGGTGAAAATGGGTCAAGTCATTGAAAAACCAAAATATGGAACGTCAAAAAAGTGCGATTACAAAACTACCGGTATAGGTGTCTTAAGAATCCCTAACATTCACGCAGGAGTTGTTGATAGTTTGGACTTAAAGTTCGCCAAGTTTGATAAAGAAGAAATCAAAGCATACAATCTGGTGGCTGGCGATATACTCACAATACGTTCAAACGGCAGCGTAGATTTGGTAGGTAAGAGCGCTCTTATCACTAATAAAGACGAAGGGTTACTATACGCCGGTTACTTAATTCGCTTAAGAAGCATCAAAACTGAAATTGATCCGAAATACCTGATCAATGTCCTTTCATCAGCTGAGTTGCGAACCCAGATCGAAGGGAAAGCAAAATCCTCAAGTGGAGTCAACAATATTAACACGGAAGAATTATGTTCTTTGACCTTCGCGCTTCCATCCATCGATGAGCAACGAATTGTTGTGCAAGAAATCGAATCTCGCCTCAGCGTTGCAGACAAAATGGAAGAAAGCATAAATAAACGTTTACAGGAGGCGGAGGCATTGCGCCAAAGTATATTGAAGCGCGCGTTTGAAGGGAAATTGATTGCGGAAGAAAGAGCAACACTTTTCGTTCCGGCCAATGTATATTATTATAATGTTCAGACTTTGGCTCATATTCTAAGGGCCTCGCAGGAAGTGGAAATTTCACACGGTGAAATGACGATTGCGAAATACACGTATATACTCAACAAACTTTTTGCTATCCCCGTATTTTACAATTTCGAAAGAGCCAATCTTGGCCCGTACGCTATTGAAATGAAGAAGGCAATAAAAAACAAGAAGTTCTTTTCAAAAACAGATCGCGGAATTGAAATCGTCAACCCGAACAAGTTGTTGACAACTGACTATCCTTTCAGAGGGCAAGTACACGACGCTGTCAATGAACTTTCGAAAATATTTTCAAAGTACAAGGGCAAAGAGCGTTCTCATAAAACAGAGTTGCTTGCCACGGTATGCAAGGTAGTTGAAGATATACAGACTCTTGATTTTTCCGAAGTAAGAAAGTCGATGAAAGAATGGAAAATTGAATTGAAGAATAGTCGATTCAAAAATAAAGCAGAAAAATTCGACGAAGCTGAAACTCAAAGATGCTTAGAATTCATAATTGGAAGAGGATGGGACAACTTGCTGTTAAAATTCTGATTCCAATACTGATGTGGTCGCCTGGTAATAATTTTTAATATGTCCAAAGAAAAATCATCCAACACCTCCTCCATCGTCTCCAAAGTCTGGGCGTTCTGCAACACCCTGCGCGATGACGGCGTTGGTTACGGCGATTATCTCGAACAGCTGACCTACCTCCTCTTCCTGAAAATGGCAGACGAGTACAGCAAACCTCCATACGATCGGAAGCTCCCAATGGATAAAGAATATTCATGGAAGAGCCTCACGGATAAAAGCGGCAGTGCGCTGGAAAGCCACTACAACAAACTTCTGCGCGCGCTTGCGAAAGAAAAAGGTATTCTCGGGCAGATCTTCATCAAGAGCCAGAACAAAATACAGGATCCGGCAAAGCTGTATAAGCTTATTGCGCTGATTGATGCGGAGGAATGGATCCTCATGGGCGTAAAAGACAAAGGGGATATTTACGAAGGCCTGCTCGAGAAAAACGCCGAAGATACCAAGAGCGGCGCGGGACAATACTTTACACCGCGCGCGCTGATCAAAGCAATGGTGGAATGTATTCAGCCAGAACCCAAAAAGACAATCGCTGATCCCGCATGTGGAACGGGCGGTTTTTTCCTTGCGGCGTATGATTGGATGCAGGAGAACCGCGAATTGGATAAGTCGGACAGAAAATTCCTCAAATACAATACTTTTTTTGGAAACGAAATTGTGGCAAGCACGAGAAGACTTGCGTTGATGAACCTGTTCCTTCACAACATCGGCGATATTGATTCGGATAATTTTATTTCGCCTGCGGATGCATTAATTGCGCCTTCCCCTGATCGTTACGACTATATCCTGGCCAATCCGCCATTCGGGAAAAAGAGCAGCATGACCTTCACGAATGCCGAAGGCGAGCAGGAAAAAGAAGATCTCACGTATAACCGCTCGGATTTTTGGGTAACCACGAGCAACAAGCAACTGAATTTCCTGCAGCACATCCGGACCATGCTGAAAACAACGGGTAAAGCCGCAGTGGTGTTACCAGATAATGTCCTATTCGAAGGCGGCGTGGGTGAAACGGTGCGCAAGAAACTTATGGAAACGATAGATCTGCATACGGTTCTTCGTCTCCCAACCGGAATCTTTTACGCGAACGGAGTAAAAGCGAACGTACTTTTCTTCGACGGAAAAGAATCTTCTAAAAAAGCCTGGACGAAAGAAGTCTGGTTTTATGATTACCGCACGAACGTTCATCACACACAGAAGAAAAATCCGCTGAAGCTGGAAGACCTGCGGGATTTCATCAAGCTGTACAATCCAACCAACCGCAGCAAGCGGAAAGAGACGTACGATGCGAAAACGAATCCCGAAGGTCGCTGGAGAAAGTTCACCTACGAAGAAATCCTGGCGCGTGATAAAACCTCGCTTGACATTACCTGGTTGAAAGATAAATCGCTGGCTGATTTGGATAATCTCCCTGATCCGGATGTGCTTGCGCAAGAGATCGTGGAGAACCTGGAGGCGGGGTTGGAAAGTTTCAGGAATGTTTTGAAATCGCTCAACAAGAAAGCCTGATGAAAAAGTCGAAGCCTGGCAAAGGAATCGTTACCCAATGTCTTGAATTGGTTTCAAAAGAGGTATTCAGAAAATACTCTTCGGAAATCACTGATCTTGTCGAAGGCTCCTCCGGGGTATACGCACTGTACGATGATGGTGATTTGTATTACGTTGGCAGGGCGACGACCCTTCGGAAACGTGTAAGACAACATCTGCGTGATCGCCACGGAGCGAGCTGGACGCATTTTAGTTTTTACCTGATTGGAAACGACCGTCACATTGGCGAGATAGAATCCCTTTTAATCCGTATAGCGAATCCGCAAGGTAATTCTGTCAAGCCCAAAGGGATCGAATCCAAAAAATTGCGACGTTTATTGGAGAATTCAATTAAACAGCGCCATCGTGAAGAACTGACGGGACTGTTCTCGGGGAAGAAGAAACGCGAAATAATTACACCAAGCAATTACCAGCGCGATTTGAAAGGCTTGGTCACTAAACGAACTCCAATTTATCGAACATATAAGGGGAAAGACTACAAAGCGTTCCTCACAAAGACCGGACAAATCACACACAATGGTCAATCGTTCAATAGTCCTACAGGTGCGGCAAAGGCTATCGCCAAGATTCCACGCGTTAACGGTTGGCGCTTTTGGTACATCAAAAATAAAGGTGGTGAATGGGTTAAACTTTGCGATTATAAGTAAAAGTGATCAAGTATCAGCTAACCATTCCAAATCCCCCCAAAACTACAACCTTCCTCTCCCCCCTCCCCCACAAAAAACACCAAATCCCGCCAAACGACGGGACTTGCTGCTTTTTCCGAACGATCTCTTCCTCAATTAAAAAAACTCTTATTCTTACTCTTCCCGTCGTCGATGAGCATGAAGCGCAGCGATACTTCGAACCCTCCGCGCGATTTGCTGGCGGCGGTGAGGCCGGATAAATTGATGTCGTAGCTGAGACCGAGACGGAAGGGATACATTTCGTAACCGCAGACCAGGTTCACCGCATCAGCAAAACGGTAGTACCCGCCAAGCACGAAGGCTGCGGGCTTTTTCCTGCCGGTGTACACCGATGCTTCCTGCATCCAGTACTTGACCAGCATCCCCGCGTTGATCTCCCGGTGGCCGCCCTGGAACATCAGGACGTAAGCGGGCTCGAGCACGAGGCTGTAGTTCTTGATCCCGATCTGCGCGTTGCCGTGTGCAACGATCTTCATCGGCAACCGCATGTCGGTGTTGCCGTAAAACGTATAAACGGGTTTGTTGATGTGGTGCACGGCCGCGCCGATCGTAAAATTCCACGCGTCGTTCGAGCTGATCGTGTTGTTGCCGGTGCCGCTGTACCACGCCAGCCCGGCGCCCATGTCGGCGTACGAGCGGTTGGAAAAAGTCATGGGCTCCATCGAAGGCGCGCTGAGGTCGAGCTGGCCGCCGACGTATTGATTGTCCCAGTACAGGTTCTGGTAGCTCAGGCTGCGCTGGCCGAATCCGCCGAAGATGCCGGCGGAGATGAGGTTATTGTCGTTCATCGCCAGCACGCCCGACAAATGCAGTTGCCCGGTGGTGGTGCCCATCGCTGCGTCGCCTGCTTTATCGGAAAAAACATTGAGGCCCACGCCGACATGGTTGCCGCTGGGCTTTTTCATCAGCGCGATATCCGCGGCCACGTTGAACGTCTTGAACGGGTTGCTGGTGACGCTTCGCCACTGGTCCTTGTAGTTAACGGTCGCCATCAGGTCGTGCGACATGGCAGTCAGCGCAGGGTTCAGCAGCAGCGGGGTTTCCGTGATCTGCGAAAAGTGAATGTCCTGGGCTGCGGAAAAAAACGGCAGCAGCGAGGCGGCAGCGACAGCTGAAAACAGTCTGAGCTTCTTCATCTTATTTGATCAATGAGACGTTACCTTTTTTATCGATCTCCGTTCCGTCGAACAACGTGCCTTTGATCACATACGTGAACACGGCATTTTCACATGGAGTGCCGCGCCAGTTTCCATCCCAGCCGATCGCGGGATCGTTGGTGCGGAACACGAGCTCGCCCCAGCGGTTGAACACGGAGAATTCCATGAACTGGATGCAGGAACCTCGTACATACAGCACATCGTTCTGCCCGTCGCCGTTCGGTGAGAACGCGTTCGGCAGGAAGACGCCGCCGCTGCAATCCATTTCCACGAACACCGTCACCGTATCCATCTTCGAGCAGCCGAGCGAATCGGTCACCGTCATCGTATAGGTTGTCGTTACTGTCGGCGATGCGACCGGGTCCGGGCAGTTGACGCAGCTCAGGTCATCCGGCGGCGACCAGGTGTAACCGACGCCGCCCGTTCCGTTGAGCTGCGTGGATTGACCTGCGGTGATCGTCACGAAGATGCCGGCGTCAGGATTGAGCGAGCTGATGCTTCCGACCGTAGCGATCGACACGTATGTGCATCCCCCGGCATCCGTGACGGTGCAGGTGTATGTTCCCGGCGCGAGCGCCACGGCGGTCTGCGTGGTTTGCCCGTTGCTCCAGCTATACGTGTACGGCGGCGTTCCACCGGTCAGCATGACGGTTGCTGTACCG
This sequence comes from uncultured Chryseobacterium sp., assembly GCA_966211705.1. Classification (GTDB taxonomy): domain Bacteria; phylum Bacteroidota; class Bacteroidia; order Palsa-965; family Palsa-965. The sequence goes on from CBIHOC010000008.1 coordinate 20,819, forward strand.
TCATCCACATTGCATCCTGCAAGCGTGGTGGAAACGCTGTCGCTCATCGCGGTCACGAATACGGTGATCGTATCATAACTGTCGCAGCCGCCCGGGTTACGTGTCACCTGGACGACATACGTTGTGGTAACGGTTGGCGTAACGGTTACGGAATTCGTCGTGCTGATCGTGGTCGATCCGCTTGTCCAGTTGTAAACGTAGCCTGTTCCCGTAGGCGTGGTAAGCGTTACCGGGTTGTTGCCGCAGATGACCGTATCGTTGCCGGCGTTCGCTGTGGGATACGGATTCACCGTAATGTTGAACGTCGCGGAAGACGATCCGCACTGGTTGATCGCGTTGAGGTAGATCTGGTAGGAACCGGTGTTCGGGTAAGCCATGTCGATCACGTTGTTCGACGTATCGATGACGTTGCCGCCGTTCGTGCTCCAGCTGTAATACGTATTGTTCGAGAAGAAAAAAGTATTCCACGTATTCGTGTCTCCCTGGCATACAAAAAGCGGTCCCGTCAGTACGGTACTTGGCGGCCCGATAACAACGACCGTATGGATCGCCGACCACGGGCCGGGGCATCCGAAATTCGTTTCCTGCACGCGGAAATTGAAGACACCCGGACCACCGGTGAACTGCACGTAAAGTGAGTTCGAGTTCGCGCCCGACGGTGAGACGAAGGGTTGCCCGTTGTTGATCCCGTTGCATTGCCACATGTAAGTGGATTGGTCCGAATACGCGTACGGCGAGAAAAACAACGCTGCAATATCACCCACGCAGAAGGTGTCGGTCGGCGTAAATGTGTTATAGTCGTAGGAGGTGATCGTCGGCGCTGTCGAGCTCGGCGCCCCGATCGTGACACGGATCAGCGAGCCGAGCGAGTTTTCCTGGACGCTGGAGTTCGTCGCCACCACGCGCATGTAATTCATGCCACGCGGTATGCCCACGATGGGCAGGCTGTCTTTGCAGGGAACGTGCACGTTCAGCGTCGTATCGCCCGTGGCTGCCACCGATCCGAGAATTCCGTTCGGGCCGATCTGCGCAAACGTCATGCTGCTCTTCAGCTGCGTCTGGAAGATATTACCCGGGCCGTAAACTGCTGTCGTATTGTACGTATTGACGTCGACGTCGATCAGCGAATCGGCGCCCGCGGGATCTATCGCACAATCGGTAACGCAGAACTGGAGATCCTGCATGTTGTTCGTAATGATGTCGCATTCCTGGATGCAGAACGGCCCCCACTGGGCTCCGATCACTGCAGGGTTGGAAGAAACGACGCGGATGTAATATCCGCATCCCGGCGGCACCTGGGGAACGAGACCGGCCACCGTGCCCGGGGGCGATCCCAGGGCAGGATCATAAGTAGCGGAGTTCGGAAAAGTTCCGATGATAGGCGGTGTAGAGCTGAACACACCGTTCGAATCCGACAGCTCCGCGGTATAAATATTATTCGCGTTATAGATGCCTGTCGAATAGAACGGCACGTCGATCACGCTGCCGACGCATACCGCGTTTGTATCCATCGTCACCACCGGCTGCAGCGTAGTGATCACGTTCGGGCATTGGACAATTGAAAAGCAGGCCGAAGCTATTCCTGTGAATACCGGGGCCGGCGAAGTTCGCCGTATCCTTATTTTGTAACAGGTCCCGGGCCCCGACGAGGTGGGAAGCAGGATGGCGAATATCCCGTTCATTTGCGGGTTATTGATGTTGGCCACCCACGTATTGGTCGTATTGAAAATTCCTGTCGGCCCGGACAGGTCGATGGCGTACGTTCCATCGCACAACGTATCCGAAAGGCTCCAGTAGATATAAAGCAACCCTCCCTGGCAAACCGGGTCGGGAGAAACGCTGTCGACCGTAATGGTAGCGGCGGCAGGATTAAAAGTTGCTGCGATATTGATATCGTCGATGGCAAACGACACCGAGTCTGCAGACGGCCCGTTCGTGTTTTGCCACCTGAAGCCGAAACGGATATCGTCTACGTTACCAAACGCCGGGTCGGTGATGTCCTCGTATTTCCATTTGTACTTGTTGTCGTACTGGCCCAGGCCGGTCTGGATCCACGGGCCGTTATTCACGCTGTAATAAACCTGGCCATAAGCCGTCGGCGATCCCTGGCAGAGATAGAAAAAGCTGAAGTGAACGGAATCCATGCCCCTTGTGCAAATGCCGTCCGTCATGAATGCAAAACGGTCGGACGAGTTGGAAGGGTCGTAATTCGTATTCGTGATCCCCGACGGTGCATCGTGGATGTGCAGGTATTCGCTGAACGGCGCGTAGCTGATCGTTCCGCTGTAAGTGCTGTCTTCCGGGTAAGTGTCCGGGTATGTCGGTGCGCCCGCATACTGGCTGTTGATGATCCACTCGTTCGTACCGGTGTTGGTGCCCGGGCCGGCGCCATTCAAGGTGAATGTACCTCCACCGGTTTGAAAATCTTCTGAAAAGAGCAGAATGTTTTGTGCCTGCAAGACAAAACTGCTTACAAAACAAAAACTGAAAATGAAAAGCGCTTTTTTCATCGCGATGGTTTTGTTTGTATTGATTTGAAAATGGTTCGTCGAAAAAAAGGTGGTGTTTAAGCCGGCAGGTGCGACCGGTCGTAAACTGGTGTTTGCAATTCCAACGTGAAATATAGAACATTCTTAACAAACAGGCGTATCCCGGCTGATCTGAAAGGCTTTGAAATGGCGAAAAAAAGCGCTATACTTTGAGAGGCTGTTTAAAGATCCCCGGAACAACAGCTTTTCTTTACCTTAATTGAATGCTTTCAGTACTTCATTCTCCCGCAATTTCCCGATGAACAGTCCTGCAACCGGCACCTACCTTTTTGCATGGAACCCCGTCAAATGGCCGTGGCCGGAGATCGGTGAATGCGCCGGGCGGCTCCGGCGCGGCAAAAAAGTGACGGAAACCTGGAACTGCGTCAGCCACAAAAAAGTGAAGCCCGGCGATCGTGCCTTCTTCGTGCTGGTCGGCGCGGAACCGCGCGGGATCTTTGCGTCGGGCCGCGTCGTGTCAGAACCTTTTTCGTCGAAAGGCCGGAAAGGAAGAGACATTTTCTGCGTGACCATCGAATTCGATGTGCTCCTCGATCCGGGCGCGGTGCCTATCCTGGGGCTCGACATCCTGAAGATCGGGAAGCTGGAGAAACAATTGTGGACGCCGCAAACTTCAGGAATTGCGATACGGGAGGAATTCGTGGAGGAGTTGGAAGCCGTGTGGGAAGATTTCCTGGAAAACGGAACGGCATTTTAGCAGCGGCTGCTTCTCCTCACCGGTGAACGACTGTTAAACTTCATCGGAAATCTTAGCTACAACCGCTCAGGTAAAATGAAGCACAAGAAAAACGATGCTGAGACCGCCCAGCACATACGGCCACCATCTGACATGTAAAAAGAACAGGTTAGAAGTAAGATACATGCCTGAGAGTTTTTTCACCTGCGCGAGCTGCTGCGCACGCTTCCTGGTTTTATCGTCGAGCTGTTCCGGGTGGAGCAAGGCCTGCCCGGCTTCAGTTCCCTGCACGATGCTTTTTTCAACCCGCCTGTAGAAGGCAAACCAGGTCAGCCCGGTCATGAAAAACGATAAAGAAAAATGGAGCGCATGATCCTCCATCTCCTCACCCAGCATCCACCCGAACAGCAGGTGGATCGCGACAAAAAGCACAATGATGAGGACCCCTACACCTTTAAAGATGATCATGTGCCTTGCCTGTAAGAGTTATTCTTGTTTATCTACGGCGTCGATCCGTTCCACCCAGATCGTTTTTTTATCGGCAGACCAGGTTCCGTATACACGAACATTGTCGCCCGCTCCCAATTGTCTGCCCGCGTTGTCCCTGATCAGCACGTCTTCGTCCGAATAGCCGTCTTCCGGGAGCTCATCCGCCTGGTTGTTGAGCGGACCGTATTTGATTTTGCAGCTTACCGGGAACGAAAACGTACCCTCTTCAATATCCATCTCAAGGCGCAGACTTCGCTGCTCATCGGGGAGCGTCAACATTCCCTCCGCATACACCAGCGTCTTGTCTTGGGTTTTTTCCGTCAGCCGGGAACATTGCTTCGCGTAATCAAAACCACCTGTTAATCGCTCGATTTTATCCACAGTGACCCTGCATTCTCCCGCTTCGAAATTTGCTTTCCCGGTTACCCGTATTTTTTGCCCGTAACCGATCTTTTCTTTGTTGTTATCGAAGAGCACCATATCCAAAAGATCATAATCGGCCGGGAGCGTTTTGATGGAATTCTCACAGCTTCCTTCTTTGATCATCAGTATGACCAGTCCACCGGTTGCCTGGTTCATCCGCGGTGTCAGGTGAACACTTGCCCTGCCCTTCTCCATCATCATCAGCAACGGCAATTCAGGATAACCTTCGATCGTTACGACCTGGCCGCTGAACGAATCATTTCCTGTTTCGGCCCAATCCATCGCAATGCCGGAAACCGAAACGGTACCGTCGCAAGGCGCTTCTGCTTTAGAAGGGACCTTCTCGTTTGCTTTAATGCGGGGAAGGATGATCCAATTGACAACGTAAAAGCACAGCCCCAGGAAAACCGGGATGGTGATTGCAATGATGAGCTTTCTTTTCATGAGCGATATTCTAACGACAGCATCGGTTACGATTTAACCAGGTTGTTCACACCGCTGACGAATTGATCGAGCTCCACATTCTTATTCCCGTCGGAAAGCACCGGGCCGGAAATGAGCGGTTTCTTTTTTCCCTGGTGATCAAGGAAAATGGCTGTCATTTGCCTGCCGAACATTTCCTGCGCCTGCATGTTAACGCTGTTGATCTCCGCGAACGGAATAATTTTCCCCCGCAGGTTGATCTCCCGTTTTTCCTTATCGATCATCACCGTGGCGTTCGGGGCAAGAAGCCCTTTTACGAGAAAGGTGACGATCCCGATGGCGGCTATAAAAATTCCTCCCCAGCGAAAAACGTAAAAGAAGATCGAGTAAATAAGCTCGCCTACTGTATTGCTCAGGTCGACAAAGCTGATGGCAACGAAAACCACGCCCATCGCGATGGCAAAGAGCGAGAACTTTGCGGCGCTCTTTTTTTTCTCATTGATCAGGATGCCGTTATCTACTGTAAAGGCATCGAAGCTGTCGGTTGAAATGATCGGTTGCATCGTTTTTCAGTTAAAGATATTTATTCTTTGACGATCTTCTTCGTAACAAAACCATTCCCTGAAGTCGCCTGCAGGAAATACACACCGGCGGGAAACGCTGCGAGATCGATCAGCGTTTTACCGGGAGACATGATTTGCGTGTGAATTATTTCTCCGAGCGTGTTGTAAACAGTTATCGTAGCGTTCACTTCGACGCCGCTTACTGTAACCGTTCCATTCGTCGGGTTCGGATATGCAACCATTTCATTTTCGTTTACCTGTTGATTTATTCCTGTGCACAAGTCGACAACGATTTGCTGCGTGACGGAATCTGCACAGCCGTTTCCATCCGTGTACGTGTAAACAACATCCCACGTCCCCTGCCCGGCTGCCGCAGGATCGAACTGTGTTCCGCTCACACCCGGCCCGGAATAGGTTCCGCCCGAAGGCGATCCGGCGGAAAGGGTGATGGGGTTCCAGTTGATGCAGGTGAACGCGGGCGATTGCGTGTAGGTCACGGCCGGAAGCTGGTTGACGGTGACGGTAACTGTTGAGGTTGTCGTGCAGAGATTTGCGTCTGTTACGGTGCAGGTGTACGTTGTCGTTGTCGACGGGCAAACGTTCGGCGTTGCGCTGGTCATATTTCCCGGCATCCACGAATACATATAAGGAGCAGTGCCGCCACTTTCACTGATGCTTAAATCGGTGCAGCCGCCGTTGCAGAAAGCGGGAGCGTTTGCGGTTGCGTTTGCGGTGAGAACGGAAGGTTCTGTAATAGTTGTTGTTTGTTGCGAAGTGCAGCCGATGTTATCCGTTACAGTCACCGTGTAATTGTTCGCGCACAAATTCGTGAGCGAAGGCGAATACGTGTAGGGTGAAATTCCCCCGGCTGTATTGGCAGTGATGGAGCCGTCGCATGATCCGAAACATGTTGTACTTGCCGGAGTAAGCGTGAGCGCGGGATTGCTGACGGTTACGGAAAATGTTTGTGCGGTCGAGCTTCCGCAGGCGTTATCAGCCGTCACGGTGATGTTTCCGCTGGTTGCGCCTGCCGTTGCGGAGATGCTGGTTGTGGCGCTTGTTCCTGTCCATCCGCCCGGCAGTGTCCAGGTGTAAGAAGTGGCGCCGCTTACCGGGGATATGCTGTAAGTATTCGATGATCCGGCACAAACCGTTGCTGTTCCACTTATGGTTCCGGGAGCAAGAGGCGAACCTGAACAGGCAGAATATTTTACGAAATAACCGCTGGATACAATATTTGTATTTCCAAGGTTCACGGTCGACGCAGATGGATCGAAGTCGATTTGCCAACGTTGCCCGCCACACAAAAGAACTTCAGCTCCTGAAGGATCTGCACAAATTCCATAAGTAGAGGCGACAGACGTAGATCCTCCCAGGTTAGTTGACCAGGCATAAGAACCTGTCGAAGTGTATTTTGCAAATATGACATCGGACGTAGAGCTTATTCTTGTGTTTATTGGATTTGCCTGGGTAGGATGCATATCGGTTGTTGCTGAAGATAATTCGCCGGTGAAGTAGATGTTCCCGGAGTTGTCAAGTGAAATATCTGCCTCAGTACCGAAACCGCTTATGGGAAAATTAATTGCCCACACGAATCCTGCTGCAGGTGTATATTTTGCAATAAAGTGATCTTCAGAAGCGGGACTAATTGAAAACACGCCAGGACCAAAATCAAAATCCAGTGTAGCGTCGAGTACACCCTGCAGAACAATAGTGTTTGTCGTTATGTCATAACGGACGTTATAAATCTTGTCGTTCCCTACACGCTGGAGAGTAGTCCCGCTAGCCCTTGCCACATTATAAACATATGAGCAGGTAAGTAAAGATGAATCGAGTTTTGCAAAAAACTGGGTTGCGTAATAAACCGAGCTATACGGATAAGGTGTGAAAACACCGTTGGGAAAGAAGGAAGGATAATTATAATTGCCTGTTATATATACGCCACCTGAAGTGTCGGTTGTTACCGAACTAACAGAAAGGCCTGAGCTTGAAGTTGCTCCAAAGCTGCCTAAAGTCTGGGTCTGAATTACAGCCCCTGATGGACTATATTTCCTTACGAATCCCCAGACTTCACTACCGGAATATTCCCCGCATATGTAAACATTGCCTGCGTTATCAACGGTCAATTCGCTGAGCAGACGCCCGGATGTTCCGGGGGAATAAGACTGGGTCCAGACAGCAGCGCCGTTCAAATCCATTTTTCGGATACTGATAAAGCTGGATTCTGTGCACCCGAGATAGATATAGCTTCCCTTAACAACTATACTTTTCCCGAATTCTTGAGTAGCGGGGCCTCCCAGGTCAAAAGCCCATACAAAATTTCCCGACGAAGTATATTTTGCATAAAACAGGTCGCGGGTCGATGAGGAGCCGGAAAAAAGATTGAATGTGCCTGGGCCCGGGTCGAAATCAACACTGCCCATAAAATTGCCGGTTAAGTAGATGTTCCCGGCACTGTCTGTCGCCAGGTCAACTACTTCAGCCTCATCGATACTGCTTATGATCTGGGTTGCCCACTGCAGCGTAGGGCTTTGTGCCTGCGTATCAAAACAGGAAAATAAAATTGTTGCAATGCTAAGCGTGCAGATCTTTTTCATGGAATTTTCTCAGATGGTCGATGGGGCAGGTGGAATTATTCATCAATAAAATTATCGTAGCCGGAAACACTCACTACACATTGTAACCACCGGCCGCAAAAGCGTAACCAACGGTAGCTTTTTCGTAACCAGCGGAAAATGCCGGTATTACTGCATTCCGCGCGGTTATTCATCCCTGCGCTTTCTCCCGAACCTGTATATTTGGTCAGCCATGAAAAAAACATGCGCGCTTGTTGCTTCACTGCTGTGCCTGCATCTTTGCTTCGCGCAGGAACCGTACTTCCGTCATTTCGGCGTGGAGCAGGGATTGCCGAGCTCGGAAGTGTACGACATCCTCCAGGACCGCAATGGCTTCATCTGGATCTCCACCGATCGCGGTGTGAGCCGGTACGACGGGTATACCTTCCGCAACTTCAACACGTCCGACGGTCTCACGGATAACACCGTCTTCCACCTTACAGAAGATACAGCCGGGAACATCTGGTGCGCTCCCCTGAACAGCAAACTTTGCTACTTCTCCGGCGAGCAGATCATTCCTTACACGCACAACGCCGCCCTGGAAGAATACTCGCACCGCAACCGGATCATCCAGTCGCTGGATATTTCAGCTTCGGGCGACGTGCTCATCGGTTACCAGCAGAGCGGCTTCCTGCGTATCGATCCTGCGGGAAAAATTTCCGGTCCCGATCGCCGGGCCGGCGTTCCGAAACATTTTTACGACGTGTATGTTTCAGGAAGCGATCTCATTTACGGATCATCGGACATGGGGTCGACGCACACATCGGACGGCAAACGTTTCCTTTACCTCGACAGGAACGGGGAAACGCAGGAGATCGAAATATCACCCCTCGACGCTGTCTATTATTTCACAGTGCTGCCGAAAAAAAACGGGACATTGCTCGTCGGAATAAGAAACGTATTGATCGAGATCGCTCCCGGCGGTTCCTGGCGGAAACACTTGTTCGAAAAACAAATCAACGAACTGAACGAAGACTCCGCCGGCAATTCCTGGATCAGCCTGGTGGGAATGGGCGTGCGCCGGTATGCTTCCGGGGCAGAGCTGTCGGGAAACAGCTACTCCACTTTCCTGGCGGGTGAAACGGTGACCGATGTCGTGCAGGACAGGGAAGGCGGCTACTGGATGTCCACGCTCGGCCATGGCCTGTTCTACCTTGTGTCGCCGCACGTGCATTGTCTTTTACCGGTAAGCAGCACGGGAGGAACACCCGTGACGGCCATTGCTTCGATAGCGGACGGACGGGTGCTGCTGGGAACATCGGGAGGATTGCTGCATACCTGCACAGGAGGAAAAGTCACGTCCACATTCGATTGCAACGGTGTTTCCGCCAACACGCATTTTATCCAGGATATTTATGTCCCGGCCGATCAAAGCGGGATATGGATCGGCACCAACCATGAAAATTTGTTCATGGCCACGGATGGCAGCGTGGTCCGCATGGCCGGTGGCTTCGCAAGAACGATCTCCGGCGACGGCGCAGGAGGCACCTGGATCGGGGGGACCAGCAGGCTTTTTCATTTCGACCGGCACGAACGGAAACCGGGAAGAAATATTTTTCACGACAGCCGGATCGATGAGCTATACTGGGATACCGCGATTGCAAAATTGCTCGTGGGCCGCTCCGATGGCTTGTACTGGCTCAACGGCGACAAGCTGGAGCCTTACGAAATTGCGGGAGAAAAAATAACGACACGTGTCAGCGCGATCCGGCGCACGACGAACGACCGGCTGGTGATCGGAACCATCGGCTCGGGAATACATATCATAAAAGACAACCGCCAGGTCGTGATCGGCACGCAGCAGGGGCTCTGCTCACCCATCGTCAACGACATCGACGTGGATGAAAACGGTGACGTATGGGCAGCGACCAACGCCGGAATCGCACTGGTGCATTGGACAGCAGATACGTTTACCGTCCGTTGCTTCTCGATCTTTCACGGTCTGCCGACGAACGAGATCCGCAAGGTGCTCTGCAGGAACGACACGGTCTGGATCGGGACGAACAACGGCGCTGCATGGTTCATTCCCCGGGAGCTGGAGCATGTTTCTGTTCCGCCGCCGGTGTACATCCAGGATATTCTTGTCAACGGAAAAAAAACGGATTTTACGCTTGCCGGGGATTTTTCCCACGACCAGAACCAGGTGCGGATCTCGTTCCTCGGAATTTCGTACCGCAACGGCGGCAATACGACGTACCGCTACCGGCTTGCAGGACTGGAGGACGACTGGACGTACACGTCCAACCGCTCGGTGGAATATGTGTCGCTTCCGCCGGGCAACTATCGCTTTGAAGTGATGGCCAGGAACGGTGACGGGACATGGAGCGCTTCGTCGGCGTCTTTTCCTTTTATCATCGGGCGCCCGTTCTGGTACACGTGGTGGTTCTCGGCCGCGCTGGTCGTCCTGCTTGCCGGCGCGGGCTGGGGCATCGTCAGGGCGCGCCTGAAAAACATCAGGAAGGATTCGATGCAGAAAGGATTGCTGGCCGAATACCAGCACCAGGCGCTCGCCGCGCAGATGAACCCGCATTTTATTTTCAACTCGCTCAGCTCCATGCAGGCCTTTGTGCTGGGCGACGAAAAAGAGAACGCGCTGCGGTACATCGACCGGTTTTCATTTCTCATGCGGAAAGGGCTGGAGCACTCCATGTTGAAATTCGTTCCGCTCGAAAAAGAGATCGAGTTGCTGCGCGCTTACCTCGACATCGAAGCGATGCGTTTCGGCGACAAGCTGACCTATACGATCACCTGCGAGCCCCCACTGGACATTGCGAACATCGACGTGCCTGCGATGCTGATCCAGCCGTTCGCGGAGAATGCGATCCGCCACGGCCTGCTGCATCGCGAAGAACCGGGCGGACAGCTTGCGATCACCTTCACACTGGGAAACGGCGCGGTGTGGTGCCGCGTGGAGGACAATGGCGTGGGAAGGGCGCGCTCGGCGGAGATCAACCGCACGCGCAGGAAGCATGTCTCCTTCGGCGCGTCGATCACCGAAGAGCGCCTGCGCCTCCTCTGCAACGTCACCGGCCAGCCTTTCTCCGTCACTTATACGGACAAAATCGCGGAAGACGGCACTTCTGCAGGAACGACCGTTCGGTTCATACTGCCTTCCCGTAAACGAGAACACCATGCTGAGAACGCTGCTCATTGACGATGAAAAAAATGCGCTGTCCGCGTTGCGGAAAATGCTGGAGCAATTCTGCCCGGACGTGACGGTGATCGGCGAGGCGCAGACGGCTTTCGAAGGCTTGCAGCTGATCCGGCAGCACGAGCCTGATCTTGTTTTCCTGGACGTGGAAATGCCCGGCGGTACGGGTTTCGACCTGCTCGACATGCTCGGCAAAAAAACATTCACCACGATTTTCACCACCGCGCACGAGCAGTACACGATCCCCGCGATACGCGCCGGCGCTGCAGATTATCTCCTGAAACCGGTAAGCCTCGATGAGCTGCGGGCTGCGATCAAACGCGTGCTCCTCGCGAATGAAAAAAGCGGGACCGCAGCGCCGGCAGAAGAACAGCGCGTGAGCATTTCGAATTCCGACGGCACCTGGTTCGTTCCCGCCTCCGCGATCATCTGCGTGGAAGGCGACGGGCGGTATTCCCGGTTCTACCTCGCCGACGGACGGGAGTATCTTGTTTCGAGAAACCTCGGCGAGCTGGAAGAAGAGCTTTCTCCCTCGAAATTTTTCCGCGTGCATAAATCATGGCTCGTCAACTGCCGGCACGTGGTGCGCATCTCCAGCTCCGACGGCGGCTTCGCCATACTGAGCAACGGAAAAGAGATTGAAATTTCGAGAAGGAAACGGGCGGAGTTCATGCAGGTGATGGGGATGTGAGAAAATACCTTTCCCGGTTTTCCATCTTCGCAAAACAACCTCATCCCACGGACCGATGAATCACATTTTACTTGCCCGCTCCTTTGTGGAAAAATGAAAAAATTCGCTTGATATTGGCTGGTGGTGGTTACAAAGAAATAAACCCCGGCCCGAACGATTTCCCTACCGGATCAGGTTCACCCCGCCGACAAGAATGTGCTGGTTCCCCGAAATATCCCTCGCCACGATCCTCCACACGTACGTATCGACCTGGCAGAGCTCCGGGCTGTTGAATTTTCCGTCCCAGCCTTCATTTATGTCCATCGTCGTAAACACCTGGTTGCCCCAGCGGTCGAATATCCACATCTGGAAATTATCCGGGTCGATGCCCACGCCGATCGGGAGGAAAACGTCGTTCGTTCCGTCTCCGTTGGGCGTGAACGCGTTCGGCGTGTAGATCGAAACGTCGGGGTCGATGCAGATGGGATGCGATACTTCATCCGTGCATCCGTCAGGACTCGTTACGACAAGCGTCGCTTCGTAACAGGTGGGAATGCCATAGGTGAACTCCGGGTTTTGCAGCGTCGAGCTCGAGTTCAGCACGTCGCCGAAATTCCACAGCCACGAAGCGGCATTTAAAGAAGAATCGGTGAACGTGATCTGCGGATTTAAAATGGTAGTGGGCTGCGGGCTTACACCGAACGCGGCGACAGGATTGGCGTAAACCGAAATGTAATTCGTCATCGTGATCGTATTCACGCATCCGTTCGTCGATTTCGCAGTGAGAATGACCGTGTACACGCCGGGCGTGGTGTAGCAATGCACCGGGTCCTGCGAGGTGGAAAGGTTTCCATCGCCGAAATCCCAGTCCCACGCGCTGATCACTCCCGGCGCGGGAATCGTCGACATATCCGTGAAGTTGACGCACACGGGATCGCATCCTGCCGTCACGCTCGCGCTGAATGTCGCATTCGGAACGGGATTCACGGTGACCGTTGTTGTCGTATTTGCCGTGCAGCCATTGGCATCGGTTACGGTGATCGAATACGTGGTCGTTGCCGCAGGCGTAACATTCTGCATGTTCCCGCTCATGTTGCCGGGATTCCAGGCCACCGAATACGCGGGCACGCCGCCTCCCGGCGTGGCGGTCAGTGTCGATTGCTGCCCGTTGCAGAGCACCATCGGCGCCGCGTTTGCAGCCAGCGTGAGCAGCGGCGGTTCTGTTACAGTTACCGTGATCGTCGACGAGCAGCCGTTCGCATCCGTTACCGTTACCTGGTAATTTCCCGCCGGTATGCCGCTCGCGCCGGACGATGCGGAAACATTGGGCAGCCAGGAATAGCTGTACGGCCCGAGCCCGCCTGCCTGCGTAACGGTGACCGCGCCGGTCGACTGGCCGAAACAATCCACGTGGGTCAGCGCGCTTTGCGATGCGACAAGCGTGACAGGTTCCGTGATCGTGAACAATTGCGCGAGCGCGCAGCCGTTCGCATCCGTGATCGTGCAGGTGTACGATCCTGCATAAAGTCCCGTTGCGGTTGCAGCATTTCCACCCGACGGCGACCATGCATACGTATAACCCGGAGCGCCGCCCGATGGATTGACCGTTGCCGATCCGTTGCCGGCACCGTTGCACAATTCATCCACCTGCGAAGCAGTTGTCGTCAGCGCAGGAGGTTCCGTCAATGTCACCGATGCCGTTGTCGTGCAGCCGTTCGCATCCGTCACGGTGCACGTATAGGATTGCGCGGTCAGTCCATTTGCTGTCGCCGCATTTCCGCCGGAAGGCATCCAGGAATACGTGTACGCCGGGCTTCCGCCTGCAGGTGTCATCGTGGCGCTGCCGGTTGCTGCGCCGTTGCACAACACATCCGCCGAAGCGAGCGTGGACGTGAGCAGCGGAGGTTCGGTAAGCGTAACCATGTCTGTCGCGGTGCAGCCGTTTGCATCGGTGACTGTAGCGGTGTATGTGCCCGCGCCGAGCCCGCTCTCCGTCGCACCCGTTCCGCCGGAAGGCGACCATGCGTACGTGAAAGGGCCGTTCCCGCCGGAAGGAGCTATCGTCGCATTGCCGTTGGTGCCGCCGTTGCAGAGAATATTCGTCGACGTGGTAATAGCCGCGGTTAGTGTATTCGCGCCGGTCACGTTCACCGTTGCCGTGGAAATGCAACCGTTGGCATCGGTAACCGTCACCATGTACGCGCCGCCCGTCAGTCCTGTCTCCGTGGCTGCCGTTCCGCCGGAAGGCGACCAGGAATAGGAATAGCCTCCTGCCCCGCCCGATGCGGCGACAGAAGCTGAACCGTTCGGGCTGCCGCAGATGGACGGCGTGGACGAGGTTGCGAGCGTCATCGCGGCAGGTGAAGTGATGGTGAACGATTGCGAACTGGTGCACCCGTTCGCATCCGTGATCGTGCACGTGTAGGTTCCTGCGGCAAGGTTCGACGCGGTGGAAGCATTTCCGCCCGACGGCAACCATGCGTAAGTATAATTGGGCACTCCACCCGAAGCATTCACCGTTGCGGAGCCGTTGTTCACGCCGTTACACAACGGATCGACCTGCGACCACGTTGCGGTAAGCGCGGGGGGCTGCGTGATCGTGATCGTTTGTGAAGTGGAGCATCCGCCGGTGTTCGTCGCGGTTACTGTATAGGTGCCCGGTCCCAGCCCGCTTGCCGTTTGCCCCGTTCCGCCGGATGGGCTCCAGGCATAGGTATATGTTCCTGCCGGGCTGGCATTGATCGTCGCGCTTCCGTTGCTGCTTCCGAAACAGGTAATATTTGTCGTGGTTGATGTCGATGTGGGCGAAGGAGCGATGGTGACGTTAATGCAGGACTGGGGCCCCGGGCCGCACGCGCCCGACGGCGTACAGCAGATCTGCCCGGGATTGCTTCCGGCAAGGATGGTGATCGAGCTTGTGCCTTGTCCTGAAGTGATCGTCGTTCCGGCCGGTACGGTCCAGGTGTAGGTCGTCCATCCCGTGTTGGTGAATGTGTACGTCTGGGAGGAACCTGCGCACATGGTGAGCGGCCCGGTAACGTTGCCCCCGGGGTTGGCAGAGTTCACGGTATAATAGACATGGCCGTTGAACCTGCGCGGCGTGAAGTTGGCGCCGAACGGGTAATCTTTTCCTGTTCCATCTTTCACCTGCAGGTCGGCATTGGCGCCGAACACAAAACCCACCGCTGTTCCGTTGGTATAGTTCACGAGCGGGCCGCCTGCCGTTGTCCGTGTCACGTAGAACGCCACCGTGCATCCCGTGGTAACGGATACGTTTATGTTGAGCGGCACGGATGTGGGCACGTTGTTGCCCGCGCTCGTCACGTTGGGCGCTGTCCCGATGAGCGTCCATGCCGCGGCATTGTTCGTAAAGCCCACGTGCGTTCCGACTTTGTAATAGATGGCAACATTGCTGGTGCCGGCCCCGAGGTTCACGTCAAAACAATTGATCGTGATGTTGTTCAGCGCGGTGATGTCGAACATGATGCCGCGCTGGCCGTTGTTCTGGTTGTAAGGAAGCGGGAGGTTGTTCGATGAAGGACAGGCCAGCGGTGAAGGCGGGGGATAAACGGCCTGGCGGTAAGGAGAATAAAAGCTGACCGTATCGCCGCTGTCGGTGATGTAGGAATTGGTTGTCGCCGGCTGCTGGGCGAATGCCGAAAGCACGCCTGCGAATAGGGAGAATACCGTAGCCTTCAGTTTCATGTGGGATGTTTAAGAGAAGCAGACGTTTGCCGGGTCGGCTTCATGTATGAAAGTTAATGCATTTAATCCTGTATTCAAAACGGGTGTACGGTTCCCCGGGGAAAACTATGGCCGTGACCCCTATCACGCCGCGTTCCGTCACCCGTCATTCCTTCCGCCTCCGAAATGTTTTCCCTTTGACACAAAATTCCACGTGTCATGAAAACATCCTTCACCTTCCTTTTCCTCCTCTTCGCTGCGGCAACCGTCAGCGCCCAGGATAGCGCCAGGCACTGTTCCAGCCTTCCGTACAATGCCGGCGGGTTCGGCCATTTTTACACCGGGCCCGGATTTTTCCAGGCCGGCGAAGTCGCCACTTATCTTGAAAAGCCCACTGTGCTGAATGAAGCGCTTCCTGTCCGCGTCGGAACGATGGCGGGCGGAGAAGGCATGGCCCTGCTCGGTAATTTTCTCATCGGCGGCGGCGGGTTCGGGCAAAACATAGTCCGGCAAACTACGGATTCGGCAAGGCTCGATCTTTCCGCAGGCGCAGGTTATTTTAAATTCGGCTATGTCTGCTGGTACAAAAACCAGGGCTTCGGTTACGTTTACGGCGGCATCGGCTGGGGAGGAATAAACGTTCACCTCGAAAACCTGTCGGACGAAACTTATATCGGCTTCAACCGCCGGGCACCGCTCTCGCCGGGATTTAAAGCGGATTACAGCCTCTCCTTTAACCTCTACGATTTCGGTCTCAGCTACAAAAAGCTGCTCATCCCGGCCGACGAGGAAGAGGCCGGCGGTTTCATGCTGGGGCTCGACATCGGCTGCATGATCGCTGTTCCGTCAGGTGACTGGGATGGTAAAAAAGACGAGGTCGTTTCCGGTCCGCCTCTTCCTGCTGCCTTTGCGAATCCGTATCTTCGCATCACGATCGGCGGTGGCGGATTCGGCGTGAAATAAAGCGTTCAGCCGGAACAGTACATCGCGGCCGGGCTTTTTAATCCAATCTGAATGTTCCGCGATCCGAAGCTGGTAAAAGAAATTGAAAAGTATTCGAAACGAAAAACGCTTGCGAAAGAGGAAACGCTTGTCCAGCCCGGCGACGACATCCTCTTTATCCCCATCGTGCTGAAAGGAAGCCTGCGCGTGATCCGCCAGGACCTGGGCGGGCAGGAAGTTTTCCTGTATCATCTCTATCCCGGCCAGGCCTGCGCAATGGCGCTGACCTGCTGCCAGGCAGGGAAAAAAAGCCCCGTGCGCGTGATCGCGGAAACGCCTTCGGAAGTGCTGCTGGTGCCGGTGGCGGAGATCGAGCACTGGTACGAATATCCCGAATGGAAAGCATTCGTGAGCAGCAACTACAACAACCGCTTCGAAGAGCTGCTGCAGGTGATCGATCTTGTCGCCTTCAGCAACATGGACAAGCAGCTGCAGCATTATCTCGGCGAGCGCTCAAAAGCAATGAACACGCGCCTGCTGGAGATCACGCACCAGGAGATCGCCGATGAGCTGCATACGCACCGCGAAGCCGTCAGCCGCCTGCTCCGCGTAATGGAAAAGAAGAACCTCGTCCGCCTCGGAAGAAACAACATCGAAGTGCTTTTCGAAAACGCGGGATAAATCGCGCGGCGCAGGATATACACCTGCACGATTAAGAGGCTGTTTAAGAATCATCTTTCAAAAAACGGCATACTTTTCGCGCCGATTTTTCCGCGAAACTCCTGGCCTCAAACCCGCACGGCAGCGGTTCATTTCCCCTTCCCACAAAAAACGTTATTATCCAACATTTGTTCCCAATCACCCTCCTGGTTTGCCCGAAATTTGCACTGTAAAAATTAACAGTTCAAACTCGAAGGCCATGAAAATCGAACAGATCTATACCGGCTGTCTCGCCCAGGGAACTTACATGATCAGCTCGAACGGCAAAGCAGCCGTCATCGACCCGCTCCGCGACATCCAGCCTTACCTCGACCGCGCGAAAAAAGAAAATGTGACGATCGAATACATTTTCGAAACGCATTTTCACGCCGACTTCGTTTCCGGGCATCTCGACCTGGCGAAAGCGACGGGCGCGAAGATCGTGTACGGACCGACGGCGAAACCTTCTTTCCCTGCACATATCGCGAAGGACGGAGAAGAGTTCCCCCTGGGCAACGTGACGTTCCGCCTGCTGCATACGCCCGGGCATACGATGGAGTCGAGCTGCTTTTTGCTGCGCGACGGGAACGGGAAAGACCACGCGATCTTCACCGGCGATACGTTGTTCATCGGCGACGTGGGCCGCCCGGACCTGGCGCAGAAAGCGGCAGGCATGACGAAAGAAGAGCTCGCGGGATTGCTGTACGATTCTCTCCGCACAAAGGTGATGCCCCTCTCCGGCGACGTGATCGTTTACCCGGCACACGGCGCGGGATCAGCTTGCGGGAAGAACATGAGCACGGAAACCGTGTCTACCATCGGCATCCAGAAACAAACGAACTACGCCTTGCGCGCCGATCTGTCCCGTGAAGGGTTCATCAAAGAAGTGACCGAAGGATTGCTTCCTCCGCCGGGCTATTTCCCGATGAACGTAAAAATGAACAAAGAAGGTTACGACAGCATCGGCGATGTCATGCAACGCGGAAACCGCCCGCTTTCACCGGCTGCGTTCGAAGCGGCCGCGAATGAAACAGGCGCGCTCCTCCTCGACACGCGCGACCCGGAACTATTCGTTGCCGGTTTTATTCCCAACAGCATCAACATCGGCATCAACGGAAACTTTGCGCCGTGGGCGGGAGCGATGATCACCGACATCCAGCAGCCTATCCTTTTGGTAACGGAAACCGGGAAAGAGGAAGAGACGATCACCCGTCTCGCACGTGTCGGGTACGACCGCGTGATCGGTTACCTCCGGGGAGGTATCGACGCGTGGAAGAACGACAACCGCGAAGTGGACACGATCCGTTCCGTCAGCGCGGGCGAATTTGCAGCCAAAGGAGATCGCTCGATCCCGGTGATCGACGTGCGGAGAACTGCAGAATACGAGGCGGAACATGTGGAAGGCGCGAAAAACCTGCCGCTGGATTACATCAACGAGAACATGGCCGGTTATCCGAAAGACGAGCCCTTCTACCTGCACTGCGCCGGCGGATACCGTTCCGTGATCGCCGCTTCGATCCTGAAGTCGCGCGGCTATGACAAGATGATCAACATTGAAGGCGGTTTCGGCGGCATCCGTAAAGCCGGCCCGTCCACGCTGAAAATGGCTTCCGGCTCAACGGCAAAATCATGAAAGCTGTCTTCAGGAAATATGGCGTATTGATTCTTGGCGTGACGATCGGCGCGGTGGCCGGGTGGAGCTACTGGTATTTCGTGGGGTGCGCTTCGGGCGCCTGCGCCATCACGTCGCGGCCGCTGAACAGCACCCTCTACGGCGCGCTGATGGGTTTTCTCGTCGCCGGGTTATTTAAAAA
Source organism: uncultured Chryseobacterium sp. (assembly GCA_966211705.1). GTDB lineage: Bacteria > Bacteroidota > Bacteroidia > Palsa-965 > Palsa-965. Next base: position 39,517 of record CBIHOC010000008.1, read on the forward strand.
AGAAAAACAACCAGGAACAAAAGAATGAGCAACATGAAAGCGATCGGTCAACAAATCAAAAACGGGGAGATCACCGTCGTCGATGTGCGCACGCGTGGAGAATTTGCAGGCGGGCACGTCGCGGGCAGCGTGAATATTCCGCTGCAGGAGATCCCGGAAAATCTTGAAAAATTCCGGGCAATGAAAAACATCATCGTGTGCTGTGCCACGGGGAATCGCAGCGACCAGGCCATGCGCTACCTGCTCGGGCAAGGCATCGAATGCCAAAACGGCGGCTCATGGCTCGACGTGAACAGCCTGCAATGATCGTATAACTTTAAAATAAATTAAACATGATCCAATCACTGAAAAACCTGCTCGGGATCGGGCCCAAAGTCGACCTCGGCGAGCTGCTCGCGAAAAAAGCCATCGTGCTGGATGTGCGTTCCCGCGGGGAATACAGCTCGGGCCACATGAAAGGTTCCATCAACATCCCGCTCGACCAGCTGCAGCGCAACCTCGATAAGCTCAAAGGAAAAGACCACCCGGTGATCACCTGCTGTGCTTCCGGCATGCGCAGCGCATCCGCGAAAGGCATCCTGAAAAACGCGGGCTTCACCAACGTGCACAACGGCGGGTCGTGGCAGAGCGTGCAGCGCCACGCAAAAAAATAAACGGACGATGGCCTGGCTGAAGCAACAACTTTTGTACGGGTGGAGCTGGATACGCGTCGCGCGTTTGCTCATCGGCGTGTTTGCGCTGGTAGAAGCGTACCGGATGCACAACAACATGCTCGGCATGCTGGCCGGCATCATTTTTATCCAGGGCCTGCTGGGCATCGGGTGTTGCGGCACCACCTGCGCCCCGCGAAGAGTTGCCGGGAAGAAAGATGAGAAGGACGAAATTCAATTCGAAGAAATCAAAGGAGGACAGTAACATGGCAACGTTTTCAGAAATCATCCAATCGGGAAAACCCGCGCTCGTCGATTTTTCGGCGGAGTGGTGCGGCCCGTGTAAAATGATGGCGCCTATCCTGGAACAGGTGAAATCGATGGTCGGCGACAAAGCGACGGTGATCAAAGTCGACGTCGACAAAAACCAGGCTGCGGCCCAGGCTTATAACATCCGCGGGGTTCCCACGCTGATCATCTTTAAAAACGGCGAGATCAAATGGAGGCAGTCCGGCGTCGTGCCTGCCGATCACTTAAAACAACTTCTTGAACAATACATGTAATCATGACGATCAAAAACATTTTCCTCGCGCCCGTGGTTTTGCTGGCGATCGGCTTTACCACATGCCAGGGCAAACCCTCGTCCCCGAACGCGGGAGCTGCGCAAGGCGCGGCAATCAACACCACGATCGGCGTCGACGCATTCGAGCAGAAGCTCGGTGAACAAGACGTGCAGCTTGTCGACGTGCGAACGCCCCAGGAATTTTCCGAAGGCCATCTTAAAAACGCGGCGAACTTCGACATCTACGAGCCGGACTTCACTTCGCATTTTGCGGAGCTGGACAAAGAAAAACCGGTGCTCGTCTATTGCCGTTCGGGAAAACGCAGCGCAGACGCGGCAGCATTGCTGGAAGAAGCCGGCTTCAAAGAGATCTATAACCTCGACGGCGGAATACTCCGCTGGGAAAATGCCGGGAAACCACTGGAGAAATAAACCTTCGCCCGAAAGATCATGAGCACAACTGAAATTCTCCTCTTATCGCTGATCGGGTTGGTCGCCGGGGTGCTCGGCGGCATGATCGGGCTCGGCGGGGGAATCATCCTCGTTCCGGCGCTCGTGTTCCTGATGAAAATGTCGCAGCAGTCCGCGCAGGGCACGAGCGTTGCCGTCATGCTGCTGCCGGTCGGCATCCTGGCGGTTTACAATTATTACAACGCCGGTCACGTCAACATCAAATACGCGCTGGTGATCGCGGTTACGTTTATGATCGGCGCTTATTTCGGTTCCGGTTTCGCGCTTAAAATTTCACCTGCATTGCTCCGGAAAACGTTCAGTGTGTTGCTGGTGGTTATCGCACTGAAAATGTTTTTTACGAAAACGTAACGCCCGGAGCTCTTGTAATGAAAACGCCCCCGGGAACCCGGGGGCGTTTTCATTTTTCATTCAGCAATTATTTGTTCAACACCAGCTTCACCGTTTTAGTGGCGTCGCCCGAGCGCAGGACGAGGAAATAAATTCCGTTGTCGAGGTGGCCGAGGTCGAGCTGCGTGCGGAGCGATGTGTTGTTCGTGCTCAGCTGCTCTTCTTTTACGGTACGTCCGCCTGCATCAACAACGACGAGCGAAAGCGCTTCGGAGGAAAGACCGTTGAGCTCAAGCGTGAATACGCCTTCCGACGGGTTCGGGTACACCGTCATGGCTGCGCCTGCAAACGTTTCCTGGTAGCCGACACATGGGCTTACCGTAACGGTCTGCGATGCGGAGTCGCTGCAGCCGTTCACGTCGGTGTAGGTGTACACGATAACGTGCGTTCCGGTGCCTGCTGTGGAAGGGCTGAAGCTGGTGCCGGTTACGCCCGGCCCGCTGTACATGCCGCCTGCAGGAGATCCGCCGGTGAGCGTGTAAGCTGCATCCGTCGTGCATGCGGTGGAGAAAGCAAGTGTGAGCGCTGCTGCGGGCGGCGTATTGATCGTGATCAGTACGGTATCGCCGTTCATGCAGCCGTTGGAGTCGGCAACCATTACGGAATAAGATCCCGTTGCCGACACGATGCTCGTCTGCGTGGAATCGCCGTTGCTCCAGTTCCAGGAAGTGAACATGCCCGCATCAAGTGTGACCGAACCGCCGCACTGCGCGGAGTCGGGACCAAGGTCCACCACCGGGAGGCTATGCACCGTGACCATCACCGTATCGCTGTTCATGCAGCCGTTGCTGTCGGTAACCAGTACGGCATACGTGCCGGTCATGGAAACCGTGCTCACCTGCGTGGAATCGCCGTTGCTCCAGTTGTATGCGACGAACGTTCCGGCATCGAGTGCGATCGAACCTCCGCATTGCGTGGAATCAGCGCCGAGATTGACGACGGGCAGGCTGTTCACCATTACCGTCACCGTATCGTTGTTCATGCAGCCGTTGCTGTCGACGCCCATGACGATATAGGTGCTGTCCGCCGCGGGGGCAACCGTGTACGTCGCTGCTGACGGGCCGTTCACCCAGGAATAAGCAGATGCGCCGGTTGCGGTGAGCGTGACGCTGTCGCCTGCGCAGATCGGGGCGACGCTGCTGACCGTTACGGCCGGGAGCGCATTTACTACAACTGCGATCGTATCGGAGTTCATGCAGCCCTGCATGCTGGTGACGTCGACATAATATGTGCCTGATACAGCCGCGGCGATCGTGGCGGTCGTTTCGCTGGTGCTCCACAGGTAGGTGTCGCTTCCTGTTCCTGCGGTGAGCATCGCCGTGCCGCAGAAGGTAGAATCGACGCCGAGGTCAACGACCGGCAGCGGGTTCACCGTGATCATCACCGAATCGACGAGCGTGCCGCAGGGCGTGGTCACCGTTGCGATATAGGTGCCCGTGCTGTCTGCGTTGATCGTTTGCGTCGTTTCGCCGCTCGACCACGCATAGGTCGATCCCGGCCAGTAGCCTGCATCGAGCATCACGCCGGTTACGCAGGTGGACGAATCGGATCCGAGTGTAACTGCCGAGTTCGAATCGATCACGGCAAGGTAAACGCTGTCGATGACCGTGCAGCTGACGTCAGCTGTAATTGCGACCGTATACCATCCGGTGGTATCTGCAACGATGGCCTGCGTGGTTTCGCCGGTGCTCCACAGGTAAGTTGCTGCTGCGTTGCCGTGGTAAGCGTTCAGGTTAACGGTAGCAGGGCTGCACACGGTCTGGTCCGCGCCAAGATCCGTCCCGTTGAAAATGCGGACATCGTCAAACGCCACACCTTCGTCGGTGACCGAGCCATCGCTTCCGAAATTGATGCGGATCTTCACGTTGGACATGTTGCCTGCGCCGACAAGGCGGTGACGGGCTGTGACCCATCCGCCCGATCCGTTGGAACTGGAATTCCGTCCCGACCAGCCGGACTGGAAACCTCCCGGATTCCCGACGATCGTATTGTCGGTGTACCAGTTGAGCGGGTCGCCGAAAGCGCCGACGAGCGACCAGGTAGTTCCACCGTCGGTGGAGATCGTTACGTTCATCCCGTCCCAGGAGAATTCTGCATTCCACCATACGCGTAATGAAATAACCGGGTCGCAGATGTTTGTGAAATCGAAGCAGGGACCTTCAACGTAAGAGTTGTCGTTGTCCAGGTAAGAACCCGTAAGTCCGCCGGTGACAAATGCGTTGACGCCGGAAGATGCGCTGTTGATGATCGTTTTGGCGGGAGTTCCGAACGCCCATGTGCCGGCAGCGCCGTTATTGATGACCCAGCCGTTCTGCCCCGACTCGAAATCTTCCAGGTAAGGAAAGGTGCTGATGACCGGTATGCCGATCGCCGAGGCGGTAACGGTATCGTTTGCCAGCTGCAGGTCGGAAGTCCATGCTGACCACGCCGTGATCGAGATCGCCGTCGGGCCGGAAAGGTCGGCAAACCCGTTCACGAATGTGTACGAGAATGTATCGTTGGATGCGATGATGGAGGAAGTCAGCATCGTATCCAAAACAACAACGCTGTTGATCTCGAACGCCATCGGGATCGAAGTCCCTGCAGGTATAGCGTTGGTGCCTGCGTTGATGAGCGAAAAGACCACAGGAGTGTTGACGCTGTTGCCGCAACCGCCGCCGGCTGAGACCATGTAAGCATCGAGGTCATCCGCCATCTGCTGGTACACTTCGATATCGTCGACCGCCATGTCCGAGGTGAAACTTGTTCCTGTCTGCGCGCGGATGCGGATGCGCACGCCCGGCCTTCCGCCGTATGCGGCAAGCGATACATCTTTCTGCTGCCACGTGTTTACGTTATCCGTCCAGGGCGCCGTTACGTCGAGCACCCAGTTGCCAAGGCCGGTCGTATCGACGTCGAGGTGCATCGTGCCCATCGTCGCGCCGTACATGTGGTACCAGAAACTGATCTTCGGCCCGGCCACCGCGGAAAAATCATAGATCGCGCTGACGAGGTGGCCAGAGACGTTATTGCAACCGGAGGTTTCCGTGTAAACATATTTCCCCGTTGCAGATCCGACCGTGTGGTCGATGTCGGGCCCGGTGTCCGTCGACGGTGTCGCTCCGTCCTCAACGAGCCAATCGGTTCCGGCCTGGGGAAAACCATATTGGTCGGCGTTCTTCCAGCCACCGGCCGGGTTGCAGCTTCCGGTGCAGGATGTCCCGCAGTTGGTTTCCGATTCAAAATCGGTGAAATGAGGGAACGTGCTGATCTGGGCAAAAAGGCCGAAGCTCGCCAGCACCCCCGTGAGGGTAAGTAGGTGTTTTTTCATGTGTTTATTGAGTGGGTGAATGGATCGGGCAAAATAAAGCATTCCCATCAAAACAAGCGGCGACAAAAGTCGTCACAGGCATAACCGTGTTTATTCCTGGCTGGTCCTGTAATACGCGCACACCTTCCGCACCACGCAATCGTGATGTTCCGGGTGCGACGTTTGTGTTGATCGGGGCTCAGCTTCTTTTATTCTTTTTCAATAACTGCACCATTTCTTTAAGTAGGGCAACGTCTTCTTTTAGCTTCTTATTTTCCTCGCGCAGTGGTGTGAAATACTGAAAAAAATCATGCTTGAGTACTTGGGACAATGCTTCAAGTATACCGGTGTCGCCGCATGATAAACTACGTTTTGGAGAGTAGCGAGAGCGAAGATACTCGCTTATTTTTTCTTGCCTTTGATCTTCTCCTCCAAAAGACCTACCATTTTTTTAAGCAAAGCATTGTCTTCCTTTAGCTTATCATTTTCGGCTTTGAGTGATGTATAGTATTGGAAAAAATCGTACTCTAAAACCTTTGAAATTCTTTCCAGGAGCCCGGTATCAATAGTTTTTCTTTTAAAAATACCATAGACATTTTCCCTGCTGGTGTTGATCCTGCGGCTAAAATCGGCAATGTTGACTCCCTTCTTTCCCGTAACTTCTTTGATCTTGCTTCCGATGTGAATAGACATGAAGCAAAACTCATTAAAATGCACACCCCGCCCATTTTTATACTGTGATCCATTAATTTACATATATGTGTAGTTTTAATACACATATTGGTAAAATTTTATACTTTAGTCTTTGCTAAATCAGATTGAGCTTCGCTGGACATGTATAAACATGGAAGAAATAATTCTGGCACAGGCAACTAAACAGAGTAGATTGAGTCACATTTCAAGAACCCATTGCCATTCCCAGATGGCACCCAGCTATCCCGGTGGAAGATCTGTTCCCCCGGTCATCCCCGGTGTTAGAAATTTTCATACACGTTTAAGTCGCAGATACAATGCGCCTGAACGCATCCCCACAAACCGGAATAGTTCGGCTATTCGGATGCATTAGCATGGTCAACGCTTTTCTTTTTTTAATCTCCAATTCTTGAAGCATAACCTAATTCAATCTCAACAACATGAAAAAACTCCTAACAATCATGCTTGTATTGTTTACAAGCATACTCGTTGCCCAGACCAATTATATCCGCAATGAAAGCTTTGAAAGTGCCAATTTTTATCCTACTCGACCTACACCGAGCGGAATAACGGGTAATCCGTTCAGTGCAGGCAATTACCCAACGTATTGGACAAAACCGACAAACGGATCGGCAGATTTCATCAGTGACGTTAATCAGAACACCTGTTCATACAATACGTCCATTAACCCTACCGGCCCGTGGGTATGCCCTGCTGACAATTGGATGGGATGTGAAAACCCACATACTGGAGATGCCTACATGGGCATATACACTTCGGGCATGGTGTATGGAACCAGCACGTTCCGGGAAATGCTGCAGTGTGAGATCGATCCGGCCCAGGCCTCGAATGGCTTGGTTGCGGGACAATGCTATACGCTGAGTTTCTACGTGAGCAGGGCTGACTTCTCTGAGTATGCCACCCCGATACAAGTGAATTTTAGCTCTGCTCAAGCAACGCAATATGAAGCCACGGCAGGATATTTCGGAACCATGGGACTCACGGCGCATTTGGAAAGCCCGACAATTACTCAAACGAGCGGATGGACGCTTGTTACTTTCGGGTACACTGCCACAGGCGGAGAAAAATGGATGACCATAGGGTTTTTTGAAGAAGAAGAAATTAATGCGCAGCTGAATCCTAAAATCCAATATGTAGGTGCACCCGGAGGATGGTGCACCCGGTCGAATGATGGCGGTAATAAGGCATATTACTATATCGACGATGTAACGCTCACTTTTTCAGGCGGCAACTTCACCCCATCCTCAGGATACGTCTTTTCTAACACGACGATCAATAATGCAAACTGGCAGAATAAGAACGTGCTGCTTAACGGCAATATCACCTTTACCGGTTCAAGCACAATCGATAACTGCACTATTCATTGTACGAAAACATGCACGATTACCATTGCAAACGGTGCAGACGTAACGAATACAGGCACGACATATTCATCTGGTTGCGGTCACATGTGGAATGGTGCACGCTGCAATCGACCAGTCTCGGCTTCTTTATGACCGGAGGCACGAGCGGCGGGGGCATTAGCGATGCAGTTCTCGCCATAGACAACCCATATGGCCGTCCTGTGCAGCTATCATCCAATCTTACATTCAGCGCCAACGCCACCGATATTGATATGAAGCAAATCGGAACGAATCCCTCAGGCACCCCTTCATACATCAAGGGAACCATATTCGATCACACCGTAGCACTTAAGGAGGCGGTACATGGAGTGAATGGCTATGGAGCAGTCAGCATTAAATTAGATAACCAGACCGGAACTAACGATTTGGTTATCGGCGGATCAACATTGGCCGAAGCTTGCTACTTCTATGGAGGGCAAAATAGTGTCCGGTCAAATAATGCCAACCTGACCCTGCAGCGTTGCTTGTTTTCCGGAACCGGGCAAACGGAAATTGATTTCCAGGGAAACAATGCAACTACCTTCAGATCACTGTCTGTCATTTCATGCTCGTTCATGACCGGCAAGCGGCACATTCTCGCGCAGCACCGTACAAATTTGACGGTTCAATCGAATTCATTTAATTATGCGGCCGAACATTCCATTGAATGGTCGGATAATCACGACGGTCATCTGCTCGTCGGCGACATTACTGATCCGAATAAAGGAAATCTGTTCCAATTCAATAATTGGGCATGCGTGACAGCATGGGATAATGAAACGAATTATTCGGGAGGAAATGCCAGTTTCTCAAACCAAAGCGTCGGCGCATACACAACCATTGTCATTGCCAATAATGAAATGAATTGTCCTCCTTATGCAGGCGGCATCCTGATCGGCGAATGGGCGCTCGGCTCCCAAGTGTCGTATCACCAGCTTCATATTTTTGCCAACGAAATCCATTCTACGGTTAAAGGAATCCAGATGTACAATATCCGCGGCTGGGGTGGCAATACAAATATCTCCTCCACAGCACCGGATCAGATTGTAAATGACAACGTGATCTTTACTACCGTGGCACAAGTGGCAGATCCATTCGCGATTCTTATCGCGAATTCACCCGGCTTTGCAATCCATGAAAACAGCATTACATCAGATAATTCTGGTAGCTCCTTAAACCACGGGGTTATTGCAAAATTCTCGGATCACAGCCATATCTGGGGAAATATTATCGCTGCAGGAATAGGCATCCGCTACAATAAGGATATGCTTGGATCAGATATATTTTGTAACTGGCTGGTTTTATACGCTTCCGGAATCATTATCGATGAATCGTATTTACGATCAGGCATATTCGATTATCACGGAAATAACATGTATGAGTATAAAAACATCGTACCCTATACGGCCATCCCTTGGAACGATGATATTCTTGTGCTCAATAGCGATAACAACAAGAATCAATGGGTATGGAACAATGGAGCGACAAACTTGACGATAACTTATATTGGCGCTACCGGTTCCCCTTCGATCATTGCACCCATTACTGCAATGTATGGATGTCCTGGCCCTATTGCCGGATACGCTCTTCCTGGTACAAATACCGACATCAATTTCGGCAGCGATGCCGGCGCTCAATGGCGTGCGGATTATACCTATGAAATCCTGCGCCTCAATAACGGCGGCGGGGATTCTACCGTCGCTTCCGCGAATATCAAAACCATCATTAACATCGAAAATCTCATCGGCAATCAAGGATATTCCGAGGCCGCAACCGCACTCTCTTCGCTCACGCCTTCCGGCAATTACGAAGAAAACTACAAAACAGTGCTTGATATTTTCGTAGACCTGAGTTATCCGACAAAACGGGAGCCGACCGAAGCCGAGATCGACAGTTTGACAGCCATCGCGGAGCAATCTTTTACTACAGGCGGCCCGGCGGTAGTGCTCGCACGGGGATACCTCGTTTACAAGCTCAACATGACCTTTGCGGAAGAACGCCGCCTCAATGAGGAAGCATACGGAACAGCAGTTATCGCTTCACCTTGTTCGCTTTCTCCGACCTCAGACACCTGGATTGGCCTCATGGATACCGATGGCAATGACCTGGATATCCCGCCCGCGTATGTCGAGGAAGATGGTTCCTTTTCGTTCGATCCCACAGCGCTTGCATACTACAGTAACCTGAACCCGTCGGCAGAATACCGCGCCTATTCAAAATACGGATCACGCTTTACCGTTACTAACAAGACGTTCCAATCGCTCGATCAGTGGATTTCCAACTCGCCGAACGAATTGTACCTGTCAAGCGTTAAGGTTGACCTCGATACGATGACTACGGATGAATATGTGGCGATCAATCATGAAACAATGCTGACAGACGGGGAAGGAAATATTTACAGGGTGGGAGTTTCTACGGGAACTGCCACACCGGACTTCCTGATCGAGAAACTTGACGGATCATATAACCCGATCTGGAGCCGGACATACGACGGCCCAGCGTCGGGAGACGATACGGCGACGTGCATTTTCATCGATGAGTACAACAAAGTCTATGTTGCCGGCAAAGTATCGAACGGAAGAGGTAACGATTTCCAGGTGCTGAAGTATGATACTGACGGCGACCTGCTTTGGAGTTCTACCGTTGCCGATCCAGAGCAGTTCGACAATACGCCGACCGGCATTGAAGTTGATCCAAGCGAGGGCCTGGTTTCAATTACAGGAACCCGGTTTGACGGTTCCGAAACTACTTACCGTTTTCTGAGTTACTGGCAGTGCCTGCCGGGCGGCGAACGAATCGGACAGGATACAGAAGAAAGAGTCGCCCAAGAAGGTGCAAACATCGAATTCTATCCCAATCCGACCGATGGAAAGATCACGATTACGCTTGCAGGCCAGGCAGGAGTATTGGAACTCTTCAATCTTGAAGGCCAGCTTGTCTTTTCACAGCAAATCACCCGCTCCGGGGAGGTAGTATTCCCGGTTTCAAGCACCCCTAATGGCGTTTATTTGCTTAAATTTACAGGAACTGATGTTGTTCAGCATAGCAAGATCGTGATTCAGCGTAATAAATAGAACGTTTAAACCCCGGACAGGTAAAATCTGTCCGGGGTACTCCTACTGTCATGCGGAAAATCCTTTTCATATTACTGGTTTCTGTATGTTGCTTGTGTCGATCCGAGGCACAAACGATCACTTTTGATTCGATCTACAACTTATGGCATACTGAGTCAGGAATGTGCGTGGAAAATTTTCAAAGAGGATATCTCGTTGCCGGTCATGCCGGCGGCCTCAATTTCGATAGTCATGCGTATGTCTTACAAACGGATTCAGTTGGCCGGACAATTAAATTAATTGACTCGATTAACGGATATAACGCCAGCACTAAATGGGTAACGCGGACGAATGACGGAGGATTTATCACAGGCGACGATTGGGCGGGCGCAGTCATTTCAGAACTCCATTTCAGAAAATATGATGCTTCGGGAAACTTTGAATGGGTTACCAGTATGCGCCCGACACCTAATAATCGGGTGCGCTCTATTATTCAGACTGCCGATAACGGCTATGTAGCAATTTGTGTCCGCACTACCATCAATAGCACTGGCTGGCGGTCGTGGTTGATAAAGTTGGACGCGAACGGAGATTCGCTATGGGCACGGGATTTAAACCCGGCGCTCGCAGTGGCTGAAGCGGGAACCGTACGAGAGCTTGCAAATGGAAACCTGCTGATTGCGATCATCAAAAGCAACGGCGAACAGCGGTTTATAGAAACGCAACCCGACGGTACCAGCCCGGTTACCTATGATTTCCCCGAGTTTTTCCCGGCAATTGGAACATCGTTTTCCCTGAGAAATGCAGGTGCTATTACGGTTGCGGGAGGTCAAATGATAGGAGGAGAACCAAAACTTCTCCTCAGATTTCTTGACCCGGCTAAAACGATTACATCACAAGATACTTTTACTCCGCCGGTTACAACAACCCTTCTTGGCGTTACTTGTATGACGATGGACAGTGACAGCGGGTACATTATTGGATCTACTGTATATACGGCGGATGCATACTATCGTATCTGGCTGATCCGTACTGATAAAAACGGAACCCTTATATGGGACAGAATCCTGGTCCGCCCAACAGGTACTTGGTCGGATGAATATCTTGCCGATTTAAAATTCTGCCCGGCAGACAACGGCATCATTCTAACAGGCCAAAGCGTCACGCATTCACTACCGTTTATATTCGATGCATTCCTCACCAAGCTCGACTCACTCGGGAAGTTCTACGTTCCCGATCCATTCTATTCAGAAGAATCAATCATTTTCCCGAATCCTGTGCAGGACGAATTTTCTGTCGGGATACCCAATGCTGAAGCAGGCCAGCAAATCTGCATTGTTGATATGCGGGGAAGGCTTGTGCTGCAGAGTGAAATTAGTACACCTGGAGAAAATGGATATTCGCTGACTACTTTCAGACATACGCTTGCACGTGGTGTGTATGAATGTTACCTGACCGGAAATGATGAAAGAAGGCACTTGGGAAAACTTGTTGTGATGCCGACGAATTGAAATATCTGCGTTTTAGGCAGCGACAGAAAAACCCAATACGGAAAATATCAAGCAAATTCCCGCTAAGCTTAAGGTGGTTGGCTGGTGGGCTGTGGCTATCATTACAATTCAGCAACTGTCGCTGGAGACAAACTACCTCTGCTTCTCTTTATAATACGCGCACACTTCCCGCACCACGCAATCGTGATGTTCCGGGTGCGACGGCCGGCAGGTCTCGCGGCCAAGGAAAGAAATGGCCATGCCGATCTCGCCCCAGTCTTTTTGCGGGATGGCTTCCATCAGCTGCTGCTCGATCTTTTTCGGATCGGTTCCCGTGGCCACACCGATACGCGGCGCCACACGCACCACGTGAAGGTCGACGATGATGCCTTCCGCTTTCACACCAGCTTCACGCATGATCACGTTCGCCGATTTCCGCCCGATGCCCGGCAGCTCCGTCAGCCCTTCCATCGTCAGCGGAATTTTTTTGTCGTCTTTCACCGCTTGTGCGATCTGCAGCAGCCACTTCAGCTTATTACGCGAGTTCCGCACTTTCCGGATGAACGGGAGCAACGTGTCTTCAGTCGCTTTCGACAGCACTTTCATGTTCGGGAACGCTTTGAACAGATCGGGCGCGAGCTTGTTGATGTTGCGGTCGGAATCCTGCGCGGATAAAACCACCATCACCAGCAACTGGTAAATATTCTTGTACTCGAGCGGGTGCTGCCTGCCTTTGTATTTTTTCAGCAAAGGTTTAAGCGCGGTCGACCAGTTTGTTGCGGGCATGTGTTTACGTTTTAAGGGTTTTAAAAATACAACAGTAAACGCATATGCCACCAGTTCAAAAAAGAAACCCGGTTTTTCCAACATGAGCTGCTGAAAAAACCGGGCTGTAAAAACAGGATGCGATCAATTCTCTTTCACGATGCGTTCGATGTAAACCTTTCCTTCAACCTGGATGCGCACGAAATAGACGCCGGTCGCGCGGCCTTCGAGCGAAAGCGTGATCAGCGCGGTTCCGGCAGCCTGCTTTGTTTCGATCAACCTGCCCATCGCGTCATACGTCTCGATCATCGCAATGCCGGCAGGATTCAAGAGCTGGATGTTTACTTCTCCGCGCGTCGGGTTCGGGTAAACAGAGTACACCGAATATGCAGACGAGTCCGGCTGTGCCAGCCTGCAGCAGGACGGTGTGATCCTCGTGAATACCATAACGTCTGTTGTCGGCGGACAGCCTGGCGCGCTTACGGTCAATGTATATGTTGTTGTTACGGCAGGGTTCGCAACCGGGTTGGCAATGTTCGGGTTGGAAAGTCCTGTCACCGGGGCCCATGCGTACGTGTAGCAAGGCACCGGGTTTACACCGATCTGCACACCTCCGCAGCAGGAACTTTTATCAGGGCCTGCATAAGCGACGGGGCAATCGCAGAATTTTCCGAGTCCCTGTTCGTGGCTTCCAAATGTACCGTTCCCGGCCGTGCCGGCCTGGGCATAAGCCCCGGCCCCGGGATTGAATGTTTCCAGCGGGACATTGAACGGGTTGCCTATAACGGAATGCAGTTCCCCGCCGAACCACAGGCATCCATTCAGGTCGACCGAAGCACCCATTATCCAATCGGATGCATTCCAGCCGTAATAGGTCGACCACAGTACGGTGCACCACTCGTCGAACTGGACAATAAAACCATCCTGTCCTCCACCTGTTGCTCCCTGGTCATAGTCACAACCAGGCGCGGTGGGAACAATGGGTGCAAAATTATTGCCGAACGTTTCCCCCACGAGATAAATGACACCGTTACCTGCATGCGCCATATCCCACGGCGAATCATTCGCTGCTGAACCGAAATACGCACCAAAATTAATGAACGGAGGCAGCGTGGCGTCGACTACCCGGAACACAAAAGCATCGAGTAAGCCCTTGTAGTTATACGCCGGGTTACAGATCGTGTACGTCGACGAGCTCGTCTCCTCTGCAAAATAAATGTGATGCGTCGTGTACGCCAGCACGCTTCTTACCCGGTCTGCCCCTGCGCCGCCGTGGAAGGAAGACCACATTCTTGCAGGTGTTGCCGACATATCGTAACGCGCAATAAAACCATCAGTGGCGCCTCCGCCATATGCTCCCTGGATCGAAGTATTATTCACAAGCGGGAAACTTCCCCCGGTCGTGCTGCCGCCGATGTAAACACGTTTGCCGGCAATAAGCGCGTCGTTGTTATCGATGCAAAGTCCAAGATCATCGCCATTTCCGCCGTGAAAAGTACCGTATATCGGAACGTCTGCCGGTGAAAATACAACGAGCACTGCATCTGTCGTGCCTCCGCCATAAAAGGGCTGCACAGCAGGGCCGATGATCGGGAAAGGCGTAACACCCGGCGTCCAGGTGGAGCCGACGATAAACGTTCTGCCGTTCGAAGTGCTGGTTGCCGATGCCCAGAACTGATCATCGGCCGTTCCGCCGAAATAGGTTGCATAATTCCGGACCCCGCTCACGTTGAAGCGAAGGTAGAATCCGTCACCACCGATGCCGCTGCCATTCGTCCAGCCACCGCCGAACGCGACCTGGTAGGCGCCACCCGTTACCGGGAAACCACCGCCACCCGTATTTCCCACGATCATAATGGAATTCGTTCCGGCAAAATAGGTGATGTCTCGCCCGATCTCATTCTGAGTTCCGCCATAGTTCGTCGCCCAGATCTTTCGCCCCCAGGAATCGAATTTTAAAATACAGGCATCCGCCCCGCCTGCATTTGCCGGCAGATAGTATGCCCCGCCGCCCGGATCAACCGGTTGAACATGACCAAGCGTATATCCCGTCGCATACATGTTTCCCTGGTTGTCGTTGACGCAATCCAGGATACCCTGGTTGGCGCCGTCACCATTGTGCGTGCCCCATACCAGCGGCGGATCAACCACTACGGTCTTCCGCGTATCGTAATCTTCCAGGTCGAACGAAACCGTCGTCCCATCCAGCCTGAACGTGGAACGGACCTCCATCTTGCTGTCCTCGTAATAGCTCAGCAGTTGTCCTTCTTCGAGTGTGCCCATCGACGTCTGCAGCAGGATATGCTCCTTTTCTTTATCCAGCGTCACCTTGTCCGCGCCGACATAAGTATAACGGATGAGCGACGGATCGGCGCCGGGGTGAACGATGAAATCGAATTTCATACCCTGGTTGCCGTTGCAATAGATCACCCAGTCGATGCCTTCGTAAATGGATCGAACAGTGAGTTTGCGGTACGACGGAACATTAAGTATCCCTTCCGGGTAAACAGCCGTAAAGAAATTGTACACCGTTATCTCTTTTTCCGATTCGACGATGGACTGCGCATCGATCTTTGCACCCGGCAGCTCCATGTTCACCCGGTGATAACGGGTGAGCGGGCCCTTTACCGGGTCAATGTCTTTTTCTTTCGGATCCATCATGTCCGGCGTATGCGACATGATATATGTGATCCCATGGTTTGTGATCCGGACATCCGCTCCTTTGGAAGAAGCGACGTAGAAAATCTTCTCCCCTTTCACAGCGAGATGATCGTATTGTCCCATGTTTTTAATAAACACCAGGCTGGAGTTAGCGATCCAGCTCTTTACGCTGTCAAGCTCGTGGTTTTCGGAAGCCGTTTCCCCGGCCTGCGCATGGACTGCGCATGGGGCCAGCAGCAGGAAAGAGAAAACCGCGAGCCTGCCGGTCCTCCTGGTGCGGATGAAGAGTTTGTTGAGCATAGTTGTGTGGTTTTAGGGGTTGATTATTTGCCGTTGCCCGGCAATGCAGCAAGTGGCCCGTCAATAAAAGACAAGCAACTTATCAATCAAATTAAACCCGGGAATAAAGAAACAACAACCGTAAATGAGACTCCGGTTGTCGCCATTGAGGGAACGGCAGGAAAATTTAGTAACCGAAAAATATTTATCGTAAACGCACCTACTCTTTTACCGGCAGCTCCACAATAAACTCCGTTCCGCCTTCAGCCGGCGCATTGATCCTGATCTCCCCGCCGTGCGCCTTGACGATGTCGTAGCTGATGCTGAGTCCGAGGCCGGTTCCTTTCCCCGAAGGTTTTGTCGTGAAGAACGGCTGGAAAATTTTTTCCCGGTCGGCAACGGGGATTCCCGGGCCATTGTCTTTTATAACGATCAGCGCTGCATCGCCCGAACGTTGTGTGCTGAGCGTGATCTTCGGCGTTGTTCCTTCCTGCTTTACGGCGTAAATGGCATTGTCCAGCAGGTTCAGGATGACGCGTGAAATTTCCTGCGGCACGATACGCAGCGCGGGAAGCGCGGGCGAAAACGAGCTATCCATGGTGAAGGAAAAGCCGGGGTCTTCGAGCTTGCTGCTGTGCGCGGCAAGGCTCATCATTTCTTTGCAAAGCGCATTGATGTCGGTGGGCACACGTTCGGCGCTGCCGGTGCGGCTGTGCATCAGCATCGCTTTCACCACCTGGTCGGAACGGCTGCTGTGGTGCTCGATCTTGGCGAGATTTTCTTTCAGCATGGCGATGATCTCGCGCTGCTCCCCGGGTGTTGCGGTCTCCAGCTCGCCGACAAGGTCCCTGCTCAGGGAAGAAAAATTGATGACAAAATTCAGCGGGTTCTTGATCTCGTGCGCAATGGCGGCCGTCATCTGGCCGAGGGAAGCGAGCTTTTCCTGCTGCACAAGCTGCTGCTGCGTTTCCTTCAGGTTTTCGAGCGCGCGTTTCAGCTGCACGTTGCTCCGCTGCTTGACGCGGTAAAGGCTGAGGAGCAATACCGAAACTACGACGAGCGCTCCAAGCCCGGTGATGAAATAGATGGTCGTCCTGCGCGAGCGCTCCTGGTCCAGCTCGCGCTGCTTGTTCAGCATTTCAATTTCTTTTTTGTTCAGCTCGGCTTCACGTTTTGCTTCCAGGCCGGCGATCATCTTTTTGCTGTCCATGGAAAAGATCGAATCCTTATAGAGGACGTATTCTTTGTAATGCTTCAACGCGCGATCGTGGTTCCCGCCCAGCTCGTGCACTTTTGAAAGAATGTCGTTGATCTCCTGCAGGTTCCTCAGGTCGCCCAGCCCGGCGGCGATGTCCAGCGCCTCCAGGAGGTTCACATCCGCGAGATGCAGCAGGTTCGCTTTTCCGGGAGCTGTTGCTTCATCCTTTGCCATGCCGTAATAAAAAGAGCCGAGGCTGCGGTAATTGTCGGCCATGCCTTTTTTATTCCCGGTGCTTTCATTGATGGCAAGCGCTTCCTGTGCGTAGCCGAGCGCAACTTTGTATTCGCCGGAATCGCCGTACACGATGCCGATGTTTCCCAGCCAGAGCGCAACGCTTTTTTTATTGCCGATCGCCTTCCAGGTTTCGAGCGCTTTAAGCTCATACTCGAGCGCCTTCGCATACTGCTTCTGCGTATTGTACAGGATGCCGATGTTCCCGAGATTGATCGCGATCCCTTTCTGATCGCCCAGCTTCTCGTACAGCGAAAGCGCCTGCCCGTAATATTTCATCGCGTTGGTGTAATCGCCCAGCGTTTTGTAAACGATGCCGATGTTCCCGCTGTTCTGCGCGATGCCGGTCGTGTCGCGGATGTCTTCGTTGAGCTTCAACGCCGCGAGAAAATATTCCAGCGCCTTCGGGTAATCCGACCGGGCCTTGTAATTCACGCCGATCGAGTTGTTCGCTCTCGCCATTCCTTTTTTCCAGCCTAGTTTCTCAGCCAGCGCAAACCCGTCTTCCCCGTGACGGATGCCTTCGGCAGGATCAAGCGACTGGTAAGAAAAAGAGATGCGCGACAACAGGTCCGCTTTTGACGTATCTTCTTTTGCGGTGCGTAACACCTGCAGCAATGAATCTACGTACGCCTGCTCCTTCTTTTGCGCCGCAGCAGTGAGCGGAAGAACCAGCACGATCGCCCACAAACATTTCATCACACTTCTCATCCGGCTTTTATTTGTTCAGCACGTTGTTCACTGTTGTTTTTCCACCGGCAGCACCACGATAAATTCCGTTCCGCCTCCCGCAGGCGAATTGATGCGGATCTCCCCGCCGTGCGCCTTGACGATGTCGTAGCTGATGCTGAGGCCGAGCCCCGTGCCTTCGCCGGCCGGCTTCGTGGTGAAGAATGGCTGGAAGATCTGCGCCTTCAGATGTTCAGGCACGCCCGATCCGTTGTCTTTCACACTGATGACGACATGCTGCGCGGTCTGCGTGGTGCTGACGGAAATTTTTCCGCCGGTTTTTCCTTTCACCGCGTACGACGCATTGCTGACGAGGTTCAGCAGCACCCGCGAAATGTCCTGCGCCACCACCGGGATATGCGGCAGGCCGGGCGCGAAAGACCGCTCGATCAGATGCACCGAGTTGGGATCGGCCGAGCGCATGCCTTGTGAAGCGAGGTTGATGGTCTCTTCGCACAGCGTGTTGATGTTTGCCGGCTGCTTTTCCGCACCGCCCATCCTGCTGTGCAGCAGCATTCCTTTCACGATCTCGTCGACGCGTTTGCCGTGGTAGGAAATTTTGTCGAGGTTCTGCTGGATGTCCTTGCTGAGCGTCGTTCGTTCCCCGGGATCATTGGACACGATGAGCTCGCCAACCATTTCACGGGTAACGTCGGTGAAGTTGTTGATGAAGTTGAGCGGGTTCTTGATCTCGTGCGCGATGCCCGCCGTGAGCTGGCCGAGCGATGCCAGTTTCTCTTTCTGCACGAGCTGCTGTTGTGTCTCCTGCAGTGCAAGCGTGCGTTCATGCACCTTCTGCTCGAGCACGAGGTTCTGCTCGCGGATGATGCGTTCGTTCTCCTTCGTTTTTTCCAGCACCTGCTGCTGCGCTTCAACACGCGCTTTTTCAATGTCCGCTTTCTCCCACTTGAAACGTAACGACAGCAGGTACGCCAGCAGGAACACCTCGATGAAGATGGCGATGGAAACGTGGCTGAGCTCGAACAGGTACGACGGACTTCCTGTGCGGTCATAGATCACTTCGGTGGTCGCGATCACGAAGAAGAGGATGTACGCGAACGCATAATAATAGCCGAGCCGGTTTCCTTTCCGGCCTGTCATGATGCCCAGCGTAGCCATGACCAGGATGCCGAGCAGCGCGTGCAGCTGGTTGAGCGCGAGTCCCGCCGATTCGGGAAGGAAGCTGTACCAGAAAATGTACGAGGTGAAATAGATCAGCATGACGACTGCGAACTTGTACATCTTCGGCAGGTATTTTTTCACGTCGAGGAAGAGCAGGCAGAACAGCAGGCCGTTAGGCTGGTTGAGGATCGGGTTGAGAAAATACCACTGCATCAGGTCGATGCCGGGGAACAGGTACGTGATGTAACCGTCGAAAACAGCGGAGAACATGGCGTACAGGAATACGAGGAAGGAATAATGGAGATACGTGATCCGCCCGAGCGAGAAGAACAGGAACAGGTTGTTGAGGATCACAAAAAGCATGAGCCCCATGTACACGCCGTAGATGATCTTCTGGTTGGTGATCTTGCTCTCGTAATCGGGTTCCTTCCAGATCCGGATCGGCACAGGAGTTCCGTTCGCTTTGAAGCGCAGGTAAAATTCACCGCCGTTTTCCGGCAGCGGGAAAAGCTGGAAATGATGGTTGTAAAGCTTCCGGTCGCGGCGCACGGAATAGCCCGCTTTGTACGACATCCATTTTCCCGATGAATCCCGGTAATAGAAATCCGCAGTTTCGAGCAACGCCTGGGCCACCTCCAGCAGCAAGGGATCGTTCGTTTTATTTTCAAAAGAAATTTTCACCCAGTACACCGACGTGGACGTCGTGAAATCCAGGATCGGCTTGTCCGACGCGACGAACTTTTCCGCAAACGCATCCGATGAAATTTGTTCGATCGTATGGTGCTGCGGCTTGATCCCTCCCATCTCCTCGTAGATCATCACGTCCTGCCCGATCAGCAGCGACTCGCTTTTGCCGTCCCACGTAACCGTTTTGGCCTGCAGGGAGAATGCAAAAAGAAGGAAAAATGTGAGGAGAACGTTTTTCATGGGTCAGATTTCTTGGTGGTCGTTCTGGTGAATATCGGTGGGAATATTCATGAAGCAGGAAAAGGAGATCCACCAGATCGCGCAGTACACGCCGAACGGAAGATAACCGGAGAACCCGAGCAGCGGCATTTCGAATACGTGCAGCACGTTGACGTAAGGAACACTGTAGGTCCAGTAATCGGGGTTATAGGTTTCCACGAGGTTCCCGGCCGCATCGTGCGAAGCGCTCATGTAGTTCCAGCATTCGCAGAGAAATCCCTGCACGAGGTACGACAGCGCGAAGATCATCATCGGCGCCCAGTTGCCTTTTTTCAGCGGCGTGAACGGCGTCCAGATCCCGATCTTGTCGAGACCGATCGCGAGCACGAACATCGGCGCCATCCACAGCAAGCCGAACAGCCCGTCGGGATAAAAGCTGATGAAGAACAAACCGGCGAACATCACGACAAGCAAAAATGTATTGATCGATGAGGGCACGACGATCTTCGGACCGTTCTTATACTTATTGACGAACCCGAACGTGTTGAACAAGCTGTACCATTCGAACACGAGCGGCAGCAGGCCGGACGACCCGATCACGGCATAGATGGTGAATTCGGCGACGGGAATGAGGTCCGCTTTCGGGTACACCCAGTTTTCAGCCACGAAAAAGTTCAGGTATTCGAAGATCAGCCAGCCCGCGATGGACGCGACGCCGATTCCGATCAGTCGCTGGATGGACGTGGAGAGGATCGATTTTCCACCCGTGCGCTTGTACACCCACCCGTCGATCATCAGCGTGAATCCCCAGTACAGCGGCAACGCTACCCAGTTGAGCACCCACTTCGGCTCGCTCATCTTCGACCACATGATGAACAGCGTCGGCGCCCACATCAGCAGCCCGATCCAGAACCAGGCCGGCAGGCGCGTTTTCGTGACAGGGGGTTTCGGCGGGGCAACGTATTTTTTAAAACCGAACAGCTTCGGCGTGAGATAAAAAAGGATGAGGATCAAAAAGATAATGGAGATGGTGATGAATACCGTGAGGTTGAACGGCGCCTTTTCGCCCGCGACCACCGGGGGAAACTGGAAAAAATCGGGAGGCAGCGTTCCGTCGTAGCGGACCAGCGCACCGATGTACGGCAAAAAGAAAATCGCCAGGTACAGGCAAAGCAGGTAAAACACCTTTTTGTTCTGGATCGTCATAGGGGTCGGTTGGAAGGTTCTTTTTTGATGTTCTCTTTTAACGCGTCGAGGAAAATCTGCAGCAGCAGCTCCAGCTTCAGCACGTCGCCGTAACCGTTGAACCAGATCTTAAACACCATGAGGATGCTGCGCAGGTCGTGCTCCGCGAGGCTGATGAACTGGAAGCAGCAATTGTCGCGCAGCTGGCGTTTATAATCTTTCAGCCATTTTTTCTCGTTCGAAAAATTCGCCCCGTCCCAGCCTTCCAGCCCGACCGCTTTGCAGAAAAGAGAAAATCTTCTCGCGCGCAACGGCGGATTTCCTCCCGTGCCGAAATAATAATCCGTGAGAATATCCGTCAGGCGCAGGCCGTTCGAAGATGCAATGTCATAATGTGTTGCGATCACGTACGGGTCGATGTCGCCCATCATGTCGGAGCCCGGGGCGTCGCAGTCGATGTATTCCTGCTGCTGTTCGCGCGTCAGCGGAGTTTTGCCGTTGCGGAGATAGTCGAAAAGAAAATCAACGGATGAGCTGGCGATGTCGCCGAGCCACGTCACCACGTCCGCGTTGGAATCGACGTGCGGGCCGAGGTACTTGAGGAAACGAATGTAGCCCGGCAGCGGCGTCACCACCTGCGGGTAATTGAACGCGTCGAGACCGGCAAGCACGTGGCCGATGTCGCAATAACAACCGTCCGGCAGCACCACTTCCTGGTGATCGCTGACGTAAATGAAAGGCGTTTGTCCCGCGCGCGTGTTCCCGTACACGCGGTCGTCGGGGCGGTACGTGAGCAGGCGATGCTTCGGCTCGTACTGGTTCTGGCTGAAGCGCGTGACTTCCATCGTCTGGTCGGTCGGCGTATCGACGATCTCCACGATGTAACGCGTGTCAACATCCGCTGCGCCGCGGATGAGCTCGCTGTTCCAGCCCCACTGGTCGTAGAAGATCTTCCGGAGACGGGTGATCATGAGCTTCGTGTTGTTCTGCTCGCCGGTCCAGTAATCTTCCTCCTCTTTCAGCAGGCTGATGAAGGCTTCCAGCGTCAGCACGTCCGCCGCCTGGTGGCCCGGCTCCGGCGACGAACAAACGACCGGCTGCACGAGCGCGTTCGCGTCGGCGGGCGCAGTACCTGTTTTGGGTTTTGCCGTTTTTTCTTTTACGCTATCCATGGGTTCGTTCCGGGGGACGGAGTTTTTGAATCGGAAGAAAAAGGTCAAATGCTTTGCTTACCCGTTGATCAACGGGCGGTACCGGTACGCTTATTCGCAAACCCACATTCCTGCCTCTTCCGCGGATAGAACCGCCATGCGGTGATCAGATCCAGCCCGGATCTTTGATCATTCCTTTCGCCCACAGGATGGCGACCGTGATGAGCATGCCGATGAAGGCGATGGCGAAGCTGATGAAGAGACGCTTGTAGGTCTTCACGCTCGCTTCCAGCTTCAGCTTGCGGATGATGTTTTTGATGACGTTCTCGGAACGGTGGAAAGAGCTCTCGTTCTTGACGATGTAATCGAACGCGCCGTATTTCATGGTATTCACCGCCACCTCGATCTTGTCCTGGCCGGAGAACATCACCACTTCGATATCGGGATTCGATTCCTTCAGCTTCTTCAGGATATCCACGCCGTTCATGGCTTTGGGGCCCACCTTGTCGAAATTGTAATCGAGGAAAATGATCTGCGGGTCGAGCGACAGGTTCTTCAGGCATTCTTCGCCGGAAGAGAACGTCTTGATGGTGATGTTCCTGAACTTGGCCAGGTGATCGGCAACCATGGTGGCCTGGTTCTGATCGTCGTCGACGATAAAAATCATTTTGATCTCTTTCATGATCGGGAGTGTGGAAATTAGTTTTCGGTTTGTTTGAGAAATGCATCGAGCTCGTCGCACGCGGTAACGAAAAGTTTGTCGAACTGTTCCACGAGTTCAGGGAGCCGGTCGATGACCGTATTGCCGGCATCGTGCTCGATCGTCTTCAGGAGCTCTTCACCGCTTTTTACGCCCATGTAAACCATTTGCGGCTTGAGACTGTGCGCGGCGGCGCGCAATGCGTTCCAGTCCTGGCCGGCGAGGCTTTGACGGATCGCGTTCATTTCGGCGGGAGCTGAACCGAGGAACATGGAAACGTATTTCCGCATTCTCGCCGTGTCATTTCCCGTGAAATTCTGCAGGAAATCCAGGTCGGTTACTTTGACTGTTGAGGGTTGCATGGGTTGCAAACAAAGTTAAAATAAAATATTACTTGGCAGCTGACCGTCGTCCCCCGAGCACTTCCGCCATTTTCAGGAGAAGGTTTTCAGGAACGAAAGGTTTCGCGATGTGGTCGTTCATTCCGCAGAGACGGCATTTTTCGATCTCCCCGCGCGTCGCGTTGGCGGTCATCGCGAGGATGGGAATGGCGTTCAGCGGCGAGGAGAATTGACGGCGGATGTATTGCGTGGCATCGTAGCCGTCCATCTCCGGCATCTGGATGTCCATCAGCACGAGGTCGTATGTTTCTTCCTGCAGCTTCTTTATGGCGACGTTCCCGTTTTCCGCAACGTGCACGGTCGCTTCCGGGAGATATTCCTTCAGCGTGTCGACGGCGACGATCTGGTTGAACGCGTTGTCTTCCACCAGGAGGATGCGCGTCGTGCGGAGCTCGCTGAGCGGCAGCGCGGCCGGGGTTTTCGAAGCGGCAACGTCACCGGCCACGGCATACGGAATGGTGAACGTGAATGTCGTTCCCTCGCCCGGCTTGCTGGTGGCGCCGATGCTTCCGCCCTGCAGCTCGACCAGCTGGCGCGAGATCGTGAGGCCGAGGCCGGTGCCGCCGTATTTCCGGTTCGTGTCGGAGCTGGCCTGGGTGAAACGTTCGAAGATCTTCCCGATCTGTTCTTCGGAGATGCCGATGCCGGTGTCTTTCACCGAAAACGCGATGTGCACCTTGTCGCCGCTGCGCTCCGCGATGCGGCATTTCACTTCCACGCTTCCGCGCGCGGTGAATTTGATCGCGTTGCCGACGAGGTTGATGAGCACCTGGTTGAGCCGCGACGGATCACCCAGCAGGCCGGGAATGCCGCTCTCCTGCTCCATGACGAGCTTCAGTCCTTTTTCCTCCGCCCTGAAATGCAGCACGCTGTTCACGTTGCCGAGCACCTCGTCAAGCAGGAACGGGATCTGCTCGAGCTCGATCTTCCCTGCTTCGATCTTCGACACTTCGAGAATGTCGTTGATGATGACGAGCAGGTTGTCGGAAGAAACTTTGATCGCCTTGATGTATTTCAGCTGCTGCTCGTCGAGCTTCGTCTTCAGCACGAGGTTGGTCATGCCGATCACCGCGTTCATCGGCGTGCGGATCTCGTGGCTCATGTTGGCGAGGAACTGCTGCTCGAGGCGGCGCGATTCTTCCGCCTTCTGCTTTTCGATCACCGCGATCTCGCGATCGATGGTGGCGCGCTCCAGGTTTTCGCGCGCGGCGATGCCTTCACGGATGAGCTCCGCTTCACGCAATGTTTTTTCGATCGTCACCTCGAGGTCTTTGAAATTGATCGGCTTGGTGAGGAAATCGAACGCGCCGCGGTTCATGGCGGTGCGGATGTTGGCCATGTCGCCGTACGCAGAAACCACGACTGCTTTGAGATGGCTTCCTTCTTCCCGGATCTTGCCGAGCAACGTCAGCCCGTCCATTTCCGGCATGTTGATATCGGTGATCATCATGTCGAACGGGCCTTCGCTTTTCACTTTCACGAGCGCTTCCTGCCCGTTGAACGCGAAATCAAAGACGAGTTCCCCGGAGCTGATCTTGTGCCGGAATTTCTGGCGCATGAGCAGTTCGAGATCCTTTTCGTCATCGACAACCAATATCCTTGCGGCCATTTATTGAGGTTTCAGGTTGAACATTTGTGCGCGCAGCTTTGCGAAATCGACGGGCTTCGTGAAAAAATCGTCCGCGCCGTATTCTTTTGCTTTCCAGTAATTCCTGTCGTCTTCGTACGCCGTGATCATGATCACATGCAGCCCGGGAAAGGTCGCTTTCGTGATCTTGAGCAGCTCCAGGCCCGACATGCCCGGCATGTTGATGTCCGACATCAGGAGAACGAGATCGAACGGGTCGAGCGTTTTCATGAACCGCAGCGCTTCGTCGCCGGAGTAAGCGAAATGCAGCTGCAGCTGTTGGGCACGCAGTTCTTTGCGGAACTGCTGGCGAAATAAATCCTCGACGTCTTTTTCATCGTCGACCACGAGCACTTTTATCATGAGCTTTTGTTTTGGGTCTTTTCCAAAAGCAAGATATATATTTATTCCAGCGCCGGCCTGCATGTCAGTTTAACCTTGATGCCTGTTCCGGGTCCCTCAGCGGGATGCGGATGGTGAATTCGGTGAACTCGTTCTCGCGGGAGTCGACCTGCAACGTTCCGCCATGCGCCTCGACGATGTCGGCGCTGATGCTCAGCCCGAGGCCGGTTCCTTCCCCGGCAGGTTTTGTGGTAAAGAACGGCGTGAACAGTTTTCGCTTGATCGTTTCCGGTATGCCGCTGCCGTTGTCGCGCACGGTGATCACGGCCGAACCTTCTTCTTTCGTCGTGGAGATAAAAAGCTCGGGACGGTAATCGGGGCCGGAAACTTTTCGTTTTTCGTTGACGGCGTAGAACGCGTTGTTCAGCAGGTTCAGCAGCACGCGGCTGATGTCCTGCGGAATCGCGTACAGGCCCGGGAGCGTCGGGTCGAGCTGCTTTTTGATGTGGCAGGTGAAATCCTGCACGTTGGCGCGCATGCTGTGGTAAGCGAGGTTCGTATATTCCTCGCACAGCTTGTTGACGTCGGTGATCTGCTTCACCGCGCCTGCGCCGCGGCTGTGCGCGAGCATGCTCTTGATGATGGAATCCACGCGGCTGCCGTGGTGGTTGATCTTGGAAAGATTGCTCTTCAGGCTTTCGAGGATCTCGTTCCGCTCCTCGTCCGTACGCGCTTCTTTCAGCTCTTCGATCAGCTCGTGGCTCAGCTCGGAAAAGTTGTTGATGAAGTTGAGCGGGTTCTTGATCTCGTGCGCGATGCCCGCGGTAAGCTGTCCGAACGAAGCCAGCTTTTCATTCTGCACGAGCTGGTCCTGCGTCTGCTTCAGGAACGTGATCGATTCGTTGAGCTCCTGCGTGCGCTCGCGCACTTTTTCCTCGAGCTGCTTCTGGCGCTTTCTCAATCCTGCCGTGCGCAGCCAGAGGAAAAGCAGGACGAGCCCTGCACCGATGGCGGACAGCGAGATGCGCGCCCACCACGTCTGCCACCACGGCGGAAGCACGACGATGCGCAGCGTGCGGCCCTGCGGCGTCCATGCGCCCTGGCTGTTGGAGGCTTCCACGATGAACGTGTATTCGCCCGGGACAAGACCGGTGTAGATCGCTTCGTTGCGCGTGCCGGAGAACGTCCAGTCTTTGTCGAAACCTTCGAGCTTGTAGCGGAACTGGTTTTTTTCGGGCGCGGAAAAATCCATCGCGGCGAATTCCAGCGCGATGACATCCTGGTCGTAGTTAAGCACGATCCCGTCGAGGTAGTCGAGCGGTTTCCGGATGGGCGAACCGGGATCGTCGAACGAAACTTCCGTATTGAACAGCCGGAGCCCCGTGAACACGATGGCAGGCGCGAGACCGCTGGTGTTGATCTGTTCGGGGTAAAAAAAGTTCAGCCCGCTCACGCCACCGAAATACAGCGCGCCGTCGGGAGCTTTGTAATAGGAATAACGGTTGAACTCGTTGTTCTGAAGTCCGTCGCTCGCATAGAAGTTCTTGCATTCCTTCGTGCCCGGGTTGAAACGGCAAAGCCCGCGGTTCGTGCTGATCCACAGGTTTCCGCTGTTGTCGCTGAGGATGCCGTAGATCACGTTGTTCGGCAGGCCGTCCTTATCGGTGAAGCAGGTGAACGTTCCTTTTGCGATGTCGAGGCGGTTCAGCCCGCCGCTGTTGGTGCCGACCCAGAGATAGCTGCCGGGCTGCGCGGGATCGTGACACAGCGAGAAGATGAGGTCGTTGCTGAGCGACGAAGGATCACCGGCAAGGTGGTGAAACGCTTTCCACTTTTGCGTGTTGGGTGAATAGGAATACAGCCCGTGCGTCGTGCCGAACCAGAAATCGCCCTGCGGGCTGACGAGCACTGCAGAGACGATCGCGTACAGGTACCGCCCGTTCATTTTCGGAAAGAACACCGGCGCGCTGAACGTTTCCGTCGCAGGGTCGAAGCGATGGATCGAAGTCTGGCTGAAGACATTCTCTACGAGCATCCACGGGTAACCGTCCGCATCCAGCCAGAGGCGCGTGGCGCTCGTCCGCCCGCTGTCGTTTCCACCCACATGATAAAAGCGGATGGATTGCTGCTGCTCATCATACCGCGCAAGGTGGCCGTTGCCGTAAGCCAGCCAGAAAATACCCTGGCGGTCCTGGATAAAGCACCGCGGGGCCCTGTCGTCGGGACCGTTCACGTGATGGAAAAAAATTCCATCCGTAAATATTTTGCCGGTTGTTTTTTGCGCATACGGATCGAAGCTGTACAACCCGTGCCTGCTTTCATAAACGATCCGCCCGTCGCGCGTGCCGCTGATCCAGCCCATGGCGCCCGTTTCCGAAAGGTGGAACCTGGCGATGTTCGGGTTGTACTTGAATACGCCGTAGCCGTTGCTCCCCATCCACACGATGCCGCTGCGGTCGACCAGGATCGCCTCGATGCCGTAGGAACGCCACGTACCGGTTTCAATGTTGACCGGCGCGATCTTGCGGAAATTGCCGGCCTGGTAATCCATGAAGAACATCGTGTCGTTCAGGTTCAGCCATGCATTCCGGTTCTCATCGATGGCGAATCCCTGGCGGAAAGGATAATTCGCGATCGCCCGCGGGAATGTTCTTTCCATGGTGCCGGTAACAAGATCGTACACGGCAATGCCCGCGGTCGTGATGAAATAAACGGTGCGGTGCCTGCTGTCGGAAGCGATGTGGTGCACGCGGCATCCCGGCCAGCCGAAAAAATTTCCCGTGCTGAGACGCTTTGTGATCTTTCCCGCAGGCTGATCTTTTTTCGCGGCATAACAGATCGAATCCCCGGCGATCATCCACATGCCGCCTTCTGCGTCGAAATAGAACGGCCCGGACAACGTTCCCGCAAGGCGATAGTCAGCAAGGAGATCTTTTTCATACGTAATGGCAGGCGCATATTTTTCCGTGAAGATGTCGCTCGCCGGGTTTGTACCGGGCCTGAGCATCACACAAACCTGCTCATTCCGGGAGCGGAACCAGACATTCCCGCCGGCATCTTCCGTAAGCCGGTGCACGCCTTCGAAACGTTCGCCCGAGCGGTGCCTGAGATCGAGCGGGTAAAAGCGCTCCGTCACGGGATCGAAAATGCTCAGCTTCCCGGGCGTAACCACCCAGACGAGGCCGCGGGAATCTTCCATCAGCTCGCCGATAAAATTGTCGGGCAATGAATTTGCGTCGGCAGGATCGTGACGGTAAATGGTGAACCGGTAGCCATCGTATTTGTTCAGCCCGTCTTTGGTGGCGAACCAGATGAAGCCGCGGCTGTCCTGGATGATGCTGGGCACGAAACCCTGTGAAAGGCCGTCGTTGCTGTTGACCGGGAAAAGGCGAACGGGATAATCCGCAGGCTGCTGCTGCGCAGCCGCATTTCCGGATGCGAAAATGAAAAACAGGAAAACACGCATGTAAAAATGCAGTTTCACTTTTCGCGTATTCGCTCGTTCAACCCGCTTCATCTGTTCTTGTTTCAGTTCTTCTCTTTGGCCTGCACCGCGACCAGCTCTTTCTCCGCCGTTTCGCAAACCAGGGCAACTTCGTAAAAAAGTTTCCTTGCTTTCGGAAGGTTGATCTTCTGTTCCCCGAGCTGCTCCATTTCTTTCAGCTGCGGAAGAACGTGGCGTTCCAGCCCCACGAAGCTGACCGACGTGCCGATCTTGTGCGCCATCAAGCGAATCGTATCGAAATCGCTTTTGCGGAGCGCGGCTTCCAGCGTGTCCATGTCTTCGCGGTTCTGTTCGAGAAAGATACTGATCATCGACATGAAAAAATCCTTGCGCCCGCGGGAGATTTCCGCCAGGTGCGTAAGATCGGTCACTTTCGCGGAAGAACGCGCGTCCCCGCCGTCGTGCGTGGATCCGGGGAGCGCCTGTTCCGGCCTGAGGATGTTGAGGAGTGCGAGCATGAGGGAATGCAATTTTTCTTTTTGAAACGGTTTGGTGACACAGGCATCGATGCCGGACTGCGTGCATTTTTCTCGTTCCGAATCCGTGTCGTGCCCGGTCATTGCGATGATGGGCAGCTTCATCCCGGCTTCGCGGATCTTGCGGGCGGTATCGTAACCGTTGAGCACCGGCATCTCGATGTCGAGCAGAACGAGGTGGAAGCTGGAGCTTTCCAGGAGGCCGAGCGCTTCCGAACCGTTCGCCGCCGTGCTGTACGAAAAGCCGAGCTCGCCGAGGAAAGCCGCCGCCAGCTCGCGGCTGAGCAAGCTGTCGTCTGCCAGCAGCACATTCACCTGTCGATCCGCTGAAGTGGTCATCGTTACAGTAAGATGAAACGCTTCATTTTTTTCCGCGTCTCGTTTGAAATGCGGAGGATCGCGTCGACGAGCTTGGCGGGCGCATCCTTGTCTTTGATAATGTACTCGTAAGCGCCGGCTTTCATGAGCTTGACGGCCGTGTCCAGGTCTTTCTGCGCGGTCAGCAGGATCACCTGCGTTTCCGGCAGCTGCTTGCGGATGCGGTTCAGCACATCCAGCCCGTTGATGCCGCCGAGCATGTAATCGAGGATGATGATGTCGGGCGTGAGGTACAGGTCTTTCAGGCATTCCTCACCCGATGTGTACGCGTACACTTTATAGTTGAATTGCTCGCTGAGCAGGGAATCGATGTACAGGGAATACATCCGGTTGTCCTCTACGATAAACAGGGAAAGCTGGTTCGGACGTTTCATGGCTGGATGAGTTTTTTGTTGTGTTTATTTACTTTTTCGCTGAGGTCCTGGAATGAAAATGGCTTGGCGATAAAATCGATTTCGCTGAAGCCCGCCTGCGCGGCAAGCAGCTCGCCTTTCTGCAGGGAAGAAATGACGATGACCGGGATGCTGTAGTTGTGAAAGTTGCGCAGGATGGTCATGAACGTCAGACCGGAAATGTTCGGCATGAGCAGGTCGCAGATCACGAGGTCGGGCCGCTGGCGTTCGTTCTCCATCCGGTCGTTCGCCTCCGCCCCGTCTTTCGCGGTGATCACCTCGTGCCCTTCTTCCGCGAGGTGGCTGGAAAGTGACCGGAGAATGAGCGCATCGTCGTCGACTACCAGGATCTTCATAACGTCTGCTTTTGGGTTGCTGTTTGATTACGTCCTAAAAGTAGCGTCGTTACTGGGCTGGATTGGGGGAAATTGATGAAAAGGGGAAATTTGGGGGTGAAAGGGGGGAAATGGGTGGTGGGGAGTTGAAAGGTGTTAGGGCTTAGGTATTAGGACTTAGGAAAGAGTTTCGGAAAGGAATGACAACCACCTAAGACCTAAGACCTAATACCTAATACCTCCTTCTCAGATCAAATTCAATCGATCAAGCAGCGCCGGCTTCTGCTGTTCGCCGATGGGAATCGGATTTTTACTGATATACACCGTATCCTGCTCCACCGTATCGACTTTATCCAGCGCAATAATGTAGGAACGGTGCAACCGGAAAAATTTCCCCGCGGGTAACTTCTCCTCGATCGTGCGCAGGTTCACGTGGATCGTATAATTCTTCGCGGGCGTGTGAATGGTCACGTAATCGCCGAGCGCTTTGATGAACAGGATGTCGTCCATTTTCAGCTTTGTGAGCACGCCTTTGTCGCGGATGAACATGAAATCCTTGTCGGCGCTTTCCACCGTTTTCGTGCGGCTGCTGAAAATTTCCTGCGCGCGGTCGAGCGCTTTCATGAGGCGCTGCTCGTTCACCGGCTTCACGATGTAATCGACGACGTTGTGCTCGAATGCTTCCACGGCGTAATGCTCCTTCGCGGTGACGAGTATGATCAGCGGGGGATTTTTCAGTGTTTTTATGAAATCCAGCCCGGTCATTTTCGGCATCTCCACGTCGAGCAAAATGAGGTCGACCTGCTCTTTGTCGAGCACGTTCTTCGCTTCGAACGTATCCGCGCATTCGGCGATCACGTCGATGGAGTCGTAAGCGGAAACGAGGTCATTGAGGATGGCGCGGGCGAGCTTGTTGTCGTCGACGATGATGCAATTCATGCCGTAAAATAACTGAAAAATGTGAAGCGGTGTTAACCTTCCTGATCCAGGTAGCGTATCAGTTTGACCTTCCCCGGAAATATCCGCTCATAGGCGGAAAATTGAAAAACCACGGAGACACGGGGACACGGAGTGTCAGCTCGGGTAGGCGTAGCCGTATCGAGAACTCCGTGCCTCCGTGTCTCCGTGGTAAACCAACATTTGGGGATTTTTCAAATTGCAACACTACCCTAATCCAGGATATTATTCCTGATCGCGTACATCACGATCCCCGCGGTGTTTTTTGCGCCGGTTTTCTGCAGCACTTTTTCCCGGTGCCCGTCCACGGTCCGCACGCTGATGAACAGCTTGTCGGCGATCTCCTTGTTGGTGTATTCCCTGCAGATCAGCCGCACCACTTCGACCTCGCGTTCCGACAGGCGCACTTCGTTGAAGCTGGGCTTGATCTTCTGGTTCCTGACGAGGCCCTTCACCATCACCTTTGAAACATGATCGTTGAAGTAATAGCCATTTTCGATCACCGCGTAAATCGCGTCCACCAGCGTTTCGATCGGGTGGTCTTTCAGCAGGAAACCGTGCGCGCCTTTTTCGATGAGGTGGAGAATGATCTCTTCCTCGTTGTGCATCGTCAGGATCAGGATCTTGATCTCCGGGTGCATCCGCTTCAGGTACATCGTCGTTTCGATCCCGTCCATCCCCGGCATTTCCAGGTCGAGCAGGATCACTTCCGGCTGGCTGATCTTCAGTTGCTCGACCAGCTCATTGCCGTTCGAAGCTTCCACAATAATGTCGAGCTCTTCGAACTCCCTGATCAGCGAGATGAGGCCTTTCCGGAAAAGGTGCTGGTCGTCGACAACACCGAGCTTAATTGTTTTTTTCATGGGCTGCAAAAGGTACTTCTATGGAAATTTCCGACTCGCTGTTGCCGGCCGTCGCGTAATGGATCGAAGCGTTGATGAGCTGCACCCGGCTTTGAATGCTTTTCAGGCCGATGCCGCGGTCAGCTGCGGTGAGCTGCGGCAGCATGCCGGAAGAGATGCCTTCGCCGTCGTGGAAGATGCCGATGCCCACACCGCCGTTGCCCGGCCGGATGGAGATGCGTATCGTCTTCGCGCGGGAATGTTTGATGATGTTGTTGATCACTTCCTGCATGATGCGGTAAAGCTGCAGCTCCGTTTTCGAAGGCAGGCGGATGCCGTCCAGGCTGCAGTCGAGCTGGATCCTGATCGTTCCCGAAGCATCGATCTGACGGCACAGCTCCGATATTCCTTTTTCGAACCCGAGCTTGATGAGCGTGGGCGGCATCAGGTCCTTGGCGATGTTGCGGATGTTCTGGATGGAATCGTCCAGCAGGCCCATGCTTTCGGCGATCAGCTTCCCGGAAAGCGCGCCGTCTGCCGGGTTCCGGGAGATCTTGGTGAGGTGCAGCTTGATCACGTTCAGCGTCGTTCCGACATCATCGTGAATGTTCCTGGCAATTTTTTCACGCTCGATCTCCGCTACCTGTATTGTTGCGTTCAGCAAATCTTTCTGGTGCCTGTTCTCCACCACCTGCATCTGGTTCTGCTGCGCCAGCACTTTTTTCTGGTACAGCATGACGAACAGGATGATGCCGAACGCAAGGATCAGCATGCCGAGACTTCCCAGCAAGACCAGGAAACCAATATCTAACGTGCCTTCGTTTTCCAAAACCCGGTGCTGATTAACAGGTAAAAAATAATGTTCAGTACGGAGTGGATGCCCCACAGCTCGTAATAAACCTTGTTCGAATGCCGCTCAATGTAATTGCTGAAAATAAATAGAAACAGGTTACCCGAAAAATAAAGCAGGATTGCCGTGTTCTGCCAGAACAAAGGCACCGCAACAATCCTGGCCTGCGCCGGGTGCTGCAGCAACCAATAAAATGCAATAATCGAATACACGATCAGCAGGATGGATTCCACAGTCGTGGAAAGATCATTGAGCACATCCGAGCCCTTCAGGAATTCAAAGATGGCTATCCCGAAAAAAAGGAAAAGGAGAACGAATATGAAAACAGCAGTCCCGCGGAATGTAATTGTTTTTATAAAAAAAAGACTATACAAACTGAATTCCAGTACAGTATACGCATGGTAAAGAACCATGTTATTGATCTTCTTTTTCAGGAAAATGAAACTAGTGATCTCCATCAACATGGAAATAACCAATAGGATGAATAGATATTTTTCAGCTGGCTTGAAATGTTTTCTCCTGAGAAAGGCTGTCACAAGTGGAATGGCTACGGCAAGGGCAGATAACTTTGACAATAAATAATAAAAGGAGTAGCTGGCTTCCAATCAGCGTAAATATTTGTACTGGTAATGTCGTTTTTTTTATTGTTGGTGATGGCCTATTCTGCATCAACGAAAATACAAATGAAAAATGGTGGAACAAGCCACCATTCTCCTGTTCGCCGGAAATTCGGCAACCATTATTCGCAGAGAGGGCTATTACTGTCGGAATATGGCGGACACGGCAATGCACGTTCCGCAAGAATCCCGTTATACAGGTCATTTTCCTCCTCGTTTACACCGACGACAACGAGATGCGTTCCTCCGTCTTCATCGATCGCATTGTAGAATCTTAGCCCGACACAACCTGTTTGTGCCATGACCTGTTCGAGCAGGTCATTCCCGAAAAAGTAAGCCTTGGTGGCGTTGGGGTTGTTTTCCCGGAAATTCGCAGTCCAGCTCGTAGCTGTCTCAAGCGAAATTTCATCGCCTTCACTTCCTGTAAACATAGCTGATGAGGTTTTTGGTGAAACTTATAAGGTTTCCCTAAAATAGAAAGTCAACGCAATCTATCCGGGTCGCCTTGTTTTGGGTCGAAATACAAGCTACTGCATTTCAATCAATTATTCAAATAACATTAAAGTATAATAGGTGATTCAACCCATAGAAACGGGTGTTTTCACCCATGCAACAAAGGGGTGTTTTCCCGGCTTGCCCGGGAGGCACAACAAGGATAGCTTTGAAACTACTTATGACGGCCGAAGACAGAAGCGATAACCACCATTTAAACGGCAGGAGAATCAGCGTCGGGGATATGCACGAAGTGAACTATTGGTGCGATGTCCTGCAGTGTGAAAAGGAAGACCTGATGAGCGCGCTGCAGCGGATCGGGAATTCCGCAAAAATGGTCGACGATTTCCTGGTATTAAACCGCAGAAAAAAAACAAGCAATGGCCAATAAGCGCAAGACCATCGAGGAATTCAGCTTCGATATTATCGAAAAAGTCTGGGAGAAAGCCGAAATCATTCCGGGGTTCGACCCGGCGTATCTGCGGAAAGACAAATGCGGCGCCGTGATCGCAAGGGTTTTTTACGGGAAATGCCGCCCCGACCTTCCGCTCGGATGGGAGATCAATTTTATCAAGCCGCTCACCCAGGGCGGGACCGATAACCTCGCAAACCTGCAACCGCTGCAGTGGGAAAACAACAGGAATAAAACGAACCCGTATCCATCCCGGAGCCGCCGTGTCAGCATGAACCGGGACGGAAGCAAATATCTTTCTGCTTAAAATTTTTCTTTACCCCCAACCAAGGTAGCATAACTCCTACACTGGTATTTCCCGGAGCCGATCGTAACTGATCGGCTCTTTTTGTCACGGTCATTCCTGCTTCTGCCCGTGCTTTTTCACCCTGTGCCGCACGGTAAGGAAAGAAACGGCTTTCTGCACCGGGAAGATCAGCGACACCGACACCTGGCCTCCGTCGGCAATCGGGGCCTTGCTGAACTTCAGCCGCTCATAGCTCATCTGCACGCAACCCATGTCGAACGATATGCCGAACCCCTGCACGGTGCTTGAGCCGGGAAGCTTGCGCGCGTCGGTGGCTGCGGAAGATTCGATGTTGTGCGCGCTGAACGTGCTGTCGATCTGCTGTTCGGCGCCGGAAAACGTGTAGGATGGCGCGGAATTGAACGTCATCTTCCCGTATTTGTAATACACGCAGAAACCGTAGAATGTAGTGCCGACTGCCTTGCTGCGATCGTCGTAAGAGATGAAACTGTTGCGCCCGTAAAGAAGGTTTGCAAGATTCAGCCCCGCTTTGAAGCTGGTTTCGGTGACGTTGACCGACGCAGTGTAATTGATGGCTTTGCCGCCCGACTGCGCATACCGGATGTACCGGTCCTCCACCCCGTTCTGCAATCCTTTTTTTCCCTGGAGATAGTGTGCTTCCAGCTTCAGGAAGCTGACCTTCGCACCGATCACCCCGCCGAACATCGATGTCGCGCCGGTCTTGTTGTTCTGCGGGAAGAACGTAGCCACCGGCCCGATGCCCCAGAACGGATCGATCTTGTGCAGCACATAATCGTAAGCGACACTTTTTTCGCGGTAAAAACCGCGCTCGATCTGCCAACTGGTTGTTTTATCGTAGATCCCCTCTCTCTCATAAGTGGTGCGATAGGTATAACCGGTGGTCACCCATTCGGTGTACGTCGTCGTCCCGGTGAACCTTCTTTTTTTCGGGCTCAGCAGTTCCCACGCGTTGTCGAAAGCCAGTGTGATCGTCGGGGTCACGACCAGGCCGCGACCGAGGTTGTACGGTTTGTTTGCTTTGTTCAGGAAGGGCAGCACGTTCATCATCGCGTCGCAGTCGAGCGAGGCGACCAGGTACACCGATGAGGCGCGCATGATGATGCCGGGAGAAAGATGTAGACCGAATGAAGTCGGCCCGTCGCCCCATCCTTCCGGGATCGTGTCCCTCGGAATGGCCGCGAACGTCATGCCTGCATCCAGCTTCGGCCGGAATGCAAATGAACCGATCGTCATCCGGTCTTCTCTTGTCGTCGGTTTTGAAAACCGTATTCCCCAGTTCAGTATAAATCCTTTCCCGATCTGCGTCGTGCTGTCGGCATTGGACCTTACCTGCTGTCCCCACGCGAATTTCATCATGAATATTCCCGATTTGAGATGCACACCGCGCCAGTAATCCGGGCTTTCGTAACCTTTCCCGATGAAGAGCGGCTTTGAAATGCTGGCGCCGAGGTAGCCGGTATTCCGGTGGCCTCCGGTATTCATCCCATCCTGGGCGTTCAGCTGGGTAAAAAGAAAGGCGGGTAAAAGAATCCAGGCGGGGCGCATGCTGCTGTTGTTTTGTTCACACAAAAGAAGCAGGAGCAGGAGCTATATCGCAATACGACAGATGACGTATAAGAGAGCTCCATTGTCTCAAAATAAAACCGGGCAACCACGAAGATGTGATTGCCCGGCTGGAATGCTGCTTTTACGTTCTCAGTCGAACAAACGTGAAGAATTTCCACTGCTGAACGGGCTGGGCGACATGTACCGCAGGGATACTTCGAAACCGCCGCGCGCATTGCTCACCGTTTTCAGGTCCGATACGTTCACGTCGTAGCTCATGCCGATCGCCCAGTTGGAGAATTCGTAACGCGTGGCGACCACGAATGCGTCCTTCACACGGAAATATCCGCCGAGGCCGAATGCGGAAGCCTTCACGCGCCCGGTGTAGCGCGACGCTTCATGCGGCACGTACTTCACCATCATGCCCGGTGTGATCTCGCGGTGGCCACCCTGGATCATCACGAGGTACGAAGGCTCGAGGATCAGGCTGGTGTTCTTCAGCCCGATGTCGGCAGTTCCGTGCGCGATGAGCTTCACGGGAAGGCGCTGCGAATTTTCACCGTAAAAGCTGTACACGGGCTTGTTGAGGTGATGCGCGGCAAAACCGACGTTGATCGTGAGCGCGTCTTTCGAGCTGAGCGTGGAATGATTTTTTCCGTAGAACCACGCAAGCCCCGCCGACAGGTCGAGATAACTATGGTTCGCGAACGTCGATGGCTCGCGCGACGGGCGTGAAGGATCGTAAGCCATGCCGTCGTACTGGTTGTCCCAGCTCAGCTTGTCGTACTGCAGCGTGCGTTGCCCGAAGCCGCCGGAAATTCCAGCAGAGAACAGGTTCATGTCGTTGGCCGCCACTACGCCGGAAAGGTGCAGCAGCCCGGTGGTCGTGCCCATGTTGGCTTCCCCGGCTTTGTCGGAAAAGACATTGACACCGAGGCCGAGGCGGTTGCCACTGGATTTGCGCAGCACGGCGAAATCGGCGCTGACGTTGAAAGTGCGGTAAGGCGAGGTCACGCTCCTCCACTGGTCCTTGTAGTTGATGATCGCCTGCACGTTATGCCCGAGCGCAGCTTCCGCGGGATTGAGCACCAGCGGCGTCATGGGGATCTGCGAAAAATGCACATCCTGCGCGTTCACGGTGAAGGTGAGCAGCAAGGCGGCGGAAAGAAGAAGTTGTTTTGCTTTCATGGTCGTGTCCTCCCGTTTTATTTAACAAGTGTAATGCTGCCCTGCTTATCGATCTGTGTCCCGTCGAGCAGGGTTGCGCGCAGAACGTAGGTGAACACGGCCGCCTCGCATTCTTTCCCGCGCCACGTGCCGTCCCAGCCAAGCGCCGGGTCTGTCGTCGAAAAGACCACTTCACCCCAACGGTTGAACACCTGGAGATCCAGGAACTCGATGCAGTTCCCGCGTACGTACAACACATCGTTTTCGTTATCGCCGTTGGGAGAGAAACCTGTCGGCAGGAAAAGCGTGCCGCAGGCGATGTCGACGAATACCGTCACCGTATCCGTTGCCGTGCAGCCGAGCGAATCGGTGACGGTCAGCGTGTACGTTGTCGTCACGCTCGGCGATGCGACCGGTGTGGCGCAGTTCGTGCAGCTCAGCCCATCCGGCGGCGACCACGAATAAGTTCCCCCGCCCGTTCCGTTGAGCATGGTGCTTTGTCCCTGGGTGATCGTGACGGCTGTTCCTGCGTCGGCGATCGCTGTCCCGGTGTTGCTGACGATCACTGTCGTCACAGAAGCGCAACCGTTCGCATCGGTCACTGTTACCGAATACGATCCGGCAGCAAGGTTGCCGATCGTATCGCTCGTGCCGCCGGTGCTCCACACATAGGTGTAGCCGGGTGTTCCGCCGTTGGCGGCCACAGCAGCGCTTCCGTCGCCGTTGCCGCAATTCTCCGAAGCAGAAGACCCGGTGAGCGTCACGGCAGAAGGTTGCGTAAGCGTAACGGTCTGCGTTTGCACACATCCGTCGCTGCCCGTTACCGTCACAGTATAAGTTCCGGCGGCGAGCCCGGTTGCGGTTGCGGTGTTCCCGCCCGTGGGCGACCAGGCGTACGTGTACGGAGGCGAACCGCCGGAAGCCGATACGGAAGCCGAACCGTTTGTCAAACCAAAGCACGTCGGATCGGCCGAAGCGGCAAGCGATACGACCGGCGCGCCGTTGTTGGCAACTGTAACCGTCGCCGTGGTCGTGCATCCGTTTGCATCCGTTACGGTTACGGAATACGTTCCGCCCGCAAGGCCGCTGATCGTCGATGTCGTCTGCGAATTGCTCCACAGGTACGTGTACGGGCCGGTGCCTCCGCCGGCGACAGCGTCAGCAGTTCCGTTGTTGTTGCCGCAGGTTGCGGGCGTGGAAGTCGGCGAAGAAACAAGCGCGCCCGAAGGCTCCGTGATCACGACAGTTTGCAATGAGCTGCAGCCGTTGATGTCGGTGATCGTGCAGGTGTAAGTTCCCGCGGCGAGGCCGGATTCCGTTGCCGCCGTTCCGCCCGACGGGTTCCATGCATACGTGAACGGGCCGTTGCCGGTGGCGTTCACCGTTGCCGACCCGGTAGCATCTCCGAAACAGCTGACGTCGCTGCTCGACTGTATGCTGACACCCGGGCCGCCGGTGTTCGTTACGTTTGCCGTCGCTGTGCTTGTGCAGCCGTTCGCGTCGGTGATGGTCACGGTGTAATTCCCGGAACCGATATTGTTTTCCGTCGCGCCTGTTCCGCCGCTCGGCGCCCAGCTATACGTCAGCGCACCGGTTCCGCCGCTTGCAGTTACAGTTGCCGAGCCGTCCGTGCTTCCGCAGGTTGCAGGCGTCGTTGTCGTGGAAGCCGTGATGGCCGTGGGTTCGGTAATGACGACCGTTTCCACCGAGCTGCAGCCGTTCACGTCGATCACCGTGCAGGTGTACGTGTTCGGGCCAAGGTTCGTAGCTGTTGCAGCCGTTCCGCCGGATGGCGACCAGCTATAGGTGAACGGTCCGTTGCCGGTGGCGCTGATCGTGGCCGACCCGTTCGCAGCGCCGTTGCAGGTCACATCGCCGGAAGACTGCACGCTCAGCGCAGGACCGGAAGAGCTGGACACGCTGGCGTTGGCAGTTGTCGTGCAGCCATTCGCATCCGTGACCGTGCAGGTATAATTCCCGGCCGCAAGGTTGGATGCTGTGGCCGAAGTTCCGCCTGACGGCGCCCATGAATACGTGTACGGCCCCACTCCGCCGGTTGGCGTGGCTGTTGCTGTTCCGGTGCTTGCGCTGCACCCGGTCGGTGTGGTGGAAGCGGAAGCGGTAAGCGCTGCAGGTTCGGTGATGCTGAATGCCTGCGTGGTCGTGCAACTATTGGCATCGGTGATCGTGCAGGTATAGTTGCCGGCGCAAAGCGCGGATGCGGTTGCGCCCGTTCCGCCGCTCGGCGTCCACGCATACGTGTAAGGAGACGTTCCGCCGGATGCGGCAACTGTTGCGCTGCCGTTGCAGCCGGCGTTGCAGGAAACGTTCACCTGTGAAGGCGTGGCGGACAATGCCGATGACGGCTGCGTGATGTTGAACGTCTGCGTCGTCGTGCAACCGTTTGCATCCGTCACCGTGCAGGTCCATGATCCGGCGGTGAGACCGGTGACACTGCTGGTGCCGTCGCCGGTCGGATTGCCGGGCGTCCAGTCATACGTGTACGCCGCTGTTCCTCCTGAAACGGAAACCGATGCTGCGCCCGTCGCAGCGCTGTTGCAGGATACATTGGTCTGCGAAGCGGCTGAAGCGGTCAACGCCGACGGTTGCGTGATGTTGAACGTTTGTGTCGTTGTGCAACCGTTGGCATCCGTCACCGTGCACGTCCATGAGCCGACGGACAATCCTGTGACGCTGTTTGTGCCGTCGCCGGCAGGGTTTCCCGGTGTCCAGTCGTACGTGTATGCTGCAGTGCCGCCGCTCACGGATACAGAAGCAGCGCCGTTGGAACCTCCGTTACACGAAATGTTGCCCTGCGAAGCTGCGGAAGCGGCCAGGACAGCGGGCTGCGTAATGTTGAACGTTTGTGTGCTGGTACAACCGTTCGCATCCGTAACTGTGCACGTCCATGATCCCGTCGAAAGGCCCGTCACGCTGTTCGTGCCGTCGCCGGCGGGATTGCCCGGCGTCCAGTCGTAGGTCAGTCCGCCGGTGCCGCCGCTGGCCGTAACGGAAGCAGCTCCGTTGCTTCCGCCGTTGCAGGAAATATTTGTCTGTGACGCCGGGGCGACGGCGATCGCGGGCGGTTGCGTGATGGCGAACGAACGTGTTGTGGCGCAGCCGTTCGCATCGGTGATGGTGCAGGTGTAATTGCCCGCGCACAGTGACGACGCGCTTGCGCCTGTTCCCCCGCTCGGCGCCCATGAATACGTGTAGCCCGGCGTACCGCCCGATGCGGACACGGAAGCAGATCCGTTGCACACGGCGTTGCAGGTAAGGTTGGTCTGCGACTGTGTTGCGGAAACGGCCGTGGCAGGTTGCGTGATGTTGAACGATGCGGTTGTCGTCGCGCCCACGTTGTCGGTGATGGTGCAGGTATATGTTCCGGCGCACAGGCTGCTTGCGGTTGCCGCCGTTCCGCCCGACGGGGCCCATGCATACGTATAAGGCGATGTTCCGCCCGAAGCCACGACTGTCGCCGACCCGGTGCACTGGCCGAAGCAGGTGACGTTCGTGGAGGAAGAGGTGGCGCTCAGCGGCGCGGGTGCGTTGAAGCAATGCTGCGTGCGCACAGGCGTAAGGTTGTTGACTACCGGTGTAAATGCGCTTGTCGTCGCCAGGTTATAATTCGAGCTGGCGGGCGTGCTGAACGTAACTGTTATCGTGCCGAGCGCCGGTGAAAGGCTGGTGCCGGGACAGCCGGATGCCGGGTCGTTCGTTTGTCCCACGGTGTTTGTACGTATGACATTATAGTTGAACCCGGTCATCTGCTGGTCGGTCATTGCCACATAATAACCCTGGTCGCTGCATAAGCCGCCTTCCGGCAAAATTGCGGAGAGGCCGATCGGGGCGTAAGAGCGGCCGAAGATGAGCGCGCCGGTGGAGCTGTTGATCTTGACGATCATCGTGTTCAGCGCAACGGATAAAAATGCGAGCTGCGTGCCGATGACGGAATAATTACCGTCGGAATTTTCCATGATGTCCTGCACGAGGTAAATGTTCCCGAATATGCTGCCGTTTAATCTCCGGTTGAAAATAACCGTCGGCGTGCCCGCCCCCGTTCCGCTGATGCTGATGATAAAACCGTGCAAGTCGTCGAAACCGCCCAGCAGGATGTTTCCCGTGGAAAGCCGCAGCGCTGCATTGATCCCCTGCGAGCTCGTATTGCCTGCGCCCCACCGCCGGATGTATGTCAGCGTGCCGGCCGTGTTGGTTTTAATGAGCAGCGCATTGCTGGGATAATCGCCGTCGCTGAGCGTTCCCGAACCTTCCGAAGATTGACCGACGAAAAAATAACCGTCGGCGGATTCGGCAACGTCGTTGATGTAATGTTCGTCCGGGTTCGCCGTCGTGATCGTCCATACGCGGCTCCACAGCAGGGTGCCGCTTGCGTCGACCTTGAAGCCCATGGCGCTCGTCGTGTCCACGGTAGATGCGCTGACGCCGTCCCAGAAATAATCGACCCCGCCGCCGACGAGGAATCCGCCGTCGCTTGTTTCAATGACGGAGCTTCCGTATTCGTTCGACGCATTGCCGGTGGGATGGTTGGGCAGCTGGTAACGGTTCGACCAGAGGACATTCCCGTTGGCGTCGATACGTATGAGTATGGCGCCGCCTCCGCCGCTGGTGGAAGATCCGGTGATGATGTACCCGCCGGTGCTCACGTTTTTGATATCGGAAAAGTTGCTGGCGAACCCGGCAGTGTACGACTTTGCCCACAGCGTATTTCCTGCCGCGTCGATCTTGACCGCGTTGCCGTAATACGGGCCGAACGAGTTGTT
This sequence comes from uncultured Chryseobacterium sp., assembly GCA_966211705.1. Lineage (GTDB taxonomy): Bacteria > Bacteroidota > Bacteroidia > Palsa-965 > Palsa-965. The sequence goes on from CBIHOC010000008.1 coordinate 81,955, forward strand.
GAGCCCGGCGATGACGAAATCACCGGTCGGCGTCTCTACCATGCCGCCGGCAATGTCGAACGCGCCTACGTCATAGGTGAAACGAAATGTTGTCATCTGGGCGGAAACCTGCGCGCAGAGGAGCACGCTCACCGCCAGTAAGGAGGTAATCAGTTTTTTCATGGGTGTGGGTATGCAACGCGGTTAAGACGTTCAGTGTAACGTAAACTTAACACGTTTTTCTTTGAAAGCAAATCGTTGAAATGGCTCGGAGATATTTTCTGTTGCTGATGGAACCTTTGAACAGGCACACAGCATCTTTGAATGATTTCGAGTGCTTTTTATGTTGCTGATGGAAACTTTGAACAGGCGCACAGCATATTTTGAGTGACTTCGGTGATCTTTTACGCTGCTGAAGGAATTCTCCAGGCCAATTAAAAGCCTATTTCATTTCTGAAGAATCGGTAAATCCTAGTCAACATCATTGGAAAAGAAATCTTCCAGGGATAGCTTATGTTCTTTGACAAGACGAATAAAAGTTGAGAGGTACATATCCTCCCCGCGCTCATACCGCGCGTATTGTGCGCTTGCCATATCAATTTCGTAAGCGAAGATTTCCGCACGGACGTTCTTTGCCTTACGCAACGTCTTGAGCTTTGCGCCGATTTTGGCAAGTTCTTTTTCTATTTCCGCGTCTGAGACACGTTTTTTCTGTTTAGCCACGCACAAAGCAAACAAATGGAACAGCGATTAGTAAACGTTATTAAGTTTACTCTTTATAGATTATAATATAAAGTTTATACTATTTAGTATATATTTGCATTGATAATATCGTTAAAACAGCGTGACGCTGTAATTCTGCAACGGAAAATGGAGATTTCTAAGTACGCAGTAGTTACAAGCCGAACGCTCGCGGTAAGACGCGGGCGGGGCTTGTCCTGTGTACAGGTCTCCATACCTCCGTTGCGGACTTGCCTTAGTCCGCGGTTTTTGCTGTGCCTGTATCGGTGATTCGCAAAGAAATCCGAACGGTTCGGAAAATAAACTGCAGCGTTCAGAAAATATGAACCGTATCAGAAATTCCAGATTGTGAAGAAAGATAACTTGGATGTGTATAAACATTAAAAAAGTAGGTGTGACAATGGGTAGCTGATTACAGTACATTGCGCTTCTTAAAAAAAAGCTCAACGATAATAACTAGTTGATAAACGAATAGTGAAGTAGGCAAAGATTTTTGAATCAATGCAGTTTTCCCTCGCAGTTGATTCGCCTCGCTGCAAAGCGGAGCCGGGGCGCGACCGGCTTAGACACATTGGTGCGTCCAGGGTTTTCTTCTCGCCCGTTTTAGTCAGGGCGATTCAGTACGGCCTTCCGAAAGCGGAATGCGCCCATAGTGGGAAGTGAACAACAATTCTAAGTTATCGCTTGGCCTTGCCAATGGCAGCGGCTATCCGCGATTTTAACAAACCAATTTTTAACCACCAGATCATTTATGAAAACAAAAACTCCTCCCGGCAATAGAGCAAGGTGCTTTATTGTCCTCTTGACATGTTGCTTTCTGCTGTTCACATCGCCTATGACTCTAAAAGCGCAATCTACATGCACATCGGCCATAGATATGACCGGTGACCTGCAAACCACTTTCCAATCAACAACAAATGATGTCTGGATCAAATTTCAAGCCCCGGATAATTTGGAATCTGTCGTAATCGCTCCGATTCGCTCAAGTGCTTCATCAGCTGCCGATACGATTACCAACAATATAGATACGCTTCAATTGTATACTGGTACATGCTCCGGCCTAACAAGCGTAAACGTTTTCGTGCGGCCCGCCAATGGCCTGGCAATACTCCGGTATGCGTTTAATGACGGAACGACATATTATCTGCGTGTCAGCAGAAATTGTAATTGTAATAACACGTATTTGCTTTCGTTGACCATTTTTGGGCCATCGCCATGCGAATCAAGCTGTAACCTTTCATGTAATGGAAGTCTCGATTCAACACTTCCACAAACGTTACCGCTCGCCGACTGGTGCTCAAATACTTACGCACTTGGCTGTTGGAACTCGTTTTGGGATTCAGCCAATGGTACATGGGAAGATATTCAAAACTATGCAGGCAACTCACAAGGTGGGTTTCAGGGAACTCCTGATTATTTCAATGTGTCTCATACAAATCCTTCGGGCTGGGGAAATTATGATATGGGTGTTCCTGCAAACGAATTCGGAACTCAAAACGCCTATTCGGGGAACGGCTATGCAGGACTTTTCACTTTTAGTGTATGGGATGGATTTTTTTCAACCCCGTATGCTACTGGCAACTATGGTCAATACTATAGGGAATATTTGCAGCAAAAATTGTGCGATTCAATGATTGCCGGTCGTCATTATCAGGTGACGTTCTCTGCGAGTTTAGCTGACTCCTCAGCATATGCCACATATCTCGGAGTGTTATTTAGCCAGGATACAATTTGGCAACCTATGCCCCTAATACCAACGTATGGATTCGTCTACACACATCAGGCGCCGCAATGGGAAACGCCGACGATGAATACGAATAAGACCGGCTGGACGACATATCAGTTCATGTACACGCCAACAGTAAACTGTAAGCACATGGCTATCGGAAATTTCAGAATGCCGGGGGGCGGGAATGAAACATATTTGTCCAATATCACGGCGGTTCATCCTCCATATCCCTCTTTCCAACAGTCGTATTACTACATCGACGAAATTTCTGTTGTTCCGATTGACACAATGGACATCACCGGCGACGACACCATTTGCGAAGGAGGGCAGTCTGTTCTTTTCGCTTCAATTCACGGGGATACGCTAGGTAATCAGGTCTGGACTTCCTCCCCGGTTGACCCTGATCTTGCCAATGCAAGCGACGTGGCCTATTTACCAGTAACCCCTGCCACAACCACGGAGTATTACTGCACAATGACCGATCATTACGGTTGCGTGTACATGGATACTTTTCGTGTGGTTGTGCGTCCGAACCCGGACTTCATCATCGTTCCGGCACAGGGAGCGAACGCTAACGTAAACTGCGACACCGTTGAATACACCGTGCAAGGCGATCTGCCCGGTTCATTGCATATCTGGACAGTAACGGCAGTTGGTATTTATTCAGATACATCAGCTACAATCATTGTTCCGTGGAATGACACCTATCCGGGAACAGTCCAGGTGATCGTCGTTACTCCCGAAGGTTGTTCAAAAGAAATTGAGCTGGATGTAATTCCATGCTGTAATACAGAGGGCGGCGACTTCGACGGGACAAGCGGCGTTGTCCGATTTGTGAACGATTCCGCATCACGCGTTCTGAACGATCCGTTGTACTCCGGGCTTATTACCGGAACGACATTTTCATACGGAACCATCGAGTTCAACGGAGTGTTTATCGTAGATACAAACATTACATTTTCAGCCGTCACCCTTTTGAGCATGGGAACCAACGCAGAAATAGATGTGCTTCCCGGCCGGCAACTTGAACTTAGCCGATGCACGACCAGCACAAAATGCGATTATATGTGGGAGGGAATTCATGTCGGTGACACCACGGCCAAGGTCAGGATTGTCAACTCCTCTGATTTAGCAGGTGCTAAAAATCTTATCCTGTCGGAAAACGGAGGTGTTTTCGATGTGGAGGAATCCAAGCTGCGCAATTGTGTAAAAATGATTGTGGTGACGTTCTGGGATGATCCGAACCCGAGCTATATCCGTAAATCGGAAATTAAGTTTTCCGGTACGTTGCTTCCGGCTATACCCGCAAACCCTTCATGGCTCAACAAACCCGTGGCAGGTATTTATATCGAAGACAATTCCGGCGGCCTGACCATCGGCGATACCACAAGTTCCCTCAACCGGAACACGTTTGAAAATCTCTACAACGGAATCGTGATCGAGCGGTCGAACGTGAATATATACAACAACACGTTCAAGGACATGACAATGGGTTGGTTTCTGCCGATCCCCTCGGGATATGGCATTGACGCAAAAGGAGGACGCACGCTTCCCGGTAACCCTGCCTGGGTGATTAAAATCGGCTCGGCAAGTAACCTGTCAACTACACAGAACGTGTTTACCAACAGCACCTACGGCCTGAGAGTTTATTTCCTTTACAGGGTGTATGTCATGGGCAACCGTTTTACTGACATCGTTGGCATTTCCGCCGACATGACTATGAACGGCAATAACATCGACGTGTACGAAAACGTAATCAACACATCGGGAACCGTTCCGTATGGTCTTGGCATCCGTGTCAGGAACTCTGGAAATGGTTTGGTCAACATCACCCACAACACGCTCACTCAGGCAAACGTCTTTGTTCCGGCATCGTCAAAAAACCGCTCGGGCATCGGCATCCTGCTTGAAAGCACTACACCGGGCGTAGCTGCGGCGCGCGTGAATTACAATCAGGTCACGCAGACGCGAACCGCTATCTGGCTCAGGAACGTGATGCCCGTGGTGAACGATTCCATTGTTGTGCGAAAGAACACGGTGAATTTTTCGACCTCATGGAACACCACGGCACCGACCCTGCCGCACACGGGGTACAGTTTCCAGAACTGCTGGAGGGTCTTTGCTGATACCAACGCGGTTGGAACTACAGGCACAAGCGTTCCGGCAGGCGATACGCTGATCCGGGGGTTTCTTGTAGAGAATACCTGGCACAGCGTCATCAGTGACAGCAAACCGATTAACCGTTTGCAGTCAGGCGTGCTTGTGCGCAATTGGGCACCCGGGACGATATATCCCTGCAATGAAATCAAAAATTCCCGGAATGCATTCATGTTCACTGGGTCAGTTCTTAACTCAGCTTGGTTGATTCCGACCCAATTGCTCCATCCGGGGCCTGTCCCCACGGGGAATGTGTTTATCACAAATACGAGGGACATAAATGGTTCTACGTTTCCCGGAATTATCTGGTACTCTTCGGCTTCGATAATTAACAACGCTCCGTTTACCGTAAATGATTCAGTCATAACAACCGGAACAATCTGTGGGCAATTCTATTTACCGCCCTACGGCAGCACTGATTCGCTCAAGCGCTGGGAGGTCGCCGGTGAAGTAATTAATCATAACTTGTCTTTTGGCAACGACACCGGATTCTTCGGGGACATCGGCGCATATCGCCTGCTTCGTGCGCACCCAAACTGGATCACTATTGGCGCAGCGGATGATACGCTCTATGAGGACTTCTTCGACGCGATGGACAACTCAGTATTTGGGGATCTGTACAATGTCGATACGATGATCGTAGAAGGTTATGTTGATGACGCTTACACACTCAACAGCTCTCTTTCGACTTCGGGAGAAAAAGCAGCCTTCTTGAAGACCGTGAATGACGTTTACCTGCGTTCATGGGCACTGGATGAATACGAGTTCACCCCGCAAGATTCATCAGACCTCATGGATATTGCCCTGATGGACCCGTTCGATGGTGGTGAGGCGGTTTATCGCGCCCGGATCATGCTCGGCCTCGAATATGAGGAATATAACGGCGGATCACCGCGTATTGCAGCACCCTCAACAGGAACATCAACAGCAGAGCCCGTCAAGGTCTACCCGAACCCTGCATCTGATTACGTGATAATCGAAATTCCTGGGCTGGATCAATCTGGAAACTGCCAGATCATGGCAATGAACGGGCAACTGGTGAAATCTACCTACCTGTCTGCCGATGCCTCGATTCACAAGGTTGATACAGGTAGCCTCCCTGTAGGAGTTTACCTGTTAAAAGTAACCATTGGTGAAGAAGTTGTAACCACTAAAAAACTGGTGATTGTCCGTCAGTAACTATAACTTTGATTAAGCGTAGAATCAGCGGGGGGCTTTTGTCCTCCGCTGGTTTTTAACAGATGAAATGCATTTTTTCGATATTCTTTTTGGGATACTTTTCGCTTACAGCGAAGGGGCAGAATCTTATTCCTAACGGTGGATTTGAAGATTCAATAGTCTGTCAAAGTTTTCCCGGATCGATGCATCCTGCGGCGTGGTATACACCTACAATGAATACGCCGGATTACATCCCGCAATCAGTCGGTTTTGGCTGTGTAATGCCGAACGGAAGTGGATGGGGTGCGGATGACTATTCCAATGGACATGGGTTCCAATTGCCGCACTCTGGACGATTTTTTGCTGGCTTTCTTACGGGAACTTCCGATCGGGAATATATTGCTGTAAAGCTTTTAGACAGCCTAAAGCCAAATACCATTTATTGTCTTGAATTCTTCCTCAGTCTGAGCGAAGGCTCTGGGTTCTCACGGGATGGAATAGGTATTGCTTTGAGTGCTGACTCAATCTACGACTATACAATCGGAGATAATCCAATTCCCGGATTGATGTTTGTCGCGGGGAATCCTTCTGGAAATAATCTCAGCGACACCATGAACTGGATGTTGGTTTGCGACACATTCATAGCAACAGGAGGAGAGCAGTATCTGATTTTTGGCAACGTTAGGCCAGATAGTATGACGAATATCTATCCGTCATTCGGTGCTTCTGCAAGCACTTACTTCTGGGTAGATGATATTTCGCTTATTGAAATTAAATCGGCGGATGCAGGAATCAATACTACAATTTGCGAAAACGATAGTTTGCAGTTGGGCACCACGCCGCTTCTCGGAGCCATTTATTCTTGGCAGCCTGTGACGGGGTTAAGCGATCCGGCAATAGCTAACCCTAAAGCAGCACCAGCAACGACAACGACTTACACGGTCATGCAAACGTTTTGCAGCGTTCAACTGACTGCAAGTGTAACCATAACAGTGAACCCGGATTGTGACGAGCCATATTACTCTGCGACAATGGTTATTCCTAACCCGAACAATGGGGAAATGGCTTGCTCATATAATCTTCCTGAAGGCGGAATGCTGGAAATTTTCAATATGCTCGGACAGATTGTTTTGAGCATAGAACTGCCTCCGGGACATCGGCTTGAATCGTTTTGGCTTCCGGTTGCAGATGGGGTTTATATGTGGAGGGTGAGAAGTGGTGACATTATTGCGGGTGAGGGGAAGATCTGCATCCTGGGCAACTGAACCAGTTATTACCTGTTTACTACCATTTATGTAAGAGTAATTTTTCCCGGAGAATAAATTGGAATTGTGTAAGTCCTGAATTGATAGGCATCTCAGCGTCACGAAAACGCTGGACATGTATAAACATGGCAAAATCAGGAGTGTACTTTGACTACGAGCTACGTTAATTTGTGGTTAAATATGCGTACCATGACAAAACGAAAGTGTTTTTTACTCGGAATAATTTCATTGCTGTTATCCGGCATTCAATTGCTCAGTCAATCGGCAAGTTTTGTAAAGAGATATGGGTCATCAGCGTCTGATGATGCGCTTCAAATGATCTCGTGTAAGAATGGAGGTTATTTGCTTCTTTCCGGTAGCGGCCCACTATCATTAAAGGCCAACATAATCCGTCTTGATGATAACGGAAATACAATATGGAAAAGACAGTTGTGGGATACATCGGCAGTCTCTTTACTGCCAAAGAAAGTAATTCAGACTAAGGATAAGGGTTTTTGTGTATTAGCTGCACCAAAACATAACTTGCCTTCAAGGAACCCTTCTGTTTTAATAAAAATAGACAGCATCGGTCAGCCGATGTGGGAAACGGGTATTGAATTATACTCTTACACATTTAACGGGACGGATTTGGCCGAAGCTTCCGACGGAAGTATATACATCATAGGAAACGGCTGGTATAACGGGCCTTCATCCGATCCTTCTTATCCTTATATCGTTAGGACAAATGATCAAGGGCAATTTCAATGGTACAAGCGCATTCAATATTCGAATATGAGTGCATCAAAGATTGCAATCCAAAATGACACGATATTTGTTGGAATAGCTTCTTCGCAAGCCTTTCATATACTAAAAGTTGACTCATCAGGCTATCCTATAACCACCCTGAGCTACTCAGCCACTTTTAATTTAAATATCGACAATTGTAATTGGGCTACCGATAGTGTTTCCAACATAAAGGCATTGCTCCTTTCGGATATAAACGGCGATGTTTTTTTATGCAAACTGAATTCATCTGGATTTCCAACCACGTCTATTCGTGCAAGTTATCCGGGATTTGGATTAATTGGTGTGCAGCTAATTCAAACAGATACAAATTTTATCGGGCTTTTGGAAACGAATGCTTCTCCTCCTGTTATTGTAACAGATTGGTCTAGCGGGCAAAGTGTGCCTAATGCGATTCAGATAGGTTTCAACAATCCATTTCTTCCAATTTCAATTGCTGCAAAAACTGATAGTAGTCTCCTTGTTTATGGATCGCCTTCTTCATCCTCAGCTGATTTGTATGTTGTAAAAACAGACATTCCTCAAACTGGTATTTTGCCTGTATCTGGTTGTTCTGTGAATACAACCGTTTTAATTATGAGTCCAATTACTGTATCGTGCGTTTCTGACAATATATTATTCGATACTCTCACCCCTTTTCAATACATCCCGCACATAACGAATTCTCCCATAATACTCAGTCAAAATCTTGACTGCTTCCTGACAGGTTTTGAAGAAAACAAGGCTGTTGATCCAATTGAATTTTATCCAAACCCTAACAATGGAAGTTTTTGGCTCGAAGGAAATTTTTCAGAGGGTTCCAGATTGGAGATTTTCAATGCATTCGGCCAAATTGTTCAGAGCTTTGAATTGCCACCCGGCTATCGGCGTGAATTGCTCTGGTTGCCGGTTGCAGACGGCGTTTATATGTGGCGGGTGAGAAGCGGAGAATTAGTTACAGGAGAAGGAAAGGTCTGCATTTTAAGACAATAACGCTTTCTGACCATCCAGCCCAGGAATAATTCGCAGCAGCTTTTTTGACGTTGGCAGATGCGGCTTACACTTATCGGGCGCTGACCGGGAATGCCACTTTGAAAGCCGGGAAGCTGGTTATTACCCATTAGGAGCAAAGCATCTTCGCCATTTTTATGACAGCGTTCCATCGCCAAAAAAGGGGCCGCGATTGCGGCCCCCGGTATGATGATGTAATTATCTTTCTCCACAACACCAACCGCTCATACATCACCAACTCTTCACAGTCACTCAGACCGTCTACAAACCCTTCCGGCAATCCGCTGAGGTCGACCGGCACGCGAACGGGGCGCGCCGTCTGCCGGGGTTACAAAGCTGGTATGCACGAGTTGTAATTAAGTATCGATGATCTTTCATGGCATTCGCTGATGAAATTTATCGAACATCCTCCAGGCGATTTCCGGGAACAGGATCGTGGTCCCCGCTCTCCGTCGTAATGCATTCAATGATGTCCGTGTTCTGCGTTTCCACGACAGCCGGCTGCACCGCTTCGCGGCCCGACATCTTACCCACTAAAAAAATGATCAGGAAGATCACCAGGCACAGCCTGATGAGACTGCCGACCGGGATATTCCCGGCCACATACTGGAAGCGCCGCGATGGTTGACGTAATTTTCTTGACATGGCATTTTGTTTTAGGACAATACACTCCTGTTCTCCAGCACAGGTCCGCTGCAAATCACAAACACATTTCTATCGGAGGAGGATGGGATTCGTTTTCGTCGTAACTGATGCGTGTCGTATTAATAACTGTTCCAGGTTTGCTTTGACAATATTACGACGGGAACAGGGGCATGGTTGAAACAATTCGACGCACCGCATGCATCCTTCGACGCCTTACCCGATCACATCGAACCTTCATCGCCAAAGGAAAAAACGTTCGCCGGGACCTTCCGAAAAAGACCCCGGCGAACAGGTATTTTCACCCTTACGTTTATCTGCCTGCCGGTTGCGAATCCAGCACCTGCTGCCCACCCGTGATCTCCGTCACCTTAAATTCCGTGCGGCGGTTCCACTGGTGTTCTTCCTCGGTGCATTCCACATCGTCCACGCATCTGTTCAACGGAACGGTCTCGCCGTATCCTTTTGCCGTGATGCGGTCGGAGCTGATGCCTTTGGAGACGATATAGTTCACCGCCGACTGGGCGCGACGCTGGGAGAGGCGGTCGTTGTAAGCATGCGAGCCGCGCGCATCGCAATGCGAGCCGAGCTCGATCTTGATGGTCGGGTTGTCCTTCAGGATCTTCACGAGCTTGTCGAGTTCGATCGCAGCGTCCGGCCGGATGTTCCATTTATCGAAATCGTAATAAATGTTCTCCAGGCGGATCGGCTTGTTGATCACGATCTCGTCCATGAACAGTTGAACGTAAGCCGTATCCATCAGCTTTCCTTCGAAACCGCCGACGTTGACCGTACCGACACCGGCGAAGTAACCTTCCTTGCGCACTGCGAACGAATAATCCGTGATGGAATCAGCGGGGAAGAAAATTCCTCCCATCTTTTCCGTGTTCATCGTATCCACCATGCCGGTCTTCAGGTTCCTGACCTCCACGTCGATGTCCTGCACCGGTTCTTTCGTCCCGGTGAAGAACACATCGGCTTTCACGAAGAAAAAGGCCGGGCGCTGGCGGAAAGCATACACGTGATCCTTACCGGCGTCATTCGCACGATCGCTGGAAAAATAACCGGACATGCCGTCGGGGTTGTACATGACACCGAAGTCGTCATACGTGGTGTTGAACGGTTTGCCGAGGCGCACCGGTTTCCCGGGATCGTTCTTGTCAAGCTCCGCTTTGTAGATATCCAGGTTCTCTGCGGCGGGAAGACCGTTCGATGAGAAATAAAGGACGTCTTTCCCGTCAGGGACCTTGCGGACATACGGGAACATTTCATCGCCGGAAGTGTTCACTGCTGTGCCTGCGTTTTTCGGGCGGCTCCATTCACCGTCGCTCTGCATATCGGCATAATAGATGTCAGTGCCTCCATGTCCTCCCGGCATGTCCGAGGTAAAGTACAGGCGCTGGCCGTCTGAAGTGATCGCGGGATGCCCGACGGAATAATCTTTCCGGTTGAACGGGAGCGGTTCCACGTTCGTCCATTTCCCGTCGACCAGCTCCGCTTTGCACAGCTCGAGATGGTTCTCGTTGTCCAGTGATGTCACCGGGCGATCGTTCTTCAGCTTGCTGCGCGTGAAATACATTTCGGTGCCGGAGGGGGCGATCACCGCCGCGCCTTCATGGTACTCGCTGTTGATCTCGTCGCCGAGCGAAGTGATCGTCACAGCCCTGTGTTTCGGGCCATATTCGCCGGCAACGATCTCGCTCACTTCGGTTCCGCCGCTTTCGCTGGGGAGAAGCCCGCCGTTGGGATCTTCCACCTGCGGCGTTTCCATCGCGACCATCTCGCTGTTCTCAACGTTGACCAGGTAGAGGTCGTTGAAGCCGTCGCCGGTCCGTTCGTCGAGCGGCACGGTATCGGACCTGGGCACGTTGGCGCTCACAATCAGCTGGTCGCCGACGATATATGAAGGACTGAAGCTCGACCCGATCACGCCCATGTAAATACGCTTGACGGCGTAATACGATTCCTCTTCGGGCATTTCGAGGGCGAGCTGGCAGGCTTCACGCATCTTGCGCGCGTCGCCGTCGGCGGGCATTACGCGGAGATACTCATCCAGCGCAATGTTCGCCTCTTCGCATTTTCCCTGTGCTTTCAGCACTTCGGCGTAATGCAGCTTGTCGGCCGGTTTCGCCCCGGGTTCGTTGATGGCCCTGCTGTACCAGTGCTCGGCATCGGCATAGCGGTTCATGTGACGGTAGCAATCGGCCAGGTTGAGCATCGCTTTGACGGTATCGTCGTCGTTCTCTTCCTGCAGCACGCGTTCATAGGTTGCAGCAGCGGTAACGAACTCTTCATTTTGATAATGCCGGTTCGCCTGCCTCATCAGCTTGTTGCTGCACCCGGCGGCAAGTACCACCGCGATGATCAACGTAACGGATAGTATGATAGTTTTTGTTTTCATGGCTGGGTGGTTTTTCAGAAGAATCGAATTGACTTATGAAGAAGATTGTCCTCTTTCCTGAAATCCCAGGCCAGCATGATCTCGTGGGAACCGCTGTTGTGATGGCGCAGGTTGGTCAGCGCAAAATCGTACGCATAACCTACGCGCAGGTTCCGTGTTGCCTGGTATTCCACCAGTCCCACCATGCCGTCGCCGCCACGATAGGAAGCGCCGACCCAGAGGACTTTGTAGAAGAAGAGTTGCAGGTTGTAATCGATCGAAACCGGCGCCCCGGCAGCATATTTTGCCAGGAGCGACGGTTTGACATCGAGATTTTTTCCTGCCGGGATCGCATAACCGATCGTTCCGTAATAGTGGCGCTGCAGCTTCGGCTGTTCTTCGTTCCCCACATAGAGGAACGTTTCCTGCTTATAGCTGAGCGCATTCGGGATGGAAAGGCCGGTGTAAAAACGTTCGGTATAGAAGTATAAACCAGCCCCGGCTACCGGGAGAATTTTCCCGTTGATGTCGGACGTGAACACCTGGTCATTCTGGTCCCACACGGTGAGCTTGGACAGGCGCGCAGTGTAATGCTGGATGCCCATCGAGATCCCGCCTGCCAGCCGGGCTTTATAGCCCAGCTGGAGGTGGTAAGAGAATGTCCCGGAGAATTGCGTGCGCTGCGTAACACCGATGTTATCGTAGCTGAGCAGCGCGCCCACACCAAGCTTCCGGTTCAGGAGCGGCGTGTCGAAGCTGAGGAAACTGGTTATCGGCGAACCGTTGAACCCCACCCATTGCTTCCGGCCGAGCAATGTGATGTTTGCGTATGGATGGCTGCCTGCGTAGGCGGGATTGAGGAAATGCCCGCTGAACATGTACTGGCTCACCATCGGATCCTGCTGTGCGCTGAGCGTCAGCGGGGCCCCGCAGATCAGCAGGGCGATGAATCGGATGACTATTTTATAGGTTTTCATGGCTATCGGCGTATATCAACATAATTCTTCAACGTAATCTCTCCTTCGTTAACGGTAAGCACCACGAAGTACGTTGCTTCGGGAAGCTCGTTACCCTCGTTCGTCACACCGGTCCACTTGTTGTTGTAGTTATCGGCTTCGAACACCAGGTTGCCCCAGCGGTTGTAGATCTCGATGTGGTTGGTCATAAAGGCCTCGAGACCCTGCACCACGAAGAAATCGTTCTGGCCGTCGCTGTTCGGCGAGAAGCCCGTAGGCATCGCCAGGTCGAGCGGCTGGGAAAGCGTGATCATCGCGATTGCCGAGCAGCCCATGGCATCCGTTACAGTCACGGTGTAAGTTCCCGCGGGCAGGCCATCGAGATCTTCCGTGGTTGCGCCGTTCGACCATACAAAGGTGTACGGGGCCGTACCGCCGCTGCAGGTCAGGTCGATCGAGCCGTCGCTGGTCTGGAAACCGCTCAGGTTGTAACCGGCCGAAGTGGTCGGGCTGGCTACGCTCACAAGGAATGCAGGCGGCTCAACAACAATGAAGGTGTCGATCATCGTGCATCCCACGCTGTCGCCGATGGTGCAGATGTAAGTGCCTGCGGATAATCCGAACAGGTTGTTACCGCTGCCGCCATTCGACCAGGTGTAGGTGTACGGGGCGAAACCGTTGAGCATGTTGATGCTGATCGTACCGCCACGGTCGCCGGAACACTGAATATGCGTGATCACGGCGTCTGCGTCAAGCGTGGAAACCTGGTCGACGTTCGCGAGATAAGAATCCGTGCAGCCGTTCGCATCCGTCACGATGAGGATGTAAGAGCCGCCGGAAAGCCCGGCCTGGTCAGCCTGGTTCGAACCGTTCGACCAGCTGTAGACGTAAGGCTCAACACCGCCAACCACCGTCAGGTCGATCGCACCGTCAGCATGGTTGCATGCTGCTGCGGTCACAACCGCCGAAGCGGAAACGCGGCGCGGTTCGAACAGTGTGTCGGTCGCTGTCACCGAACAGCCGTTTGCGTCGGTCACCGTGATGCTGTACACTCCGCCGCTCACGAAGGAAATGTCTTCGGATGCGGAAGTGAAACCACCCGGGCTGCTCCAGCTGTATGTGTATGCAGGCGATCCGCCGCTCACCGAGAGATCGACGCTTCCGTCATTCGCACCTGCGCACGACAGGTTCATGCCGTTGTAGTTGGAATTCTGGAAAGCGAGCGTGATCGGGCCGGGCTGTGTGAGCGTCACCGAATCCTGGTAAGTGCATCCGTTGGCATCGGTCACCGTCACGTAGTACGTGCCGGCGGCGAGGCCGAAGATATTCTGCGAGGACGAAGAGAAGCTTGCACCGGTCCATGCGTACATGAAGGGCGCCACACCGCCTGACACCGCCAGGTTCACTGAACCGTCGAGTGCGCCGTAGCAGGAAACGTTATAACCTCCCGGGTAAACCTGGGCGGTAAGCGTTGCCGTAATTGCCGGCGGCTGTGTAAGCGTTACGGTCGCGGTTGCAGTGCAGCCGCTCGCGTCGGTCACAACAAGCACATAAGTGCCTGCCGCGAGACCGCTGATGTTTGCGTTCGTTGAAGTATAGTTAGACGGACCGCTCCAGGCGTAGGTGAATGTGCCTGAGCCGCCTGACACCGTAACGCTGATGCTGCCGTCCATGGCGCCATTGCAGCTGATGTTGAATCCGCCGTTATAAATTGAAACTGTCGGAGCGATTGCGATCAGGGCCGGCTGGGTGATCGTTGCCGAAGCAGAAACGGTGCACCCGTTCGTATCGGTGATGACCACCATGTAGTTGCCTGCTGCAAGACCGCTGATGTCCTCCGTGGAGGCGCTGAAGCTGTTCGGTCCGCTCCACATAAACGTGTAGCCTCCTGTTCCGCCGTTCACAGAGAGGTCGACAGAACCGGTGCTGGATGAAGAGCAGTTCGCATTCGTCACAGCGACGGATGCACTGAGTGCAACTGCCGGCTGGATGAGCGTCTGCGTGAGCTGGAAGGTGCAGCCGTTGGCGTCAGTCACCGTGAGGCTGTACGTGCCTGCCGCCAGGTTTGCGATGTTCTGGCTTGCGGAAGCGAATGCTCCCGGGCCGGTCCATGCATACGTGTACGGAGCAGTTCCGCCGGCGGCCGATACGTTGATCGCACCGTCGTTACCGCCGAAGCAGGAAATGTTCACCCCGTTGTAAACCGATGCGGTTGCAGTTACGCTGAGCGCAGCTGCAGGTTCGGTGATGGTCACTGACACTGTTACAGGCGACGGGCAGCCGTTGTTGTCGGTTACCGTAACCATGTAGGTGCCTGCTGCAAGACCGCCGGCCGTTGCGCCGGTCTGTACCGGTGAAGTATTCCAGCTGTAGGAATAAGAACCGCTGCCGCCGGAAGCCGTTACCGTAGCAGAACCGTTTGCGTCACCGAAACAGGAAACGTTCGCAGAAGCGCTGATCGAAGCGGCAAGCGCTGATGCAGGCTGCGTGATCGTCACTGTTGCGGAAGCGGTGCAGCCGTTAGCGTCCGTCACCGTCACCACGTAAGTGCCTGCGGCAAGGCCGGAAGCGGTTGCGCCGGTCTGTACCGGTGAAGTATTCCAGCTGTAGCTGTACGGGCCTGTTCCACCCATCACTGCAACGTCTGCGCTGCCCGTGTTGCCGCCGAAGCAGGTCACGCTGGTCTGTGCAGAGATGCTTGCGCTGAGCGAAGCGGCCGGCTGGCTGATCGCTACGCTTGCGGTTGCCGTGCAGCCGT
The DNA here is from genome assembly GCA_966211705.1 of uncultured Chryseobacterium sp. Taxonomy (GTDB): domain Bacteria; phylum Bacteroidota; class Bacteroidia; order Palsa-965; family Palsa-965. The sequence continues at coordinate 97,493 of CBIHOC010000008.1, forward strand.
TCGCGTCGGTCACCGTCACCATGTAAGTGCCTGCGCTGAGGTTGGAAGCCGTTGCGCCGGTCTGTACAGGTGAAGTGTTCCAGGAATAAGTATAAGGAGCCGTTCCACCCGTTACGGAAACATCTGCGCTGCCCGTGCTGCCGCCGAAGCAGCTCACATTGGTTTGTGCGGAAATGCTTGCGCTGAGCGAAGCAGCAGGTTCAGTGATTGAAACGCTTGCCGAAACCGTGCAGCCGTTCGCATCCGTGATCGTCACCATGTAGTTGCCCGCGGCAAGGTTGGAGGCCGTTGCGCCGGTCTGAACAGGCGACGTGTTCCAGCTGTAGCTGTACGGAGCTGTTCCGCCGGTCACTGAAACCGTTGCAGAACCGTTGTTGCTGCCGAAGCACGAAACGTTGGTCTGCGCGCTGATGGATGCGCTCAGGCCGGAAGCCGGCTCCGTGATCGTTACGCTTACGGTAGCTGAGCAGCCGTTCGCATCCGTCACCACCACAGCGTAAGTCCCTGCACCGAGACCGGTGGCAGTTGCCGAAGACTGTGAAGGCGTGGTGTTCCAGCTGTAGCTGTACGGGGCAGTTCCGCCGCTCGCTGCAACAGTGGCAGATCCGGTCGTATCACCAAAGCACGACACGCTGGTCTGCGCGCTGATCGAAGCGGAGAGCGAAGCAGCCGGCTGGCTGATCGTTACGCTTGCGGAAGCGGTGCAGCCATTCGCATCGGTCACTGTCACCACGTAAGTGCCTGCGCTGAGGTTCGAAGCCGTTGCGCCGGTCTGTACAGGTGAAGTGTTCCAGGAATAAGTATAAGGAGCCGTTCCACCCGTTACGGAAACATCTGCGCTGCCCGTGCTGCCGCCGAAGCAGCTCACGCTGGTCTGTGCAGAGATGCTTGCGCTGAGCGAAGCGGCCGGTTCAGAAATGGAAACCGTTGCGCTTGCCATGCAACCGTTCGCGTCGGTGACGTTCACAGTGTATGTGCCCGCGGTAAGGTTGGAAGCGGTTGCGCCGGTCTGAACAGGTGAAGTGCTCCAGCTGTAGGCATACGGAGCCGTTCCGCCGGTCACTGAAACCGCTGCAGAACCGTTTGCCCCGGCAAAGCAGGAAACGTTCGACTGTGCAGAAACAGAAGCGCTGAGCGATGCTGCCGGTTCCGTAATTGTTACAGAAGCAGAAGCGGTGCAGCCGTTCGAATCAGTTACCGTCACAACATAGCTGCCGGCGCCAAGACCGGTTGCGGTTGCGCTGGTCTGAACAGGAGATGTGTTCCAGCTGTATGCATACGGAGCCGTTCCGCCGGTTACTGAAACCGTGGCAGAACCGTTTACTCCGGCAAAGCAGGACACATTCGTCTGTGCAGAAACAGAAGCGCTGAGCGATGCTGCTGGTTCCGTGATGTTCACTGAAGCGGAAACGGAGCAACCGTTCGCATCAGTTACCGTCACGACATAACTGCCGGCACTGAGACCGGTTGCGGTCGCGCCGGTCTGAACAGGCGACGTATTCCAGCTGTAGGTATACGGAGCCGTTCCACCGGAAACACTTACCGTCGCGCTGCCGCTCGCATTGCTGAAGCAGGAAACGTTGGTCTGCGCGCTGATGGAAGCAGCAAGCGATGCAGGCGGTTGCGTGATCGTTGCCGTTGCTGATGCCGTGCATCCGTTCGCATCCGTCACCGTTACCACGTAAGTGCCTGCGCTGAGATTGGTGGCAGTAACCGTGGTCTGAACAGGAGACGTATTCCACGAATACGTATACGGAGCCGTTCCGCCGGAAGCCATGACCATTGCGCTGCCATCCGATCCGCCGAAGCAGGAAACGTTGGTCTGCGCGCAGATCGCGGCAGTGAGTGATGCGGCAGGCTGCGTGATCACAACCGTTGCGCTTGCAGTGCAACCGTTCGCGTCGGTGACGTTAACGATGTAGCTGCCTGCAGCAAGGTTCGTTGCGGTAGCGCCGGTCTGCACAGGTGACGTATTCCAGCTGTATGCATACGGAGCTGTTCCGCCGGTTACTGAAACCGTTGCAGAACCGTTTACTCCGGCAAAGCAGGAAACGTTCGTCTGCGCAGAAACGGAAGCGCTGAGCGAAGCAGCCGGTTCAGAAATTGTTACTGAAGCGGAAGCGGTGCAACCGTTCGCATCAGTTACCGTTACCACGTAAGTGCCGCCAGCGAGACCGGTTGCAGTTGAGGTGGTCTGTACCGGTGATGTGTTCCAGCTGTAAGTGAACGGTGCTGTTCCGCCGGATACTGAAACCGTGGCAGAACCATTGCCGCCGCCGAAGCAGGACACATTGGTTTGTGCAGAAATAGAAGCGGAAAGTGAAACGGGCGGCTGGGTAATGGTTGCCGTGGCCGAAGCTGTGCATCCGTTAGCATCCGTTACCGTCACAATATAAGTTCCTGCGCTGAGGTTGGTGGCAGTAACCGTGGTCTGAACAGGAGACGTATTCCACGAATACGTGTACGGAGCCGTTCCGCCGGAAGCCATGACCATTGCGCTGCCATCCGATCCGCCGAAGCAGGAAACGTTGGTCTGCGCGCAGATCGCGGCAGTGAGCGATGCGGCAGGCTGCGTGATCACAACCGTTGCGCTTGCCGTGCAACCGTTTGCGTCGGTGACGTTAACGGTGTAGCTGCCTGCAGCAAGGTTCGATGCGGTAGCGCCGGTCTGCACAGGTAACGTATTCCAGCTGTATGCATACGGAGCTGTTCCGCCGGTTGCTGAAACCGTTGCAGAACCGTTTACTCCGGCAAAGCAGGAAACGTTCGTCTGCGCAGAAACGGAAGCGCTGAGCGAAGCAGCCGGTTCAGAAATTGTTACTGAAGCGGAAGCGGTGCAACCGTTCGCATCAGTTACCGTTACCACGTAAGTGCCGCCAGCGAGACCGGTTGCAGTTGAGGTGGTCTGTACCGGTGATGTGTTCCAGCTGTAAGTGAACGGTGCGGTTCCGCCGGTCACTGAAACCATTGCAGAGCCGTTGCCGCCGCCGAAGCAAGACACGTTAGTTTGTGCTGAGATGGAAGCGGAAAGTGAAACCGGCGGCTGGGTAATGGTTGCCGTTGCTGATGCCGTGCATCCGTTCGCATCCGTCACCGTTACCACGTAAGTGCCTGCGCTGAGATTGGTGGCAGTAACCGTGGTCTGAACGGGAGACGTATTCCAGGAATACGTGTACGGAGCCGTGCCCCCCGAAGCCATGACCATCGCGCTGCCATCCGATCCGCCGAAGCAGGAAACATTGGTCTGCGCGCAGATCGCGGCAGTGAGTGATGCGGCAGGCTGCGTGATCACAACCGTTGCGCTTGCAGTGCAACCGTTCGCGTCGGTGACGTTAACGATGTAGCTGCCTGCAGCAAGGTTCGTTGCGGTAGCGCCCGTTTGTACCGGCGACGTGTTCCAGCTATAGGTGAACGGTGCAGTTCCGCCGGTCACTGAAACCGTGGCAGAGCCGTTCGTATTACCGAAACAGGAGGCGTTGGCCTGTGCGCTGATGGAAGCGGAAAGCGATGCAGGCGGCTGAGTGATCGTTGCCGTTGCAGATGCCGTGCATCCGTTAGCATCCGTTACCGTCACAATATAAGTTCCTGCGCTGAGATTGGTGGCAGTAACCGTGGTCTGAACGGGAGACGTATTCCAGGAATACGTGTACGGAGCCGTGCCCCCCGAAGCCATGACCATCGCGCTGCCATCCGATCCGCCGAAGCAGGAAACATTGGTCTGCGCGCAGATCGCGGCAGTGAGTGATGCGGCAGGCTGCGTGATCGTTACGCTTGCGGTTGCCGTGCAGCCGTTGGAATCAGTAACAGTTACGATATAGCTGCCTGCTGCAAGGTTGGAAGCAGTTGCGCCCGTTTGCACCGGCGACGTATTCCAGCTGTATGCATACGGAGCTGTTCCGCCGGTCACTGAAACCGTGGCAGAACCATTTACTCCGGCAAAGCAGGAAACGTTCGTTTGTGCAGAAATGGACGCACTGAGCGAAGCTGACGGACCGCTGATCGTTACGCTTGCGGTTGCTGTGCAGCCGTTCGCATCGGTTACCGTCGCCACGTAAGTTCCGGCGCTGAGCCCGGAAGCTGTCGCTGTCGTTTGTGCAGGAGAAGTGTTCCATGAATAAGTATAAGGCGCTGTTCCGCCGGAAGCGCTGACCGTTGCACTGCCGCTTGCACTGCTGAAGCAGGAAACGTTGGTCTGCGCGCTGATGGATGCGCTGAGTGAAGCCTGCGGTTGTGAAATAACAACCGAAGCTGATGTTGTACAGTTGTTCGCGTCGGTGATCGTCACCACGTAGCCCCCTGCAGCAAGCCCGGAAGCGGTTGCGCCGGTCTGTACCGGTGACGTGTTCCAACTGTAGGTGTACGGAGCCGTTCCGCCGGAAACAGATGCTGTTGCAGAACCGTTCGTATTGCCGAAGCACGACACGTTGGCCTGCGCGCTGATTGATGCGCTGAGGCCTGCTGCCGGCTGCGTGATCGTTACGCTTGCCATTGCCGTGCAGCCGTTCGCGTCAGTTACAGTTACGACGTAGCTGCCGGCGCCGAGGCCGCTCGCAGTTACGGTCGCCTGGACCGGCGACGTGTTCCAGTTGTACGCATAAGGAGCCGTTCCGCCGGAAACCGCTACAGTTGCAGAACCGTTCGTGCCGCCGAAGCAGAAGACGTTCACCTGTGAGCTGATCGAAGCGCTGAGGCCCGATGCCGGCTGCGTGATCGTTGCGGTTGCCGTTGCGGTGCAGCCGTTAGCGTCCGTTACCGTTGCGATGTATGTTCCTGCGCTGAGGCCGGTTGCAGTTGCAGTGGCCTGGACAGGAACGGTGTTCCAGGAATACGTGTACGGAGCCGTTCCGCCTGTTGCCATGACCTGCGCGCTGCCGTCCGATCCGCCGAAGCAGGTCACGTTGGTCTGCAGGCAGATGGCAGCGGTAAGCGTGGAAGCAGGCGCGGTAATGGAAACTGTTGCATTTGCACTGCACCCGTTCGCGTCAGTTACGCTGACCGTGTAGCTGCCTGCGCCGAGGTTCGTTGCGACAGCGCCGGTCTGTACCGGGGAAGTGTTCCAGCTGTAAGTATAAGGAGCGACACCACCGCTCACAGCAACCGTTGCCGATCCGTTCGTATTTCCGAAGCAGGCCACGTTGGTCTGCGCGGAAATGGAAGCGGAGAGCGAAGCTGCCGGCTGGGTGATGACAACGCTTGCCGAAACATGGCAACCGTTCGCATCCGTTACCGATACGTTATAGCTGCCGGCGCCAAGGCCCGTAGCTGTTGCCGAAGCCTGGACCGGTGAAGTGTTCCAGCTGTAAGTATACGGAGCCGTTCCGCCGGAAACAGAAACCGTCGCGCTGCCTGTCGTGTTGCCGAAGCAGGAAACGTTTGCCTGTGCGCTGATGGAAGCGCTGAGCGCTGCGGCCGGCTGCGTGATCGTTACAGAAGCGGAAGCGCTGCAGCCATTGGCGTCAGTCACCGTTACCACGTAAGCACCTGCGCCGAGACCGCTTGCTGTTGCGGAAGTTTGTGCCGGTGAAGTATTCCAGGAATACGTATAAGGAGCGACGCCACCGCTCACAGCAACCGTTGCAGAACCGTTCGTATTTCCGAAGCACGAAATGTTCGACTGTGCGGAAATGGAAGCGGAAATGGAAGCGGGCGGCTGCGTAATGTTGACGCTTGCAGTGGCCGTGCAGCCGTTTGCGTCAGTCACCGTTGCGATGTAGCTGCCTGCGCCGAGGCTGGAAGCCGTTGCGCCGGTCTGAACCGGTGAAGTGTTCCAGCTATACGTGTAAGGAGCCGTTCCGCCCGAAGCGGAAACTGTTGCCGAGCCGGTCATGCTGCCGGTGCAGCCGACGTTCGTCTGCGCGGAAATGCTTGCCGATAATCCTGAAGAAGGCTGAACGATGCAGGCTACCGCGGTTGCCGTGCAGCCGTTCGCGTCCGTCACCGTCACCGTATAGTTTCCCGCAGCAAGGCCGGTAGCCGTTGCCGAAGTTTGCACCGGTGATGTGTTCCAGCTGTAAGTATAAGGAGCTGTTCCACCTGAAACGGAAACCGTCGCGCTTCCCGTCGCGCCGCCGAAGCAGGACACGTTCGTCAAAGCGCTGATCGATGCGGCCAGGTTAGAAGCCGGTTGCGTAATGTTCACGCTCGCGGTGCCGGTGCAGCCGTTCGCGTCGGTGACAGTCGCCACGTAGCTGCCGGCGCCAAGACCGGTTGCGGTGGCGGAAGTCTGCACCGGCGAAGTATTCCACGAATACGTATAAGGTGCAGTGCCGCCGCTCACGCTGACCGTAGCCGAACCGGTGTTGTTTCCATTGCACGAAATGTTGGTCTGTGCAGAAATGGAAGCCGACAGGTTGGCAGGTTGCGTGATCGTTACGGTCGCTGTCCCGGTGCAGTTGTGCACATCCGTAACAGTAACCACGTACGCGCCTGCGCCGAGACCGGTGGCCGTCGCGCTGGTTTGTGCGGGACTCGTGTTCCAGGAATACGTGTAAGGAGCATTACCGCCGCTTCCGGTCACTGTTGCAGAACCGGTGGTGTTGCCGTAGCAAAGCACGTTGACCTGCGAGCTGATCGCTCCAACAACAGCTGTCGGTTGCGTGATGGTTACCGTTGCGCTGCCTGTGCAGCCGTTTGCATCGGTCACTGTTACTACATAAACGCCGGCGCCGAGGTTCGTTGCCGTTGCACCGGTTTGTACGGGAACAGTGTTCCAGCTATACGTGTAAGGAGCCGTTCCGCCGGAAACCGTGGCCGTCGCGGTGGCGCTTGTTGCCCCGTAGCACGGCACATTAAAGCCGCATGCCAGGATCTGTGAAGAAGCTGTCACGGTAAGTGATGAAGGCGGCTGAACGATGCAGACCGTTCCGTTTTGCGTGCAGTTGCCCGGGCCGGTGACGACTACCGTGTAGTTGCCTGCAGCCAGGTTGCTGATCGTTGCCGTAGATGCAGTGAAGCCGTTCGGGCCGGTCCAGGAATACGTGAAGGGACCGGTGCCGGTGGCGGTCACGGTTGCCGAACCGTTCGTTCCACCGAAGCATGTAACATTCGAAGAGGTGAAGGAGAGCGAAAAATTGCTCACGTTCACCACTGCATATTTGGTCTTGACACAGTTCGCGACCGACGTCGTCATCGTGTACGTTGTCGTCACCGTCGGCGTCGCGATTGGGTTGGCGATCGACGGATTGTTCAGGCTGGCTGAAGGCGACCACGAGAAGCTCGTTCCCCCTGTTGCCGTGAACTGGACGTTGCCGCCGATGCAAATGGATGAATTCGATGGTGTAAGCGTTGCATTGAGTGAATCTTGTATATAAAATCTTAAGCTGTCGAAAACCGCATTGCATAACGGGTTGCCCAGGTAGACGGTAATATACTCCGTGCCTTCGTTAAGCGCGTCGGCAATGGTGGTAACCGGGACGCTGACGCTTGTCAGGTTGGCAGGGATCGTCACATACTTCGGAAGCGCCGGGTTGATGTTGCCGATCGGCAGGTAATCCGTTCCGTTGATCGCCGTTCCGCCGAGCCAGTATTTCACGAGGCACGATTGAGCGCTCACCTGCTGGCGGGTGAAGATGATGGATCCGTTGTTGCAGCCTTCGATCATGTTCGCAATGCCGCCTGCCGTGATGCTGCTGAGCGTTACTGCATTGCTGCAGATCTTTTCGACGAACACGCCGGAATCCCACAGCTTGTCGGAAGCGTCCGCGATGATCAGCTTCAGGTGATAGGTCATGCACGGTTGCACGCATGCGATCGCTTTGAGGCATGTGGTGAACCCGTCGTATTGCACCGACGTACCGTTGTTGTTGTTCTGGTAGCACATCGTATTGACACACTGGTTGACGGTATTGATCGTCACCGGCGTGTTCGAATTGGGCAGCTTCGCGATGTTCCTGTAAATACCTGCGCCCGGATCGGGAATGATGCCGGGACCGCTGATGAAGAAACCAAAAACATCGTTGAACTGTGAGCCGACCCATTCTTCGTACTCTTCGGATGCGAAAACGAAATCAAAGCTCAGGGTATCGCCCTGGGGAATGATGTCGAATTCGAATTCGCGGTACTCGTAAATGGTGCGGCCGGTGTAATTCGTAAGCAGCGGGTACGTGTTCGGTGAGTTCAGCGCGCCGAAGTAAGCCGTCTTGTTGCCTACGTTGTTCGGCCCGATGGCATTCGCCGTCGTACCCGTCGTCAGGAGCAGGCCCTCGGTGATGTTGAGGTTGCTGCTCGTGGCGTTGTATTTTCCAAAACCTGTTGTTCCGCCCACTTGCGGGTTCATGATCTGCACGCCGGGGCCCGAAATCAACTGGGCCAGCTGTGTGATCGTGAGCGAATTGTTGATGGTGAGCTGTGCATGGGAGGATGCACTCATCAACAGGAACGCCAACAGAATGGAAAACTTTTGTAAAAAGTTCTCTTTCATGGTCGTAATTTTTAATCTGTCAGAAACCTTCAGTTATTTCCGGGACCCCGGTTTGCCGCGCAGGTGCTTTCCGCCTCTTTCAATGTGTACGAAGGAATAAACGCAAATGCATTGGATCCCGTTGCATGGGAGATGAGGTTGACGATGCGCTCTTCACCGGAAGTGTCTCCGGGTGAAACAACGATCGCAATGATGCCCGATGGTATGCAGGTATATGCTACCTTCTCGTTTTTCAACGCTTCCTGCACAAGTTTATCCTGCTCGACGCTGTAATTGTCGAACCGGATAAAACGTAAATTCCCATCCTGTGAAAACAACCGGAGACCGGAGAGAAGGAAAATTGCAATAATGACTAGATGCTTCATGGTTTAACAGATGTTAAGTTCAACTTCACGTTATTTGTCAATCAATCACAGTGCAAAGTTGTGCTTCCCGTGAAGCGGAAGTAAATGAGGAAGATCAGCAGTGACGTATGTCAGTCCCTTTACTGACGAGCCTTCCAGCACATTGTTAATTTTCACAACGTTCCTGAACCTTCCACAGAACGTACAATCTGCTCCGCAATTTTCCACACAGGGACTTTGATTTTACCGGGAACTTGCGCTATTCTTCCTCATAATTTCCCTACTTGTCCGCGTTGTTCCCCACTTCCGGCCAAAACAAAAAACGCACCTTTCTGCATGGGGTGAAGGTTTGCGAAAAAGGTTACAGGGGACAAAAAAAAATCTTCACATTTTTTTGCAGGTGGAACTATAAACTCTTGTACAACTGCTGTTCTTTTAACAGTAATCGTTGAAATTCATCGGAACCCTGTCAACCTCAATGTTCCCAAGCGCTCCAGCGGAACCAGCAAGACAGAAGTTTGTTTAGCACAATTCCCGGGTCATTTCCGGCCGGCCTCTTTCTGGATTTTCTTACCTTTCCCATTCATCCCCCCAATCTTTTTAATAATCTACCCATGAAAAAGCTTTTCCTTTTTCTCTTCATCTTTTTTACCCTCACCGTCTTTTCCCAGCAGCAGGGCAACACCTGGTATTTTGCAGACTCTGTGGGACTCGATTTTTCTTCCGGCAGCCCGGTAGTGCTGGTCAACGGAAACCTGGGGTCGCCCGCCGGCAATGCCACGGAAGGGACAGCCACGATCAGCGACAGCGCGGGCAACCTCCTCTTTTACGCGAATGCCGAACAAGCCTGGAACAGGAACCACCAGGTAATGTCAAACGGCAGCGGGCTGATGGGCGGAGCTTCTTCGACGCAGGGCGCTTTTATACTTCCGCTGCCGGGAAGCGATTCGTTGTTTTTCCTTTTCACTACCGATCAATTCCAGAACAACCTGCAGAACGGCCTGCGTTATTCCATGGTCAACATGTGCCTCGACAACGGGAACGGTGCTATCGTTCCCGGGCAAAAAAACATCCTCCTCCTCGACTCGGCCGGTGAAAAACTCGCGGCGACCAATCATGCGAACGGCACGGACTACTGGCTCGTCTCGCACCAGTTTTTTACCGACGCGTTTTACGCCTATCACATTTCGCCCGGCGGGATTACGGATACGGTCGTCTCGCACATCGGGTCGGTGCATATCGACTGGAACCAGCCCGCCAACTGCGCCCCGGCGATCGGGCAGATGAAAATTTCACCCGACGGCAGCAAACTGGCGCTGGCGTGGTCAAATAGTTCACCCTGCGGAACGGAGCTGTTCGATTTTAACAATGCCACCGGCGTGGTCTCGAATTTCGTCAGCCTCCCTCCCGATCCGGGCGAATACGGCGTGGCTTTTTCCCCGGATAATTCGAAGCTCTATTTTTCCACGCTGGGCGTGCACACGGTTGTGCAATACAACCTGGCTGCGGGCAACACCGCCGCGATCATTGCCTCCAAAGCCTTGATCGCCAATAACAATTCCGCTCCCCTGTGCGGTATGCAACTCGGCCCGGACGGAAAAATTTACATCGCCGCAACGGGCTACCTTGACGTGATCAGCAACCCTGACGGTGTGGGGAACAGCTGCGCATATATGTACGATGCCATTTATCTCAACGGCCGGAACGCAGCCTACGGCATCACGAACTTCGTCGACAGTTACGTGTACACGAACAATGTGGCGGAATGTTCCACTCCGAAAGGAATTGAAGATCAAAACGCCCGCCCGCCGCTGGCGCTCGCACCCAACCCGTTTACCGGAACCGCGACACTCCAGCTCTACACATCCGGCGAGTATACATTCAACCTGTTCGACGGATCAGGGCAAACGGTGAAAACGATTTCCGGCCAGGGTTTACTGGTCACGATCGATCGCGCCGGTCTTGCGCCCGGGATCTATTACTGGACCGTGACCGTGGATAAAGAAATGGCCGGGATGGGTAAAGTGGTGGTGGAGAAAGAGTAAGAGGCTGTTTAAAGATTAGATTTTAAAATTATTATAAGCGGATTTTTGAGCCAGACGAGGCGCCTTTCGCAGGCCATATCGGAGAGAATCTGGTCAAGAAAGGCAACGAAGTATGGCTCAAAAAGACGCATAAGAATTTTAAAAGATGATCTTTAAACAGCCTCTAAGGCAGTTCACCCGGATTTTCTATTTTTGAAACAGCATCTTGCCCGGGACATGCGGGAAAGCCGTCGACAATGAGCGAACACGTTGCAGCACATCTTCATCAAAGCCGCCAGGAGCGCGAACTCCTCGAAGGCATTCAGAAAGGTGATCCCGCTGCGGTTGCCGGGCTTTTCGACCGCTATGCCCCTGCCCTGCTCGGCGTCATCTCCCGCATCGTCAGCGATCATCAAACAGCCGAAAGCCTGCTGCTGGCCGCTTTCCTGCGCATCCGGGCAGAGCTTCCCGCCTGCGATCCGGAAAAAGTCCGCCTGTTCACCTGGATGCTCGGCATTGCCCGGAAAACGGCGCTGGAATCGCTGGCCACGGTACCGCCCGCAGAAATCCGCGGAGCAGAAAATACCGTAAATACCACCGCAGCATTCGAACTGGTCTATCTCAAAGGATACAGCCTCACCCGGGCAGCGCAAACGCTGGGGCTTTCCGGTGAAGACCTGAAAAAAAGAATACGCATGGAGCTCACTAACCTCAGGGCGACACAATGAACCGCATTGCAAACTATATCGAATCCGGTGTGCTGGAGCTTTACGTGATGGGCATCGCCTCTCCCGAAGAGATGGAGGAGGTGGAAAAAATGGCTGCAGCCCACCCGGAAATTTCCGACGCCATCCGCGAGATCAGCATCACGCTCGAATCCTATGCCGGTGCGCACGCCGTCACCCCGCACGGCACGATCAAACCGCTCCTGCTCGCCACCATCGACTACATGGACCGCCTGAAGAACGGCGAAGCCCCCGCTTTCCCGCCCGTCCTTGGCGAACATTCCCGCATCAGCGATTACCAGGAATGGCTCGGCCGCGATGACCTTTCCGCGCCGGCGGAGATCGACGACATACACGTACGCCTCATCGGCTACACGCCGCAGGTCACTTCCGCCATCGTGTGGATCAAAAGCATGGCCCCGCATGAAGTGCACGATCATGAATACGAACGCTTCCTCATCGTGGAAGGCACATGCGACATCGTGATCGGCGACAAGACCCACAAGCTGGCGCCCGGCGATTACATGCAGATCCCGCTGCACAGCGGCCATCATGTGAAGGTGACGTCGGACATTCCCTGCAAAGTGATCCTGCAGCGGGTGGCGGCGTAGCAGGGAAAATTTCAAAAATCAAACGTTCAAATCCCAAACCCGGGGCTTGCCGCCCGACTTGATCTCCACGCCGACAAACGTTTTGTCATTGGGCAGGTAGTGATCGTCGAACGTGATATCGGGTGATCCCTTTATTTTCCCTGGATGTTTTTGTACGTGCTTTTCAAAAAGAGCGGAAGATGATCAATCCTTTACTACCGGAGGCAAGGCACGCGTGGCTTTTACGATCAGCTCCTCGCCTTCGGGTGTGTGCGCTTCGAACGGATCGTTGCCAACTTCGATTAAAATACCTTCCCCAAGACGTTCGGCTTTGATGTAGGGATTTTGAAAGATTGCATCTTCCCCTCCCTGACGTTGAAGTTCGTGTTTGCCGAAATATTGAAGCCAATTGAAAAAAGTAAAATGTGCCGTTCTTCCCTCCCATTCAAAATGTTTTTCCTGAATTTTACTGAAAGCCTCAGAGAGATAAACTTTGCCAATGTCGGGATTTAACAACTTACATAGTTGGACAAATAAATCACGAACTTGAAGAACGATATTTCGCCCCTGGATTTCAGATGGGATACGAATACGAACAGTATAATTATAAGGTGCCGGGCAAATAGAAACATAAAATCCCGACTCGGGAACATCCAGGCTAAAAGGCAGCTGTCTTTTTTTGAATTCCGCTTCTGTATAATGCAATATTTCGGGATCAAGATACCCGGAGATTTTAATCTTTTTACTATCAGCTGCGTCAATAACCAAAGGCTTAGGAAGGAATGACTCATCAAGAAAGGTTAGAAGCTTCTCTGTATTGAAGAAAATATTTTCTTTTGTCAAATCCTGGGCTCTTAAGTCTATATTGATTGTGTCCGCTTTCATAAAATTTTATTTATGGATTTATTTTGACCATTTCTCCTGCATCACTAATATAAAATACACGAAGTTTTTCCGGAGGAATTGCATCTGTAAGCTTCTTAATTGACTTCCTCGCCGCATTTTCACTCAAAAATATGTATTCTATAAATACATTGTCGTACCCCGCGTGCGTTGCTGTTTTCGTCAATGCCGGGTTCCTCGCCAGTTCCCCGTACCGCAGCGACTGCTGCAGCTCCTCGCCCGCCAGCGCGCCGTCGCCCGACTTGATCTCCACGCCGACAAACGTTTTGTCGTTGGGCAGGTAATGATCGTCGAACGTGATATCGGATGATTCACGGGCCTGGCCCTGGACATTCTTGAAGGTTTGTTTCCCTTCCAGCTTCCTGCTGCTGTTGCTGATGCTTTTATAATTCTGCTGCACCCAGCTTTCGAAAATGCTGCCCTGCGAGGCCATGTGACCGGGTGTTTTATCGGCCCTGATCTTTCTCAACTGGTTGATGTCCACCGTTTCGCCGATCGCCTGGTTGATCTTGTTCACCACCTTGTTCCGCGCCGCCTGCAGGTCGGTAGTCGTACCGATCAGGTCTTCGTCCAGTATCTTGTCCAGCCGCTGCCGGAGCGCGGTATTCCCGGGCACGAATGTGCCGGCTTCGATGCTTTCGGCGAGCGACTTTTCGGAGGTGCCGAGGATGGCCAGGTTCTTCGCCCGGAAATTGCCTTCCGAAGCGAACAGCGCGAGCTTTGCGGCGTCGTCGATGAACTGGTCGGCAATTGTTTTCCTGGGTTTCGCTTCGAGCCTGATCGCGGTGCTGCCGGTGCCGAGGAACTTTTCGAAAGGTTTGGTCCGCGGGGTTTTGATATAGTTTTCCCAGCGCCGGGTGATCTTTCCCAGCATTTCCGCGTTGTCGAGGATCTTGAACTGGTAACGCGTATCCGTAAGAATGATCTCGAGCAGCTCCGGGTACCTCGCCGCATCGCTCCCGTTGATCAGCTTCAGCAGGTCGGGCAGGTTGCCCACGTGGCGGGCGTTCGGACCTCCGAAAGCGTTGAACACTTTGACGAGTGAATCCGGCGCATTTTTAAATATCCTCGCCGTTTCGCCGATAGAAGCCGCCAGCTTTTCCTCTAGCGTGAGTTGCATGCCGATGTTGCTGAGCACGCCGGAGTCGAATCCCCTCATTTTCCCCAGGAGCTCGAACGCTTCGGGATCGGCCTTCATCAGGGCGTACATCCCCGGGCGGGAAGCGGGGGCCAGCTCGTGGAATTCGGCAAACGATTTGAACGCCTTATTGTTTACCAGTTCCGGGCCGTATTTCGCCGCGGCATCTTCGAACGCTTTTACGAATTCCTTCTGGGTGATCGGCTTGCCGGCTTTGTTGAGCACGTTCCCTTTGCCCAGCGACTTTTCCATCTCGAGATAGATCTCTGCAGCATTGTCGGCAACCGTGCCTACTAATTTGTTGACCTTGTATATCGTATTTACCGCCTTCGCCAGCTGGACGACATCTATTACAAGCCCGGCCACCGCCAGGACTACGGGCAGCCAGCTGACCTCGACTTTTCCCAGCTCGTCGGCCTGTGTGAGCGCCGTGTTGGAAACCGCTTTCCCGAACTCATGGCGCTGGTATTCGATGCCCAGGTCGATCAGGCTCAGCGTTGCGGATCCTGCCAGCAGTGCGATGCCGATCCCAGTGGTGAAACCGCCGGTAAAGAATCCGCCGATCGCCAGCACAAGGCTGAGCGCCGCAATGCCGAGCGACGTCCATTTTTTAGCCTCCTCCGCATCGGTGGCGTGCTGGTTGACCAGCATTGCCGTGCGCGTGCCCGGAAGGATACCTACGCTCAACATGGCGGCATCCAGGACGCCGGACATTTCCCATACGTAATCGACATCATCCGTCAGGTATCCTCTTACGGTATCGATGTTCGCTTTTTTCTCCTCAAGCTTGCTGACGATCTCCGTTTTGATTGCCGGGCGGTTGAGCTGGCTGAGGTAAGCATAGTTGAACGTAAGATCCTTGAGAATATTGAATGTAACAACTTCACCATCGTTACGCGTATACCGTGCTTTCTCCTGGTAATTCAATGCAGCCGTTTGGTGCATCTGTTCCGCTTTGATCAGGTTGCCATACTGGTCTGACATGAATAGCTCCATGCCTTCACGGGTCATATCCATCGGGTACGGTTGAAAAGGCCATACAGTTACATCCATAAGAATGCTGGCAAGCGTCATGTCATTGGGCCTGATATCGATCGGGTTTGCCGGCGATGTATGCATATACATTTTTGATATGAATGTATTTCTCATCCCGATCGCATAAGAAAAGAGCAGCTCCTGGATAAACTCCCGGACCGCGCCGAGCATGTTGAAGTGATGATTCGTCCATCCCAGTACACGATAATCGTAAAGCCATATCATGGACTTGAACTCTTCCCCATTGATATTGTGTTTCGCTGCAATTTTTTTGATCAGTTGCTCGGTATCCGGCAGCCCGGTTTCCTGCAGGTAGGCGTCGAGCTTGCGCCCGAGAGCAAACGGCATATAGTTCCTGAACTTCTGCAACCCTTTTGAGAGCAGCTTGGAAGCCTCGGCCAGCTCTTTACTTTGCGACTTGATAATATCCGCTACGGCATCGAGATTCTCTTTGTCTTTCAGCTTGTCCTGTTCTTCTCCGACCAGCTCCTCATTCTTCCGCAGCATCTGGAACGCTTTCGAGACGGCCTGGAACTTGAACTCCTTCTCGAAACGATCCATGTCTTCGATCGTCAGTTCGGTACCTTCGAGCTTCTTGCTGACAGCGTCACGATCCTCGTCGATATAATTCTGAATGACGTCCTCCGGCAGCTCGTTGATCTTCGCCACGAGCGTCCGGATATCTTCCTCGATCTCCGGGTCTCCGGCGGCGGCATACTCCTCCAGCACTTTCCTGTCGGTGTAGAGTCCTTTCGACCGCATATAATGAAGCGGATCCTCTTTGAAATAGGTCAGCGATAATTTGAGCGAGAGGAGATGATCATACTTTAATCCTTCGAGCCCGGACACCAGCATTTCATTACCTGCAAGCTGTTCAAAATAGTAAAGCTGGTTTTCCGTTAAGGAATAAGAGTCCTGCAGCACCTCGTGCAAGAGCCGCAGCCAATCCTGGAAGGGGTTTTTACTTGCCGGCATCGGACCGATCACCATAAAAGTCGTCGGGATGGTCGTGAGCGATTCGACCATCTGCTCTTCTGCCGATTTTTTCCTGGGGATGTATTCATGGATATCGAATCCACCGCCTCTGCCCGGTGAAGAGCCGGGATCAACCCGGTGCCAAATATCCCGGAGGAAGTCTTCCGCCATTTCGTCGAGCGATTTGCCCTCGTCCGCGGGCATTCGCACGTACATCCTTGCAATTTTTTCGGCAACCGGCAGCCAGTTGCTTACCATCCAGTCTACAATAAAATGTTTCCCCCCGTAAAGCAGCCTCAGGTATTCGAAAAAGCTCCTCAGTGTATAAGCACCTTTAAACGTTCCGAACATCCCGTTCATCTGGTTGAGCGGGGATGCTGCCTTTTCATCCGTCCACTCGAGCTGGTTCGCCAGCCGCCAGGCTTCCTCATCTGAAAGCTGGACATCGCTTTCGTTCGAAAACATTTGTTTTACGAAGTAGAAAATCGCCAGCTTATCGGGATCGCCTTGTTCGATCGGTACAGGATGCACTACGGTTATGTTCCGCGTATAACCCGGTACGACCTCTACTTCGTCATGGAAAGTGGCCGTAACCCCCGCTCCACCATGTTTAATGTCCTTTGCCTGAACGATATCTCCTTCTGCGGTTCGCCCTTCAACCTTGTCGATCTTTACCCGCAGGCTGACGTCATCCGGTGTTGTATCGGCATAGGCGACAGGCGTGGTCAGCGGAGTTATCTTCAGGCGGTAAAGCCGCAGTTGCTTTACGTTAACCTGGTTCGGCTGGAGATTTTCAATCCGGAGGGTTACCCAGTCGTCTTCAGCCAATGGAGCGCCGGCTGCCGGGGAAATTCTGTCCGCTTTCGTTTTCATAGGGGTTGCTGCAACTGGTTACTTATTATTAAACTCTTCGTCACGGATGCAAAATTCGAGCACCTCCCGCCTGATCTTTGAATCGTTATTCTGCAATGTCCGCAGGCTGGCCCGATGGATCACCTTCATGATGGATGCTGCGGAAAGCAAATGGGTCTTCACCACCTGGTCGATGGAAATATCCTCGGCAAAAGGTAAATCCGCGGGTACGTTTTCCGTCCATAACCGTCGCCGGTTCGCATCATCCGGGATATTGAAATTGATGATGCACTGAAAACGTCGCGCAAAAGCCTGGTCGAGGTTCTGCCTGTAGTTCGTGGCTACGATCACAAGCCCGTTGTAGCTTTCGATCCGCTGAAGCAGGAACGCTGTTTCCTGGTTAGCGTACTTTGCGTTCTTGTCATCGCTGCCGGTGTCTGAGCGTTTGGAGAACACGGCGTCGCCCTCGTCGAAGAACAATATCCAGTCCTTGTCTTCTGCGGTGTTGAACAAACTGTTCAGGTTTTTACTGGTCTCACCGATGTATTTGCTGACGACCATGCTCAGGTCGACCCGGTAAACATCCCTGTTGAGCTCTTTCCCGAGCAACGTCACCGCAAGCGTTTTCCCGGTCCCGCTCGGCCCATAAAATAAAGCACGGTAGCCCGGCTTCATATGCTTGTCGAGACCGGCCTTACCCCGAAGCTCGCTTTCACGTGTCATGAACGTCTGTATCTCGTCAAGACTTTTACGCGTGGAGTTGTTCAGCACAAGGTCGTCCCAGGTCAGGCGGGTTTCGAGAAGATGAGCCGGGAACCCGGCATTATAGCGTGGTTTTGAGAACCTGTCGTACAGGAATAAATCGCGGAACGATTCTCCCAACGTCAGCACGCCATACGAAGGCGGAAAATGCCCATCCACTTCTACGAGATCGAGAACGGACTTCTTATAAAATAAATGACTTGTCCCGAGTATGTGGTGGTGCATCAGCTTTTGATCCTCTTTCCCTCCCGAAGCAAGAAACAGGAACGTTTCTCCCGTAGGCATAATTGCGCCCGAAGCATTGTTCTGACGCAGAAGTGCCGGGTTGCCATCGAGATTAAGCAACTGCAAAAATGTATGCGATAAATGCGGTGACAATGCCAGGATCAGCCCCAGCCGTTCGTATTTATCCAGGCCCGCATCTGTAACAAAGCCCCCGTACTGATCCAGGGTGTCGGGAATGGCAGGTGGCTCAGGTAAAGAGACCGGCTGTTTTTCACCAGGTGCGGACCACGCCGAAGAAAGTGCCTTGGAATAGCCTTTCAACCATTCAAAATCAGAAAAAATGGATTTCATAAAAATGAGTTAGGGGAAGATGCCCGCATACCTTTAAGGGGCAGGACTGACGTCGACAGGGGTTAAAAAGTAAAACTCGATTATCCGGCAAACGCTACCAATACAGTAAAGCTATACACCGGAAATTAACGGCCGGAATTTTGAATTTGGATAATTGTTTTTGTTGAAAACCCAGGAATACTGTATTATGAATAACTAAAATAGAACAATAAAAAAGGAAAGTCAAGTTGTGCAGGAATAATCGGCACAGGAAATGCCCATGCGGAAATTTCCCTCTTCCCTTGTCCGTTCACTCGTCCGGTAAGTTTCTCCGCGAAGTCTTATTTAATGAGTAATTTTAAAAAAATTCGGGCACAGCATCCAATTACCCCCAGATGCGAGAGGAATACGAAAACATTTTGACCGCCGGCGGACCGGGTGACACCGTTCGTCCTGCCCATATCGACGAGCTGAACCGGCAAGCCTGGGACATCCGCCGTTCCGATCTGCGCGGGTCGTGGAAGCTCGCCAACGAAACGGAACGGCTTTCCATCCTCAGCTCCCACCAGAAAGGCCTCGCCGAAAGTCTGCGCACCCTCGGCTACTGCCTGTGGCGCTTCGGCGATTATTCACAGTCGCTTGAAAAATCGCTGATCGCGCTGGATATTTTCCGCGCCATGGGCGACAAAAAAGGCGAGGCGGATACGCTCAACAGCGTCGGCGCGGTTTATATGTACCAGGGCGACAACGAAAGCCGCCTCGAATGCAACCAGCGCTGCCTCCTGCTCCGCACGGAGATCGGCGATGCGGAAGGCGTGGCGGGCTCGGAGAACAATATCGGCGAGACGTATATGGAGATGGGGAACCTGGAGGAAGCCGAAAAATGGTTCGCGCGCTGCCTGCGCAATCCCGAAGCCAGCATACAGATCCAGTCGTGGGCGCACCACAACACCGGCATCATCTTTTCCCGCATCAGCCAGTTCGAAAAAGCGATCGCCTCCTACAAAAAAAGTTTCGCGCTTTCCGAATCGGTCAACTACGAGGTCTTATCCGTTTCGACCCGGTTGCATTTGTCGAAAGCGCTGATCGAATCGGGCGTGTTGTCGGGAGAAGTGGATGAGCATTTGTCGAAAGCGCTCGAAGTGTCGCTGGAAACGGGCATCCGCGAAGAGATCCACCGCATTTACCTGGCGTTCTCCGAACTCGAAGAAAAGCGCGGCGACATGGAGAAGGCGTTCGACTGGTACAAAAAATACCACCTCGCCTACCAGGAGCTGTTCAACGAGAACAGCAACCAGAAGATCAAGAACATCCAGGTGCAGTACGAGATCGAAACGGCGCGCAAAGAAGTGGAATTCGAGCGCACGAAGCACATCGAATTGAAAAAGCTGATGCAGCAGATCGAAGTGCAGAAGAACGAGATCACCGACAGCATCCGCTACGCCAGCCGCATCCAGTTCGCCTCGTTCACCGCGCCCACGTATATCCGCCAGCATTCGCCGTTCGATTTTTTCATCTTCTACAAGCCGAAAGATATCGTCAGCGGCGACTTTTACTGGGCCACGCGGAAAGGCGAAAAATTCTACATCGCGGTGTGCGATTCCACCGGCCACGGCGTTCCTGGCGCGTTCATGAGCCTGCTCAACATTTCATTCCTGAACGAGGCGATCAACGAAAAGAACATCACCGAGCCCGATCTCATTTTCAATTACGTGCGCTCGCGCCTGATCGAGAACCTTTCCCAGGAAGAACAGAAAGACGGCATGGACGGCGTGCTCCTCTGCATCGACCTTTCCGCGCGCGCGATCACGTACGCTGCTTCCTACAACGAACCTGTCGTGGCCGGCGCGAGCGGTGTAAACACGCTCATGGCGGATAAAATGCCGATCGGCAAAGGCGTGCGCACGGAACCGTTCACGCGCTTCGTGCTCGACTGCAAAGCCGGCGACATGATCTATCTTTTCACCGACGGTTTTGCCGACCAGTTCGGCGGGCCGAAAGGAAAGAAGTTCAAATACAAACAGCTGCGCCGCCTCATGGGCGAATGCGCCGCCCTCCCGCTCGATCAGCAGTCCGGGAAGTTCGACGAAGCGTTCGAAACCTGGCGCGGCGATCTCGAGCAGGTGGACGACGTGACCTGCATCGGCCTCCGCATCCGGTAGGGGTGCGGATTACGAATCTTACGGATCTACGAATTACGTATCAATCGAATTTACGAATACCCCTGCGGCGGTGGGAAATCAAACCTTCGCACCCTATTTCTTCCTGATCAAACTGATCCTTCCGCCTCTTTCTACAAACGCGCTTTCAATATCATCCAGCGAGTCCACGCTGGCTTCGAGGCGGATCGTTTCTTCCAGGTCGCGGTCGCTCACGAGGCAGCGGTTCATGTTCGCGCGGATGATCTTCCCGTCTTTTACGATTTGTTTCGGGCTGCCTTTGATCAGGCGGCCGAACCCGTGACTGTAAAGACTGATCCAGGCGAACATGCGGTGCAACCCGGCGATCACGAGCGCAGCGACGATGGTGGGAAAAAACGGGGAAGCGCCGGTGACTGCGCGGGAAAGCACGGCGCCGAGAAGGATGCTGATCACGTTGTCGAACGGCGAGCGAAGCCCGAACGAACGCCGGCCCGAGATGCGGAGAAAAACCAGCGCGATCACGAAGAGCAGCAGCGCACGCAATCCCATCTGGAATGTGGTGAGCTTTTCCGACCCTTCACCGATCACACGGTAAAATTCATCCATCCGTCCTCATCGTTATTTTTTCTTTTTTTCATACACCCCGATCAGCTGGCCGGAAGTGATCACGTGATCGTGCATGGCAGCTTCCACAGCCGCTTTGGTTGACCCGGCCGGGAGATCGAGCATTTTATCCAGCGCATAAACTTTGAAATAATAATGGTGCGTGCCCGACGGCGGGCAGGGGCCGATGTATGCATTCGTTCCCTTGCCGTTCTTTCCCTGCGTGCCCGGCGCGCGGCCTTCCATGATGGTTTCCTGCGGCGGAATGTTCCACATGATCCAGTGGTCGAATGTTTTTCCCGGCGCATCAGGATCGTCCATGATCAGCACCAGGCTTTTGGCTTCTTTCGGAATGTCTTTGATCGTGATCTCCGGGCTTACGTCTTGTCCTTCGCACGTGTATTTCGAAGGAATAGCGGCGCCGTGCTCGAAAGCAGGACTGGTCACCATCAGCGGCGGTGTCACGTTGATCATGGCGACCATGAGGATGAAAAGCAGCAGTTTGAAAGGCATGGTGGATGGATTTTCCCATTATTTTCCAAAGAACATACCATTTGCAGAAATGCAACTGTGCAGCAGAATTGCACCATTTCGCACCGCCCCAGGTGAGAAATTTTTTCCCCAGCCGTGGGTAAGTATGCAGGCAGGCGTCTGTTTCTTCGCGTCCTGGCGGCATGCGTGTCCGGGGCAGGAGTTTTGCGTGATCATGAAATAACACTTTTCAAAATGACGGACCACGGGATCATATTTTCCGACCGGGAAGACGCGGGCATGCACCTGGCCATGTTGCTGCAGGAAAATTACCAGGACAAAAATGTGCTCGTGCTGGGAATTCCGCGTGGCGGCGTGGAAATTGCGTATTACGTTGCAAAGCTGCTTCACGGTGAAATGAGCGTCGTTATTTCCAAAAAACTTTCCTATCCCGGCTACGAAGAATATGGCTTCGGCGCCATTTCAGAGGAAGGAAATGTTTTTGTTCCCGAAGGCAAGGTGCCGCTCACACCCGATGCCATCGACGCGATCATCGAAAAACAGGAAGCCGAGATCCGGCGAAGGGTGAACTTATACCGGAACGGCCGGCCGCTTCCTTCCCTGGAAAACCGCACGGTCATTCTCGTTGACGACGGCATCGCCACCGGTGTGACGCTTGTGCCCGCGATCCGTCTCTGCCGGAATAAAGGGGCCGCAAAGATCGTCGTCGCGGCGCCTGTGGCCGGGCCCTATTTCAATGATCACGTCCGCGAGGCGGATGAAATACGCATCGTCACACAGCCCGACGATTTTTACGGCGTCAGCCAGGCGTACATCGATTTCAGCCAGCTGACCGATGACCGCGTGCTCGCGCTGATCCGCCAGGCGGAAATGGAAGGCGAGATGAAAATGTAAAATTGCACAGCCATGAAAATAACAGCCCGGGGTGAAAAAGAAACCAGCAGCCTGCTGTCCACGGCAACCGATCTCGACCCGCTGCTCGGGCGCATCGGCGACGCGCGCATTGTGATGCTGGGAGAAGCCTCGCACGGCACGCACGAGTTTTACACCTGGCGCACTGCTATCAGCAAAAGGCTGATCGCCGAAAAAGGTTTCAGCTTTATCGCCGTGGAAGGCGACTGGCCGGATTCCTACCGCGTGAACCGCTACGTAAAAGGCTATTCTTCCGCATACAAAGAACCCGCGGAAGTGCTGAAAAGTTTTCAGCGCTGGCCGACATGGATGTGGGCCAACTGGGAGATCGCTGCGCTTTCGGCCTGGCTGAAGAAGCACAACGCCACGCTGGGCGCAGGGCGGCGCACGGGATTTTACGGCCTCGACGTGTATAGCCTTTGGGAATCCATGGAAGCGCTGACCGTTTACCTCGAGCGCACCGATCCGGGAACGGCAGCCGTGGCGAAGCTGGCCTTAAGCTGTTTCGAAAAATTCGGAAAAGACGAACAGCTGTATGCGCGGCATGCGTTGTCGCTTTCCTGCCGTGATGAAGTCGTAAAACTTTTGCAGGAAGTGCGCCAGCGCGCCTTCTTTTATAACGAAGATCCCGAAGCCGCGCTGAACACGGCACAGAACGCGCACATCATGGTGGAGGCGGAAAAATATTACAGGAGCATGCTGCTCTTCAACGACAATTCCTGGAACATCCGCGATCACCACATGATGGAAACGCTCGAGCGCATCCTGGAATTTCACGGCCCCGACGCCAAAGCGATCGTGTGGGCGCACAACACGCACATCGGCGACGCGCGGTACACCGACATGGCACATGCAGGCATGGTCAACATCGGCCAGCTGGCGCGGGAACGGTACACGGAGAAAGACGTCGTGCTCGTCGGGTTCGGATCGTATGAAGGAACCGTGATGGCCGGATCGGGCTGGGGCGCGCCGATGGGAAAAATGAAGGTCCCTCCCGCGCGCAAAGGCAGCATCGAAGAGATCCTGCACAGCGAATCCGCCGGCGACCGCCTGCTCATCTTCGACCGCGCCAACCCGGGTGAACGGTTCAACACCACGCTGCTGCACCGAGCGATCGGCGTCGTTTACGATCCGTCGATGGAAGAATTTCACAACTACGTCCCATCCAACGTGTATTCCCGTTACGACGCGTTCATCTACCTCGATAAGACCGGCGCGCTGCATCCCATTTCCGTGGAACCGGATACGCACCAGGTGCCGGAGACGTTTCCTTTCGAGTACTGAAAGTTGCATGCGGTTATTTTGCCGCAGAGACGCAGAGAACGCAGAGTTCCCGATTTCGCCCGAACTGACAGGGCGTCCTCCGCGCCGCTGCGGAAAAATTTTTCTATATTCCCTTTGCAAAACTTCTCTTCATGAAAAATCTCTGCCGTTTTTTGCTCCCCGCAATTTTTCTTCTCCCTCAATTTGCGGCCGCACAACCGTATTCGTACCAGGAAACATCTTCCACGTACACGCCGCTTACGGGCGCGACAAGCATCAACAACGGCAATGTGTGGAGCTCCTTCCAGAGCTTTACCGTTCCCATCGGTTTTACGTTTACCTATATGGGAACCAACTTTTCCACCATCTACATGGAAGGCAGCGGCTTCACCCGTTTCGATGCAAATTATTTTTTCATGATCATGCCGTTCACGGCGCAGCTCATGGATAAAGGAACGGCGACTTCCCTCTCCCCGCTGTCTTACCAGGTAAGCGGAAGTTCACCCAACCGCATTTTTAAAATGGAATGGTCGAACTGCGGTTTTGTAAACGAAGCGACATCGACCGCTAATTTCCAGCTGTGGCTGCATGAAACCACCAACGTGATCGAGATCCACATCGGCGCGTGCACGGTGAACAATCCCGCACAGGCATACAGCGGCAACGGGTTTCCCGGCCCGGTCTGCGGCGTTTTCCAATACACTTCGCTCACCGATTGTTCATACGGCCACACGGTAATGTACACGCCTCCTGCGGAAAAAGACAGCGTCTTCAACGGCGCGAACGTGAGCCTTTTCGATTACAGCCTCAGCGGAACGCCGCTGGTGAATACAGTCTACCGGTTCACACCGGATCCGAACGGGATGGAAGAACAAGCGCTGAGCACGTTTTACGTTTACCCGAACCCCGCAGCGGACCAGCTGTACCTGCATGGCGTGGATGCGGCCGAAGTTGTGATCAGGGATGCTTGCGGGAAAATTGTTTGCACGGAAAAAATCTCACTCACCGGCGCGATCAACCTTGCCGGCCTTGCTCCCGGCATCTACATCGCAGAAGCATGCACGGAAAGCCAGCTTTTCCGGCGGACGTTCATTAAAAAATAAGTGACCACGGCACATCCGCGGTATTTGTTCACCGCCCCATGCCGATACGTGTCTGCACCTCTCCCAGCAGCGCCATCTCATCCTCCCCGATCTTCCCGTCGGCGCTGGCGGCCTTCAGCATGGCGTGGTAAACCTTCTCCGCTTTTTTCCGGTCTTCCGGCAAACGAAGCGTCAGCTGCCGGTTGCGCGCGAGGTCGAACAAGCCTGCCATCTTCTGGTCGTCGTATCCCATTTTTTTCGCGAGTTTTTTCGAGAACTCGATCTCGTGCTCTTTGAACTCGCCGTCGAGCGCGATCATCAGCATCACGTTGTTCATCGCGTAATCACGCACTTCGAAGATCGGGTCGAGGTCGTCTGTGCCGGCGTTCGTCGTGAGCGGCGCGTGCTGCTGCTGAACGAGCGAAGCGTATTCACCGGTGCCCACCAGCTTCGTCACGATCCATTCGTGCTTCGTGCTGTTTACTTCCGCCCCGCAATAGCTGCATCGCAGGTCGAGCGTATCGCCGATCGGGCCGGCGCACGATGGACAGCTGTGCGCGTAGAGCGAGCCTTTCGCTTTCCCGGCGCCGGTGTCGCGCGACATCACCATCACTTCATTCGTCGCGTATGGCGCGTAGTCGAGCATCTGGAGCTTGCCGCTCGAAATGTCCACGCGTTGTGACGTGCGGCGCAGCGCGATCACGAGATGGTCTTTCCCGTCGAGACGGTAGAAGTCCATCAGCGTGACGTTGTTCAGGTAAAGGCGGTTGAAGACAAAAGTCGGCCCGGACTTGATGATGCCGGAATAATTGCCGAACAGCTCGTCGCTGACGAACCTGCGCATGCGCTCGGGTTGTTTCGTCACCAGCGCCGTCATCACCTGCATGTATGCGTTCGAAGCTTTGTCTTCCGCCAGCTGCACGCAAAAATCGGCGTCGTGCTGCATGGCGTTCCGGATCTTGCCGGTGAGCGCGCCGTTCTTGTCGAGCTTGTCGTTTTCGTTCGCGTAATCCGCCGCCTGCGTGATCTCCGACAGCACCCAGTCGTAATCGCCGAGCGTAGTGATCGTGCCGCAATGTTCGCATTTGCCGACCTCGCCCATGTTCTTCGGAAGCTGGCTGCCGCACGAGGGACAGTTCTCGGAATGAAACAGGTCTTTCTCCTGCACGCCGCTTTTCCGCATGAACGTCCAGTATTCCACGTTCTCCAGCGCGCCTTCCTGGTTCAGCTGCGGGAAACGCTCGCAGGTGAAATTATCCATCATCGTAAAATGGATGGCAACGTCGACGAGATCGTAATTCCCGTCGCGCTGCACGTCAGCGATGTGCATGTTCTTAATGCGGATGTCGCTCATCGTATTTTGCTGCCCCAGCGCCCGCATCATGATGAACTGCGTGTGAAAACGCTGCCACACGCCGTCGGAGATCCATTTCCGCACGCCTGCCAGTTCCTGCTTCATCCACGCATCCTGCACGCCCAGGAAAGCCGTCTGCACTTTTTCCCTGAACTTTCCTTCATCGAATTGCGGGTTGCGCTGCAGGAAATCAGGAGGAATAACGGACGCCTGGCTCGGCATGTGGTCGAAGGAAGCGATCTTGTTCAGTCCTGAGTTTGCACGGAGCGCTTTTCTCCCGAAATAATAGATCACGATCACTCCCGCCAGCACCATGATGTTGTAAGGGAACGGGATCAGTGTCAATATGTAATACGCCATGACAAAGAGTCCGCCGTCATCGTCACCGGTATCGCCGCCGCCGCCACCACCACCGCCGCCGGCGCTGGCCAGCAGGTGAACGGACACCAGGATAAAAAACAGGGCGAACAACCACCGGCGATTGCGGTGACTGCTGAAAAGGGAGAAAAAAGACTGCATGAAGGTTAAGATATGCTGCAAGATACAACGACGGCAGGCAAAACAAAACCGTACTTTTATAACACAGGAAAAGATGAATGCTGATGAATGAACGAACCGACATCCGCGACCGCCGCGACATCGAGCTGCTGATCGATTCGTTCTACGCCAAAGTAAGGAAAGACGAAGTCATCGGCCCTTTCTTTGCGAACGTCGACTGGCCGGAACACTTGCCGAAAATTTATGCGTTCTGGGAATCCATCGTATTCGGAACAGCATCCTATCGCGGCGACCCGATGACCACGCACCGCCACATCCACGAAAAGAACCCGCTGGAGCACCGGCATTTCGAACGCTGGCTGGAGCTGTTCAAAGGAACTACGGATGAGCTGTTCACGGGCCCGAATGCGGAAACGATCAGGTCGCGCGCGGATTCGATTGCACAGCTGATGGAGTTTAAGGTGACGGGGAAATAGGAAACACTGAACTAAAATGGATATAACGAAAGTAAAAGGAATGAAATTCCGCTCCGGGCCTTTTGCATCAACCGATATTCATAATGCGGGATCGATATTCGGTATCGTATATGACCAGGTTCTTGAATTCAACGAAAACGGCAATGTGGCCATGCACAATGAAATTAAAATAAACCGGGCAAGCTTTCCTGAATGGCGGGAAAGAATCGAACAGGAAAAATGGAGCGGTGAATATTCTTTTGACCCGGATAATAAACATGTAAAATGTGAAATGACCGAGCTGAAAACCGGGATTACAAAAATTTTTTATGCCGATTTTGTTTCAGAAAACATGTTGCTTGCAGAAGTATATGACAATGGGTCATATCAAGGCAAAGGCCAGGTTTTCGAAAAAAAATAACCCGATTATTAATCACTGTTGTCCGGAAAAAACCGCACGAGGCAAATTCGATTTTGAAGGAGAATTGCGACCTCAGGGCGTTTGCTTAGAATTCCGGGGCGGGAAAATCAGCGATGGGCTTGCGCGAAGAAAACCACGAGCCCGGGCTGGATGTGCGGCTGAGCGGCTTGGTTTTCGCGCGATTTTTCTGCCCCGGAATTCTTAGCAAACGCCCGTCCGGCGCGCTTCTTTTGGTCCTTTTCTTGTAAAGAAAAGGACAGAGACTCATCGTCGAAGACAAAATAGTGTCGATCAAAAAACTTTCCCGGACAACAGTGATTATTAATCATTAATCTGCACATCATTTCTTCCTCTCCCGCTTCTTCTGCTCTTTTTCACGCTCCTTCTCTTTATCCTTAAAATAACCTTTCAGCAAAAAGTTGCTTTTCATCGCTTTCATATTCTCGTTGAAATGCATCGCACCTTCTTTCACGCTTTCCGCAACCGTCGTATCTGAAAGCACGCTCCACATGGCGCTGCTGTCGAGCTTGTTCGTCATGCTGCGCAGGTCGGTCGTGATGGCTTTGATGTTTTCGTTCGTCACCATGAGCGTGCGCGTGGACTCGTCCATGTTCACCGGCTCGCGCGAGGCGATCACGTCGCCGTCGGCAACGCCGGGCGAGGAATTGCCCGCAGAATTGATGTTGACCAGCTTATTCCCCATCATGCCGTCTGTCCCGATGAGCGCTACGGCGTTCTTCTTGATGTACGGCCTGACGTCCTGCTCGATGATCATGGTGACTTCCACCATCGAATCGTTCAGGAACTTCACTTCTTTGACCGTACCGACGTCGATGCCGGAATAGCGCACGTTGTTCCCGGGCAGCAATCCGTTCACGTCTTTGAAATGCGCCTTTAACCGGAACGTGTCGCCGAAAATATTTTTTTGCTCGCCGATAAAATACAGCGCGACGACCAGCAGGATGATGCCGGTAACAACCATGGCGCCGACTTTGATGTTTTTTCCAGCTGCTTCTTTCATGGCTTTCTTATAAAAAAAATTGTTTGATGACCGGGTCCGGCGAATCGCGAAGCTCTTCATATTTCCCAGTTGCATAACATTTGCCGTCGATCAGCATCACGATGCGGTCGGAAGCGATGCGCACGCAGTTGAGGTCGTGGGAGATGATCACCGACGACGTGCGGTACTTCGAGCGCAGGTCCACCATCAGGTTGCTGATCTCGCGGCCGGTGATGGAATCGAGTCCGGTCGTGGGCTCGTCGTAGAGAATGATCTCCGGCTTCAGGATCAGCGTGCGCGCGAGGGCGATCCGCTTTTTCATTCCACCCGAAAGCTCGGCCGGCATTTTATCGATCGTGTCGGCAAGGTCTACGCTCTCCAGCGCTTCCTGCACGAGCTGGTCGACCTCTTCTTTGGTCTTTTCCCTTCCATGACGGCGCAGCGGAAATTCGAGGTTCTCGCGGACGGTCATGGAATCGTACAACGCGTTGCTCTGGAAAAGGAAACCGACTTTCGTGCGCAGCTTGTCCAGCTCTTCCTGCCCGAGCTTCGTTACCTCGTTGCCGAGCACGTTGATGCTTCCCGAGTCGGGTTTTACCAGGCCGATGATGCAGCGCACGAGCACCGATTTCCCGGAACCGGATTTCCCGATCACGACGAGGTTTTCTCCTTTATACAGTTCGAGGTCGAAATCCCGCAGCACGTGTTGCTCCCCGAACGATTTGTTCAGCTTGCTCACTTGGATCGCCTGTTCCGCACGGCTTCCAGCTCCTGTATCCGGGTATTTGCTTCCTGCTTCCATGTTAGTTGAATCCAAGCACGTCCGTGATCTGCACCGCAACGAGGTCGAGAATAAAAACGATCAGCGAGGCGATCACCACCGCCGAGTTCGCGGAGATCCCGACGCCTTCCGTTCCTTTCGTGGAATTGAATCCCTTGTAGCACCCGATGATGCCGATCGCGAAGCCGAAGAAGAACGTTTTGATGATCGCCGGGAAAATATCGCTGTACGTGACGCTGTCGAACACCTGCGTCCAGTAGAGCTGCCAGCTGATGCCGCCGTGCGACGTAGCCCCGAGGAACGCGCCGTACAGGGAGATCGCCATCGCCAGGATCACCAGCATGGGCACCATGAGCGTGGTGGCCATCACGCGCGTCACGACAAGATATTTGAACGGGTTCGTCCCGGAAACTTCCATCGCGTCGATCTGGTCGGTGACCTTCATCGAGCCCAGCTCCGCGCCGATGCCGGAACCGATCTTGCCGGCACAGATCAGCGCCGTCACCACGGGAACGATCTCGCGGATGAGCGAAACGGACACCATGTTGGGCAGCCACGCCTCAGCGCCGAACTCGATCAGCGTGGGGCGCGACTGCATGGTGATAACGAGCCCCATGATGAATGCGGTGATGCAGACCAGCCCGATCGAGCGGTAGCCCACGAAAAAACACTGCCGTAAAAATTCACGGAACTCGTAGCGCGGCTTCAGGCCATGACGAAAAAAACGGGTAATGAAAGACCAGATGTCACCCGCCTCAATCAGAAATAATTTCCAGTCAGGAGTCCTCATAAGCGGTTTAAAAGGTGGCTCCGGCAAAACAAAGTTTCCCAAATCGCACACCAACCGCTAAGAGCGCAGGCCCTTTTTTACCTGATCCTTGTCATGTTTCCAACGTCGCTTCCATGGTGATCTCCATGTTCAGCGCCTGGGATACGGGACAGTTCGCACGCGCATCTTCTGCGCATTCCTGGAACTTGTCGTTGCTCATCCCGGGAACTTTCGCTTTCACCACGAGGTGCGACCTGGAGATCTTTCCGTCCTCGAGATCGATGCCTGCCGTGGTTTCAATTTCACCCGGCGTGTAACCGGCGTCGGTGATGAGAAAGCTGAGCTTCATCGTAAAGCAGCCCGCATGCGCGGCGCCGATGAGCTCTTCCGGGTTCGTTCCTTTCCCGTCGGCAAAACGCGACTTCCAGGAGTACGGCGTTTTGTCGAGTACGGTGCTTTGGGTGGTGAGGTTGCCCTCACCTTCTTTGCCGGTGCCTTTCCAGCGGGCGATTGCGGTACGTTTCATTGGTTCAGAATTGGGTGGTGAAAAACACCAAAACTCAAAAACTCAAATCCCAAATGAATGGTTCACCCGGAGTTTGAATGTTTGAGCTTTGTTTTTTTGAGTTTTGTTTTTTTGTTTTTGAACTTTAATTTTTTTCGTCGCCGCCGAGGCTGTAGAGGTTGTTCTCTTCATCCTCGCTGCCGATCCGTTCATTGTTGTCGTCCAGCTCTGCGCCGGGCACGACCAGGTCTTCGCCGGCCATGTCGCGCTCTTCTTCCGGGCGGTCCCTGAACACATCGTCGTCGTCACGCAGGTCCATGCTGAGGTTCGGATCACCGAGTTCCTGCTTTTCCTGCTTCGTCACGTCGGCGGAATTCCCTTTGACCAGCGGGATATCTTCCTCGCTGCCTTTTTCAGGAAGCATCGTTTCCGGCGTGATCTCCTGGACAGGTTCTTTCACCAGCGGGTTTTCAGGTTTTTCCAGGTCGATGGAAAGTTTTTCATCCGGCGAGTTCATGATGTCTTCCTTCACCGGGTAATGCGGGTAACCGGGGAATTCTTCCCTGAAGGTTTTTTTATTCCTGCTTTTGCTTTTTGTACGTTTCATGGCGTTATTTTTTATGTGGCGTTGCATTTTCATCCTGCTCCTCGCCGCTTTCTCCCGGTCGCGTTTGCGGCTCGGAAGGCTGCTGTATCTCCGGCTTCGAAGGCACCTGCGGCTCGATCACCTTGTCGGGCTTCGGTACGATCTCCGGCTGGATGGGAGGCGAATAGACCGGCGGCACCTGCGGCGTTATTTCCTTTTCCTGCTTTCCAGGAGTTTCTTCCTCTTTCTTGCCGGGATCCTCCCTGCCCGGATCGGTTTTTCCCGGCTCCCTGACCGGTTCCTTTTTCTCCGGTTCCTTAACAGGTTCTTTTCCCGGCTGCTGTTTCCCGGGATCATCTTCTCCTGGTCCTCCCGGCTTTTCTTCTTGTCTCATAACAGGTCGTTTCTTATGGATGCAATCAAAATTAGAGCCTGCATGATCCACATCGGATGAGGCCTGTCCCCGATACGGCTGATCTGCGTCAGTTCTTGACAAACATCAGCAATCGCGCTGTAGTCGGTCATGCAACAGGCAGCAGGTTGTGTGCAACTTTGAGGCATGACAAGAGCGCTACGTCTAAAAAAACAACCATGAAAACCTTCCCGATCCGATCCGTATGGGTGAGCGTTCTTTTACTGTTATCACTCAGGGCGGCAGCACAGTACCACAGCAATAACCCGCTTGGCGCATTGATGAAAGAGGACAGCGAGCCCGTTTCGCTTCTCGCCTCGTATCCCGATACCATCCGCAATGCAGCGCTTACCGCGGCACAATACCCGCAGGCGCTGCTGAACATGCAGGAACTGCAGGGGCAAACAAAACAAGCCTTCCGCGACATTACAGCCGGGCTCGAACGTGAAGAGCAGGAGAACATTTACAACATCTCCCGCTATCCCGGTCTTGTCGAAAAGCTGACACGCGGCGGCCGCAAATCAAAGTCCGAACTTGAAACGATCGCCGCCGCCTACCCGGAAGATGTTCGGCCGGCGATCACGGGGTCCGGCAGAAAAAATTACGACGAGCTGAAAAGGATCGCCGGCCTGAACAAAAGCACCGACGAAGCATTTAACACATTGATCAGCGGTTACCCCCGGGAAGCGCAGGCTGCGTTTCGCACGATCGTTCACAACCCCGAGCTGGTCGACCTGCTCGCGACGAACCTGCGCATGACCGTGAAAGCGGGCGACCTCTACAAGCAATACCCCGTGCGTCTCCGCCAGCAGATGGATTCACTGGGCACGGAGATGGCCGCGAAACGCGCGCGTGAAGCAAAAGACTGGAAAGACGGCCTGGAGAAAAATCCGCAGGCAAAAGCGGAATACGAAGAGGCCACAAAAGAATATGCGAAAGAACAAGGCGGGGTAACGGGAAATACTGTAACGACAAATGTGGTCGTGGTGCATCACATTTACCCGTATTCGTATTGGTACGGTTACCCGCCGTGGTGGGGCTACCCGTATTGGTATCCTTACCCGCATTATTACTGGCATGTGGGATTCTATTACTCGCCCTACGACCTGATGTGGTATCCGTATCCGTCGCCGTATTTCATGCACTGGTATTTCTTCTATTACCCGCACCACTATCATTACAACCACTTCACGGATTACTGCATCGACCATTATTACGGTCACCGCAATACACCGTCGGAAACGAACCGCGAGGTCGGGAAATGGATCGCGTCTGAAAAACCGCGCGTGTCGAATGACTTTTTCACGAAAGACAAAGACCGCCCGGACCGTATCAAAGAGCTGGGTAAAGCGGAAATGGAAACTGCGGATTACAACCGGAAGAACCCGCAGGCCCCTTTGACACGTGAAGAGTACGTCAGCCGGAATACCACCGAGTACCCGAAGCTCGCGCCGGAGATCCGCCACGACAACCCGCAACTCCCGGCTGGTACAACACCCGGCAGGACCGTGCCGGCGCCGCCCGGCGGAACAGCGCCCGACAGAACCCCGGAGCGCCCGGTTCCCGGCGGAACCACGCCTCCCGCACCGCGACCCAGCCCGCAGCCGCGACCGCCGTATTCACAACCGCGGCCGGACATCCACATTCCGCAGCCACGACCGCAGCCGCAGCACATCCCGACACCGCGGCCCAGGCCGAGCATGCCGCCTCCCGCACCGCGACCGTCACCCACTCCGCGGCCGCGTTAAAAATCAGGACTTCCCGTTTTCCCTGAACCGGGAAAACACGATTGTCGCAAACAGGCATAACGCTGCGACGACGATCCCGGACAAACGAAGTCCATGGTCGTCGCCGCGGTTGATGCCGAGCACCGTCAGCATGGCAAACACGGCGATGCCGAACGTCTGGCCCAGCTTTACCACGAAATATTTTACAGCGAAAAAAAGTCCTTCGCGGTTCTCTCCCGTTTTTTTCGCGTCATCGGCGGCGATGTCCGCAAGAATGGCGGGCGGAAGAATTCCGAGCGCGGCAAGCGGGAAAGCGGCGAGGCCCACGAAAAGGAACAGCTGCAGTTGCCGGTCGACAGGATATTGCCCCAGGCCGTAAACACTTCCGCAAACGGCCGCCAGCACAAAGAATGCCAACAGCACCAGCTTCTTTTTCCCGAACCGTTTCGACCACGCAACGATGAGCGGGTAAAAAAGCAGCGACACGCCGACCATCGTTCCCATCAGGATCACACCCAGCTCCTCTTTTTCGCCGGCAAGCACCGTGACATAATACATCAGGCCGCTCATGATAATGTACAGCGCCATGTACCATGCAAAATCAGCAGCGGCATAGAGCAGGAAATTTTTGATGCGGAGCGTGGCCCGGATCGATTGCATCAGCGGAAGGTGAACGGGTTTTCCCTCGCAATATTTTTTTTCGTCGATCGCCACCACCGGGATGAGCATAAAAATTCCCCCGACACCGCAGAGGAACCAGATCGCAAGCTGGACCGCGTGAAGACGATCCGCAACCCCGAAAAGATATTGCACCGCGTCGGCGAGACTGTTCGTGGATGACGCGATGACGATGCCGGCGACGAACCCGACCTGCTGAAGCGTGGACAAACGAACGCGCGCCTCGGGCGTGCGGGCAAGTTCCGGCAGCATCGCGTTGCACGGGATGATGTATGTAGTAGCTGTGATGAAAAACAACGTCAGCGTGGCCAGCAGCCACCATGCGTTTGCGCTTGTACCGTCCAGGTCGGGTGGAGAAAAAACAAGCGCGCAGCAAACGACGGCCGGCAAAAAGCTCCACGCCATGAACGGAATTCTCCGTCCTTTTTTATGCGTGCTCTTATCGCTGAGCTGGCCGATGAACGGATCGTAAAACGCGTCGGCGAGCCGGCCCGCGGCGGGGATCAGCGCAAGCAGGTTGAAGATGCCGATCGGCGCAAGCGAGAGAAGCGGCGCCCATCCGGCCGTGTCGGGAGGCACGTAAAAATAGGTGAGCATGACGCCGATGATGTTGACGAGCACGCTCCACCCGGCCATCCCGGATGCATAGGCGATCCGGATCTTCAGCGGGAGTTGTTGCTGCACGGGCTAAAGATAGGCGAAAGCTGAACGATGCGTCAGCGCACCATCATACGCTTCACGATCGCACCATGCGCTTCGGTGGAAACCTGCACGAGGTAAAGTCCCGCCTCCATTCCGTCGCGGTCGATCACGATTGCATTCGTGCCGGTGGAAACGATGCGTTTCACTTCTTTGCCCTGCACATCGAAAATAACGACGGTGATTTTTTCATTCGCATTCACGAGATCGGTTTCCAGCTGAAGCGTGGCGGATGTAACGACGGGGTTCGGGAAGATCGAAACCTGGTTCTCCGCAAGCTGCTCATTCATGCCGTTGGAAAGCGGATCGAATTCCCACCAGTCGTCGCGGTACAGGCTGTCGTAGCCGGTGCCCATGTATGCGCGGTTGTTCGGGCAGGAAATGGCGACGGCGTTGGCGCGCGCGGTGCCGGGGAAATTCGCCATCTGCACCCACGTGTTCGTCGTCGCGTTGTATTCCCAGAAATCTTTGCGGTTGGACAACGTGTTGTCGTAGCCGAAGCCGACATACCCTTTGCCATTAAGCGTGAACGCGACAGCCGCATAACGTGCCGTGCCGCCGAAAGCCGCGCGGGCGGTCCAGGTGTTGGCGGCCGGATCGAATGCGTAAAAATCATTTTTGAAAACACCGTCATCTCCCGTTCCTACATAAGCGATGTTGCCGATCACGAACGCAACGGCAAGACGGCGCGCGGTGCCGGTGAAATTCGCTTTCTGCGTCCAGGTGTTGGATGTCGCATTGTATTCCCAGCAATCGTTCTTCAGCCCGGTCGATGCCTGGCCGAGCGCGACGTAGCCTTTCCCGTTCACCGTGAACCCCACGCCTGAACGGCGTCCGCCGCCGGGGAACGTTTGCACCTGCGTCCACACGTCGTTGAACGCATCGTATTTCCACGTGTCGTTGAAATACGCGATCGAACCTTGTCCGCCAACTACGTATGCATCATTGCCGACAACGAAGGACATGGCCACGTCGCGGCTGAGACCTGCGCCGGTTGTGCCGCCGAGGCTTTGCAGCTGGACCCACGAGTCGTTGAGCGGGTTGTACATCCACGTGCTGCGCTTGTAGCCCGCGCTGTCGATGCCGCAGGCAAAAAAAGCGGCCGAGCCGACGTTAAAGCCGCTCACCGCGGAACGCCCGCCGGAAGGGAAGTTTGCGCGCGGTGTCCAGTAGCCCATCTGTGAAAACGCCGGCAGCGCGGAGAATGCAAAGAGGAAAGAAAGGAAGTAGATTTTTTTCATTGTAAATTTTTATCAGCGGACCAGGATTCGTCCTCCACCATAAGTCGTTGTGCCGTCGGTCAGCGCATACAGGTAAACACCCGGCGCCCAGTTTTCATTTACCATGCGCGCATGCGTACCGCTGAGCTCCTGGCTGGCAACGATTTTTCCGTCGGTGGTCAGCAGTTGCAGGCTCAGGTCGTCATGCGCGGCAGCAAAAATTTCATCCACGTCGAAGTTGATCGCTTCCGTCGCCGGGTTGGGGTAAACGTTTACCGAAGCAAGCGCCTGCTCTTCCATGCCGGTGAGGAACGGGTGATATTGCCAGTTGTCGCGGTGCTTTCCGCTCATGCCTTTCCCGGTCATCACATACGCTGAGCCGGTGAGCACGAATGCCGGTGCGGAACGTCTTCCTTCCGAACCGTAAGGCGCTTTCACCGACCAGGTGTTGCTCACGGGATCGTACTCGAAAAGATCGTCACGGTAACCGCCGTCGGTGCCGAACCCGAAATAACCGCGCGTGCCGATCGCGAAGCCGGTGCCGAATGCGCGCGCGCTGCCGGGGAACGGCGCTTTCTGCAGCCACGTATTCGTTGCGGGATTGTATTCGTAAAAATCGGTGACGTACCAGTTCTCATCCGTACCGCAGCCCACGTATCCTTTGCCGTTCAGGGCGAAGCTCATCTGCCCGTAACGCGTGCCGGCCGGGTACTGCGCCTTTTGCATCCACGTGTTTGTCGCCGGGTTGAATTCCCACAGCTCGTTGCTGTAGTTGGAAGCCCCTTCCTTTCCGCAGCACACGTAGCCTTTCCCGCCGACGGCAAACCCGGTGGCGAAATAAATTCCGCCCCATCCGCCGGGATACATGGCACGCGCCGTCCACGTATTTGTTACCGGCGAATATTCCCAGAAATCGTTCAGGATATTTCCCTGCCATGCTTCCGCTGCGTCAATGCCTGTGCCTACATAACCTTTCAGCCCGATGCTGAAACCCACCGCGTCGCGGCGCCCGGGACCGGGAATGCTGGCTTTCTGCGTCCACGAGTCGATGCCCGGGTCGTATTCCCACAAGTCGTTCGTCACCATGTCGAGCGTGTCTTCGCCCGTGGCAAGATAACCCCGGTTACCGATGGCGAAGGCTACGGAACGGGTACGTTTGCTGGCGGGGAAGCTTCCTTTTTTCTCCCATGAATTCTGCGCGAAGCCGAACGCGGGCAGGAAAATTAAAAAAGCCGGAACGAAATATTTGTACATGCCGCTCATTCGCTGAAGATGATCGTTGAAGTTCCTTTTGCCGCATTTCCTTCTCTCACGCTTACGACATAAACGCCTGCCGGCAACCCGTCGCGACGGAAACGGAATATTGTTCCATTCACATCTTCAGCAACACGTACCGTTTTTCCATTAATGTCGGTAAAATGCACCGTTGCATTCACGAGCGATGTCGTGAATTCCATCGTTCCTTCTTCGGAAACCGGGTTCGGGAAAACGCGTGAAATGGAATTGCCGGAATTTTCTTCCACGCCGGAGATAGAGCCGAATTCCCACAGGTCGGCATAGTTGATGCCGCTCGTTCCCAGTCCTGCATACGCGCGGCTGCCGATCACGAACGTGGTGAGGTAGCGCCGCGCGGAGCCTGCAAAATCGGTTACCTGCACCCACGAGTTGGTTACCGGGTTGTAGCACCAGAAATCCTGGTAGTTCGTTCCGCTGGAAAAATTGTCGCCGGTGCCGATGTAACCCTTCCCGTTGAGCGCGAAACCTGCCGCTTCCATGCGCGGGAGGCCGGGCAGGCTGGCTTTCTGCGTCCACGTGTTGTTCACCGGGTTGTATTCGTACAGGTCGGCCTGCGGCCCGCCGCCGTCGCCGGTGCCGACATATCCTTTGCCGTTGATCACGAACGAGACGGCTGAAATGCGCCCGCCGCCGGGATAAGAAGCGACCTGGTTCCAGGAATTTGCAACCGGGTCGTAGCGGAAGAATGACGCTGTGCCGGAGCCCGTGCCCACGAAACCGTACCCGTTGATCGCAAAGCCAACGGCGCCGCGGCGTGCAGAGCCGGGGAATGAAGCGATGGATTGCCACGTGTTGGCGACAGGATCATAACGCCAGAAATCCTGCATCAGCACCGAGCTGGGCGCGCGGCCCGTGCCGACATAAATGTAATTGCCGATGACGAACGACGCGCAGTGGTAACGGAGGCCGCCGCCGAAATTCGCTTTCTGCATCCACGTGTCGCTGCCCGGATCGTATTCCCACCAATCGTTATACAGGATGTCGACCACGGAATTGACGTGGCCAAGCCCCATGTAGCCGCGGTTGCCGATCGACTCGCCGGTAGCACGGTGGCGCGCCTGGCCGGGGAAGCCGGCTTTCTGCACCCAGCCGTATTGCGCCTGCGCCGCCAGGAATGACGGAAGTGCCAGCAACAGGATGAAGAAGTAGTTTTTTTTCATCGGTTCAATAGTTAATGCCAAGACTGTCGAGCTCTGCAGGCTGAATCGTCGGCAATGAGCCGGTCCTCTTCATCTTGTCTGCTGCAAGCTGCCCCACTTTACGGGCTTCCTCTTCGGTGCGGAACGCATTGTTGCCTGCGATCCCGGGAATGATGGGCTGCCGGATCATGCGTTTGCCGTCTACAAAAATGTCGTATCCCCAGCCCTTCGATTTTCCGCCGATGCTGTCGATGATCTCGAACGTTTGTACTTCGATGTTTTGAAAATCGGCATGCCCCGGCTGCGGGATGCTTTCCTGCGCGACACCGGCAGTGCTGTCCGCGGTTTCATCTTTTCCTTTTTCACCACATGCGGTAAACAGGACGCCGGAAAAGAATACTGCAAAAAAGAGAGTGCGTTTCATCATGCAGCAAGATCGGGGTTTTGCCTTTACAACTTTACAAAAAATCAAGGTGAAATGAAAGAAAAGTTAACCTGATCACCCTCAGGATCAACAAGAAACACCAGCAAGGGAAAGCGCTTTTTTCGACTAAAAGGCTTTCGGAAATGATGACCGGATGATTTAATTCGTCGACGGACAAAACGGCAATGCCGGGGAAACTTCTAAAAACGCAAAAAGGACCTCCTTGCGAAGATCCTTTTTTTCGTCGGGGTGGCGGGACTCGAACCCACGACCCCCAGCACCCCATGCTGGTACGCTACCAACTGCGCTACACCCCGATTTGTCTAATTCCGCTTGGTGACGGAATTTTATTTTCTTATCGCTGGTACGCTACTCTCGTCAACTAGTTGACGAGACGCTACACCCCGAACGTTCCGCTTCTTACAAATGGTCGAAAAACCCTGTGTCTTTTAGCGGACGACAAATGTATAAACTTTCTATATTCATCCGACATGGCTAAAAACCCGCTGGCCATCCGTCGAGGGAACAAAAATCCGGGGGGAAGTTTCCGTAGTTTTGCACTGCTTAAAATTGACCGGGTAAACATTATGAAAATCAAGAGCATCCGACGTATTTGCCTGTTCCTGGGCTTGATTGCGGGAAACCCTTTCAGCGCGTTCGCGCAGCAGGCAAAAAAATACACGATCAGCGGGTATGTCCGGGAACAGTCGACCGGCGAAGCGCTGATCGGCGCGTCGGTTTCCATACGGGAACCCATTAAAGGAACAGCCACCAATACGTACGGGTTTTATTCCATCACCGCCGATTCCGGCACCTACACGCTCATCGTTTCTTTCGTCGGGCTGCAGGAGCACCGCCAGCAGATCACGCTCGACCGCGACATCCTGCTCGACATCAAGATGCTGCCGAAGGTGGCGCAGGAAGTGGTGATCACGGATAAAAAAGCGGATGAGAACATCACCGAAGGGCAGATGAGCGCGAACCGGCTCGAAATGAAACAGGTGAAACAGATCCCGGCGTTCATGGGCGAGGTGGACGTGCTGAAGACGATCCAGCTGCTGCCGGGCGTGAAAGGCGGCGCGGAAGGCAATTCGGGTTTTTATGTGCGCGGCGGCGGTCCCGACCAGAACCTGATCCTGCTCGATGAAGCGACGGTGTACAACGCAGGCCACCTGTTCGGATTTTTCTCCGTGTTCAACGGCGACGCGGTGAAGGACATCAACCTCATCAAAGGCGGGATGCCTGCGCAATACGGCGGAAGGCTTTCGTCGGTGCTCGACATTTCGATGAAGGAGGGAAACAACCAGCGCTTCAACGTCAACGGCGGCATCGGGGTGATCTCCTCGCGGCTGACGGTGCAGGGACCGATCAAAAAAGATACCGCCTCATTCATCGTGTCGGCGCGGCGTACGTATATCGACGTGCTGATGCAGCCGTTCATTAAAGACGATTCCCCGTTCAAAGGTTCGGGCTATTATTTCTACGACCTCAACACGAAGGTGAACTGGCGCATCAACGACAAGAACCGCATCTTCCTGAGCGGGTATTTCGGGCGCGACGTTTTTACGTACAACGACAACGAGTCGAATTTCAAAGTTTCCATTCCCTGGGGAAACGCGACCACTTCGCTGCGCTGGAACCATCTCGTAGGCCCGAAAATGTTCATGAACACGACGGCGGTCTTCAGCGATTATCAATTCGAATTTGGCGCCGAGCAGGAAGGTTTCGAGTTCAAGCTCTTCTCCGGCATCCGCGATTTCAACGGGAAGCTCGATTTCAGCTACCTGCCGAACAATAACCATTACATCCGCTTCGGCACGAATTACACGTGGCACACCTTTACGCCCAACAACGTCTCCGCCAAATCGGGTGAAACGGAATTCGATCTCGGCGGGTTGAAAAAACAATTCGCACACGAGGCCGCCATCTACATCAACGACGACTGGGACATCACCCCGCGCCTGCGCGTAACTGCCGGGCTGCGCTATTCGTACTTCATGCAGGTGGGACCGTTCGACCGTTTCATCAAAGACGTTACCGGCCGCACGGTGGATACGATCAGCTACGGCAACCTGGAAAAGGTGAAAGACTACGGCGGCATCGAGCCGAGACTGTCCATGCGTTTCATCATCGACGAATATTCTTCCGTCAAAGCAGCTTTCACGCAGAACTACCAGTACGTTCACCTGGCCACGCTTTCTCCCATCTCGCTCCCGACGGACATCTGGGTGCCCTGCTCCGATGTCGTGAAGCCGCAGCTGGGCTGGCAATATGCGGCCGGTTATTTCCGCAACTTTTTCAACAACAACTACGAATCGTCGGTCGAGCTCTACTACAAGAAAATGCTCAACCAGGTGGAATTCGCTCCCGGCGCGCTCCCGGAAGACAACGTGAACAACAACACCGACAACAATTTCGTGTTCGGCACCGGCGAATCGTACGGCGCGGAATTTTATTTCAAGAAACGCACCGGCAAGCTCCAGGGCTGGATCGGCTACACCCTTTCCTGGACCACGCGCACGTTCCCCGACATCGACAACGGCCAGTCCTTCTACGCCCGCTACGACCGCCGCCACGATGTTTCCGTGGTGGCCATGTACGACCTCAACGATCGGTGGTCGTTCGGCGCCGTGTTCGTCTACGGCACCGGCAACGCGATCACGCTCCCGGTTTCCCGCTACATCATCGAAGGCATGATCGTTTCCGATTATGGCCCGCGCAACAGCTTCCGCATGTCGCCGTATCACCGCATGGACATTTCCGCGACGTACAACTGCAAGGAGCGCAAGCTGTTCAGGAAGCTGCCGTACCGCAACTCGTGGAATTTCTCGGTGTACAACGTGTACAACCGTCACAACCCGTATTTCATTTTCTTCGATACCGAAGGAAGCATCCAGGAAGGCAACCTGAAAGTGGTCGCCAAGCAGGTTTCGCTTTTCCCCATTCTTCCTTCCGTCACCTGGAATTTTAATTTCTGATCGCATGAAAAAGATCTTTTTGCTTTCCGCGCTCGCCTTTCTCGTTTTCTCCTGTTCGAAAGAGATCACCATCGAACTTCCCGATCCGGAAAAAAAGATCGTGGTCGACGGCGGCATCTTCAGCGGTGAAATGGCCGAGATCAACCTCACGTGGAGCACGGGCTACTTCGATCCCGTCGATTCCGCTTCGCTTTCCACGTACCTCATCACCGACGCGATCGTCACGGTCACCGACGGCACCACGACCGACACGCTGCAGCTCGGCTACAATCCCGACAAGCCGCTTCCCATCGTTTGGCAGGGCACTTCCATCGTCGGGCAGCCGGGAGGAACATACACGCTGAAAGTCATTGCAGAAGGTAAAACCGCGGTCGCCACCACGACGATCCCGCAGCCGCTTGCGCTCGACAGCGTGTGGTTCAAAATCGAACCGGGCACCGACAGCCTCGGCTTCGCATGGGCGCACATGACCGATCCGGCGGGCTACGGCAACGGTTACCGCTGGTTTGCGCGCCGCACGCAGGACCCCGCTTTCCTTGCGCCGTTCGGCTCCGCATTCGACGACACGTTCATCGAAGGCAAGAGTTTTGATTTCGCGTACAACCGTCCCGTTACGCCAGGATCCACAGCGCCGGAAGACAACAACGAGGAACGTTATTATTACAAGTCCGGCGACACGATCATCGTGCGTTTCTGCACCATCGGCCATGCTGAAGTGGATTTCTTCCGCACGTTCGAGGTCGAGGTGAGCAACAACGGCAATCCCTTCGCAGCACCCGGCGTGATCAGGACCAACGTCGACGGCGGGCTCGGCGTGTGGTGCGGCTATGCGCCGAGCTATGACACGATCATTTGCCAGTAGCGAAAAAAGTTCTGGGTTCTGGGCTCTGGGTTCTGCGAGGGGTTCTCGGTTCTGTGATTAAAATCATAAACCAAGAACCAAGAACCCGGCTCCCAGAACCCTTTTCGCCGATAGAGAATTGTTATTGGCCCATTGAGAATTTCCTTCTCCGCCGTCCCTTCATAATACCTATTTTTGCCCTCACACAATTCCACCATGAGCACCACCCCCGAAACCGTTCATTGCCTGATCATCGGGTCAGGACCTGCAGGATATACAGCCGCCA
Source organism: uncultured Chryseobacterium sp. (assembly GCA_966211705.1). Classification (GTDB taxonomy): domain Bacteria; phylum Bacteroidota; class Bacteroidia; order Palsa-965; family Palsa-965. Next base: position 140,377 of record CBIHOC010000008.1, read on the forward strand.
TTTACGCTGCACGCGCCGACCTGAAACCCATGATGTACATGGGCCCAGAGCCTGGCGGGCAGCTGACGACGACAACCGAAGTTGAAAATTATCCCGGTTACCCGCAAGGCATCCAGGGGCCGGCAATGATGGACGAATTCAAAGCGCAGGCCGAACGTTTCAATACCGACATCCGTTTCGGTTGGGCGACGAAAGTCGATTTCACCGGTCCCGTTCACAAGGTGTGGATCGACGACGGCAAAGTGGAGATCCACGCGCACACGGTGATCATCGCGACGGGCGCGTCCGCAAAATGGCTGGGACTCGAGTCCGAGCAGAAATTCCGCACCATCGGCGGCGTATCGGCATGCGCGGTGTGCGACGGATTTTTTTACCGCGGTAAAGACGTGGCCATCGTCGGCGCCGGCGACACGGCCTGCGAAGAGGCGACTTACCTCGCCAAGCTTTGCCGCAAAGTGTACATGATCGTGCGCCGCGGCGAAGGCGAAATGCGCGCTTCCAAAGCCATGCAGCACCGCGTCATGAATACGCCCAACATCGAGATCCTCTGGAACTCCGAAACGAAAGAAGTGCTCGGCGACGAAAACGGCGTGAGCGGCGCGATCGTGGTGAACGTGAAAACCGCGCAGGAACGCCGCCTCGACATCTTCGGATTTTTTGTCGCCATCGGCCACAAGCCGAACACGGATATTTTCCGCGGCTGGGTCGACATGGACGAAGCGGGCTACATCAAAACCGTTCCGGGCACGAGCAAAACGAACGTGGAAGGCGTGTTCGCCGTGGGTGACGCGCAGGACAAAGTGTACCGCCAGGCGGTGACTGCGGCGGGCAGCGGCTGCATGGGCGCGCTGGATGCGGAACGCTACCTCGCGGCGAAAGGGATTCATTAGCATTTTCGTAACGCTGTTTTTCGCTGATTTTGTACCTTCATGGCGCCACACCAGCCATGCGTCTTCTTCTTATCCTGCTCACACTTCTCCTGATCCTGCCGTTGCATGCCCAGCTGGGTAAGCAAAAAAACCTTTTACGTTATTACACGTTCGAAGAAGTGTACGATTCCACCACCGGCATCGACATCTACGAGCGCCTGAATTTCCCGATGGGCGGCGATTCCACGCGCAACACGCCGAAAGGGTACGCAGCCTCGGGAACGTGGGAAGATTATTACAGGAGCGGCGCCGTGCTGCACACCGGCTATTACATGGAAGGCCAGCTGCGCAGCTACAAGAACTTTTACGAGAACGGGCAGACGGAGCGCGAGTTCAGGACGCTCGATTATTTCCGCTACCAGATGACGCTGTGGTGGCCGAACGGAAAACTACGCTCGGATATTATTTATTTCCAGGGACAGGAAGAAGTGACACACGAATATTACGAGAACGGTAATCCTGAAATTGCCGAGGAGTACGCGAAGAAGTGCGAATACCTGATGTACCGTACGTTCTACTACGAGAACGGAAAAGTGCAGAGCGATCTCCGGCTGGCCGATAAAAAGAAAAAGAAGTACTCCCTGAAAGAATACTTCGAGAACGGAACGCTCCAGACCGAAGGAACGATGCAGTATTACGAAGAGATCGACAACTACATGAAGGAAGGCACGTGGAAAGTGTACGATGAGACCGGCAAACAAATCGCAGTGCAGGAATACGTGCGCGGGCAAATGACGGAGGAGAAGAAGATTCCGTAATAAGAGAAAATTTAAAATGCCACGAAGGCACGAAGAAATTCCGCTTAATGCGAATTGTTTTTCCAAACCGAAAAATCCTTTGTGCCTTAGTGTCTTTGTGGCATTCCTCATCCACATACTGGCAAAAAGCAACATCTGAAAAGAAAACCTATTTTTGATTTTACCATCCACCCACCCATGAAAAAGCTTCTCCTCTTCCTCCCCGCCCTCTCCTTTCTTTCCTTCATCAGCTTTTCAGCCGCAAAGAAATCCGATCTCGAAACGGAAAACCTCAAAGGAACGATCAAACAGGTCCGCCAGGTATATCATGTCATGGAAGAGCAGGAAGGAAAAGATACCATCGGGGGCCAGTACGAATCACCGGGAATGAACTACGTGATCACGTATAACGAAATGGGCTACGTGACCGACGCGACGTATTATGTATCCCGTCAAACGCTCGAGTCCCGCAATAAATTTTCGTACGACGCAGGCGGCAACCGCATTTCGGAAGAGTGGTACAACGGCGACAATCTCCTCGAGTATAGCCTGTCGAACAAATACAGCGGAAAAGGATTTCTCGTGGAATCGAAAAAGCATATCCCGGAAAGCGGCTACGAAAAATACGTCTACGAGACCGACCCCACAGGACATCCCGTGAAATGCACGATGCAGGATTCCACAGGCGAACTGATCGGCACGATGACTTACAAGTACGACGAATACGGCAACCGCATCGAAGAGAATTTTTTCAGCGCCAAAGGAAAGCTGACCGCTAAAAACCTCTTCACTTACGACAGCCGGAAACTGAAGACTTCTGAAGAAAATTACGGTGCTGACGGCAACCTGATGGGCCGGAAAAAATTCACTTACGAGCATCGCGGCAGGTTATCCGGGCAGGAGAACTTCGACAACAACGGGAAGCTGGTGGAGAAAAACCTGTATGTGTACAACGACAACAAAGACGAGGTCGAATGGACGAACTACAACCGCGGCGGCCACGTGGAATACAAGTACACGTACACCTACGAATACGACGCGCAGGGCAACTGGACGAAAAAAACAGAATTGCACGACGGTGAAGCCGCGTTCGTCGCCCTGCGGGAGATCACGTATTACTGAGCTATTTTTTCACGCGTCGTTTCTTCAGCACCTCTTCCACATCCGCCAGTGAAAAACCTTTCGCGGAAAGTAAGATCATGTAGTGGAAGAGCAGATCAGCCGCTTCACCGAGGAACAGCTCGTCGTTGTTGTCTTTCGCCTCGATCACCAGTTCCACCGCTTCCTCCCCCACTTTCTGCGCGATCTTGTTGATGCCTTTGGAAAAAAGTTCAGCAGTGTAGGAGGAATCCGGCGCCGCAGTTTTCCGCGACTGAATCACTTGCTCCAGCGCGCCCAGGAAATTCCCGGTGTTCGTTTCGCCCCAGCAGGTATCCGCGCCTGTATGACAGACGGGGCCGGCCGGTACGGCTTTGACCAGCAACGTATCGTTGTCGCAATCGGTGGCAATGCTTTTTACAGCAAGGAAATTCCCGCTCTCCTCGCCTTTCGTCCATAACCGATTTTTCGAACGGCTGTAAAATGTCACACGGTTTTCGCTGCGCGTCTTTTCAAACGCTTCCGCATTCATAAAACCAAGCATCAGCACTTTCCCGGTACGCTCATCCTGGATAATTGCAGGCACGAGGCCATCGGCGTATTTTGAAAAATCAGGTTTCTGCCCGGTGATGCTCATAAGAAAAATGTTGTTGGGTGCGAATGGGAATATTATTTTCTGAAAGGACTTGCTTGAGCTGCGGAATGGAAATTTCGTTGAAATGGAAAACACTTGCCGCAAGCGCCGCATCTGCTTTCCCGGTGGTGAATGCATCCACGAAATGCGCGGTCGTGCCTGCGCCGCCGGATGCGATGACGGGAATGTTCACCGCTTCTGAAACTGCGCGCGTGATGTCGAGCGCGAAACCGTCTTTCGTCCCGTCGTTGTTCATCGACGTCAGCAAAATTTCCCCTGCGCCAAGCGCGGCAGCTTGTTTCGCCCAATCAACCGTACGCATCGGGGTTGCAACTTTTCCGCCGTTCAGGTAGACGAACCAGTCGTCATTCTCTTTCCGCGTGTCGATGGCGAGCACGATGCACTGGCTTCCGTAAAGCGAGGCCAGCGTGCGGATCAGCTCCGGTTTTTTAAATGCAGCGGTATTGACGGAAACTTTGTCCGCCCCGGATTGCAACAGTACGGCCACATCTTCCACGCTGCTGATCCCTCCGCCAACGGTAAACGGGATATTGATCACCGACGCGACCTTGCGCACCAGCTCTGCCATTGTTTTCCTTTTTTCATCCGTCGCCGTGATGTCGAGGAAAACAAGCTCGTCCGCGCCTTCCTCTGCGTAACGGATCGCCAGCGCGACAGGATCGCCGGCATCGCGCAGGCCGAGGAAGTTCACGCCTTTCACGGTGCGGCCGTCTTTGATGTCGAGGCAGGGAATGATGCGTTTGGTAAGCACAGTTATGAATTGAGGGTTGACAGTTCGGTGAGCGTGATGCGGCCTTCATAGATCGCTTTGCCGACGATCACGCCGTCGCAGCCGATGTCGTCCAGCGCGCGGATGTCATCCAGCGAAGAAACGCCCCCGCTCGCCACAAGGCGTAATCCCGGGTTCTGCGCAAGCAGGCTTTTGTACAGCGCGGTTGACGGACCTTCCAGCAGCCCGTCTTTGGAAATATCCGTGCAGAAAACGTGGCTGATGCGCTTGAGCATGTGCGCGCGGATGAATTCTATGAGATCGATGTCCGTCTGCTCGAGCCAGCCGCTCACGGCGATCTTCCCGTCGCGCACGTCCGCGCCCAGGAAAAATTTATCCGGCCCGAATTCAGCGATCCAGCGGTCGAATGTTTCCGGCGATTTTACGGCGATGCTGCCGACGGAAACATACGTCACCCCGGCATCGATCACGCGTTTCACCTCTGAACCGGTTTTTATTCCCCCGCCGAAATCCACCAGCAATGAAGTGGCTTTCGTGATCCGCTCCAGCACAGGCAGGTTCATGACCTTTCCCGCCTTTGCACCGTCGAGATCTACGACGTGCAGGCGCTGAATTCCTGCAGCTTCAAATTCTTTCGCCACTTCCACGGGATCGTCGCGGTAAATTTTCTGCTGTGCATAATCGCCCTGCGAAAGCCGCACACATTTCCCGCCGATGAGATCGATAGCCGGAATGATCGTGATCATAAGGCGAGAAAGTTACGAAGGATGAACTCCCCGGCAACACCGCTTTTTTCGGGGTGGAACTGGACGGCGTAAAAATTATCCTTCGACAACGCCGCGCTGTAAGGCTGAATGTAATCCGTCACCGCGCAGGTTTCGGCGCAAAGCTCCGCGTAAAAGCTGTGCACGTAATAAACGTACGCATGCTCCGGAACGCCTTTGAACAGCGGACCTTTCAGCGAAGCGATCGTATTCCAGCCGACCTGCGGAACTTTGAATGTGTTGTCGCCGAATTCGAACTTCCGCACCTTCGCCGGAAAAATTCCAAGCCCCCGCGTATCGCCTTCTTCCGAATGCGCGCACATGAGCTGCATGCCGAGGCAAATACCGAGCACGGGCTGCTTCAACGCAGGAATGAGCGTATCCAGCTTGCTCTCCCGCAACCGTTTCATCGCCGAAGAAGCTTCGCCGACTCCCGGGAAAATGATCTTGTCGGCAGAAGAAATTTCAGCTGCATCGCCGGAAACAACAGGCGTGATTCCCATCCGCTCCAGCGCAAAACTGACAGACCGGACATTTCCTGCATTATAATCGAGTAAAATGACTTTCATTATCGGATGGATTCTCTCAGCTGGTAAGTTTTTCGAAGCTTTATGATCAACGCTTTTGCTTCATTGAAATCGAGCGTTTGCTGCCCGTCGGAAAGCGCCAGCTCGGGCGTTTCGTGGATTTCCACGATCACACCGTCCGCCCCGGCCATCACTGCCGCAAGGGCCATGGGCTCCACGTGCGCGCGTATGCCGATACCGTGCGAAGGATCGACGATGACGGGCAGGTGCGTGCGCGATTTGAGCAGCGGAACGGCGTTCAGGTCGAGCGTGTTGCGGTAAGCTTTTTCATACGTGCGGATGCCGCGCTCGCACAGCATGATCTGCTCGTTGCCGTTCGAAAAAATATATTCGGCGGAAGCGAGCAGCTCTTCGATCGTTCCTGAAATTCCCCGCTTCAGCAGCACCGGCTTCCCGGCTTCACCCAACGCGTCGAGCAAATTGAAATTCTGCGCATTCCGCGCGCCGACCTGGAAAATGTCGACGTATTCCGCCATCGGTTCGATCTGGCTCGCCTGCATGACTTCGGTTACGATGCGAATTCCCGCAGCCGCGCAGTGCCGGTGGAACAACTTCAGCCCGTCGATGCCCATGCCACGGAACGCGTACGGCGAGCTTCTCGGCTTGAACACGCCGCCCCGCATGATCCGAACGCCGTTACGACCGAGAAACTCAACCGTTTTGACGATCTGCTCTTCGCTCTCGATCGAGCACGGCCCGGCCATCATCGCGAAATTTCCAGCACCGATGCGAATGCCGTCGCCGAGATCGACAACCGTATCGCCGACTTTCCATTCTTTCGACACGAGCTTATTCGCATCCGCGACATAATGCACATCACGCACGCCGGGCAAATTTCCCACAGCGCGTATATCGAACGGTCGCGTGCCGACACAAACGAGGTAACGCTGCCGGCGCGTCTTTACGTCATTGAGCGTGTAGCCCGTGCGGCGCACAGCTTCACGGACGGCGTTCTCCTCGCCTTCCGTAATTTCTTCATGCAGTTGTATGATCATGGCTCGGCGTTCGTAAACGGTTCAACAAATTCCTGGCGGCAACTTTCGGATCGCCCGCAGCTGAAAGCTCCCGGACAAATGCGCTTCCCACCACAGCGCCGTTCGTGTGACGCGAGGCGGAATGGAAAGAAGCGGGATCATGGATGCCGAATCCCGTCAGCACAGGAATGTTCAGCTCATGCTGTGCGGCACGCTCCAGCGCGGCTTCCTGTTCCTTTCCGAAATTGCTTTTCGCGCCCGTGGTTGTGGCGGATGAAACGAGGTAAAGAAATCCTTTGCTGAGCGACGCGATCTTTTTCATGCGCGCCACGGGTGTTTGCGGGGTGACAAGAAAAACAAGATGAATGCCGTAATTGTCGAACAGCAGTTTAAATTCCTTCTCGTACACTTCCGGCGGCAGATCGGGTAAAATGACGCCGTCGATCCCGCAGGCCGCGCAGGAGGCAAGAAATTTTTCCATCCCGAATTGCAGCACAGGATTTAAATAGCCCATCAGCACCAGCGGCATCTTTACCGTCGCACGAACATTTTCCAGCTGGCGGAATAACAATGCGATCGTCATCCCGTTCTCCAGCGCCACGCGCGAACTTTCCTGGATCACCGGTCCGTCGGCCAGCGGATCGCTGAACGGCATGCCGATCTCGGCCAGGTCCGCGCCGCTTTCCTGCAGGGATTGCAGGATGGCCGCCGTATCGTTCAGCCGCGGAAATCCTGCGGTGAAATAAACCGCCAGTACGTCTTTTTGTTTTTGCTGAAACAGCTGGTCGATGCGGTTCATGACAAGTTGCTGATATAGGTTTCCAGGTCTTTATCGCCGCGGCCGGAAAGATTCACGACCACGACGGCAGTTTTCTCAAAGCGGAGCATTTCAAGCGCAGCCAGGGCGTGAGCGCTTTCGAGCGCGGGAATAATTCCTTCCATCCGCGCAAGCCGGTAAGCCGCCTGCAACGCTTCATCATCCGTCGCCGAAAGAAATTTCGCACGGCCGGAAGCGTGCAGGTACGCGTGCAGCGGGCCGACACCGGGATAATCGAGTCCCGCGGAAATGGAGTGCGGCTCGGTGATCTGCCCGTCACCGCTTTGCATCAGCAGCGTGCGGCTGCCGTGGATGATCCCCGGCCGTCCCAGCACCGAAGTGGCCGCCGAAAAACCGGAATCGATCCCTTTCCCGGCCGCTTCCACGGCAACCAGCGCGACATTTTTTTCATCCATGAAATGATAGAACGCCCCGGCAGCATTGCTTCCGCCGCCTACGCATGCGATGACCGCGTCCGGCGTTTCTTTCCCGGTCTTCTCGCGCAGCTGAACTTTTATCTCCGCGCTGATCACGGATTGGAACTTCGCCACGAGATCGGGATACGGGTGCGGGCCGACGACCGATCCGATAATATAATGCGTGTCGGAGGAATGATTGATCCAATCGCGGATGGCTTCATTCGTCGCGTCTTTCAGCGTTTTGCTGCCGGAAGAAACCGGTCGCACTTCCGCACCGAGCATTTTCATGCGCGCCACATTCGGCGCCTGGCGGCGGATATCCGTTTCACCCATGTACACGATGCACTGCATCCCGGTGAGCGCACAAACCGTTGCAGTGGCCACGCCGTGCTGCCCGGCGCCCGTCTCCGCGATGATGCGCGTTTTGCCGAGACGGCGCGCGAGCAGGATCTGCCCGGCCGTGTTGTTGATCTTGTGCGCGCCGGTATGACAGAGGTCTTCCCGCTTCAGGAAAATGCGCGCGCCATAAAATGCGGAAAGCCGTTTCGCTTCGTACAGCGGCGTGGGACGACCGACGTAATCGCGCAGCAGTTCATCCAGCTCTTCGCGGAACGCAGGATCATCCATGATCTCACGGTAACGCAGGCGCAGCTCTTCCACGTTCGGCCAGAGCAGCTCGGGAATGAACGCGCCGCCGAAATCGCCGTAGTAGCCCGTTTCAGAAACCGTGTAAGCCATGGCGCGCAGGTTTGAATGCGTTAACGAATGCGGCTAACCGCGGAATGTCTTTTTTCCCGGGGTAAAGCTCGAACTTGCTGTTGAGGTCGATGCCTGCGAATTGCGGATGCAAAATTTCCATTACCCGCACTGCATCCTGCGGCCCGATGCCGCCGCTCAGGAAAAACGGCGTGTTTCCTTCATACGCGGTCAGCAGTGACCAGTCGAACGGGTAGCCGTTTCCGCCTGCCAGCGGACCTGCCGCGTCGAACAGGAAAAACGCGCAGCTTCCTTCGTAAGCCGCAGCAGCCGAAAAATCTTCCGCCGATTCCACCGGGAATGCTTTGATCACTTCCACCCGCTCGTTCAGCGCGGCGCAGAGCTCCGGTGTTTCTTCACCATGCAGCTGAACCGCGTCGAGGTGGAACGTGTCGATCCTGTCATGGATTTCCGATTCATCGGCATTGACGAAAACGCCTGTCTTTTTAAGATTCGGAACAGAACGCGCCAGGAGCTCGGTCAGGCCGGTGTCGAGAATTCCGGCAGCATCGCGGGGCGAGGTCGGCGTGAAAATAAATCCTGCATAATCGATTCCCAGTTTCGAAATGGAAATCAGGTCTTCGTTTTCGCGGATGCCACAGACTTTGATCAGCATAAAGATTCGTGTTTGGAGATCGTTTCTTTTACATCATTTTTTTTCAGCCGTGCGATGAATTGTGCACAGGTTTTTCCCGGCGATGCGGTTCTCATAAATGTTTCCCCGATGAGGAAGCCGCTGAAGCCTGCATCACGCAAACGGTCCACGTCGGCAGGATCGGATATCCCGCTTTCCGCCACCAGCGTCATTCCCGCCGGGAGCAGCGCCGCCATTTCGAATGAACGGTTCATGTCGACCGAGAATGACGCCAGGTCGCGGTTGTTGATCCCCACAAGCTGGATCCCCGGAACAACCCGGTCGATCTCGCCGGCGTGGTGAATCTCCAGCAGCACTTCCATCCCAAAAGATACGGCAAGCGCGGTTAATTTCTGCACTTCAGCAGGCGACAGCGCTGCGGCGATCAGCAGGATCGCATCCGCACCGATGGACTTCGCTTCGATCACCTGGTATTCGTCGACGATAAAATCCTTGCGCAGCACCGGGCAATAATTGACGCGCCGGGCGGCTTCGAGGTCGGCATTTTTTCCGCCGAAGAATTGTTCGTCGGTGAGCACCGACAGCGCAGAAGCCCCGGCCTGCATGTACGCGAGCGTGGTGGCCGCAGCATCGGCATAAGCGTTCAACATTCCTTTCGAAGGCGAACGCCGCTTGAACTCGGCGATGATGCCGCTGAGGTCTTTGCGCTGCAAATAGCGGCGAAGCGAAACAGGCTGCGTGCCGAAGCAGAAGCTGCGTTCCAGCAAACGGACCGGGTAAAGCGCTTTCCGTTCTTCAACTTCCGTGCGTTTGTGGGCAATGATGGTTTCCAGGATGGTGCTCATGATTTATGAAAGACTGATGAACTTTTTAAACGACCGGAATGCTTTACCTGAACGTAATGATTCACGTGAAGCGGCAACTGCGTCTTCCAGCGTTTCGTGCAGGCCCAGGCATTGGAGCGCCAGCGCTGCATTCGCCGCCACCACATTTTCCTGCGCGGGAGTTCCTTTGTTTTCCAGCACGCTGAGAAAAACATTCGCCGCCGCTTCAACTGTCGTCCCGCCTGAAATCTCCACCGGCTGAAGCTCCGGGAACCCCAGCTGGCCGGGCGTGACAAGCTGTTCGCCGCTGTTGCGGAATAATTTTGCCGGGCCGGTGAGCGAAAGCTCGTCATAACCGTCGAGGCTGTGCAGGATCACGTAACGTTCTTCCGTGGATTGTGCGATATACTGGTAGGTGCGCGCGAGCTCCAGGCTGAAGACGCCGGTGACGCGGTGCTTCGGCTGAGCGGGGTTGACGAGCGGTCCGAGCATGTTGAAAAATGTTTTGACGCCAAGGTCACGCCGCACCGGGGCCACGCGTTTCAGCGCAGGGTGAAATAACGGCGCGTGCAGGAAACAAACACCGCATTGCTCCAGGGCCGTTTCGAGCTGCCGCGAATCGGCTGTGAAACGATGACCGAAATATTCGAGCACGTTGGAAGATCCGCTCACGGATGAAACGCCGTAATTGCCGTGTTTGATCACTTTTCCGCCGGCCCCTGCAACGACAAAAGAAGACAAGGTCGAAATGTTGAACGTGTGCTTTCCGTCTCCGCCCGTGCCGCAAAGATCGATCGCATCTGCGCCGGGAAGATTCACCGGCCTGCACAGCTCCAGCAGGGCTTCACGAAAGCCCGACAGCTCACCGGGCGTAACGGTGCGCATCAGGTACACCGTCATGAACGCCGCCACCTGCGCATCGTTTCCTTCACCGGCTGCAATGCGCGTGAGCACGTCTTTCGCTTCTTCGCGCTGCAACGTTTGATGGCTGAACAATTTCCCGAGAACGTTCTTCATGGCTCAGCGCTGAATAAAATTGCGGAGTACTGTTTCTCCGTATTCGGTCATGATGGACTCCGGGTGAAACTGAACGCCGGAAACGTCGAATGAACGATGCTGCAAGGCCATGATCCGGCCCTGCTCATCCCTCGCGGTAACGTTCAGCTCCGCCGGCAGCGCGGCTTCATCAACCACCCACGAGTGATAACGCCCGGCCTTGAACGAAGCCGGCACTCCTTCAAAAAGAAATCCCGGCTCGTTCGCGAGCTGCACATCGGTTGCAACACCGTGAAAAACATTTTCCATATTGAACAGTTTCCCGCCGAACGCCTCCGCGATGGCCTGGTGACCGAGACAAACTCCGAGGATGCTTTTTGCCGGCGCGTACATTTTTATGAGCGGCAGCAGCAGCCCCGCTTCCGAAGGAATGCCCGGGCCGGGCGAAAGAATGATCTTGTCGTAAACCGCTACATCTTCCAGTTTCAACTGGTCATTGCGGTAAACGTCAACACGATCGTCCGTGATCTTCTCCACGAGGTGGACAAGGTTGTACGTGAATGAATCGTAATTATCGAAAACGAGAATGCGTTTCATCTGTTTCAGTTTGAAATTTGCGTGGCCATCACGATTGCTTTTCTCAGCGCGCCGAGCTTGTTGCCGATCTCTCCGAGCTCCTTCTCCGGCTGCGACGACACGACAATTCCCGCGCCCGCCTGGTAAGCCAGCTCACCGTTCCTGCTGAGGAAGGAACGGATCATGATCGCCTGGTTCATCGTCCCGTCGAAACCGGCCAGCCCGATGCACCCGCCGTAAAATCCCCGCGGATCTTTTTCATAGCGCGCGATCAGCTCCATCGCCCGGATCTTCGGAGCGCCGGAAAGTGTGCCGGCAGGAAATGTGTCGCCCAGCAGGCGAAAAAGGTTCGCGCCCGGCTTCAGCTTCCCGCTGACCTTCGAAACAAGATGGATGACGTGGGAATAGCGATGCACTTCACGCAGCGCATCCACCCGCACCCCGGAAGCGGAGCGGCTCAGGTCATTCCGCGCAAGGTCGACCAGCATAATGTGCTCGGCATTTTCCTTCGGGTCGGCGATCAGTTCCTTTTCCAGCTCGTTATCCATGTCATCATTTCCTGTCCGGCGAAACGTTCCCGCGATGGGATGAACTGTCGCTCTCCCGTCGCGCACCACCAGCTGCGCTTCCGGGGAAGAACCGAAGATGCGGTAATCGCCGAAATCGGCGAAGAAAAGATACGGTGAAGGATTGATCGCACGCAGCGCACGGTACACGTTGAACTCATCGCCCGAAAATTTCTGCCGGAAACGGCGCGACAGCACCACCTGGAACACGTCGCCGCGGCGGCAATGCGCGATGCCTTTCGCAGCCATGGAAAGAAATTCGTCGTCTTCCATGTTCGGCATTTCGCCGCCGCTTATGGTGAACGGGAATTGCGGAACGTTCGACTGCCGGATCAGCAATTCCACCTGCGCGGTATCACCCCGGTCTCCCGGGAGCAGCTGCCCGACAATGTGCATGCGATGACGGAAATGATCGAAAACGATGATGGTGCGGTAAAGCGCGTAACGGATGAGCGGGATGGAATTTTTCTCCGTATTATTTTCCGGCGCTGCCGCTTCAAAAAATTTCACGGCATCATAACCCGTGTACCCGATCAGCCCGGTCACGGCTTCTGCCGGCGTATTTTCCGGCAAGCTGAACAGGGAAAGAAAATCGTGCAGCAGCCCCGGAATGTCTGCCGTTCCGGGGAAAACACGCATGTCGATCCCGCAGGACGGAACTTTTATCACCGCTTCCCGGCCGACAACAATTTCCGCAGCAGGCTGGATGGCGATGAACGAACGGCTGTTCTTTCCTTCCGCATTGTCCGCGCTCTCCAATAGCACGGCCCCGGGAAATTGGTCACGCAGGCGCAGGTACAGGCCGACCGGCGTGCAGGTATCCGCAAGAAAGCTTTTCACTTCCACGCGCACGGGAATGCTTCCGGCCGGCGGCAGCTGTTCCTTTTCTGATTGTATCGTATCCGCGATTTTCATTTTTTACTTTTTGAGCGCACCTCCCGGGATTCGAACCCGGACCAACAGTTTTGGAGACTGACATGCTGCCGTTACACTAAAAGTGCATAAACGAACAAGGCCCGCTGTGTACAGCAGGCCTTGTTGGATATAGGTCAGTCAACAATAGCAGCGTCACACAGCAGAGATCTTTGCTGTATGCCACCAATGGTTGTTGAAAATTGTGCGTTTCATAACGTGGGCAAAGATAAGGCGGGATTTTCGAGAAAAGCAAATCCTTATGCTTCATCCTGGTTATCAATGATTTTGGCAAGAATTTTGTGTCTTTAACAGAAAACCTCGCTATACTTCTATGAAACCAGCCCTTACGCTCCGTATCTTTTATCTTGCTTTGGTGATGCTGCTTGCATCTGCAACTGTATATGCCGGCAACCAGCAGAAAAAACCGAAGCACCGAAACGAATCGCTTTCCTGCGCGGTAAATGCGCCCGCCGGGAAGCAGGCAAAAACCCGGTCGACGCATATCCGGAAAAAGGGAAAACCCGCCAAAGTGAAAAAACCGGCGGTTCAGAAACCGGTGAAACAGAAACAGGCACGGTCGCCTAAACCTGAACGGCAAAAGAAAGACAACTCATTCAAGTCGAAAGGCAGCTCTTCGTTCAAATCGAAAGGCAACTCATCCCGGTCAAGGAAAAAACATACCACGAAAAGCGCTGCCCGCGCGGTATTCTAAACGAACACGATGAAACGCTTCACATTCCGGTTATTTTTTCTCGCCGCTTCTTTCCTGCTGGCGTCTTTCATTCCCGCAGCTGCCGGCAACGGGCAGAAGAAGCCGAAGCAGAAATCGGGCTCGCTTTCCTGCCCGGTGAACGCTTCCGCAGGCAAACGCGCTTCAACGCGCACCACGCAGATCCGGAAGAAAAATAAACCGGGGAAAGTGAAGCCGGCGAAAAATATCAGGCGAACAAGATCCGGCAACGCTTCGTCACAAAATAAAAATAAAGCATCACAACAACGACAGTCGAAGAGCAACTCGCTCAGCGGAAACCAGCGCGGCGGCGGAATTTCAGGCGGAGCGAACGGTGGTGGAAATTTCCCGCAGCAGCGCAGCTCCCCGCCGGTTAAACGTTAAACGTTACAGCACGCCTTTCGTGCTCGGCAATCGGTTGTCGCCGGGATCGCGTTTCACCGCCATCCGCATCGCTTTCGCAAACGCTTTGAAGATCGCTTCGATCTTGTGATGCTCGTTCGTGCCTTCCGCTTTGATGTTCAGGTTGCATTTCGCGGCATCGCTGAACGATTTGAAAAAGTGGAAGAACATTTCCGCCGGCATCTCCCCGATCTTTTCACGTTTGAACTCCGCGCTCCATTCCAGCCACGGACGCCCGCCGAAGTCGATCGCGGCCTGCGCCAGGCAATCGTCCATGGGAAGCAGGAAACCGTAGCGTGAAATGCCGCGCTTGTCCCCCAGCGCCTTTGCAAACGCCTCGCCCAGCGTGATCGCCGTATCCTCGATCGTGTGATGCTCGTCGATGTGCAGGTCGCCTTTCGCCTCAATAAAAAGATCGATACTGCCGTGCCGCGCAACCTGCTCCAGCATGTGATCGAAAAATCCGAGACCGGTGGAAATTTTCGATTCGCCCTTTCCGTCGAGGTTCAGCTCAACGGTGATGCTGGTCTCTTTGGTCACGCGTTCGTGTTTCGCTTTGCGCGCCGGGAAACGGAGAAATTCGTAAATCTCTTTCCACCCGTTCACTACTGCGGAGATTTTATCCTCCCAGCCTTCCGTCGAATCGTAGTTGCGGAGGAAAATGCATTTCGTTCCCAGGTTCTGCGCCAGCTTCACATCCGTAATGCGATCGCCGATGACGTACGAATTTGCAAGGTCGAACTCCCCGTTCATGTACTGCGTCAGCATTGCTGTTCCCGGTTTTCGTGTAGGCTTATTTTCTTCCGGGAAGCTGCGGTCGATGAAAACGTTGTGAAAAGCAATGCCTTCGCTGTTCATCGTTTTCATGATCAGGTCCTGCACCGGCCAGAACGTATTTTCCGGGTACGACGCCGTGCCCAGGCCGTCCTGGTTGGTCACCATCACCAGCTCGTAATCCAGCTCCCGAGCGATCCGGCCGAGATGGTAGAACATGCCCGGGAGAAAACGCAGCTTTTCGAAACTGTCCACCTGGAACGTATCCGGCGGCTCCCAGATCAGCGTGCCGTCGCGGTCGATAAAAAGAATTTTCTTTTTCATGCGTTGAATGTATTGAGGCGGTCGAGCAGCAATTCGTTTTCTTCCGGCGTTCCCACCGTGATGCGCAGGCAACCCTCGCACAACACCACGCGCGAACGGTCCCGGACGATAATTCCTTCAGCGACGAGATGATCGTAAACGGCACGGGCATCCGTCACACGCACAAGCAGGAAATTCGCGTCGGAAGGAAATACCTGTTGAACGCACGCAACCTGCTTCAGCGCCGCTTCCAGCTTGCCGCGCTCCGCAACGGTTTGTTTCGTCCATGCATTCACCTGTTCGACGTTATCCAGCGCTTTGAGCGCGAGCTGCTGCGTTGACGAGCCGATATTGTACGGCGGCTTGATGCGGTTGAGCACGGAAATGATCTCATCGGAAGCGAACGCCATGCCGACGCGCAGCCCCGCCAGTCCCCACGCCTTGGAAAGCGTCTGCAGCACCACCAGGTTGGGATATTCCGTCAGCTCGGAGATGAAGCTGCGGTGCCGCGAATAATTGATGTACGCTTCGTCGATCACCACGATGCCTTCGAAATTATTGAGGATGATCTCGATGTCGTCGCGGTTCATGGAATTCCCGGTCGGGTTGTTCGGGGAACAAATGAAGATCATCTTCGTGCGCTCGTCTGCCACTTCGGAAATGCTTTCGATGTCGAGCTGGAACGTGCGCGTGAGCGGAATTTTTTTCGTGAATACGTCGTTGATGTTCGCGCTCACTTCATACATGCCGTAAGTCGGCGGTGTGAGAATGACGCTGTCCACGCCCGGGTTGCAGAACGCGCGATAAAGCAGGTCGATCGCCTCGTCGCTGCCGTTGCCGAGAAAAATATTTCCCGCCGGCACGCCTTTGATCGTACTGAGCTTCTCTTTCAATTCGATCTGCATCGGATCAGGGTAACGGTTCAAATGCGCATCCAGCGGAGACCCGAACGCATTCTCATTCGCATCAAGATAAACCTTCGCTTCTCCTTTAAACTCATCCCGCGCCGAAGCATAAGGAACAAGTCTTTTAATATTCTCCCGAAGTAACTTTTCGATATCCATCTTTTTAAATTAATCTGTGAAATCTGTGTCAATCTGTGGCTTTCAAACGCACCGTCACCGCGTTCTTATGCGCAAACAATCCTTCCGCTTCCGCCATCGCTTCCACCGCCGCGCCGATGTTCCGCAAACCTTCTTCCGTCAGTTCCTGGAACGTCACCTTCTTCACGAAGCTGTCGAGCGAAACCCCGCTCCATGCCCGCGCGAAGCCGTTCGTGGGAAGCGTGTGGTTTGTTCCCGAAGCATAATCGCCCACGCTTTCCGGCGACCACGGACCGATGAATACAGAACCCGCGCTCATCACTTTCCCGGAGAAGTCGCGCGCATTCTCGCACGCGAGGATCAGGTGCTCCGGCGCGTACCGGTTGAGCAGCTGCATCGCAATATCCTTCGTACGCACAAAGATCGCGTGGCTGTTGCGTAATGCAGCGGCCGCTATTTCTTTCCGCGGAAGCACGTCGAGCTGGCGGCCGGTCTCTTCCATGATCTTCCAGAGCGTTTCCCGCTCGGTGGAAACAACGACCACCTGGCTGTCGGGCCCGTGCTCCGCCTGCGACAGCAGATCGGCAGCGATGAAAGCAGGCGGAACAGTTGAATCGGCAAACACTGCTAACTCTGAAGGCCCGGCAGGAAGATCGATGGCGATTCCTTCCCGCGCAAGCAGTTGTTTGGCGCAGGTCACCCACGCGTTTCCCGGGCCGAAAATTTTATCCGAAGCGGGAATTTGTTTCGTGCCGTACGCCATCGCCGCAATTGCCTGCACGCCCCCGCATTTAAATACGCGATCAACGCCGCACAGCTTCGCCGTGAACAGGATCGCCGGGTGAACGGTTCCGTCTTTCGAAGGCGGCGTGCACAGCACCACCTGGCTGCAGCCCGCGAGCCGCGCCGGGACCGCCAGCATCAGGATGGTGGAAAACAACGGGGCCGAACCGCCGGGAATGTACAACCCGACCTTTTCGATCGGCAGGTTTTTTCGCCAGCACACAACTCCCGGCATGGTTTCCACCGGGGTCATTTCGCTGCGCTGGGCGGCGTGGAATTTTTCAATGTTGTTTTTTGCAAGACGGATCGCATTTTTCAGCTCGTCCGTCAACATGTTTTCCGCGGAAGAAAACTCTTCCTCACTTACGGCAAGCGTTGGAATTGCCACGCCGTCGAAGCGTTCCGTGTATTCCGCCACGGCCCCATCGCCTCGCACCTGCACATCGCGCATGATGGCCGACACGCGCTCCTCCAACTGCGCGACATCCGCCGCGGGCCGCTTCAGCAGTCTTGCAAGCGATGCAACATCAGGAAATTCTGTGTAGTTCATTTTTGTCTTGTTTTTCATTTAGGTCGGATCAATCCGACCTGAATCAATCCGACCTGAATCAATCCGACCTGAATCAATCCGCCTAAATCAATCCGACCCTTATTCACACCACCATTTTTTCGATCGGCACCACCAGGATGCCCTGCGCGCCCTCCGCTTTCAGGTTTTCGATGATCTCCCAGAACTCGTCTTCCTGCAGCACCGAATGCACCGAGCTCCAGCCTTCGTCGGCCAGCGGGAGAATGGTCGGGCTTTTCATGCCGGGAATGAGCTTCACGATCTTGTCCAGCTTGTCGTTCGGTGCGTTGAGGAGAATGTACTTGCTGTTCTTCGCACGGCGAACGGCCTGTATCCGGAACAGCAGCCGCTCCACGATCTCCAGCTTGCGCGTGTCGAGCTGCTTGTTGCCCACGAGCACCGCTTCCGACTTCAGCACCGTTTCCACTTCTTTCAGTCCGTTCATGAACAGCGTGCTGCCCGAGCTCACGATGTCGCAGATCGCGTCCGCCAGCCCGATGCCCGGCGCAATTTCCACCGAGCCGCTGATCTCGTGGATCTCCGCGTCGATCTTTTCTTTCTTCAGGAATTTCTGCAGCACGTTCTTGTACGTCGTGGCGATGCGCTTCCCGCGGAGGTCTTCGAGACCTTTGTACTTCTTATTCTTCGGAACGGCCAGCGACAACCTGCATTTTCCGAAGCCGAGACGCTCCACGATCTTCACGTCGCTGTTCGCTTCCACGAGCACGTTCTCGCCGACAATTCCCACATCGGCTACGCCTTCCGCAACGTATTCGGGAATATCATCGTCGCGCAGGAAGAACACCTCGAGCGGGAAATTATTCGCTTCGGCTTTCAGCTTGTTCATGCCGTTGCTGAGATCGATCCCGCATTCTTTCAGCAGGCGGATCGAATCCTCGTTGAGGCGGCCGGATTTCTGGATGGCTATTTTGAGTCGGGTCATGACGTTTCGGGATAAATAAAAAAAGGCTTACCGCTGGTAAGCCCTGTGTATTGGTCGGTTTACAACAAACCACCGGCAGGCTCACCGTTTGGGCGGGCTGGCGTGATGATGGCTGTAAACGTTCGTTTTCATGATGCGGGAGCAAAGCTAAAGAAATTCCCGGTTATGGTACAAATCCCGTTTACAGGATAGCCGGCAATACGCTCTGTCTACGAACCTTACGGCTATATCGATTGAATTACAATATCCGTCTGCATTTGAGAAATATTAACAGCCTTCGCTTATTTTTAGATTAGAAAAGCAGCACATTTGACCCACTAAACACACCAAACCTCATGAAAAAACCATTACTCCTTGCTGCGATCGCTTTTATCTCCTTCAGCTTCACCGGTGAGAAAAACGCCTACGGAATTTTCGACGCAAAAGGCAAGTCCACTACGTACGCCGAAATCCTGGAAGCCGCGAAAGAAGCCGACATCGTCATGTTCGGCGAATTGCACGACGATCCCATCGGCCACTGGCTCCAGCTCGAACTGACAAAAGACCTTTACGACGTCAAAAAAGAAAAGCTCGTGCTCGGCGCAGAAATGTTCGAAGCCGACGACCAGGTGGTGCTCGACGAATACCTCCGCGGCGCCGTGACGGAAAAAACGTTCAAAGTGGAAGCCAAGCTGTGGCCGAATTACGATACGGATTACAAACCCCTCGTCGAGTTCGCCAAAAAGCACCAGCTGAAATTCGTCGCCGCCAACATTCCCCGCCGCTACGCCAACATGGTGTACAGCCGCGGCATCGCTTCCCTCGACAGCGTGGATGCAGCAGGAAAAAAATTCATCGCGCCCCTGCCGATCAAATATGACGGCGAGCTGAAGTGCTACAAAGACATCTACATGTCGGCCGGCGGCCACGGCGGCGAGAACCTGCCGAAATCGCAAGCCGTAAAAGACGCCACCATGGCGCATTTCATCCTGCAAAACTGGAAACCGGGAAACCTCTTCCTCCACTTCAACGGCGCCTACCACTCCAACAACCACGAAGGCATCGTGTGGTACCTCAAGCAGTCGAAACCCGAGCTGAAGATCGTCGTGATCTCCTCCTCCATCCAAAAATCCATCGACACGCTCGAAGAGGAAAATAAAGGCACCGGCGACTTCATCATCATCACGCCGGAAGGAATGACGAGGACACATTAAAAGCTCCAACAAAATCAAATCCCAAATCCCAAACTCGAACGGTTTGGAATTTGGGATTTATTTCTTTGGGTTTTTCGTCTACAGCTGGCTATTCAACTCCTCCCACTCATTCATCTTCCCCGCCAGCTTCGTCTTCTTCGCTTCATAATTCTTAAAGAACGCCGGGTCGGCAGACAATTCCTGGTATTTCGCCGGGTCGAGCAGTTGCTCGTCAATCGTCTTGATCTCCTTCTCCAGTTTCTCGATCTCCTCTTCCACTTTCGAAATTCTGTTCTTCAGCTGGTTCAGCACTTTCTGCTTCTGGCGGTGTTCATCGCTTTCGGCAGGTTCTGCTTTTTCAACCGGAGCCGATTTCGCAAAGACGCTTTTCTGCTCGAGATCGGCAAGGTGGTCGAGCTGGCGTGTGCGGAGGAATTCGTAAACGTCGCCGATGTGCTGCTTCACGTTGCCGTGGCGGAACTCGAACACTTTCGACGTCAGCCCCTGCAGGAAATCGCGGTCGTGGGAAACGACGATGAGCGTGCCGTCGTATTTCAGGAGCGCCTGCTTCAGCACGTCTTTCGAGCGCATGTCGAGGTGGTTCGTCGGCTCGTCGAGGATCAGCAGGTTGTTCGGCTTCAGCAGCAGGCGGCAGAGCGCGAGACGCGTCCGTTCGCCGCCCGAAAGCACTTTCACTTTTTTGTCCACGTCGTCGCCGCTGAACAGGAACGATCCCAGCAGCCCGCGCACCTGCTTGCGCACGTCGCCGACCGCCAGCTCATCGATGGTCTCGAAAACCGTCTTGTCCGGGTTGAGCATGTCCGCATCGTCCTGCGCGAAATAACCCACGTTCACGCTGAAGCCGGTTTTCACCTCTCCATCCGTGGCGGGCTCGCCCATGATCATGCGCACCATGGTGGATTTACCTTCGCCGTTCCGGCCCACGAACGCGATGCGGTCTTCCCGTTCAACCTGGAAATCGACGTTGGAGAAAATTGTTTTTTCGCCGTACGCTTTTGTCGCGTTGTTCGCCTCCACCACCACTTTCCCCGAACGCGGGGCAGGCGGGAAACGGAAACGGATCGCCTGGTTGTCCTCGTCGTCCACCTCGATCACCTCGATCTTGTCGAGCTTCTTGATCAGCGATTGGGCGAAGGAAGCCTTGCTCGCTTTCGCGCGGTATTTGTCGATGAGCTGTTCCGTTTTGTCAATGAACTTCTGCTGGTTCTTGGCCGAAGCCAGCTGCGTCTCCCGGCGCTCTTTGCGCAGCTCGAGGTAACGCGAATAGTTCGCTTTGTAATCGTACGCCTTGCCGAGCGAAATTTCGATCGTGCGGTTCGTCAGGTTGTCGAGGAACGCTTTATCGTGCGACACGATCACCACCGCGCCGTAATAATCTTTCAGGAATACTTCCAGCCACTGGATCGATTCGATGTCCAGGTGGTTCGTCGGCTCGTCGAGAAGCAGCACGTTCGGCTTCTGCAGCAGGATCTTCGCCAGCTCGATGCGCGTGCGCCAGCCCCCGCTGAACTCGTCCGTAAGGCGCGTGAAATCTTTCCGCTCGAAACCCAGTCCCATCAGCGTCTGCTCGATCTGCGCGTCGATGGAGCCCCCGTCCAGCACGTGCAGGCGCTCGTTGGCGTCGTTGAGCTCCTGGATCAGGTTCATGTATTCGTCCGACTCGTAATCCGTGCGCACGGTCAGCTGCTCGCCGATCCATTCGATGCGGGTTTCCAGCTGGCGGATCTCCGCGAAAGCGGTTGCCGTTTCATCAAAAACCGTTTTGCCCAGCGCCGTCGCCATGTCCTGCTTGAGGTAGCCGATCGTGCAGCCGTTGGGAATGGCAATGTCGCCGCTCGTCGGCCTCTGGTCGCCGGTAATAATCTTCATCAGGGTCGATTTTCCCGCCCCGTTCTTGCCCGCCAGCCCGATGCGGTCCCGCGGGTTGATCAGGAAGGAAATACCGTCGTACAGCGTGAATCCGCCGAAGCTTACCGTGATGTTGTTGATCGAAATCATTGCGGGTGCAAAGGTACTCAGAAAAGGGGCGCGGGACGAGGGATACGAGGTGAAAAGCGTGTGAAAGGGTGTGAAAATGATGACCGGAAAGTCCTTTTGACCGGTCAATAGAATCAACATGCCGGAGACAACGGGAAGCGAACCCGCCGTGCTTTAAAGTCCCGTCCGCTCCGGTGCTTTGTTCCAAGTCCGGCAACGCACACCCCGCCCGCTTCGGGCTTTCCACGCCGCCCCGGGCTAGAAACTCAAACCGTTCAGCTCACGATAGCACCTCCTGCATCCCCCATGAACCCCGCAACCCGGCAGATACGCTTTCAGGAGCTCGCCAACCCGAAACTTCCCCGCGTAAGGGTAGCAGCGGAAAGCCCGCATCTCGTCGCGCTCCGTTACGAGGGAGGACTTGCAGCGTCCCGGTAGCTATCGGGAAGCCCGCCCCTCCCAAGTACTCCGGATCGGGGATACGCCCAAATTCCAACTACTCAATTCCCCCAATCCCCCAATCCCCCAATTACTCAATTACCCATTTACCCAATTACCCAATTACCTATTACCTTTATTCTCACCAAATGCAACCCATCCGCACCTACGTCATCACCGGCATGCTCATTATCCTGGGCATCGCCCTGGTAGCATTGCTGGCACTGGCGGCCTGGTACCTGCGTACCGTTTTCCTGTACATCATTATTGCCGCCATTCTCACGATGGTCACGCGGCCGCTGGAAAAACGCATGGAACGGGTCCGGATCAAAAAATGGAAAATTCCCCGCGGCCTGAGAGCGCTTTCCATCCTGCTCGGAATTTACCTGCTGCTGTTCTGCTTCGTTGCCATTTTCATCCCGCTGTTCATGGAAGAGGCGAAGATCCTTTCCACGGTCGACAGCCGGCAACTGTCTGCAGCGCTTCACGAGCCGCTCGCGCAGCTGGAGCAGGCTTTTGCAACGATCCAGCCCGCCGGCAGCAACGGGCAGACGCTCGAGCAATACGTGCAGGGCCTGTCGAAGAACATGCTCAACATGGCGCAGGTTTCATCCATCGCCAACCAGGTGGTCATCATTTCCGGGCAGCTCATTATAGCCTTTTTCGCCATCTCGTTCTTCACGTTCTTCTTCCTCAAAGACGGTCCCGTCATTTTTGAAATGCTGCTGCTGCTTGTTCCTGCAAAACACCTCCGCCGCACGCGCAACATCATCGACGACACACAGGTGATGCTGTCGAAATATTTCACCGGCGTGCTCATCGACGTGCTGTTCGTGGCCACCTTCGTCAGCAGCGGCATGGCCCTCCTCGGCGTGAAAAATGCGCTCATCATCGGCTTTTTCGCCGGGGTGATGAACATTATTCCTTACGTCGGCCCGCTCATCGGCGGCGCATTCGCCATCGTCATCGGCGTGTCCACAAACTTACATCTCGACTTTTACGACGGCCTGCTCCCGCTCATCGGGAAAATTTCGCTCGTGTTCGTGCTCATGAACCTCATCGACGGGTTCCTGGTGCAGCCCTATATTTTCAGCAAGCGCGTAAAGGCCCACCCGATCGAAATTTTCGCCGTCATCCTCATCGCCGGAACCCTTGCAGGCGTGGGCGGGATGATCGTGGCCGTGCCCGTGTACACCGTGCTGCGCATCATCGCGAAAGAATATTTAAGCCACAAGAACCGTTTTGTGAAGCGCCTTACCGACGAGCTCGAAGAGATTACGGAAGGAAAACCTTGAAAAAGAAGTACGAATTACGATGTACGAATTACGATTTTTAGTTTCGCTTCCTGCATCGATAGATAATCGTACATCGTAATTTGTAAATCGTAAATCATCATGATCCAGAAGTCCACGCTCGGGTTCCTGAAAAAGATCAGGACGAACAACAACCGCGACTGGTTTGAAAAGAACAAGCCGCATTACCTGGCCGCAAAAGAAGACGTTGAAAAAAACATCGACGCCATCATCGCCGGCATCCGCACCTTCGACAAGCGAATCTCCGCCGACCTCACCGGGAAGAAATGCCTGTTCCGCATATACCGCGACGTGCGTTTCTCTGCCGACAAGCGTCCGTATAAAACCAACATGGGTTCCAGCATCAATCCCGGGGGAAAAAGTTCCATCGCGCCGGGTTACTACATCCACATCGAACCCGGAAAAAGTTTTGTTGCCGGCGGAATGTGGATGCCACCCGCCCCCGAGCTGGCCAGGATCCGCCAGGAGATCGACTACAACCTCGACGAGTTCCGCAAGATCACGAAAGACAAAAATTTCAAAAAAAACTTCGGCGAACTCGACCAGGAAGACAAACTGGTGACCACGCCGAAAGGTTACGCGAAAGATCATCCCGCCATCGAGTTCCTCCGCCTGAAAAGTTTCATCGTCTCCGCCGAAATTCCCGACAAAACCGTTACCGGAAAAAATTTCGCGAAAACCGTCGTCGGAATCTGCAAGGCCATGCATCCACTTAACACCTTCCTGCAACGCGCGATCGACTGAAAAGGGACGAGGGACGTGGGAAAATGAATGAAAAAAATACCGTGCCTCTTACATTAATTTATTTGCACCGTCCCTCGTCCCTTTTTTTGTCCCCCGTCAACCGAGTGCCAACCGCCCCCGCCAACCGCGACTGCCAACCGCCCCTCGTCCCTTTTTTCGT
>CBIHOC010000009.1:0-163874 GCA_966211705.1 uncultured Chryseobacterium sp.
AGGGCAATTTATTAATAATCAAATAATTAGTGTAAAATATGAAAAAATCGGGACTAGAAGTATTCAGGGAATGTTGTTTTGGGGAGAAAGGGGGAGTGGGGTTACTTCGCTAAAAAAAAACAGATTTATGAAAAAACAAGCTAAGAGTACTTCACAAAAGAAAACCGCAGCTCCCCTGGCGGCCGATACTTTTGAACTGAAGAAAATCCAACTGGGATTTCTGCAAAAGTTCCGCCAGGTATTCTTTTATGATGTATCGCTCGCGGACCCAATTACGGGGCCTACTGACCAAACACTTCTTTTTATTAAGAAAGCCTACGTACTTCTCAAGGATGACGGAACCAAGCAGTACGTGAAGCTTTATCATTCCGGGGATATACTCAAAGCAGAAGTTACTTCTACAGCGCCTTCTGGTAACCCGATTGTTGACAGGATCGATACGGGCAATGCCCCGATTTTAATCGCGTACAAGTTATCAGGTACATCCGTTAGTGCTTTCCTGATCGTAGGCACCGGCGATTTCCGCAACATTGCAGGCACGGCTGGGGCTGCGGCGATGCAGTATATCCCGATACCTGATGAGGGTAAGGGCGTAATCACACTCGCCTGCAACCTGCAGTTCCAGTTATCAATTTATTCCTAAAGCATTCTGATATGTCCAACCTCTCACATTTTACGTTCAATGGCAGGATAACCGAACTGCTTATTTTCGATTACCAGAGCCATGACCTCACCGCATCCGGGCCGCCGGCCAAGGTATATGCAGCAGTGCTTGAAAAACACCGGCAACTGGTGGATCAGCTCAATCGCTATCGTTCGCACCCGGTTTTTCTGCATGTGTTTTTCGAAGCCATAAACCCGGAAGATGCTCCCGGCGAGTTCACGGATTCTAATTCACGGATACGGTTAATCCCTGTTAACAACATTGAGCGGGAAGCGTTTCTCCCGAATTCCTGGGTGCAGGATATGATGCACGTGCTGGTACGAAAGAGAAAAACGGTTATGCTGCTTGATAAGTCGTTGATATCCGAAAAACTTAAACGAGTTTTTGAAATCAGTTTTCCGGCAATCAAATTCGAGCTGACCGACTTTGCTGCGCTTCCAGCTGGTGGAAACTTTATTCGGGTCACGCATAAGTTTAAAGATATCGGCATTGAAGGACCCGAATTGCACCGGACGATGCACCGGCCTGCCCCTGGACAAAGAAACCAGTTGGATCTCCCGGTCAGGCAATATTTCCGGTTAGAATGGCCTCCTGAAGCAAGTGCCTGTATGGAGCTTCTCAAACGTGTAGCATTTCATATCGACCAATATTTTACCCCGGTAGGCTTTTTTAATCATCGGCATCTTTTCCTGATCCCTGATATGAAATATGCGCGGATCAAACGTTCTTTTGATGTGCAGGATTGCATCGATGTGCTCAACCGATTGTCATACACAGTTCCTGAATTGTTGAGGCAAAATGACTGTCCGTTGGAGTTAGATATTGTGAAAGTCCCACTCTATATTTTAAAGGACGGCGCAGAAGCATACGGGCTATGCTATAACAATTGTCTGGCTGAGAATTATGAAGAAAACGGCAAACGGTTTTCAAGAGTGTATTTCCCGGATTTTCGATCTTCTACGTTGGATTTTGTAAGAAAGAATACTGAAAAAAACAGGGAAGGGGAAAAGTTGGAGATTTCAATATCCGAGAATTTCAGGAACATCGCCCGTGACCTTCATATTGAGTATTTCCTGACAGACGGCCCCATGGATTTTGATGAAGCGATTGAATTGAGCGGGAAAATTATCCAGGAAACGGAAAATCTCATTCGTAAACGGCTCTATCGAAAAGGTATTCGTCATGTTCAATTCATCGATTTCGGATTTTTTGACATGGCATTTTACCTCGGCTCTCTCCATTGCCGCGTAAAAGTCATCGAACGCGACTGCCTGCCCTGATCTGAATCTTTAACGAACGCTTTCAAAAAAAACGACGAGTATCCTCGTCTGGAAGTCTATTGTCCAAAAAATCACAATCAACTCTCAAAAAACCAAACATCATGATCTACCGCCATCAACCTCTCGGAACCATCATCGCCTCCGTGCTCGAATACGACAAGCTCTGCCAGGCCATCGATGACAGCCACAACATCAACAATGAGAAATCTACCTACGTGCCCTGTGATGGCCGTCCCGTCAACGGTTCGAAGCTCGAAGAAATGGGCGTCACGCACGC
Organism: uncultured Chryseobacterium sp.; assembly: GCA_966211705.1. Taxonomy (GTDB): domain Bacteria; phylum Bacteroidota; class Bacteroidia; order Palsa-965; family Palsa-965. The sequence goes on from CBIHOC010000009.1 coordinate 2,222, forward strand.
ACCAGACCTGCGCGGACGTTTCCTTCGCGGGCTCAACGTGATGTACAACCACGGCGAATTCCCTGCGCTCAACCTTTCAACGGCCGACCCTGAAGGCGTGGACCGTCGTGTCGGCAGCTACCAGGGCGACGAATTCAAAAGCCATTCGCACAAATACGACAACAGCTATGCCGGCCCCACATCGGGTTATGGCGACAACGGCCGTCCCGGCACCAACCCGAACCAGGATACGGGATTTACGGGCGGACTGGAAACGCGTCCGCGGAACGTGGCGGTGTATTACTACATCAAGATCAATTAAGCAGGAAAATGAGAGCCGGGAACATACCCCTTCCGGCTCTCAAAAAATTAAGTGCTTATTAAAAAAAACAAATCCATGAAAACTCTACTGCGTGTTATTTTATGCCTTGCGCTGTGCGGAATAGCCGGCACTGCCACGGGCCAGAACGGTTGCTATACGCTCGATCTTGCAACGCTCCTGTCGGCTTCCGAAAAAAAAGTGGACAAGAATACCGGGGCCATACTCGTCACGGAAAAATGGAGTGGCGATAGCCTCTTTGTTGATAGTGTGCGCCTCCTGAATACATTATATGGATACGATTACAGCGTGTCAGTAGGTAAAAGCAAGGTAAACCGTGTTCTGCCTGTTTTTCAGATGCCCGGGGACGGCCTTAAACTACTTGATACCCCAAAGGATTCGCTTAGGAACGTGCGATTTGATGACCTGCGGTATTCCTTACAGGTTCTTTTTACTGTCGATTCAGAAAAAGTGATACCTGCCGCTTATTCCAATCTCCGGGCTGTCGTGAATGAGATCACGATCCAGCGGATGATTCCGCAGAGTAGGGCGGATTCCGTGTTACTCGATTCAGCTCAAAAAATCGTCGCCCGTGGCGCGCAGCTGGACTTTCGCGCAAAAATCCGTCTCGGGAAAAATGATGTGTTAACGATACGGATCGCGCGGGCCGGGTTCGTAATTGTGTATACGATCCGCATGCCTGAAGAAGTTCAACGCTGGTTCGTGCATTACGGCTTTACTTACACACCACAGTTCATTAGCCCGTCGCGTCAGTATTATTCAAAATCTGATACCGGCAGTACGTATCTCATTACACGCATGAACGGCCGCAATGGTAATTTCCTGGATAACTTGAGCCCCACACTTCAATTTTCGTATCGCCTCCTATCCAACAGGTGGATGCTGAGTCCTTCGCTGGTCGGTGGTTTCAGTCTCAATTTTACCAACCCATCAGCAATGTTCGGTGCAGGATGCCTGATCGGGGACAACCTTTCGTTGAATATCGGGATGATGTTTTCACAACGACTTTTTCTGAAAGGTGAATACACCGACAACCAGCGAATAGATTCGAACAAAACATTCGACGATTTGCACAACAAACAATATGTGCCGGAATTGTGTTTTTCTATCGCCTTCCGGTTTGATGAAAATCCGTTCAAAACGAAAGAGGAAGGGAAATAGTCGTCTTAAGTCTTTTGAAAATCCCCCCCACGCCTGTTAACCCCCGTTAACAGGCGTTCCCTTTCCCGCCCCATCCATCGACACTCCCCCGCAAAGCATCGAACTTCCTCAACATTCCCCTTCATCCCGCGTTAAACTTGTATCGGAAATACCACAATAACCATCGCCATGAAAACCGACACCAAGATAACATACGGGGGCATTTTTGTAGGGGTGCTTACGGCTGTCGTGCTGATCAGCTATTTCCTCATCATGCGGGCTGCCGGGTTGGCCCATATCCTCGAACTGCGTTTATTCAACCTGTTCATCATGCTCGGCGGTGTGATCCTTTCGGTGAAATACCACGCAAAGCTCACACGCGGACATTACAACTACTTCCTCACCTGGTTCAACGGGGCGCTGACCGTGGTCACCGCCGTCGGGATCTTCTCCGCATTCCTGTTCTTCTACCTTACTTACGACCAGGAAATGATGTTGATCCTGCAGCAGCGCGCCTGGTTCGGGGCCTACCTCACACCCGTTACCGCCATGATCGCCGCCGCCGTCGAAGGACTCGCTTCAGGCATCATCATGGCCTACATCACGCTCTCTTACAACTACGAACGCAAAACAGACGTTTCGCATCAGCCATAAAAGAAATTCAAGATTGGGGTTAGTTGGTTAAAACGGAAATCCTCTGGGCTTCAAGAAGTTCGGAGGATTTCCTATTTAATTGCCGATTGCCAGTTTCCGAGTTTCAATTTTTGTATAACGTGCATAGTTTTCTGATAATTAGGCAGATAAGTAATGACTGGCTACCCTCCGCCAACCGCCCTCCCGCCAACCGCCATTTTCGCTCAAAAATTGGCAACCGGCAATCAGAAATTGGCAATTTTCCCTACCTTTGCCCTCCCCAATAAAGGGGAACTAAAAACCAACATCATGTATCAATACGAAACCGTCTTCATTTTGACTCCCGTTTTGTCTGAAGATCAGGCAAAGGAGGCGGTGGGCAAGTTCCGCAAGATCCTCAAGGACCTCGGCGCGAACATCATTCATGAGGAATCCTGGGGCCTGAGAAAGCTGGCCTACCAGATCCAGAAGAAGTCCACCGGCCATTATCACCTGTTCGAATTCTCTGCAACCGACGGAAAAGTCGTTGCCGAGCTCGAAATCGCCTTTAAGCGTGACGAGCGTGTTCTCCGTTTCATGACGGTGAAGCTCGACAAGTTCGGCGCTGCTTACGCAGAGAAACGCCGCAACAAGGCAAAGAACGTTAAGAAAGAAAAAGAAACCGCTTAAAACTCAACACGAGATCAGTCATGGCCGAAAACAGCTCTGAAATCCGCTACCTGAACCCTCCGTCGGTTGAGGTCAAGAAGAAAAAATACTGCCGCTTCAAGAAAGCCGGTATTAAATACATCGATTACAAGGACGGCGACTTCCTCATCAAGTTCGTCAACGAGCAGGGCAAATTGCTGCCCCGCCGCCTCACCGGTACTTCGGTAAAGTTCCAGCGTAAAGTGTCGACCGCCGTCAAACGCGCCCGCCACATCGCGCTGCTCCCGTACGTAGCCGACCAACTTAAATAAGGAGGAACGATCATGGAAGTCATTCTCAAACAAGACGTAAGGAACCTCGGCTACAAAGACGACGTCGTAAAGGTTCGTCCCGGCTTCGGCCGCAATTACCTCATCCCGAACGGTCTCGCGATCGTTGCCGATGAGTCTGCACGCAAGATCCACGCTGAAAACGTGAAGCAGCGCGCGCATAAAGAAGCCAAAGTGAAAGCGGAAGCTGAAAAGCAGGCGGCAAAGCTCCAGGAAATGACCGTGAAAGTCGGCGCGAAAGCAGGCGACAACGGGAAGATCTTCGGGTCCATCACCAGCGTGCAGCTCACCGAGTCGCTCCGCAAGCTCGGCTTCGATATCGACCGCCGCAACATCACCATCGAAAACGAAGAGAACGTGAAAAGCGTCGGCGTCTACAACGCCAAAGTCCGCCTTCACAAAGAAGTCCAGGCCTCCTTCAAATTTGAAGTGGTCAGCGAATAGTTCTCGAAATTGTTTCTTCGGAGAACCGTTTGTCGCAAGACAGGCGGTTCTTTTTTTTAGTTCAAATTCAAAGATTCAATCGTTCGTCTCAGCTACGCTGAGCCTTGCTATTCAACAATTCAAAGATTCTTCAAAGTGTCAATTTTGAATCTTGAATAGTCTCGTCATGCATGACGAGACTATTGAATTCTTGGATCTTTGAATAGTGAAGTCCCGAGGACTCGGGACAAGCGATTGAATCTTTGAATATTAAATTGCCGAAGAGAAATTATTCGTAACGCAAAGCTTCGATCGGGTCGAGCTTCGACGCTTTCACCGCGGGATAAAGCCCTGATACGAGCCCGACGAAAAAGCAGATCGCAACGCCCATCCCGATCCACGGCCAGGGCATCACGAACGTGGAATCCATCGCCATGGAAATTCCCCAGCCCATGAGCATGGCCAGGAGTATCCCGAAAAGCCCGCCGAGCTGGCAGATCACGATCGCCTCGGTGAGGAATTGGTTGCGGATCAGCTTGCGCGTCGCACCGAGCGCTTTGCGGACGCCGATCTCGCGGGTGCGTTCGGTGACGGAGACGAGCATGATGTTCATCAGCGCGATCGCCGCGCCCAGCAGCGTGATGATGCCGATGACGGTTGCGCCCAGCGCCACGTAGCTGAGCACGCCCAGCAGCTCCGTCGCCAGGCTGTCGCTTTTTACGATCTCGAAATTTTCATCCTCGGTCACGCGCACGTCGCGGATGATGCGGAAAAGCCCTGTCGCCTCGCTGATCGTGGCATCCATCATGTTTGCGTTTCGCGCCAGCACGTTGATCGTAAACGTCATGCCGGGCTTCCCGAAATACTGGCGCACGTTCTCGATGGGCAGCATCGCCACCTTGTCGCCGCCGAAGCCCATCGCGTTGCCTTTTGTTTTCAGCGTGCCGATCACCCTGTATTTCCCCGCGCCGATGCTGATCTCTTTGCCGATCGGGTCTTCGCTCTTGAACAGCTTCAGCACCATGTCGTGCCCCAGCAGCGCCACGTGGTCGCCGCTCCGCGCTTCCAGCTGCGAAAAATTCCTGCCTTTATCAATTTCATAGCCCGATGCCGCAAGATAATTTTCATCCGTACCTAAGATCTGCACGTTCGGGTTGCTCTTTTCCGATTTATACTTCAGCGTGGCCGTCATCGATGCCATCGTGGAAACGGAAACCGTTGCGGGGAAATCGAAACGTTCCGCGAACACCATCGCTTCCCGGTACGTGATCGGGCGAAATTTTTTCGGGCTTCTGCCGCTCCGTCCCACGCGCACAACGAACTCGCGGTTGCGGATCGTGAACGTGTTCGCGCCCATGCTCGTGAAGCTGCTGTTCACCGTGCCTTTCATGATGTCGATAGAGGTCATCGTCCCCACCAGCGAGGTGATCCCCAGCGTAATGATAAGAATGGTCAGGAATGCCCGCAGCGATTGCGCACGAATGGACGACAAGGCAATGCGCAGGTTTTCGCGGAAGCGGTTCATTGGTGTAAAAGTACGAAAGGTCAGTTGTCGGTTGTGGAAAAAGGTTGTCGGTTGTCGGTTGTCGAAAAAAGTTGTCGGTTGTCAGTTGTCAAAAAGGTTGTCGGTTGTCCGTTGGCGGAATTTCCTATCCTGAGCCGGACAACCCCGGCCAACCGACAACCGACAACCCCGGACAACCGACCACCTTTTCTCCCCCAAACCCCCTATTCCCCCATCAATATTTTCGATCCGGAATAACCCGGCGAATTCGTAAATTTGGAACCGGAATACACGGTTTCAGTCACCAATAAAACTCCTTAATAAATGGTCTTCGACATCGACATGATCAGGCAGGTATACGCAGGACTTCCCGGCAAAGTGGAAGCTGCCCGCAAGCTTACCGGCCGCCCGCTCTCCCTCACGGAAAAGATCCTCTATTCCCACCTCACCGGCGCGCTCCCCGCATCGGCTTACACGCGCGGGAAAGATTACGTCGATTTCAATCCCGACCGCGTCGCCATGCAGGACGCCACCGCGCAGATGGCGCTGCTCCAGTTCATGCAGGCCGGGCGTAAAAAAGTGGCCGTTCCCTCCACGGTGCATTGCGATCACCTCATCACCGCGAAAGTCCGCGCCGAGGAAGATCTTCCCGTGGCCACAAAAGAGAACAAGGAAGTGTACGATTTCCTCGCTTCCGTTTCGAATAAATACGGCATCGGCTTCTGGAAACCCGGCGCAGGCATCATCCACCAGGTGGTGCTCGAGAACTACGCGTTCCCCGGCTGCCTCATGATCGGCACCGACTCGCACACGGTGAATGCCGGCGGTCTCGGCGCGATCGCCATCGGTGTCGGCGGAGCTGACGCATGCGACGTGATGGCCGGGCTGCCCTGGGAACTCAAGTGGCCGAAGCTGATCGGTGTGAAGCTCACGGGCAAGCTCAGCGGCTGGACAGCCCCGAAAGACGTGATCCTGAAAGTGGCAGGCATCCTCACCGTAAAAGGCGGAACGGGAGCTATCGTGGAATATTTCGGTGAAGGCGCAAACGCCATGAGCTGTACCGGCAAAGGCACGATCTGCAACATGGGCGCTGAGATCGGCGCGACCACGTCGACTTTCGCATACGACGCGTCGATGGAGCGTTACCTCCGCGCAACCGGCCGCTCCGAAGTGGCCGACCTTGCCAACAGCGTGAAAGAGCATCTCACCGCCGACCCGGAAGTGTACGCCAACCCGCAGGATTATTTCGACCAGGTGATCGAGATCAACCTCTCCGAGCTCGAGCCGCACCTGAACGGCCCGTTCACGCCCGACCTGGCTACGCCGATCAGCAAGATGAAAGAAGAAGCGGAGAAGAACGGCTGGCCCGTGAAGGTCGAAGTCGGCCTCATCGGTTCCTGCACCAACTCTTCCTACGAAGACATCGCACGTTCCGCTTCCATCTCCGCGCAGGCAAAAGCAAAAGGCCTCTCGCCGAAAGCCGAATTCCTCATCACGCCGGGATCCGAGCTCGTGCACTACACGATCCAGCGCGACGGCTTCATCGACACGTTCAACGCCATCGGCGGGAAAGTGTTCGCCAATGCCTGCGGTCCCTGCATCGGCATGTGGAGCCGCGTGGGCGCAGAGAAGCGCGAGAAGAACACCATCGTACATTCGTTCAACCGCAACTTCCAGAGCCGAAACGACGGCAACCCGAACACCTGCGCATTCGTCGGTTCGCCGGAGCTGGTCACCGCTCTTGCCATCGCCGGCGACCTCACCTTCAACCCCATCACCGATTTCCTCATCAATGACAAAGGCGAGAAGGTAATGCTCGAAGCGCCTACCGGCGACGAGCTCCCGAAACGCGGCTTCGACGTGGAAGACGCCGGCTACCAGGCCCCTGCGGCCGACGGCAGCGGCGTGGAAGTGAAAGTTTCCCCCGAAAGCACACGCCTTCAGCTCCTCGATCCGTTCCCGGCATGGGAAGGCGCCGACCTGCGCGGGCTCAGGCTGCTCATCAAAGCCAAAGGCAAGTGCACCACCGACCACATCTCCATGGCCGGCCCGTGGCTGAAGTACCGCGGACACCTCGACAACATTTCCAATAACCTGCTCATCGGCGCCACGAACTTCTTCAACGAAAAGCAGAACAACGTGAAGAACCAGCTCACCGGCGCATACGACGAAGTTCCGAAAGTGCAGCGCGCCTACAAAGCCGCAGGCCTCGGCTCCATCGTCGTGGGCGATGAGAACTACGGCGAAGGCTCTTCACGCGAGCACGCTGCCATGGAACCCCGCCACCTCGGCGTCCGCGCCATCCTCGTCAAGTCGTTCGCGCGCATCCACGAAACGAACCTGAAGAAGCAGGGCATGCTCGCCCTCACGTTCGCCGACAAAGACGACTACGCGAAGATCCGGGAAGACGACGTGATCGATATCGTCGGCCTTACCACGTTCGCCGTGGGCGCACCGCTGACGGTGGTGCTCAACCACGCCGACGGCACCCGCGACGAGATCACGGTCAACCACACGTACAACGAAGGCCAGATCGAGTGGTTCAAAGCCGGCGGCGCGCTGAATATCATCCGCGCCGGCGTGAAAGCGTAGGTAACACTAACGTCCTAACTACCCAAATTGGGGTCGACCACTGGTCGACCCCAATTTTCGTTTTACTATCAAACTTTATCCCGATGACTTACCGTCGTTTAAACTCCCTTCGGATGAAAGGGTTCGATTATTCTCAGCGTGCTTACTACCTGATCACCTTGGGTGTTGAAGATAAACTCCCAATTCTCGGCGAAGTAAAAAACAGCAAGATGATCCTGAGCCCCCTTGGCCAACTCGTCGACGACACCTGGAAAAACATTCCCGCACATTATCAGAATACCAAACTTCACCGCCACCAGGTAATGCCCGATCATTTTCACGGAATCATCGAGATAACGAAGGCAGATCCGGAAAATGCAAGTGTCAGCAGGATCATCAATCAATTCAAAGGCTCCGTCTCCAAACAAGCAAAAGCAACCGGAATATCAACCCCGAAAATCCTCTGGCAGCGAAGTTTCTGGTGTAAAGTCTTCTGGATGTTCCACGATTTGGTTAAAATTGAGAAATATATAGAAGACAATCCCCGTAATTATAACCTGCACTGATGTACAGAGCCCTCAAAACAATTTTTATTCTCTCACTGTTTTTCGCTGCTGCCTGCAACAACGCGCCTGTAGTTAAGCCCGGGCTCGATCTTGAGAAAGGCAAAACCTGGAACGTGGAATTCGACGTCGATGCTTCGAGTGATCTCGATATTGCGGTGCTGGCTTCCACGGATGAAAAGCAGAAGTTCACCGCGGGATACACGTGGGAAGTGCTCGACGTGATCGACGACACGATGTACGTGATCGGCAGCAAGGTGACGGGCTTCAAGGTGCACACGAAGACGAAACAGGATTTCAACGACTTCATCGTTCTCACGGATGACAGCAATACGGCTGCAGCAGCAACTCCGCACGTCGGCATCAGCGAGGTGGCGCAGGAACTCGTGGGGCGCGATTTCCAGTTTACGATTACGAAAAGCGGGGAGGTGCAAAGCGTGCTCGGGGCCGATTCGGCGATCTACGAATCGTTCAGGGCGGCGTATAAGGATGATGTGAACGACACTTTATTTCGTAACGATTATTACCTCCTGAAATCGTTCTGCGGCAACAGCGCGTTTGCGCGTCTTGTCGACCAGTTGTTCGCCCCGTTCAATGCGCCGGCGGGCTGGCAGGCGGGTGAGGAATTCGAGAACAATTCGAAGATGACGGAAGAGCTCGAATCGATCGGGGATGCGATGACGTTCATCAGCAGGAACACGTGGAAATGCAACGGCGCGGATAAATCCGGTTACGGGCTGTCGCTTGTCGGCGAGTTCGCCAATAAGAAAGAACGGCGGCGCAACATTATCGACGCGGGAATGTCGGTGGAGGGCAGGCAGGAAGGCACGTACAGCTTTGACACGCTCACTTTTTTTCCGCGCAGCGTAAAGCTGAAGCAACAGTACACGATCAAAACCGGCATGGGCGCGGGACCGTTCTCGTTCCAGTTGTCATCCTTCAAGGTCCAGCGCACCGTTAACTTTGCGATTAAAGAATAAACATGCAGACGTTTAAGATCAAAGGCGAATACATCGAGCTCATCCAATTGCTGAAAGTCACCGGCATCGCGGAAACGGGAGGGCATGCGAAAATGATAGTGGAAGAAGGCCGCGTAAAGCTCAACGGCCAGCCCGAAGACCGCAAACGCGCCAAGCTGCGTCCCGGCGACAAAGTGGAAGTGGAAGGGGAGACGATCGTCCTGGAATGAAAAATTACCACGGAGACACGGGGGCACGGAGAAAAATTTATTATCCTGTTGCTATTACCGTAGGTGCGCGAAATTTTGCGCACCTACGGTAAATAGAATCCTCCGTGTCCCCGTGTCTCCGTGGTTAACCCTTTTTGTCCTGAAGAAAGATTTTTTGGTATTTTCGGATGCCCATGAAATCCCCGACACGCATTCTTTTCCTCTTTCTCCTGCTGCCGACACTCCTCAGCGCGCATCCCCGCGACAAATCCCGCCGCGATTCCCTGCGCCGCGTCCGCAACACGGTCGACACGAACTACATCCGGAAATATCCCGACCGTTTCATCGTCACGCTTTCCAACTCCTACCGCCAGTACGACATCCGCATGAGCCAGACGCTCACGCAGGATACGCTCGGGTGGGGCGCCCCGCAGCTCATCGCCGATGCGAACGTTTCCACCGGGCTCGCATTCGACTTCGATAAAATTTCATTTTCCTTCGGCATCAAAAGCAAGCCGCCTACACCCGCCGACGTGCTCAAAAAAGGGAACACGAAATTCACCTCGTTCAACCTTTCCTTCAGCGCGTACCGTTTCCGCTTCGAAACAAGCTACCGGAATTACCACGGCTTTTACGATTACAAAACGCCGTTCTACGATCCCGGCTACGATTCCACCGGCATCTATTTCCAGAACCCGTCGATGGACGTGCGCTCCGTACGCGCGAAAACGATCTTCATCTTCAACAAGCGCCGCTTCTCCTACAACGCCGCTTATTTCAACACACAGCGCCAGCTCAAAACCGCCGGCTCATTGCTTATCGTCAGCAACATTTACGGCTACCGCTTTAAATCCGACACGTCGCTCATCCCCGAAGCTTCCCGCCCGTTTTACGCGCAGTACGGCGACCTCAACTATTTCAACGTGCAGGGAATTTCCATCGGCCCGGGCTATGCCTTCAACCTCGTGCTTTTCAAAACGCTTTATTTCAACGCCACAGTCACGAGCGGTTTCGATTTTCAGCACCGCTTCTACAACACCTTCTCCGGCCTTTACACCGACAAGCACTGGAGAGTAGGAGCAGCCGGCGAGGTCCGCTTCGCACTCGGGTTGAACGGCAAACGTTTATTCGGCTCCATCACCTTTCGTTCCGATTACAATTCCTACGTTTCCTCCGGCCTGCGCATTGAGCCGCGTTACAACTCACTCGACTTCAACATCGGCTATCGTTTCCCGTTCAAGCAACGAAACTGGGTGAAGAAGATGAAGGCGAACAAGTGGTATCAAATGTTATAATCAATATAGACATTATGGTTGGTTTCAAAGGAATCCAAATCCGTAATTGCTTGTGAAAATAATCTGCTTTGAAGTTCAAGTAAGTATTCCCAGTCTGTCGATGCAATTTCCAGCATGGAATGGTTGTAATGGTATTTGGAGTAATCATTCCATTCATCGTAATGCCAGAAGAACCTGTTGTATTCCCGGATTTCATCAGGAATGAGAATATCCGAATCGGTTACGAATGCAATTGGCGCCCATCCATGTGTATAGTTGTTCCGAATATTTTTAATGCCTTCTAGTTCGTTCGATGTAAAAATGGATTGGTATTGCTTAAATGAACTATGGTTTGCATAGTCCCTAATTAAATCACTCCATCCTATAAAATGCCTTCTAGGTATGCCTTTTCGCTTTTCTAGAGTCCCACTTTCAGGGTGATTTAAAATAAAAACAATTCGCGAAAAAGTATCAAGAATAAAACCAAGATGGAAATAAAATTCCTTGAATGTTTTTTCAATTAGTAAAAAATTTGCCCTTGATTCATATTCGGATTTGAATTGGGAAAATGAAATGTGAGCATGCCCAACACATTTGATTATCTCATAATGTGATTTGCCCAATTCTCGATAAGCTTCTTTGATTTCTTCAGGTACACTTGTTCCATTAGAGGAAATGAGAAATTTAGAATTTAATCCGATTCTGATTGCATGTCTAAACTTAGCCCAGCTAGTAATGTCAATTTTAAATTCATCGCGAATTTGAATTTCGTCACCTCCAAAGCCTCGAGCTGTATTGTCGTAAACATCAAAGTTCTCAGGAATACGTTTTTTCATAAGCTTACGTATTCGCCATAATATACTCCGAAACCTTCGTCAGCAAATGAACACGATCCTTTCCACGAACGTTATGCGGATGGCCGGGATAAACGTAATAATCCGTCTGCACGCCTTTGTCAACGCAGGTTTTTACGTAGTTCAGGCTGTGCTGCCACACCACTACGTCGTCGACGGTGCCGTGGATGAGGAGTAATTTTCCTTTGAGGTTGCCGCAATAATTGAACGTGCTGGATTCCCTGTAACCTTCGGGATTCGTTTGCGGCGTATCCATGTAACGTTCCGTGTACATCACTTCGTAGTAGCTCCAGTCGATCACCGGTCCGCCGGCGACGCCGCATTTATAAAGGTCCGGCTTGCGCGTCATCAGCGACGTGGTCATGAAGCCGCCGTAGCTCCAGCCGTACACCGCCATGCGCTGGCTGTCGATGTACGGAAGCGATTTTAAATACTCCGCGCCTTTTTCCTGGTCGGCGATCTCTTCCGTGCCGAGCTTGCGGAAATTGGCCTGCTCGAATTTAATTCCCCGGTTGCCCGAGCCGCGCCCGTCGACGGTGAATACGACAAATCCCTGCTGCGCCATGTAATACAGGAACAGGTCGGTATTGCCCAGCCAGCTTTGCGTGATGAGCTGCACGTTCGGGCCGTTGTACACGTAGGTGAGCGAACGGTATGTTTTCGTGGAGTCGAAATCTGCGGGCAGGATCATGCGGCACCAGAGCGGCGTTTTCCCGTCGGCGGCGGTGATGGTGAAGAGCCTCACCTCGCAACGCTTGTAAGCGGCGAGCGGATTTTTCGCGGAGAGCAAGGTGGCCACATTTTTCCCGGCATTGCTGTAAATGCTTTGAATACGCGGAATTCCCGGCGCGGAATAATCATCCAGGAAAAAATTCATGCTTTTCGAAAATGTCGCAGCGTGAACGCCGTTCGCATCCGACAGGCGCTGGGGAGTTCCTTTGCCCAGCGCCGCTTTGTAGATGGCGCGGTTGACCCGGTCGTAATTCGCTGCCTGGAAATAGATCGCAGTTCCTTTCGGATCGAAACCGTAAACGTCCGTCACGATCAGCGCAGCTTCACTCCCCGCCGAAGGCGTCAGCTGGCGGATCAGCTTGCCGTCGGTGTTGTAGAGGTACAGCGCATTCGCATCGTTGCGTTCGCTCTGCCATACGAATTGCTCATTCTTTCCCGGAACGAACAGCAACGTGTGCATGGGATGAACGTATTTCTCATCCGTTTCTTCGAACAACGTCTTGTCGAACTTCCCCGTTTCCGCGCTGTACCGGTTCAGCCACAAATGGTCCTGCTCACGGTTGAGCACGCTGATGTAAATGAATTTCTCGTCGGGGCTCCACGCGATGTTCGTGAGGTACTGGTCCTTCGGCTCGCCCGTTTCGAGAAAAACAGTTTTGCCGGTCGCGACATTGTAAACGCCCACCGTCACTTCGTGCGATTTCCCGCCCGCCATCGGGTACTTGATGATCTTCGCCCGGGCCGGCTGTTTCGTGAGGTCTATCACGGGATAATCCGTCACCATCGTCTGGTCCATGCGGTAAAACGCAAGCGATTGCCCTGAGGGCGACCAGTACGTTCCTTTATGAATCCCGAATTCGTCGCGGTGCACGCTCTGGCCGTTGACGATATTTTTTTCGGGGTCATTGGTAACTTGTTTCGTGGCTTCCTCTTTTCCCTGCCGGGCTGCCACGTACAGGTTGTTCTCGATCGTGTACGCAACGTGTCCTGTAACCGGCGCTTTGTCTTTATTTTCAGCAGTCGAGGTTATGAACAACCCGGCTTCCGCTTCGAGCTTTCCGCTGGCCGTATTGTAAGTGTAATTCGATTTCGGGCGTTCAAAGCTGAACGTCGTCGCGTCTTTCCATTCGATCACCGGGAACGTTTTCAGCAGCGCGTCGCCACGCCCTGTTTTGTCCATCAGCTCGTTCAGCTGGAAAAGCGTGATGACGGGTTTCGTTTTTCCTTTATCCGTCGCACTGCCGGTCACCAGCGTTTCCGTTCCTGTGCTGCGATCGATGTAGTAAAAAACTTCCGTTCCTTTCACCCAGCCGAGCTGCGGCAAACGATCGGGGAAAAGGCCTTCCCGCCCGGCGAATACGGCGGATTCCAGCGTGAGTGTTTTTTCCTGTGCGATGGCGGTCCCGCAAAGCAGGAGCAGGGCGAAAAGAAATTTGTTTTTCATAGGGTTAAAAATGATCAGAGCGAAATGATGCCTTCGATGGTGGATGCCTGTCGATACACTTCGATCACAGCAGTTGCGCTGAGCATGACCTGCCGGATCGTGATGCTTGTATATTTTCCGCCGCTCGAAGGCTGGTGATTGATCTCTGCGCCGTCGTCGAAAAGCCGCTCCACCAGGGCGATCTTGTGGTTGTCGGACGGCACGATGAATTTGAACATGTAAATGGCCGGCCAGGGATCGTTCTCCAGTTTTTTCAGCAGCTCGTCGTAAATAGAATCAGACATCAGGAATGAAATTTCAAAAAGTCAAAAAAACAAATTCCAAAATTGGACCAGGAATGGTTGTGTTTTTGAACTTTTGTGTTTTGGTTTTTCAGAAGTAGTCGTTCATGCGCCTGCGGTCGCGCTTGGTCGGGCGTCCTTTCCCCGTGTGAAAAACCGGCGGGCCGATCTCTTTCATCAGCTTCAGCTTTTCGTATTCTTCCGGCGGGGTCAGGTCTTCCATGAATTTATCCACCAGCTTCGCGCTCACCCGCGCCGGCGGAAATGCGATCACTTTCACCACGCGCGTTATGGGACCGGCTTTGAAGCTCAGCTCGTCGCCTGCCTTCAGCTCTTTGGCGGGCTTGACGACGTCGCCATGCAATTTCACTTTTCCGCCTTTGCAGGCTTCCGCAGCAAGCGTGCGTGTTTTAAAGAGACGCACGCTCCAGAGCCATTTGTCTGCACGGTGATTTTCAGCCATACCCGGATATCCCAAAGTTAACCATTGAGCTGCAAAATGGCGACGATTTGAATTAATTTCGCGGATATGATTGCATACGATCCGAAAAACTGGCTGAGGCTGATCCTTTCTTTCCACAAAAGCGATACGTTCCGCATCCTCATGCCCGCGATGATCGGGATGGCGCTGTACACGACGGTGCTTTGTTACCTCGAGCTCGATCTCTGGCATGTCAAATCGTTCAGCACCACTGCCATCCATTCCATCCTCGGCTTTGTCATTTCCCTGCTGCTCGTGTTCCGGACGAACACCGCTTACGACCGCTGGTGGGAAGGCCGCAGGCTCTGGGGAACGCTCGTCAACCATACACGGAGTTTTTCCATGAAAGTGTCCGCGTATGTCGATAAAGATGACGCGCATAAAGCGCAGCGCGAACGCATCCGCACGCTGCTCGGTAATTACGTCGCAGCAAGCCGCGACCACCTGCGCGGGAAATTCGTCCCGGAAAGTTTTGAAGCCAACGAATGGTTCAGCGTTTCCGAGTTCAGCACGAAGGACCACGTGCCGAACGCGATACTGGCCATGCTCGTGCGCGAAGTCGAGCTGCTGCGGCGCAAAGGCGTGATTACGGATCTGCAAATGCTTGCGCTGAACGACGAGCTGCGTTCCTTCGCCGAAGTGCATGGCGCCTGCGAACGTATCCGCGCCACGCCCATCCCGTATTCGTACAGCATTTTTATTAAAAAGATTATCTTCATCTATTCCGTTACGCTCCCGTTCGCGATCCTCAAAGATTTCGGGTACTGGACCATCCTGGGCACGGTGTTCGTATTCTACAGCTTCACCAGCCTCGAGCTGATCGCGGAGGAGATCGAGAACCCGTTCGGCAACGACGCCAACGACCTGCCGATCGACGAGCTGACGGATAAGATCAGGAAAAACGTCAATTCCATTTTCCGCCAATGAGCGATTCGTTTATCACCGGCGCCATCATCGATCACGAGCATTACGGTCGCGGGAAAATTATTGCCGAGCACGAATTGTTCTGGACGATCGATTTCGGGAAACGGGGAACGCTCGACGTGACGAGACGCAACGAAGAACTACTCACGCTCCTCGCTTTGCCGGGGGAAAACCAATACGACTTCACCATGGAAGAACTGGAACGCACGCTCCGCCGTGTACTCGAAGATTACGCCGACGTTTCCGGCAACGTGGAAATGGGCGGCCGCTGGGAAGGCGGCACGATGGTACTGCAACCCGCCGATACCACGCAGAAATCAAAAGACATTCCCATCGAGACGTTCTTCCACAAGATCGTCATGCTCCGCGACCGCCTGCGCGTGCTCGAGCAAAAGATCAACGCGCACCCGAAACTCACCGACGAAGACAAGGTCGACATGCAGCAATACATCACAAAGATCTACGGCAGCCTGACGACGTTCAACGTGCTGTTCAGGAATAAGGAAGATCATTTTGAAGGGGAGAGCAGTAAATAAAAAAATGGTTGTCGGTTGTCCGGGGGTGTCGGTTGTATGCCACGTGTTTCTTTTTACCCGGGAACGCCCAATCGGAAGACTTCACTTGATCATTGTGCGTTGTTAATTTGGCATTGTGCGTTTTCACCGGCGGTAATTATTTCCGGGCTGACGACCGACAACCCCGGACAACCGATAACTCAAAACAACTGACAACCGAAATGCCTACACCCCGAAGAGATTCCCGTAAATACGGAACATCCACCGTTCGCGTTCGCGATCTGAAAGTTTGTCATTATTGCGGCACCTCGCCTTTGCCGGAATCGTCGGTCTACTGCCCGTCGTGCGGTTTTCCCCAGCGCGGCACGGAACAGGAGCAGAAACGTTTCCTGGTCGGCCGCAGGAATGCGGGAACCGAGGTCAACGAAGCGGAAGCGGGGATCGGCATCGCGCGATTGATCCTGTTCGGATTGGGGCTTTTGCACGGCAGCATAGCTGCGTATGTTTATTTCAATATTCCCGGTCTTACGTGGATCGGTCTCGGGGCGCTTGGCGCAGTCTACATTGGGCTGGGATTCTGGGGAGGAAAGAAGCCGTATCCCGCATTACTCTCCGGGCTCATCGTTTACGTGACATATCTCGTCGTGATCACCGCGCTGGCGCCGGAAACGATATTTTCGGGGCTCGTGCTCAAGATCGGCATCATCACGGGATTGCTGGCCGGCATGCGCTCGGTGAAAAAAGCGGAAGAGCTGAAGAAAAACCTCGAAGTGAAAAAGCTGGATCTTGCCGAAGTTTCCGCAGCCCACGCCGGCGGTGAAGAGAAAGCAGGCCCGAAAATCGAATAACCTACCATCGAACGTGTCGCACTGCCCCCATTGTAACACCATCGTGCATCCCGCCGCACGCTTTTGTTCTTCCTGCGGAAAAGCCATCGCTCCCGCGGAACCGGAAGCGGAAGCGAAAAAGAACACGGGAATACAGTCGGTCTTCATCCTGTATTTCCTGCTCCTCCTCGTTTGTGTTATCCTGAAAGTTGCAGACATCGAAGCGACCTGGAAAGTAATGGCCTTCGCCGACATCCTGATCTCGCTGATCATTGTTGCATTCGTGGGAATGAATTTCCGCGAGCTGCGTCCCGCGATCTTCAACACCAACATCACCTGGTGGTTGTTTCCCGTCCTTGCCGCCGGCGCAATCGTTTCCGCAATCGGCATCGGCTTCATGGTGGATGCGCTGAACAGCCTGAGCGACGACATTTTTTATTTCTACATGTTCGACGACACGGAAAATCCTTTTTTGTGGTCGGCGCTCGCCATCGCCGTTCAGCCTGCGATTTTTGAAGAGCTCGCCTTCCGGGGCGTGATGTATCATCACCTCCGCAAAACGATGGACGCCGGCGCGGTGATCGTCGTTACCGGCGTGCTGTTCGCCATCCTGCACATTTCACCCGTTTCGATGATCTGGCTGTTGCCGTTCGGATTGCTGGCCGGCTGGATGCGGATGAAAACCGGGCACATCTGGTACGGGGTCGTTTTCCATTTCTTTTATAACCTCACTTACGTCGTGCAGGAAGGAATGCAGCGTGGCTGGTTTGTGTGAGCCGGAACGTTATCTTTATCAAAACCTCATCTTTAATCAACCCTTCACGATGGACCCTCTCAACAATCCTGTGCTGCGATCGACCGGCCCGCTCCAGGTAACGATCACCGATCCTTCAGTTTGTTATTACTGCAAAACATCACCGCTCGATGCGACAGTTACCTATTGCCCGTCATGCGGTTTTCCCCAGCGCGGCGCAGAAGACGAGCAGAAAAAGTTCATCACCGATAAACGCGTGATGCTGATCAAACTCGAAGGCATGCACGGCCAGGTGAAAAAAGCGAGAAACATGCTGTTCCTCGCAGCCGGGATTTATGCCCTGAGTTACCTGCTCGGCGCGCTGCTGATTGCGCCCGGCGCGATGCTGTTCATTGAAGGGGCGATCGTTTGCGGCGCTTTTGTCGGGTTCGGGATCTGGGCAAATAAAAATCCATACCCAGCGGTGCTTACCGGGTTGATCGTTTACGTCACGCTGATCATCCTGTACGCAGCCATCGTCGGTTTGTTCACCATCGTTTCCGGCATCCTTTTCAAAATAATTATTCTCTCCGGCCTCATTTACGGTCTCAAAGCCGCAAAAGATGCGAAACAATTCGAGGAAGAATTGAAAACGCAAAAGATCGATCTGTCGGCCGGGCAATAGAACGAATGGAGTGCGATTTCTGTAAAACAAAGTACGACGGTCCTTACCGCATCGACTGTCCTGGATGCGGCTATCCTGTTCACGGCGATGCACTGCAGCAGGCGCAGTTCACCGCAGCCAACACGGAGCTGAAAGCGGTGATCGATGAGGCAGAGACTGCATTGAGCTGGGCGCGCTTCGCTTTGCTGTGGCCCTGGCTGGCCGTCCTGGCGCTCGCGGCATGGCAGTTTTTATTGCCGCCGGCAGACGTGCCTGCATTTGCGGTGACGGCAATATTCTGTATGATTTTTATCGGGTGCTACTTCGCCGCGCCGTGGAGACCGGTCCCGGTACTGATCCTTGCGTTGACCGTATTGATCATTTCGGTGCTTGCCGCGATGGTTAAGATGCCCTTCAATGTCATGTTCATCATTCCCGCCTTCCTGCTGATTGCTTACAGCAATGCGTTGTACACGGTGTGGAAATCGGAAAAAGCGCTTGAGGAAAAGAAACGTCCCGGTTGATTACATGGCTCTGCCGCTCATTCAACCGTATTCCCGCTCAGCAAGCCATACACCGCAAACCCTCCCAGCACCAGCGTCATGATGATCGCCAGCACCGGGATCACAGGGATCGCGCCGATCGTTCCCGGGATGCGGAACGGGCGTTGCTCATTTTTCTTCGTGATGCGCAGCCGGATTGCGGCAAGGTTCACCAGCAGGAAAGTGCCCAGCACGAAAAAATTCGCGATCAGCGCCACCGTTTTGATGTCGCCGATCAGTGAAAAAGCGGCGGCGCACACGGCGGCAAGCACAAGCGTTACGACCGGCGTTTGCCGTTTCGGTGAAATGAAGGCGAACCACTTCAGCCGCCTCGTGTCGCGCGCGATCGTGTAGAGCACGCGTGAAGCGCCCATCATGTTCGAGAGCAGCGAATTCGAAGTCGAGAACAACGCCACCACCGCGATGATCAGCGCGCCCGTGCGACCGAAACGGCTTTCCACGATCGCCGAAAGCGGGCTGTCCGATTCCGCCAGCTGTCCATAAGGTACCGCGCTGACGGCTGCGATCACCACCAGCACATAAATGACAGCGACGATCGTGCTCGCCATGAACAGCGCGCGGGGAATGTTGCGTTCCGGATTTTTCGTTTCCTCGGCCAGCTTCACCGTATCTTCGAAACCCGTGAAGGCGAAAAAACAGAGCGCTGCTCCCGCCATCACACCGGCAGCGCCCGCCGGCGGAAGTTCGAAATAATCGATATCGCCGACCGCCGGCCACGCGGAAAAGATCACGTATCCCAATCCCGCTGTTTCAATGATCGTGAACACGATGTTCGTCGTCGAAGATTGGCGGATCCCCGTGATATTAATGAACAAAATGAGTAGGATTATACACAGCGCCCCGAGCCGCAGGTTGAAGTTCAGCAGCTCGGAAAAATAACCCGCAAAGCCGATCGAGATCGTCGCCGCGCCAAGGATCCCGCTGAGCGAAACCATCAGCCCGACAGTTACCTGCAAAGGATTTTCGAAAGCTCTTTTCGCATACGCATATTCCCCGCCCGCTTCCGGGTACATGGCGCAAAGCTCCGCATACGAGAACGCCGTCATCCCCGCCGTTACCGCCGCCACCAGGAACGAAAGCCAGAGCATGTTCCCCCCGAACCCCGCACCTTCACCGATAACGGTGTAAATGCCGGCCCCGAGAATGACCCCGCAGGCAAAAAATACCACCTCGCCCAGTCGCAGCGTACGCTTCAGCTTCGCCATGAAGATTTTGTCGCAAAAAATGAACCGGGTTAGGAAAGTAGCAGGTATCGGGTATCCGGAATTTGGTAAGATGGCCGTATAGCTTCATCTTGACGGGGAACTGCGGCTTTAGGGCGGCTGGCTAGAATTCCGGGCGGGAAAATCAGCGCTGGGCTGTGCGCAAGAAAACCACGAAGCCCGGGGAGGATGTGCGTGAGCGCGGTTTGGTTTTCGCGGCGATTTTTCTGCCCGGAATTCTTGCCAGTCGCCCGTCGCCGCGATTTTTTTGGTACTTTTTTTCTAAAAAAAAGTACAAAGCTTCTGTTGCGAAGCAACTTCTGTCAATACCGCCCAACATCTCCGAAGCAGCAAAACCCCGCACAAAAAGAAAATAGAATTGCGAAAGAAAACCGGCTAAACGTTGCCAAGCCCGAACTGCTTCGTCGCCATCTCCTCGATCGCCCGCCCGATCGCCAGGCAAGCCGTAGCCGCCGGCGAAGGCGCATTCAGCACGTGGATCGCGTTCCCGTGGTATTCGATCTTGAAATCGTCGATCATTTCCCCCTGCGGCGCAAGCGCCATCGCGCGCACCCCGCTCCGGCTCGCAATGATGTCGTCCAGCTCCAGCGAGGGAATAAGCGTGCGCAGGCGCTTCAGGAAATAACGTTTCGAAAATGCACCGCGGTATTCGTCAAGGCCGAACTTCATGTTCTTCGCGAAAAATTTCCACGTGCCGCCGAAGCCGAACGCTTCCATCGTATCGCGCAGGCTGAACGACGTTTTGCCGTAGCCTTCGCGCTTGAACACGAACACCGCGTTCGGCCCGCACTCCACGCCGCCGTGGATCATGCGCGTGAAGTGCACGCCCAGGAAAGGATATTTCGGGTTCGGAACAGGATAGATCAGGTTGCGCACCTTCGCCATTCCTTTTTCCGTCAGGTCGTAATAGTCGCCGCGGAACCCCACGATCGCCGCGTCCGTTTTCGCACCTTCTTTTTTCGCTACGCGGTCGCTGTGCAGTCCCGCGCACGTCACGATGTATTTTGCTGTAAAAATTCCACGGTTCGTGATGATGTCCGTCGTTTCTCCTTTGTGCACGAAGTCTTTCGCTTCCGTCGACGTGAACACCTGGCTGCCCGGAAACTGTTCCTCCAGCAATTCGCCCAGCTTCACCGTCACGCCCGGGAAATCGATGATGCCCGTGCAGCCCACCCATATCCCGCCGATGCCTTCCACGTACGGCTCGATCTCTTTCAGCCGTTTCGCGTCGATCAGCTCGATGTCTTCCACGCCGTTCGCGATGCCGTTGCTGAACACCTTGTTCATGTGCGCCAGCTCGCTCTCATGTGTAGCCACGATGATTTTTCCGCAGATGTCGTGCGCGATCCCGTGCTCTTTCGCAAACGCCACCAGCTCGCGGCGCCCTTCCACGCAGTTCTTCGCTTTGTACGAGCCCGGCTTGTAATAAATACCGGAATGGATCACGCCCGAGTTGTGCCCCGTCTGGTGCGCCGAAAGCCGGTCTTCTTTTTCGAGAACGGCAATTTTGAGATCCGGGTGGCGCGTGTTGATCTTCCACGCAGCGGCGAGACCGACACAGCCTCCGCCGACAACGATGACGTCAAATGAATTGGGAGTTTGACTCACAAAAAAGAGATTTGATGCAAAGATAAAGGGGCAGGAGGTACGATTTACGATGGACGTCTGCCGCGGCGGATACGATTTGAAATAAAAGGAGCGAACCTTCTGCAGCATTAAACAACCGTCCGCTCCGGCTATCCGCTCTCCCGAGGTCTCGGGATCGCTGCTATCCGGGCTAGTGATTCAAACCGTTCGGTGCAGTAAAGTCTCTTTCGAAATCCCCGCAATTGAATGTGTGATCATACCGCTGGTCAATACGGGTCAGCGTGCACATCACATACTCCCGCGGATCGTTATTCCTCGTGCAGATCAGGCAAAGCCCCGGCTTCGGATAAAAATCCGGGTTGATCTTTGTTCCGTCGTCATCATAAAATCCACCTTCGTCCATATCGAATAAAAGACGAAAATAAACGATCCGGGCAAATGGTGCGCCACCGTCACGCGATACCCGAAAGATTTTTCAAGTGGATGAAGAGCAAACAGCACAAAAAAATCAATCCGTGCAATCTGCCCCCACCCATAAAAATCCGCGTAATCCGTGCAATCCGCGGCTCCAAAAAAAATCCGTGAAATCCGTGTAATCTGTGGCTAACTTTGCCGCCATGCTTCAGAACGACCTCATCCTCCGCGCTGCCCGCGGCGAAAAAACCGAACGGACGCCCGTATGGCTCATGCGCCAGGCCGGCCGTGTGCTCCCCGAATACCGCGAAGTGCGCGCAAAAATGGGCGGCTTCATCGAGCTCGTCAAAACGCCCGAGTTCGCAGCCGAAGTCACCGTGCAGCCCGTCGACATCCTCGGCGTGGATGCGGCCATCATTTTCTCCGACATCCTCGTCATCCCCGAAGCCATGGGATTGCCGTATAAAATGGTGGAGGCAAAAGGCCCCTGGTTCGAGAACACGATCAAAAATGCATCCGACATCGGCCGCCTGCGCATCGCCGACGGGGAAACCGATCTTTCGTATGTGTGCGATGCCATCCGCCTCACCAAAGTGGCGCTCAGCAACCGTGTGCCGCTCATCGGCTTTTCCGGCGCGCCGTGGACGCTGCTCGCGTATATGGTCGAAGGCAGCGGCTCCAAAACATTTTCCAAAGCGAAAAAGTTCCTGTACACCGAACCTGCCCTCGCGCACAGCCTGCTCGAGAAGATCACGCTCAGCACCATCAGCTACCTCAAGGCACAGGTCAAAGCCGGCGCCGACATGGTGCAGCTGTTCGATTCATGGGCCGGCGTGCTTTCACCGGAACAGTACCGCGAATTTTCACTCCGCTACATCGCGCGCATCTGCGAAGAGATTCACCCGCTCGTGCCCGTCACCGTTTTCGCCAAAGACGCGCATACCATCCGCCACGACCTGCGCGACGTGAAATGCGATTGCGTCGGCCTCGACTGGACGATGGACATCGCCGAATCCCGCACGCTCCTCGGCGACAAAACCCTGCAGGGAAACATGGACCCGTGCCTCCTGTACGCCGATGAAACCGTGATCAAAAAAGAAACCGAAAAAATGCTTCGCGCATTCGGCCCGCACCGCCACATCGCCAACCTCGGCCACGGACTTTATCCCGACACGGAAAAAGAGAAGGTGAAGTTTTTTGTGGACTGTGTGAAAGAGTTCCGTTTCTAATCCTCCGTGTCCCCGTGTCTCCGTGGTATTTTTTTTGCGTTTTCCGCAAATGAACATCGATGTGGATTGCACATTTCCCCATTCCCGCAAAATCTCTTGCGTAGTTTCGCAACGCCCTTGCGCCGCATAAGCTTCTCTCTATATTTGGCCGATAAACAAACCCGCATGAGAACCCTTATCGTCTTTTTCACCTTCCTGCTCACCACCGTAACACTGGTTGCGCAGAACACGCAGACCATCCGCGGCCGCATTGTCGACAAAGAAACCAAGTCGCCTTTGCCGGGTGTCGTGGTAACGCTGTATAAAGATTCGGCGGTTGCCGGCGGGGGCGCTGCCGACGTGAACGGGAACTACAAATTGCAGAACATCGCCGTGGGACGTTATACGCTCGTCGCGAAATACCTCGGCTACCTGCCGGTGACGATCTCCAACATCATCGTCAACTCCGGCAAAGAAAACATCATCGACATCGAAATGGAGGAGTCGACGATCCAGGCGGAAGAGGTGGTGATCGCGGCGACCGGGCGGGAAGGAACGGTGAACGATTTCGGGACGGGAAGCGGGCGGCAATTTTCCGTCGAAGAAACGAACCGCTATGCCGGCAGCAGGGGAGACCCGGCGCGCATGGCGTCGAACTTTGCGGGCGTGCAGGGCGCTGACGATTCGCGCAATGACATCGTGGTGCGCGGCAACTCGCCCATGGGCGTGCTGTGGCGGCTGGAAGGCGTGGACATTCCCAACCCGAACCATTTCGCCATCGAAGGCACCACGGGCGGACCGGTGAGCATTCTCAACAACAAGATGCTTTCCAATTCCGATTTTTTCACCGGCGCTTTTCCTGCGGAATACGGAAACGGCATCGCGGCAGCGTTCGACCTTCGCATGCGCAACGGCAACAATGAAAAATTCGAGTTCACCGGGCAGTTCGGTTTTCTCGGAACGGAGATCGCCGCCGAAGGCCCCATCAGCCGCGCGCGCGGATCGTCTTTCCTCGTGAGCTATCGCTATTCAACGCTGAAGCTGTTCGACGCGATGAACATTCCCATCGGGACCGGCGCAGTGCCGAATTACCAGGACGGCGCGTTCAAGCTCAATTTCCCGATGAAAAAAGGCGGGAACCTTTCCCTCTTCGGCGTCGGCGGGTTGAGCAACATCGATATCGTCGTGAGCGATTACACGGAATATTCCGACGAGCTGTATGGAGAAGATAACCGCGACCAGTATTTCCGCACCGGCATGGGCGTTGGCGGAATGGTGTACATGAAACCGATCAACGACAAAACCTATTTCCGCGGTGTGATCGCCGGCAGCTCGCGTCTTTCCGTTTCAAAGCACGATCTCGTCTGGCGCTCCGCCGACTTTTCGCTCGACTCCATCACGCCGAAAATGGGCTACAGGAATACCGAAACAAAGTTCTCCGCGAATTTTTTCGTTACGCATAAATTCAACGCGAAACATTCCGTCAAAGCGGGAATGCTCAACGATTATTACATCAACGATCTTGTCGACAGCATCCACAGCGAGGTCACGTGGCGTTTTTACAACCGCCAGGATTACCACGGCACCGCGATGTTGCTGCAGCCTTATGCGCAATGGAAATACAAGCCCACCGATGCGCTTACGTTCAACATGGGCGTGCATGCGCAATATTTTACGCTCAACGGGAGTACGTCCGTGGAGCCGCGCGCGGGGGCAAAATGGAATATCAATGAAAAGAATTCGATCAATGCCGGTGTTGGACTGCACAGCCAGATGTTGCCCGCTTACATTTATTACACGCACCTTCCCGCCGACAGCATGCCGTATGTGCTGCATAATAAAGACGTCGGCTTCATGAAGAGCCTGCACGGCATTCTCGGTTACGATCTTATCGCGGGAAAGAACATGCACATCAAAATCGAAACGTATTACCAATACCTCTACGACGTGCTCGTGGAGAAAAAATCCTCGTCCTTTTCCGTCCTCAACCAGGGAACCGGTTTCAGCCGTTTTTTCCCCGACACGCTCGTCAACGAAGGCACCGGCTACAACATGGGCGTAGAAATCACGATCGAAAAATATTTCAGCAAGCAGTTTTTCTTCATGATGACCGCTTCCGTTTTCGACGCGAAATACCGCGGCAGCGACGGCATCCTGCGCAATTCGGATTTCAACACGCATTACGC
The DNA here is from genome assembly GCA_966211705.1 of uncultured Chryseobacterium sp. Lineage (GTDB taxonomy): Bacteria > Bacteroidota > Bacteroidia > Palsa-965 > Palsa-965. Next base: position 27,430 of record CBIHOC010000009.1, read on the forward strand.
CGTGAATGCGCTCGGCGCACGCGAGTTCAAGCTCGGTGAAAAACAGACGCTCGAGCTCGGCGCGAAAGTGACCATGGCCGGCCGCCGTTATTACACGCCCATCGACACCGCCGCTTCCCGCATCGAGAACGACGAAGTGTACGTCGACTCGCTGAGGAACACGCTCACGTTCAGCTCCGCGTATTTCCGCCTCGACCTGCGCGTGGTGTGGAAGCTCAACACGAAAGGCCTCACGCACGAGATCGGCCTCGACCTGGTGAACGTGCTGAACCGCAAAAACATTCTCGGGCTCACGTATTCACCCAACCCGCTCGATCCTTCCGCCGAAGCGGTTGTTGAGCAGTACCAGCTAGGCTTTCTCCCGCTCTTTTATTACAAACTCGATTTTTAAAAACCCCATGCCAGCCATCCATTCACTCCTTGTTTATTGCGGCGCCAATGAAGGATTCGGTTCCGTCTACCGCGATGCCGCTGTCGAACTCGGAACTTTGCTCGCAAAAGAAAACATCACGCTTGTGTTCGGCGGAGGAAGCATCGGCCTCATGGGAATTGTGGCGGATGCGGCATTACAATCCGGCGGGAAAGTTTCCGGCGTCATTCCCGATTTCCTCGACGCAAAAGAGATCGGCCATAAAGGCGTTACGCAGATGCACCTCGTCGGTTCCATGCACGAACGAAAAGCGCTGATGGAAAAATTAAGCGACGCCATTGTCGCGCTCCCCGGCGGCTTCGGAACGATGGATGAAATTTTCGAGATGCTCACCTGGGCCCAGCTCGGGCTGCACCGCAAGCCGGTCGGGCTGCTCAACATCAACAACTATTACGACCATTTCCTCGCCCAGCTCGACGTGATGGTGCGCGAAGGTTTCCTCACGCCATCCAATCGCAACCTGCTCGTCGTCGCCGCCACGCCGGCAGAACTCATCGAACGTTTACGCCACTCGAATCCTGTTGTCGAAGAGAAATGGATGCACCGCGGGCAGGAGTAAAAAAGGTTGTCCGGGGTTGTCGGTTCGCGGCTGCGCCGCTTTCAGTTGTCGGTTTTCGGTATAGAACCTTAGTAACCGATGACCGACAACTGACCACCGACAACCCCGGACAACCGACAACTGAAATCCTAAAGCGCGATCCAGTTCACCGGCGTCTGCCCGTTCTGCATCAGGAGATAATTCGCCTTTGAGAAATGGCGGCATCCGAAGAAACCGTTGGCGGAGTAGGGGGAAGGGTGCGCAGCTTCGAGGATGAAATGTTTCGTCGTGTCGATGAGCGGCTTTTTGTTTTGCGCGTGGCGTCCCCAGAGGATGAACACGATGCCTTCGCGGCGTTCGGAAAGCGTGCGGATCACCGAATCGGTGAATTCTTCCCAGCCTTTGCCCTGGTGCGACGCGGGCGTGTACTGGCGGACGGTGAGCGTGGTGTTGAGGAGCAGTACGCCCTGTTTCGCCCAGCCGGAAAGATCGCCGGTGCGCGGGTAAGGCACGTTCAGGTCTTTCTGCATCTCTTTGAAAATATTCACCAGGGAAGGCGGATGCTTGATGCCGTTCGATACCGAAAAGCAAAGGCCGTTCGCTTGTCCCGGGCCATGATAAGGATCCTGCCCCAGGACGACCACTTTCACCTGGTCGAACGGGGTGTTGTTGAACGCATTAAAGATCAGCGGGCCCGGCGGGTAAACGGGAAACTGCTGCTTTTCTTCGGTCAGGAAGTTTTTCAGGTCCTGGAAATACGGCTTGTGAAACTCCTCAAGCAGCGCTTCTTTCCAGCTTTCATGGATCTGCGGGGATGCAGTGGTAGCAGTAGTGCTCATGTCAAGTTATAAAAGTGAATGAAGATGCTAAACAAACAAAAATAACGAACCAAAAGACGTTCGGACAGCAAATGTAAGATTTTCAGAATGTTAATAAAAAATGTAGCTACAACTTTGCCCCGTAAATCGACTTGGCCTACTTTTGCACGGTATTTGTATCACCCTGGCAGTAACAGAAACCCAATCAAAATGAAAAAAGTAATTCTCGTTTTCGCGCTCGCGCTTTTTACAGGAGTTTCCATCAGCTCCTGCAAGTCCAAAGAAAAATGCGACGCGTATAAGAGCAGCGCCCCCGTGAAGCACAAAGGCGCGCAGACGAACGCCTGAGCACAGGTATTTCCCGTCATACATCAGGTCAACCCCGGTTGGCCTTTTTTTATTGGCCCCCGGTACGGTTCGTATCGAAGGCGCCCCGCCTCCGGAATTCCATGTGAATGATGCGGGTAACGATCTGGCCCGTGAGCGCAACGGCGGAGATAAAAAGCGTGGCCAGCACGGTCGCCGGGCTTGTGCTTGCCGGCAAGATCCACAGCGCCAGGCAGAATACCGCCGGCACCGCCGCCATAACGAGATGAACTTTACGAAAAGGACGCGCCACCTTCAGCCGTACCAGCATAATGCTCAGCGCCAGCGGCAGGACGATCGTGTAGCAGAAAAGCAGGAAAACCGCCATTGCCGTGGATTCAGCACAATGTTTACCAATTAAAGATCACCGTCTGCTTCAGGTCCGGGTGTAAGCTGTGGGCCACCGGGCAGGTGCGTGCGGCGTTCTCCAGCAGTTGCCGGTCCTTTTCGCTGAAATTATTCCCCGGGAGAGTCATTTCCACCACAATTTCCGATACCCGGCGCGGGTTTGCGGCCATGATCTTCGTGATGTCGGCTTTCGTCCCGGTGATGTCGAGCTGGTGACGTTCGGCAACAATTCCCATGATGGTAAGCATGCATGCGCCGAGCGAGGTCGACATGAGATCGGTGGGAGAGAATGCTTCGCCTTTGCCGTTGTTGTCGGGCGGCGCGTCGGTAGTGATGGTTTGCCCGGAACGTAAATGCGTGGCCGAGTTCCGCAACCCGCCGAGGTATTCGATGGTGGAGATTTTCATAAGGGGGAGAATTTCGGTAAAGATACAAATCACTACCTCCCGCAGGTCGCACGTGCGCATGCCTGCGCGCAACCCTGCGGGAGGTAGTGATTTGCCCCCTGCACCGCCTGCCGGCAATTCCCCGCCAGATACCAAATAGTTCAGCCCGAAAGCGGACGCGTATGCTTTTTTCGTAACTTTGAAAGACATACCAAATCCGGCCCTTTTTATGCGCCGCACCAGTACGCTTCTTGCTGCAATTCTCTTCGCAGGTATTCTTCACGCACAGGTCGAAACGGAGACCAAAAACGTGAACGCGAACGTCTACGATGAAGTGAAATTGCTTTACCGCAACGAAGCCAGCGGAGGGTTGATCGTTCACACGAACGGTTTCGGGCTCAATTACCGCCGCGGCTGGCACGTGACGGCGGCACGCAAGCGCATGTTCGAGATCGACCTCGTGACATTCCGCCACCCGAAAGAAATTAAAACGGTCAACCAGTATTACGACCATCCCAAAGGCTACTATTACGGCAAGCTCAACAGCCTCGTGATTCTCCGTCCCGGCTTCGGCTACCAGAACGTCATCTTCACCAAGCCGGAGCACAACGGCATCGAGATCCGCTTCGTCACTTTCGTCGGCGTTTCGCTCGGGCTTGCCAAGCCGATCTATCTCGAAATACTGGAAGACACGCCGATCCCGCAGCAAAAAGCCGTGGTCACCCAGCGCTACGATCCCGCCAAACATTTCCAGGACAACATATACGGCCGCGCGCCTTTCATGCGTGGCGTGGGCGAAACCAAGCTGTATCCCGGCGGCTACGCCAAGTTCGGCATCAACTTCGAATACGGTTCGCTCGACGACGATGTGAAAGCGGTCGAGACGGGCATCATTGTCGACATTTATCCCAAAGCGATTCCTTTGATGGCCACCGAGCGCAACCAGCAGGTGCTGCTGTCGCTTTACCTGAGCTTCAATTACGGCGCGAAATGGTATTGAGGAAAAGTCCAGACCTGGAAAATTCAAATCCCCAAAAGTTCCCCGCACATTTATCCGTTTGGAATTTGGAACTTTGTCCTTTGAAATTTATTACCCGAAATGCCTGAACTTTCAAAAACCGGGGAGCTCGAAAAGCCCGCAGAACGGCCGAAAAAACCGGAATGGCTGCGCGTAAAGCTGCCTACCGGTGAAAATTACCTCAAGGTCCGCGGCCTCGTCGACAAGTACAAGCTGCATACCATCTGCGAAAGCGGCAATTGCCCCAACATGGGCGAATGCTGGGGCGCAGGCACCGCCACGTTCATGATCCTCGGCAACATCTGCACGCGTTCCTGCGGCTTCTGCGCCGTCGCCACCGGCCGCCCGATGCCGGCCGACCTGGAAGAGCCCGTGCGCGTGGCCGAATCGGTGAAGCTGATGGGCGTAAAGCACTGCGTGATCACGTCCGTCGACCGCGATGAGCTGAAAGACGGGGGATCCATCATCTGGCAGCAGACCATCGACGCCATCCGCCGCATCAGCCCCGGCACCACGATCGAAACGCTCATCCCCGATTTCAAAGGGGAACGCGAAAACATTCAGCGCATCATCGACGCCATGCCCGAGATCGTTTCCCACAACATGGAAACCGTCCGCCGCCTCACCCGCCAGGTGCGCATCCAGGCCCGCTACGACCGCAGCCTCGACGTGCTCCGCATCCTGCATGAAGGCGGTTGCCGCACCAAATCGGGCGTAATGGTCGGGCTGGGAGAAAAAGAAGAGGAAGTGCTGGAAACGATGGACGACCTGCGCCGCGTGGGCGTGGAAATTCTCACCGTGGGCCAGTATCTCCAGCCGACGAAAAAGCATCTGCCGGTGCTGGAATTCGTTCACCCGGATAAATTTGCCCGCTACAAGCAGGCTGCACTGGAAAAAGGTTTCCGCTACGTGGAAAGCGGGCCCCTGGTCAGGTCATCCTATCACGCCGAAAAACATATTTGAGCATTTCGTTTGACGGATCAGCTTTCTATCGTTATATTTGTATAATTACATTATCAAGGAGTTTTTTCGCCACGGCCCCATCCCCCCGAAGGCGTCCAATCGGACAAATTTTTTCCCAGCATCCCCCCTTCTGCGCGACAGGAAGTTGCGTGAAAAATCATATTGCGGTTCTGCTAAAAAACGTTAGTTTTGGAAGCTTCAAAAAAGGCATTCAGATCGACCGGAGAACAACTGGGGACCTAAAGAGTTCATTACAATGAAACGAAACAAACTACAGCTTGCAGTCGCTGGATTTGTTGCGACGGGGTTTGCAATTTTCATGGCTTTTTCGTGGAGCGCCGGTGTTTCAAAATATCGTCCTGCTTCAACTGTTGAAATGACCGTTAAAGGCGGTGGAGGCGAAGATGCGCATGGCGCAGCGCAGTGGCGGTTCGATCGCCAGAAGAACCAGGTTACCGGTGAAGTTGATCCGAACGAAGTTTTTCGCGCACGTGAGCTCGCCGCACAGGCGCAGCGCTCCAGCACACGCAACGGCGACCCCGCTGTTTCCGTCGCTGCCGTTCAGTGGAACGAGCTCGGCCCGGATAACGTAGGCGGACGCACACGCGCCATCCTTATCGATAACCAGGACCCCACGCACAAGCACATGTTTGCCGGCGGCGTAAGCGGCGGTCTTTATGAATCATTCGACGGCGCCAACAACTGGCAGCGTTGCGTTCCCTTCTTCAACATCACCGACGTCACCATTACCGTCTCCACCATCGCGCAGGCTGTCAATGGTGATATTTATGTCGGCACCGGTGAAGGAAGCTTCTATCCCCTGTACGGATTCGGCGCCGGCGGATTTGTCGGCGGCGGCATTTACAAATACACAGCAGCCACGCAAACCTGGGCAGTGCTCCCGAGCACCGTTCCCTCGACCCAGAACACCACCAGCACCGACTGGCTGAACGTGAATAAGATCGCCTGCGATCCTACGAACCCGGCCCACATCTTTGCCGGCACCAGCCGCGGCTTCAAGGAAAGCTTCGACGGCGGCGGATCATGGTCCACGCCCAACGGCATCACGTCGGCTTTCGCAAACACAACAGATGTCCAGGTGACGAGCAACGGCCACGTGATGGCAGTCCTTTCCGGCAAGCCCTGGCTGTCGGTCGACTATGGCGCAACCTTCACCAATGTCAGTACAGCCGGCAGCGGGTTCATTACCGCCAGCGTCGGCAGGACCACGATCAGCATCGCGCCTTCCAACCCGAACATCGTGTACGCGTTTTGCGCGGCCCCGCAAAACATGGCCGGGCAAAGTTTCCTGCAGGGCATGCTGGTGTCCGTGAACGGAGGCTATAACTGGACACAGGTCACAGGCGCAGGCAATGCGGCTTTCGAACCTTTCAGCGCAAACGGGCAGGGAATTTATGATAACGTAGTTGCCGTCGATCCCTTCGATTCGAAGCATGCCATTTTCGGCGGCGTGGAGTTGTGGGAATGGAATATGGTCGACACGGTGAACCCCGCAGGACAGTGGAATCGCATCGCGGTGGAATTCCCGAATTCGCCGTTCAACCCGTACTATGTTCACGCCGACAAGCATTGCATTACGTTCCACCCGGCACAGCCCGGCACGTTCTTTATCGGCACCGATGGCGGCGTATCCCGCACCACGAACGGCGGACAAACGTATGTTACGATGAATTCCGGTTATAACGTCACCCAGTTCTACGCGGTCGCGCACGATCACCACGCGGGGAATAAAAACATCGCAATGGGCGGCACGCAGGACAACGGCACGCAGTACATCGACGGCAACGGCAACACCGACATGTCTGCCTTTGCCACGGGCGGCGGCGACGGCGGATGGTGCGATCTTTCGTACATCAATCCCCTGGCTACGTTCCAGACGGTTTACTACGGCTCACTTTCGCGTTCCAACAACGGCGGCCAGAGCTCGTCGAACTTCTACGACTCACGCATTACGAGTCTCGCCAACTTCGGTAACGCCGGCTTCGCGAGCTTCATCACCCCGATCCGCCTCTGGGAAAGCACCAATGACGTGCTCTCCGGCGACAGCATCACGTTCGTCAACAATACGGTGATGCAGAACAAGCACACCACGAACGGAATCGACGATACGTATACCGGCACGCTTACGGTCAACACGCCTGTCGCCAACCCGCTGCCCACGATCATTCTCGGCAGTGTGAAGTTCGTTGCAGGAAATGACACGCTTACCTCCAATGGAGCAGGCGCGATCGGCGGCGACGGATTCGGTTCAATCGATGGCTTGACGGGCGTGTACACGATCACCTTCAACACGCTGCCGGTTGCAAACGTAGTGGTGAAAGCCATCTACGACGTACAGTACGGCGCAGGCACGGTGCTTTCGCTGAACAGCAACGTCTCCGGCAAAGTGGTCGAATACACCACGCCGTTCACGATCGGCGCGGGCGACTCCGTCAAAGCGCAGGACGTTATCCAGTCGCACCTTGCGGTCGGCTTCACCGGCAGCGTCTGGCTCACCCGCCGCGCGCTCGACTTCTCGACAACGCCGCTGTGGCTCAAGATCGCGGGTACCAACTCCACGCCCAACGCATTCACCGGCGAAACATCCTGCATGGCCTGGTCGGCCGACGGTAATTACCTGTACGTCGGCACAGCTGCCGGCCGCGTGTATCGCATCGGGAACCTTGCTGCAGTAACCGATTCCGCGAACGGGGACATTGACAACGTCAACAACCCGAACCCGTCCTCCATCGTGACATGCACCTGGATCGGAAATTTCTCCAACCGCAACGTTACCGGCATCGACGTGAACCCGAACAACCCCGACCAGGTGCTCGTTTCGCTGGGCAATTACACCAACACGTCTTACGTTTACTACACGACCATCGGCACAACGGCAACCACCACCACGGGCACGTTCACGGATAAAACCGGGACGCTCGACAACAACGGCGGTTTCCCTGCATACACCATCAGCTTCGATCAATATGTGCCCAATCGCGCCCTTGTCGGCACTGAGCACGGTATTTTTGAAACCGTCAACCTCAACGCGGTTTCACCCACCTGGACAGCGGCCAACACCGGGATGGACAACGTAGCTGTCGACCAGATCCGCCAGCAGCGCTGGCCCGCATGGCTGGTGCCGAACGCAGGCTGCTTCTACATCGGAACGCACGGCCGCGGGATCTGGCGCGACGACTCCAGCTGGCAGCAGCCCACGGGCATCAATAACCCGTCGAACCCGGGAAGCAGCGACAACACTGCAGTCAACAAAGACCTGAAAGTATTCCCGAACCCGGTGGTCGATAATTCGAACGTAACGTTCAAACTGGCGAAAGCCGGCGACGCTACGGTACAGGTATTCGATCTCAACGGCAAGCTCGTTTATTCCAAAAATCACGATCAGCTCAGCGCGGGACTCAACACGGTACAGTTCGAAACCGGTGAGCTCGTGAAGGGCGCTTACCTCATAGTGGTCATGCAAAATGCAAATCGCATCGGTGCGGGCCGCTTTATTAAAACAGTAGATTGATTACTCTGATTGACCCTTAAACCTGAACACAAAATGAAACGAAACAAACTTTTGATTGCAGGCACCGGTATAGCTGCAGCCGGCGTTGCAATTTTTACTGCCTTTTCATGGAACGGCGGGGTGTCGAAGTACACACCTTCCTCTTCCGTTGAAATTACCCTTAAAGGTGGTGGTGAAGAAGGCGCCCACGGCGCTGCGCAGTGGTGGTTCGATCGTCACAAAAACCAGGTGACGGGAGAAGTCGACCCTGCAGAAGTGCTCCGGGTAAAAGAACTGGCCGAACAGGCCCGCGCTTCTGCCGCCGCTTCACGCAATGGTAATCCCAGCATGTCGACCGCTGCTGTGCAGTGGACCGAACTCGGCCCCGATAACGTAGGCGGCCGCACGCGCGCCGTCCTTATCGACAACCAGGACCCCACGCACCAGCACATGTGGGCCGGCGGTGTAGGCGGCGGTCTCTTTGAATCATTCGACGGCGCCAACAACTGGCAGCGCTGCGCCGGTTTCTTCAGCGTCAGCGACGTCACCATCACCGTCACCACCATCGCACAGGCGCCCAACGGCACGCTGTATGTCGGCACCGGTGAAGGCAGCTTCTACTTCCCCTTCGGGACAGGAGCGGGCGGCTTCGTAGGCGGCGGTGTTTACAAATCAACCGACGACGGTGTGACGTGGGCAGTGCTCCCGAGCACCGTTCCCACGACCCAGAACACGACCAGCACAAACTGGCTGAACGTAAATAAGATCCAGGTCGACCCGTCCAACAACGACCGCATTTATGCCGCAACGAACCGCGGGCTGAAAGTGAGCACGGATGCAGGCGTGACCTGGGGAGTGCCGACCGGCGTTTCCGCTACCAACCCGTCCACCGACGTGCAGGTCAGCTCCGACGGAAGCCTCGTGGTCGCTGTGATCTCCGGCAAGCCCTGGCGCTCTGTCGACAACGGCGCAAGCTTTCAGAACGTTGGTACTGCCACGCAGGGTTTCACCAACTCGTCTGTGGCCCGCACTACCGTGGCTGTCGCACCTTCCGACCAGAACTATGTCTACGCATTCTGCTCCAACACGCAGGGCGTCATGTTCGGCGTGTGGGTTTCCATCGACGGTGCACAATCCTGGACACAGGTAACCGGCGCCGGCAACTCGGCATTTGATCCGCTGGGCGGACAGGGCACGTACGACAACATCGTAGCTGTCGATCCGTTCAACCCCAAGCACGCAGTTTTCGGCGGTGTCGAGCTGTGGCAGTGGGAAATGGTCACCGATCCCCCGGCAACCCCGGCAGGACAATGGACGCGCATCGCGGTCGAATTCCCGAACTCGCCGTTCAACCCATATTATGTCCACTCCGACAAACACGCGGTCACTTTCCACCCGACACAGCAGGGCACATTCTTCGTCGGCACCGATGGCGGTATTTCCCGCACCACGAACGGCGGACAGACGTATGTCTCGATGAATTCCGGTTACAACGTCACCCAGTTCTACTCGGTTGCGCATGATCACTTTGCCACAACCCGCGACATCGCAATGGGCGGCACGCAGGACAACGGCACGCAGTACATCGACGGCAACGGCAACACCGACATGTCTGCCTTTGCCACGGGCGGCGGCGACGGCGGATGGTGCGATCTTTCGTACATCAATCCCCTGGCTACGTTCCAGACGGTTTACTACGGCTCACTTTCGCGTTCCAACAACGGCGGCCAGAGCTCGTCGAACTTCTACGACTCACGCATTACGAGTCTCGCCAACTTCGGTAACGCCGGCTTCGCGAGCTTCATCACCCCGATCCGCCTCTGGGAAAGCACCAATGACGTGCTCTCCGGCGACAGCATCACGTTCGTCAACAATACGGTGATGCAGAACAAGCACACCACGAACGGAATCGACGATACGTATACCGGCACGCTTACGGTCAACACGCCTGTCGCCAACCCGCTGCCCACGATCATTCTCGGCAGTGTGAAGTTCGTTGCAGGAAATGACACGCTTACCTCCAATGGAGCAGGCGCGATCGGCGGCGACGGATTCGGTTCAATCGATGGCTTGACGGGCGTGTACACGATCACCTTCAACACGCTGCCGGTTGCAAACGTAGTGGTGAAAGCCATCTACGACGTACAGTACGGCGCAGGCACGGTGCTTTCGCTGAACAGCAACGTCTCCGGCAAAGTGGTCGAATACACCACGCCGTTCACGATCGGCGCGGGCGACTCCGTCAAAGCGCAGGATGTTATCCAGTCGCACCTTGCAGTCGGTTTCACCGGCAGCGTATGGCTCACCCGCCGCGCGCTCGACTTCTCGACCACGCCGCTGTGGCTCAAGATCGCAGGCAACAACTCGGTGCCCACCGCATTCTCCGGCGAAACGTCCAGCATGGCATGGTCGGCTGACGGCAACCACCTCTTCGTGGGAACGAACAGCGGCCGCCTGTATCGCATCAGCAACCTTGCGTATGTGACCGATTCCGCGAACGGGGACATTGACAACGTCAACAACCCGAACCCGACCTCGATCATTACCTGCACGCTGATCGGCAGCTTCTCGAGCCGTACGGTTACCGGCGTCGACGTCGATCCGAACAATGCGGATAAGGTTGTGGTTTCGCTCGGCAGCTATGGCAATACCGATTACGTGTATTATTCTTCCATCGCAACTACGGCGACCACCACCACCGGAACGTTCACGGATAAGACCGGGACGCTCGACAATAACGGCGGTGTGCCGACGTACACGATCTCGTTCGATCAATACGATGCAGGTCGCGTTCTCGTGGGAACCGAGCACGGTGTTTATGAAGTAGCCGATATCGCGGTCGCTTCACCGCAGTGGCAGCTGGCCAACACCGGCATGGACAACGTAGCCGTTGACCAGATCCGCCAGCAGCGCTGGCCCGCATGGCTGGTGCCGAACGCCGGCTGCTTCTACATCGGAACGCACGGCCGCGGCATCTGGCGCGACGACTCGAGCTGGCAGCAGCCCACGGGCATCAACAACCCGTCGAACCCGGGAAGCAGCGACAACACGACGGTCAACAAAGACCTGAAAGTGTTCCCGAACCCGGTGGTCGATAATTCGAACGTGACGTTCAAGCTCGCGAAAGCCGGCGACGCTACGGTGCAGATCTTCGACCTCAACGGCAAGCTCGTTTACACGAAGAACCACGAACAGCTCAGCGCAGGACTCAACACGGTACAGTTTGAATCCGGCGAGCTGGTGAAAGGCACGTACATCATCGTCGTTATGCAGAATGCGCAGCGCGTGGGTGCAGGCCGCTTCCTCAAGATGAATTAAGCGAACAGGTTTAAGGTTTATTACGAAACGTCCCCGGCCTCAGCAGCCGGGGACGTTTCGTTTTATTAAAGAATTTAAAAACCTCGAAGGATTGCCCGTGCGCTGAACCGCGCGCAATCCTTCGAGGTTTTTAAAAGTTTCTATTTAACGCGCCGAACGGTTCTTCTATAGCCCCGATGGCAGCGGAAAGCCCGAAGTGCGCAGGTTTTGCGCGTTGCCGGACTTGAAGCGTACAGCGGGACAGGTGGAAACTTCGATGCGCCGCTGCTGCGCTCCTGAATTTTCAGGTGTTAGAACTTAGGTGTTAGAACTTAGGGCTTAGGACTTAGGGCTTAGAACTTAGGTGTTAGGTTGATTTTTTCCTAAGTCCTGACACCTGATATCTAGCTGAACATCTGCTTCCTGCGCAGTAACAAGGTCGCCGCAAGTGAAGTGAGGAACGCGATGATGATGTTCGTCGTCGCGAGGGTGACTGCGCCGCTGAATAAATTCTGTCGCGTGAAATTGCTGAGGGCTTTCTGAACGTCGCTGTGCGGGACGCCGGCGTTGTTCATTTCCCAGATCATTTCACGGATGTCGAGGTGCGTCCATTCCACGAACTGGTAAATGCTGATGAGAATTGCGGCCACTGTTCCGTATATGACGCCTGCGCCGAGTCCCCGTTTGAATTCGATATTCCCGCCGCATTCTTTATCGCGCGTGCGCCGGATGGCGACGTAAACGCCTGCAAGGAAAACGATGAATACGCCGTACTGGAGCATCGCCGTAGCCTGGCCGTGCGGGGCGAAGATCACGCCGAGCTTCAGCCCGATCATGACGAGCGAAGCGACGATTGCAACCTTAATGGATTCCTTCATTTACCCGTTCATGGAAATGAGGAACTCCTCGTTGGACTGGGAATTCTTCATGCGGTCTTTGAGGAAATCCATGGCTTCCTGCGGGTTCATGTCCGCGAGGTGGTTGCGGAGGATCCAGATGCGCTGGAGCACGTCTTTCTCCATGAGAAGATCGTCGCGGCGGGTGGACGATGAAACGAGATCGATAGCGGGGAACACGCGCTTGTTGGCGAGCTTGCGGTCGAGCTGCAATTCCATGTTGCCGGTGCCTTTGAATTCTTCGAAGATGACTTCGTCCATCTTGGAGCCGGTGTCGATGAGCGCGGTGGCGATGATGGTGAGCGATCCGCCGCCTTCGATCTTACGCGCTGCGCCGAAGAAGCGCTTGGGTTTCTGGAGCGCGTTGGCTTCCACGCCGCCGGAAAGAACCTTGCCGGACGCGGGCTGCACGGTGTTGTAGGCGCGCGCGAGGCGCGTGATGGAATCGAGGAGGATGACCACGTCGTGTCCGCACTCGACCATGCGCTTGGCTTTCTCGAGCACGATGTTGGCGATCTTCACGTGGCGGTCGGCCGGCTCGTCGAACGTGGAAGCGATCACTTCGGCGCGCACGCTGCGGGCCATGTCGGTGACTTCTTCCGGGCGCTCGTCGATGAGCAGGATCATGAGGTAAGCTTCGGGATGGTTGTCGGCGATGGCGTTGGCGACTTCCTTGAGAAGGATCGTTTTACCGGTTTTCGGCTGTGCGACGATGAGACCGCGCTGGCCTTTGCCGATGGGCGTGAACATATCCATGATGCGCATGGACATGGTGGTTTTGGATTTTCCGCTGCCGCAGAGGTTGAATTTCTCTTTCGGGAACAGCGGCGTGAGGAAGTCGAACGGCACGCGGTCGCGCACGAATGCGGGATCACGCCCGTTGATCTTGTCGACGCGGACGAGCGGGAAATATTTTTCACCTTCTTTGGGCGGACGAATGGCGCCGCGTACGGTATCGCCGGTCTTGAGGCCGAAGAGCTTGATCTGCGACTGTGAAACGTAAACGTCGTCGGGCGAGTTGAGGTAGTTGTAATCGGATGAGCGCAGGAACCCGTAGCCGTCGGGCATGATCTCGAGCACGCCTTCGGCAACGACGACGTTGTCGAAATTGTACATTTCCTCGAGCGGCTGTTTTTGCTGGTAAGGCTGGCGGTTGAAGTCGCCTCCCTGGTTGCCCTGCTGCTGTTGCGGGTTGCGGAAGTTCTGACCCTGCTGGCGGAAGTTCTGTTGTCCCTGCTGCTGCTGTTGCGGCTGCGGGTTTTGTTGCTGCTGGGGATTTTGCTGCTGTTGCGGGTTCTGCTGGGGAGGCGTGTTCTGCTCCTGGGGTTTGTCGGTCATGGGCTTCCGTGTCTCGGCTTGCGGATCGGCCGGTTTGTTCTGGAAATTATCTTTACCCATCTGCGCCTGGATGAACGCGGGCGGCTGGTTATAGGCCGGGGGCGTGGGCGGCGGCGGTGTGTTTTTGTTGTAAGGGTTCTGCGGCTTGTTGCGGAAATCGCCCTGCTTCTGGTGCTGCGGGTTGCGATGCTGCTGCGGCTTGTCGTGCGGCTCGCGGACGTGGCGCGGGGGGGGAGGAGGAGCAGGGTTGTTGGCCGGGGGAACCGGTACGTCGCCGGTGATGGCGCTCAGGTCGGGATCGGGAAGCCTGGTCCTGGGAGCTGTTTTTTCTTTTTCCGCTTCCGGCTCGTTTCCGCCGTCGACAGAAATGAAACGGGGATCACTTTTTGCTTCGCTGCCGAAAAGGTTGACTTCACCTGCTTCTTCGGATTTGGGTTTGCGGCCGCGTTTGGGCTTGCTCTGCTCCGCGGGGTCCGCCACGCTGCCGTCTTTTGCGCCGGTCAATGCCTGCTGATCGAGGATCTTGTAGACAAGCTCCTGTTTTTTAAGTGTTTCGTACTTGGGAACGTTCAGCTGTTTCGCAATTTCGCGCAGCTCTCCGACCAGCTTGCTGTTCAGATCAATAATGTCGTACATGAGATGAGTTGAAAGTGATAAAGAAAGTAGTTGAGAATTTTTTTTGGAAGAATGCGAGCGCGGGAATGCAGGGGAGGGAGTGGAATAATCCCACGTCGTCTAATGAATTAGTGATGCATAATTGATTTTTGAATAACTGTCCTTGTTGGGAAAAACGAAAACCTGAAGAGGTTTTCATGGATGGAACTCTTGTGCAATAATACGAAGATTTATCCGATCCAAGACTATCCCTTAATTTTTTTTGGCCGTTTTGGTTGCCCCTGAATGGTCTATTTTTGCAGGAATAAAAGACGTTTTTATGATCCAACGCATCCAGACTGTTTTCTTCGCGCTGGTGGTAGTGCTTTCCGCCATCCTGTTCTTCGTTCCTGTTTATACACTAATCGTGCCGGGCGACCAACCCTCGCATGCAGCCGGGCATGCGGTCTACATGCTGACCGACCTTACCATGCTCATGATCCCCGTCATCCTTCTTGCATTACTGGCCGTGATCGCCATTTTCGGCTATAAAAACCGCCCCCGCCAGATGCGCATGGCGCGCTCCGGGATGTTCGTTTCGATGATCATTGTGGGCATCACAACAACCTTCCCGCAGGCTTATCTCCATAATGTCGATCGCACTGTTCTCGGTTACGGCATCGGTGTATGGCTGCTGGTGGCCAATATCGCCCTCTTCGGCCTGGCTTTCTATTTCATCCGCAAAGACGAAAAACTGGTGCGTTCCGCAGACCGGTTGCGGTGAGAAAAAATGTGCAGATGTGCAGATTTGTGCAGATTGTGCGAAATACTGGCGCACGAGAGATATGAAAGTAAATGGGTAGATGAACTTTCCTGAATAGAAAACACCATCCTCGCATCTGCATCTGCATATTTGCACATCTGCACATCACCTTTTCCCCAGCTCAATAACTTCCATCTCCCGGATATCTTTTCCGTCGATCGTGAATCGGAGCATGGTGCGTGTTTTGTGGAAACCGGAGATGCCGGCGGCGCCGGGGTTGAGGTGGAGCACGTTCCAGCGTTTTTCGAATTTCACGAGTAAGATGTGCGAGTGGCCGCAAACGAAAATTTTCGGGGGATTGACTTCCATGATCGCTTTCACTTCTGCAATGTAATTTTCCGGCCGGCCGGCGATGTGCGTCATCAGCACGTCGACTTCTTCGCAGCGGAAACGTAAATTTTTCGGGTAACGGATGCGGATATCCTGGCCGTCGATGTTTCCGTAAACGGCGCGGAACGGTTTCAACTGCTCCAACGCATCGGCCACCCTGATCGTCCCGATGTCGCCGCCGTGCCAGATCTCGTCGCAGCTTTCACAGTGCGCGAGAATGCGGTCGTCGATGTAGCCGTGCGTATCGGAAAGCAGCGCGATGCGTTTCATCGGGCAAAGTTATCGCTCCTCTTCATCTTTTCGCAAAACGGTCAGCGACGGAGCAAGGAAATATGGCCGGTGTGTTTTTGTTCTTCCCCACCGGGAAAGCTGAATGTGATCTGCCACATGTAAACGTCTTGCGGCTGCATGACGCCCTCTTTCTTTCCGTCCCAGCCTGTTGTGTAGTCGACCGTTTCAAAAACAAGGTTTCCCCAGCGGTCGAAGATGCACATGCGGTAAGTTTCCGGGATCGTGCTGAGCTGGGGACGAAACTCCTGCAGCTGATAACTGCAGCACCCCGGGCAGATCGTCAGAGGAACGTCAACAATCGAATCCTCATTGACGGTTAAAATTTCTTCCCGGTCAACAGGAGCATTTTGCGCTTCCGCAACAAACGGGAGTCCGATGAAAAGAAGAAAAACGATCCTGCGAAAACCCATGCGCCCCTTCTGATAAAAAAAATGTACGAATTACGACTTCAAAATCGTAATCCGTACATCGTAATTTGTAAATCATTTTACCGGATCAGCGAAACTTTCCCGATCAGGCTATGCTTCTTGCCGAGCAGGTCGACCGCTTTGATCTTCCATACATACGTGTCGATCTGCGCGATCTCTGAAGAGCCCTGCACGCAACCGTTCCAGCCCTGCGACATGTCTTCGGTATAATAGATCAGGTTTCCCCAGCGGTCGAAGATCCACATCTCAAAGTTGTCCGGGTCGATGCCGATGCCCTGCGGGAAGAACATGTCGTTGCTTCCGTCGGCATTCGGCGTGAACGCGTTCGGGACAAAGAGCGTAACGTCCGGGTCGATGCAGATCTCCTGCACCGTGCTGGATACGCAGCCGTTGACCGTGGTTACCGTCAGCGTCACGTCGAAACAGCCGTTGCCGGGATATTCGAATGTCGGGTGCTGCAGCGTGGAAGAAGAGTTGAGCACATCACCGAAGTTCCAGCTCCAGGTATCCGCGCCGGTCGACTGGTCGGTGAAGGAAATGAGCGGGTTCAGTTCCGTGGTGGGCTGCGGGCCGGCTGTGAACGCCGCTACAGGATTTGCAAACACGTTGATGTAGTTCGTCATCGTGATCGTGTTCGTGCAACCGTTCGCCGTCGTCACCGTGAGGATGACCGTGTACGGCCCGGGATCGTTGTAGCAATGGCCCGGGTTCTGCAGCGTCGACGTGTTGCCGTCGCCGAAATCCCACAGCCACGATGTGGCCGCGCCGCCCGTCGAGTTGTCGGTGAAGTTTACGCAAAGCGGGGCGCAGCCGGAAAGCACGTCACCGGAAAGCGCCGCCACCGGCATGGAATTCACCGTGACCAGGACCGTTGCGCTGTCGGTGCAACCGTTCGCGTCCGTGATCGCCACCGTGTGATCCAGCGTGGCCGACGGAACAAACGTTTGCGAGCTTCCGGGCAGGCCTGTCGGCAGCCAGATGTATTGGTAGCCGGGCGTTCCACCGCCTGCTGTCGAGCTCAGCGTTACGCTCTGTCCTTCGCAGACCGCAGCAGGTGCAGCGGAAGCGGTAAGCGTCAGCTGCGGCGGTTCGGTGATCGTTACGCTCATGGTCGACGTGCAGCCTGCAGAATCCGTTACGGTGCAGGTGTACGGGCCGGCGCAAAGGCTGGCCGCGCTGGCTGCGTTGCCGCCGGAGGGAGACCATGCATAAGTGATCGTTCCTGTTCCACCCGTCACGTTGCAGATCGCTGTTCCGTCGCATACGCCGAAGCAGGAAACGTTAGTCGATGTTCCGGGAGTTGCAGTTACGCCGGGAATGTTGTTGACCGTTACGAACGCGGTGTCGGTGCAGTTGTTATCGTCAGTAACGACCACGGTGTAGTTGCCGGGCGCGATGTTGTTGTAGTTCTGCGTCGCGGGACCGCCGGAGCCGAGCCATTGGTAAGTAAGTGTTCCCGTGCCACCTGTTGCCGATGCGCTTGCCGAGCCGTCAGCCATGTTGCAATGCGCATCTACGCTGCTGGTGGTGATGGAGATCGCGACCGGCTCGGTAACTGTTGTCGTAGCCGAAGCGATGCAGCCATTCATATCCGTCACCGTCACGTTGTACGTGCCGGCGCAGATGTTATTGCAGCTCGCGTTGGTGCAGCCGGTGTTCCAACTGAACGTGTAGTTCGGTGTGCCGCCGTTCGGGATGACCACAACCTGTCCGTCGCACGCGCCGTTACACGTCACGTTGAATCCTGCCGCTGCAAGCGTGAGCGCAGGCGGTTCGGTAATGGTTACGTTTGCCGTTGCGGTGCATCCGTTGTCATCCGTCACGGTGACGGTGTACGGTCCTGCGCCGAGCCCGCTTTCCGTAGCGCCGTTACCGCCGCCTGACCAGCTATAGCTGTAAGGCGGAACGCCGCCGGCAGGCGTCGCGGTTGCAGAGCCGGTGGTATTGCCGTTGCAAAGCACATCGACCTGCGAAGTGGATACTGTCAGCTGCGGAGGCTCGGTGATGATGACGGTATCCGTCGCGGTGCATCCGTTCGCGTCTGTTACCGTAACGGTGTACGATCCCGGGCAGAGGCCGGTAGCGTTCGCACCATTACCTCCTGAAGGCGTCCATGCGTAGGTATAGGGCGGCACCCCGGATCCAGCGGTGACAGTTGCCGTTCCATCGCATGCGCCGAAGCACGTCACGTTGGTGAAGGCCGTTATCGTCGCTGTGGGTGATCCTGCGTTGGGGACCGTAACGGTGATGGTGAAAGTGCAGAGGTTCGCGTCGGTGATGGTGCATGTGTACGTTCCTGCAAAAAGGTTCGGTTCCGTCGGGTTTGTTCCGCCGCTCGACCACTGGTAGGTATAACCGGGCGTTCCGCCGGAAGGTGTCACCGTTGCAGATCCGTTGTTCGCCCCGCACGTCGCGCTGACGAAGGATGTTGCTGCAGAGATAGCCGTGGGCTGGGTGATCGAATATATTTGTGTTGCAACGCAACCGTTGGCGTCGGTAACCGTCACCGTGTACGTCCCTGCGCACAGGCCGGATGCCGTTGGTGCGTTACCGCCGGCAGGCGCCCATACGTATGTATATCCCGGTGTTCCGCCGGATGCTGTTACGCCTGCTGTTCCGTTGCACCCGGCGTTACAGGTAACGTTGGTCTGCACGGCGGTGAGCGTGATCGCTGTCGGTTGTGTGATGGTGACGGATGCTGTAGTGCTGCAACCGTTCGCGTCCGTTACGGTCACTACATAGTTCCCGGCCGGCAAACCTGTGGCTGTTGGACCAGAGCCGCCCGACGGAGACCATGAATAGGTGTACGGTGAAGTTCCGCCGGAAACGGTTACTGTTGCCGTGCCGTTGGTGCCGCCGTTGCATGAGACGTTCGTGAATGCGGAGATGGAGGCTGTCGGTCCGCCTGTATTGACAATTGTTGCGGTCGCGGTAACGGTGCATCCGTTCAGGTCTGTTACGGTTACAATGTACGTGCCTGCCAGCAGGCCGGTCGCAGTAGCCCCGCTTCCGCCGCTCGGTGACCAGGAATAGGAGTAACCGGGTGTTCCGCCGGAAACGCTGACGGTTGCGGTGCCGTTGGGGTTACCGCAGGTTGCAGGCGTCGTCGTGGTGCTTGCCGTGAGCGCGGGCGGCTGGGTGATGGTAAAGATTTGCGTAGTGGTGCAGCCGTTCGCATCGGTTACCGTACACGTATAGCTGCCTGCACATAAACCGGTAGCCGTCGACCCGCTGCCGCTGGGCGCCCACGAATAGGAGTATGGCGCTGTTCCTCCCGACGGGACGACCGTCGCGGAGCCGGTGCATTGGCCGTTGCACAACACGTTTACCTGCGAGCCTGTCGTGGTCAGCACAGGCGGCTGCGTGATGGTGAAGATTTGTGTTCCTGTACAACCGGCCGCATCGGTGACGGTACAGGTGTAGGTTCCTGCGCACAGGCCGCTCGCGGTCGGCGCATTGCCACCCGCGGGCGTCCATGCGTATGTGTAAGGCGCAGTTCCGCCGGTGACCGATGCCGTTGCCGAGCCGTTACATTGCCCATTGCACAGCACGTTGGTCTGGCCGGCATTGGTAACGGTCAGCCCGCCTCCCGCCGAACCGACTGTGACTACAGCTGTAGCCGTGTTGCACGCGTCGCTGACTGTTACGGTATAGGTCCCCGCACACAAGCCTGTGGCGGTCGAGCCGGTTCCCCCGCTTGGCGACCAGGAATAGGTGTACGTTCCTGACGGCGAAACGGTGACGGATGCCGAGCCGTTGCAGGCGGCGCAGGAAGCGGCGGTGGAGCTGGTGGTTAACGTGAGCGCTGTCGTCGTCGGGCAACTGGTGCAGGTGGTTGTGCGGAAATACGATCCGACCACGGAAATGTTGAAGCAGTCGCCGCTTGTTCCGAGCGAGAAGTTGGATGTCGTCTGCCCGGCGTTATAGGTCGTCGCATTTTGCTGCACGTAGTTCCACCAGTTCCAGGTGATCGGTGTCGCAGTTCCGTTGAGGGTGAGGCTTTGCACAGCCATCTGGATGTCGCCGACGCACATGAAAGCCCTGCCGCCGGTTGTCGCGCCGCAAACCGCCGGGTTGATCGGCAGGTTGTAGGTTGCAGTGCCACCGTTCACCACGATCGCACCGTCGGCGATGACGATGCGCCCCTGCCACGGCGCGGATGCCTGGCTCCAGATCACCACGAGCGTGGCGCCGTCCATGTCGTTGCCGGATGTGGGCGGATTGGTGAGAATGCCGCTGATGTTGTACGTTCCGTTACCGTTCACCGATGCCGTAACATCTGCGCGGTACGTGTAAGAGCCGGAGTAGCCCCAGCATTTGTCGGGGCCCTGGCCGACGATGGCCATCGGGTAGTTGGCGGAGCCGAGCGGGCCGTTGACGGTGGCCGTTTGTGCCATCCCGTTGCCGGAGCCTTCCGCCCAGAGGTACGCTTTCTCGATCACCGCGCAGGCCGGGATGCCGCTGATGACGAAAGGCGCGGGCTGGTTGATGCCTGCAGGAGAAAAACGTTTGCCCAGGCGCTGCGATGCGGACGTGAAATCGAGACCGCATTTCGCCTGGTCGTAGATCACACCGAGTGTACCGTTACCGTTTTGCGGCGACTGGTTGTTGTTGGGCCCGCTGCGTGCCGCGGGATTCGTGGTTGTTGACGGGTAACCGCACGCGCCGGGAACACCCGGGCAATTCGTGCTGTTCGTTTTGCCGGACTGCGCAAGGGAGAATTGCGGAAGGATAAAAAATCCAGCCAATATGAAGGTGAGTATGCGTGTCCTCATATTGTTTTGTTTTAAGATGGTTACTGTGCACAAGGTGTTGCATACGCAATTTAAGCCACGAAAGCCTGATTTCCAAATAATTCCACGAATCACAATTTCCATTCGTCAAACCCGCGAAAAATATGGCCGAAATAAACCTGCGGAAGCGCTTTTTTCCGCCCGGACCAGGTTCCCCGCTGGTCAATAAAAAAAGGCTGAACTTTCGTCCAGCCTTTGAGAAAAAAGTCATTCCTACCGGATGAGGTTGACGTGACCGCGGAGCCTGTGTTTTTTCCCGCCGTATTGTTCATCGAATGTCACAACCCAGACATACGTGTCGACCTGCGCAACGTATTTCCCGCTGTTCGCTTTACCGTCCCATCCCTTCGTCATGTCGTTCGATTCAAAGATGAGGTTGCCCCAGCGGTCGAAGATCATCATGTTGAAGTTTGCGACATATTCGCCGTAAGCAAAGAAGAAATCATTTTTTCCGTCGCCGTTCGGGGTGAACGTGTTCGGCACATACAGCGTGGTGTAAGGCACAATGTACACGTCGTATTCCGCGGTGTCGGAACAGCCGTATTGATTGATCACGATCTGTGTTACATGGTACGCGCCGGTGTCTGCGTAGTTGTGCGCCATGTCGCCCGGAACTGTGACTACCGTATCGCCGTCGCCGAAGTACCAGATGGCAGCTGCGCCGCCGTTGCTCACGTCGTCGAAAACAACTGTCGCTTCGATCAGCGTTGCCGGTTGTTCCGATATGACGCTGAAGCCTGCAAGCGGGTTCGGGTACACATTGATGTAATTGTTTTGCGTGAGCGAATTCGTACAGCCGTTGACGTCATTGACGGTCAGCGTTACGTTGTAGGCGCCTGCGTTGAAGTAGCAATGCGAAGGCGTGCAGCCCGTTGCGGTGGAGTTGTCGCCGAACTGCCAGTTGCAGTTCACGCTGGCCGGTGTGGATGAGCTCGTGAAGTCAACGCAGATCGGCGCGCAACCGCCGAGCGTGTCGCCGCTGAAGGTGATCGTGGGAAGCGGGTTTACGGTTAACGTAAATGTCGCCGTGTCCTGGGGCGTGCTGCATGCGTCGGAAACGACAACGGAAAATGTCGTGGTGGTGGCCGGCGACACCGTGAGCGAATCGTTTGTTCCTGCAGCTGGTGCGAGCCATGTGTAGGCATACGGCGGTGCGCCGCCGTTCACATTCACCACAAGCAATGACGATCCGCCTGTGCAGATGGGCGTAGTTCCGGAAACGGATGCGTTGATCGGCACCAGCGGCGGCTCGGTGATCGTGAAGGTGTGTGAAGCCGTGCAGCCGAAGTTATCCGAAACGTCCACCACGTATGTTCCGGCGGTAAGGCCGGTTGCGGTGCCCGATGAGCTGACGTTCGGATTCCATGCATAAGTGAATGGACCTGTTCCGCCGCCGGGAGTAACTGTTGCCACCCCGTTCGCGTCACCGTTGCAGAGGTTGTCGACCTGCGTTGTCGTTAAAGCCATCGCGCCGACGCCCAGCACCGTAAGCGTGTCAACGGTTGTGCAGCCAAGACTGTCGGTGACGGTAACAATGTATTCACCGGGAGGAAGTCCGGTGGCGGTCTGGGTGGTCTGAACGGGTGTCGTGTTCCAGCTGTAGGAGAACGTTCCGGAACCACCCTGCGGCGTTGCCGTTGCTGTTCCGTTGCTGGCGGAACACTGGCTGGCGGTGGAAGTCATGTTCAGCGTGAACGGCGCAATGCAGCACGTCTGGCAGTCCGATTGCCAGTACAATCCCATCACGCAAAAATTATAACAGTCGCCCCCGGAACTATTTCCGAATGCAGAAGTCGTTTGCCCCGGCGTAACGGTAGTGGACACATCGATATAGTTCCACCAATCTTCCGTGATGGTGATCGGCGCCATGCCATTGAGCGTAAGCTGTGAGCCGAGACCCTGGAGATCGCCCACGCACATGAACGCGCGCGAGTTGCTGACCGTTCCGCTGCAAGCCTGGAAGCCGGTCATGTTCTGCGTCGTCGTGCCGCCGTTGATCACCACGCAACCGTCCCAGATCACGATGTCGCCCTGGAAGGAAGCGGTCGGATCGCTCCAGATGACCATCATCGTGGCGCCGTCGACGTCTTCACCGGAAGTCGGCGGGTTCGTCGGGAATCCGCTGATCGTATAGTTGCCGTTGCCGGCGATGATGCTGGTCACATCGGCGCGGTACGTGTGCGTGCCCTGGTAGCCCCAGCATTTGTCCTGGTCGGAACCGATGAGCGACATTGGAAATGCTGCGGTGGTTGTAACGGGATTGGTGACGCTCAGCGTGACGGGAATTCCTGAACCGGAAGCGTCGCACCAGACGAATGCTTTCTGGATCACGGCTGTGGCGGGAATGCCGGCAATGGCAAACGTTGCAGGCTGCGGCACACCGGCAGGCGTGAAACGCTGGCCGATCTTGTTGGAAGCCGCCGTGTAGTTGAGACCGCATTCGCTTGCCTGGTAAGTCGGACCGAGAACGGTGCTTCCGTCCTGCGGCGACATCGGGTCGCCGGTGCGCATGGAAGCGGCAGTTGCAGGATTATGGCCGTTCCGCGGAGTGGATCCGTTTTGCGCAAATACGCAAAATGAAACCAGGAGGAATGCTCCCGTTGAAAGTAAGTGTTTAGTCATGAGAAGGTTTGCCTACCCAAAGATAGAAAAATCCGGATACCAAGTCAACGGCAGGTTAAATTCGTCGGGTAATTTATTGGTTCCGTCGTGTAAAATCAAAGATTCGTAAGCAGAATGCGGGTTTTTTGCATGATTTCGGCCATCAGTAAAGGCGTCACTTCGGAAGGCGTGTAGCGCAGGCGCGAAAGCAGGGCGGAATGGTCGAGGATCTGTTCAATGATCTCCGGGGGAATTCCTTTCATGTTCATCCGGTAGCGAAGCTGGTGAACGGAAGCTTCCTCGCGCGACAGCTCGCACTTCTGGCAGCAGGCCGAAAGAAATCCTTCGTACAGGGCGGAGATGGCGGCCATCGGTTGCCCGGCGTGCAGGTAACGTTCGGCATTCGGGATGACCGTGTCTGCGATCCGTAATTTCGGGGCCGGCGCAACTTCGTGGTGCAGCACCGTTTTGTTTTCTTCACCGGCCGCTTTTTTCTTTTTACGTTTCCGGTAAATCAAAAACGCTGCAAGCAGGGAAGCCGGAACCAGCACGAGCAGCACGATCTTCCAGGTCATTCCTTCCGCTGCGCGTTCATTTTCTTTTTCCCCGATGTTGCTTTCCGTTAACGTTTCCGGCGGTTCACCGGGCGCAACATTCAACGTAAAGCTGCGGGAGGTCAGCGTCACGTAATCTTCTTTACCGGTGTCGTAGTAGGAAAATGAAATTCCGGGAACGGTGAATTGCCCCTCTTTTTCAGGGATGAGCGTGATCGCAAATGTTTTGCTCCCGGTGACGCCGCCTGCGGTGACAGTTACCGTGTCATGCGTGACCGCGGGATAACTTTTTATCCCGGCCGGAAAATTCTGTTTCGGCAGTTGCAGGAAGCTCACGTTTCCCTCACCGGTGATCGTTACAAAAAGCGTAGCGGTTTCCCATGCTTTCAGCGAAACACGGTCGACAGCGGCTTTCAGCGTGTAACGGCCGGCATCGCCCAAAAAATCTGCTGGTTTATTTTCGTCCGGGAAAGCAACTACTTCAATGGGCGTTTCTTCGGAATGCAGGTCGACCGTAAGCTCGTATGAATTCTGGCTGTCCGCGAACGGATCGCCGGAAGGATAATCGACCTGTGAAACATTACATTGGTAGTGGAAGGAAGGGATCTTCAGCGTGCCGGTCGCATTCGGGAAAAGAAATTCCTTTTGAATGGTTTGCACGTTGTACTTGACGCCTTTGAGATAGATCGTCGTGTCCGGGTAATATTCGGCGGCCGGCCCGGGAACATACCAGAACCCGTTGAACGCTTTGGCCTTCGGCCGATCAATGCCGGGCGTCACGTTCGCCTGCTCGCTGTACACGCGTACAAGCACCGTGACCTGCTCGCCGATCATTACCTTTTTCTTGTCGACGTCGCAGCGCAGGAAAATGTTGCCGGCGGAATTCGTTTTCCCGCTGATGACGGTTACAGATGCTTTGTTTGAAAAAATCCGCCTGCTGCCAGCCTGGACCCATGCCGGCCCGATGGAAAACGTGCCGGTGCTGACCGGCTGCAATGTGTACGCCTGGTAAATGATTGTTTTGCCGTTGTTGGTGTTGAAGGAATTCCGGCTGACACCCGGGCCGACCACGAACCCGGCGGAAGCGGGTATTTCGGGCGGGGCGACCAGGTCGCTCACTTCTCCTGTTATGGTCACCACCACCGTTTCGTTGTAGCCGATCGTATCACGGCTCACCGAAAGTTCCAGGTATTGCGCATTCAGCCCGCAGGTCCACAGCACGGCCACGAGGCAGGCCCGGAGGAAAAGCGGCGCGGTATGACGGTCGGTGCTCACCAGTCTTTTTCTTTGCTCCGCCGGAAGAAATCGTTCTTTTTCGTGGTGTTCATCCGCTGGCGGGTTTTCTTTTCTTCTTCTTTCAATGCGTCGAGCATGCGCCGGGCTTCATCCTGCGGCATGGCCTGGTCCTGCTGCTGCTGCTGTTGTTTCTGTTGTTGCTGTTTCTGCTGCTGCTGTTTCTGCTGCTGCATTTGCTGTTGTTGTTTCTGCTGCTTTTGCTGCTGTTGTTTTTGCCGGCCGTTGTGCTGCTGCTCTTTTTGCCGGCGTGCTTTGAGCTTTGACTGCGCGTAAGCGAGGTTGTAGCGCGTCTCTTCGTCGTCCGGGTTGGCTTTCAGCGCGTGTTTGTAGGCTTCGATGCTTTCCGCGTATTTCTCCTGTTCGAGCAGGGAGTTGCCGAGGTTGTGCCATGCGCGTGCAAGCGAATCTTTATCGCTGCCGGTAATGGCGTCGGCATAAGCGCGTTCGGCCTGGTCGAATTTCTTCTGGCGGTAAAGCGCGTTGCCGAGGTTGTAGCTCGCCGTGCTTTTCGACGTGTCGTTCTGCACGCCTTCCTGGTAATGCTTTTCGGCCTCGATGTAATTTTTGCGCTTATAGTTCTCGTTCCCTTTGCGCGTGTTCAGCCAGCGATCGGCCGGTTGTTTGGGTGGCTGCTGGGCATGAAGCAGCTCCGCCACGGGTGCGAAAGCGAGCAACAAAATGAGAATGATGCGTATCATGATCGGCGTGCGTTAATTTCATTTCGTTTTCCTTCCGGCAGCAGCACTTCGAGAATGAGCAGCAGGATGGCGGCAGCGACGAGCCAGTGGAAAACAGGCGTGAAAGTTGTGAAGCGCCAGGTCTCTTTCGTGGTCTTGCTTAACCCGCGCAGCTCGCTGTACACTTTCGAAATGCCCATGTCGGCTGAAGTGGCGCGTACGTAAATTCCTTTTCCTTCTTTCGCCATGTCCTTCAGCGTTCCCTCGTCGAGCTTGGTCACCACTTCTCTTCCGTCATCGTCTTTTTTAAACCCGGTCGTGCGGCCGTATTCGTCGACCTCGGGAATTTTCGCGCCTTCCGGCGAGCCGATGCCGATCGTGGAAACCACGATGCCCAGTTCCTGCGCATGCTTCGCCGCTTCCACGGCATTGTCTTCATGGTTTTCCCCGTCGGAGATGACGATGATGGCTTTGCCGCGGCCTTTGTCGTCGATGTTGAATGAGGCGATGGATTTTTCGACGGCGGCGCCGATGGCGGTTCCCTGCACGCCGGCCATTTCGGTGGTCACGGATTCCACCACCATTTCTGCCGCGCTGCGGTCGTCGGTGAGCGGGAGGCTCGTGTACGGGTGGCCGGCGAACACGACCATGCCGATGCGGTCTTCACCCATGGTGTTGATGGCTTCGGTGAGCGCGAGCTTTGCGCGTTCGAGACGGCTGGGCTGGATGTCGCGCGCGCGCATGCTGTTCGAAACGTCGAGCACGATCATGATGTCGATTCCCGAGACCTGTACTTTTTCTTTACCGCCGGTGACCAGCGGCCCGGTGGCGGCGGCGATGATCAGCAGGAATGCGGCGAAGAACAGGATAAAATGCCAGCGCCGCAGCCGCGGCCTGTTGCCGAGGATGAGCTTGTCGGCAAACTCGCTTTCCGTGAAACGGCGTATGCGTTCCCTGCGGCGTTTTACAGACCGGATCCAGAGCAGCACGGAAGGAACCGCGAGCACAAGCAATAAAAGCAGCCATGGATAATCGAAGGTCATGTCAAGCTGTCGAATACGGTGTAACGTAAAATAAATTCCAGCAGGAGGAAGCCCAGCGCAACAAGCAGGAACGGGAGGAATTCTTCTTTCCGCTGCTCCGTGCCTTTTTTGTCGAACTCGCTTTTCTCCAGCTTATCGATCTCGTTGTAGATCTGGTCGAGCTTGTGTTCGTCGCCGGCACGGAAATATTTTCCGCCCGAGATTTCCGCGGCTTCGATCAATGTTTTTTCGTCGATGTTCACCGGCACGTATTCGGAAACGTAGCTGCCGTCGGGATTTCTCAGCGTAGGTGTCAGCACGGTGCCTTGCTCCGCCCCGAGACCGATCGTGTACACTTTCACGTTGAACGTTTTGGCCATCCGCGCCGCATCGATCGGTGAAATGATCCCGGGATTCTCGTTTTTTCCGTCGGTCAGCAGCACCACTACCTTGCTTTTCGCTTTGCTGTCTTTGATGCGCTCCACGCCTTTTGCAAGCCCGGTGCCGATGTCCGTACCGTCCAGCAGCTCGCCCGATTCAATGTTGGCGATCATCGGCTTGAGCACTTCATGATCGCTGGTGAGCGGGCAAAGGGAAAACGATTCGGCCGCAAAGATGACAACCCCGATGCGGTCGTTCGGGCGCGCCTCGACGAAACGGATGGCGGTTTCCTTGGCGGCTTCGAGACGTGTCGGGAAAAAGTCCGTTGCGTCCATGCTGGTCGAAATATCGATCGTCAGGATGATGTCGATCCCCTGGCCCTGTTTGCGTTTGACGGGCTTGCGCGATTGCGGGCGGGCGAACGCGGTGATGAGGAGCATGACGGCGACAAGGCGCAGGATGTACAGCACGCTCCGCCATTTCACTTTTGAAGGAACAGGAACGCCATGGAGATAACGGAATGACGAAAGCGTCAGCACCGGGCGTCCTTTTCCCGCGAACAGGTAAACGAGCACTGCGATCAGCGGCACCGCCGTGAGGAGCCAGAGCATCCAGGGCTCCGCGAAAACGATATCGTACCACCAGTCCATCATGGCATCGGCGGTTTTGGCGGTTCAGGATAAATGGCGGTCGCCTGCACGTAATTCATGGCAAGCTGCAAACATTCTTCGTTCGCCTGGTTGTCGGGAATGCCTTTCGCGAACTTTACCATGTCGGCTGTTCGCAGCACGCGGGTGAGGACCATGACCGCGGAAGGATCGGCGCCGATGCCCCTGAGGCGCATGAGGATCTCGCCGGTGGTCATTTCCTGCGCGTGGATGTTGTGGCGCTCGGCGATCCAGCTGCGCAGGATGGTGGAAAGGGAAATGTGGTATTCCTTCAGCCCGCCATGCAGCCAGGGTTTCTTCCGTCCCAGCTCCGCCAGTTGCTCGAGCACTTTTTCGTGCGGCAGGAGCGTGCGGGTGTGAACGGGAAGCGGTTCCTGCACCGGTTTTTTCCGCAGCAGGTAAATGAGCAGGATAATTCCGCCGAGCACCACAGCGGCGATCGCCGACCACAGCCACCAGTTGACCGGTTCTTCGGCCGGGATCACGGGAGGCGCAGGCGGCACTTCGTACAAGGCCTTGATGTCTTTGATCGCTTTTGTCGTGTCGACCGGTACGCTGGTGATGTGCAGCTCCACCGCCTGCGTTTCTGCTGTTTCATCGTCGACTATGAAACGCTGGGGCGGGATGATGTACGTGCCGGAGTCGAATGCGGTGATCGTGATTTTGCAGGTTTGCTCGTACATCACCGACGCCCGGTCGACCATCTTCGTGCGCACGCTGTCGACCCTGACGATCTCTACGCCGCGGGTGATGGTGTCTTTCAGCTCCGGCCAGGTGACGGCGACTTTGCGGCTGCCTTCGTGGTAGCGCACGGCCAGCTTCAGCTCCACCTGCTCGCCGATGCGGGCCTGCCTGCGGGGCAGAATGGCTTCCGCTTCGGCGCGCTGCGCGTAAAGCGTCCCGCCGCCGGTGAAGGCGAAGAGCGCGAGGAATATGGCGACGAGGCGGTTCATGCTATGCGCGTTTCTCGCGTTTGCGGAAAAGGCCGGAAAGGATTTTTATGTAATGATCGCCGGTGGCAATGTGCGCCGAGTCGACGCCGATCTTGCGGAACAGGTCGTCGAGCCAGAGGCGGTGCATGCGGGAGGTGCGCGCATACCGTTCGCGCACGGACGGGCTGGATGTGTCGACCCATTGCATTTCGCCGCTCTCGCTGTCCATGAGCTGGACGAGTCCGATGTCGGGCAGTTCCTGCTCGCGGCGGTCGTACACGTGGAGCGCGACGACGTCGTGGCGGCGGTTGGCGATGCGGAGCGCGTCTTCGAATGCGCTGCTCATGAAGTCGGAGATGACAAACACGATGCAGCGGTTCTTGATCGCGTTGGTGCAGTATTCGAGCGCTGCCTGGATGTTCGTGCCGTTGCCGCGGGGCTTGAACTCGAGCGATTCGCGGATGATGCGGAGGATGTGCGTTTTTCCTTTTTTCGGGGCGATGAATTTCTCCACGATGTCGCTGAAAAAAAGCACGCCGGCTTTGTCGTTGTTCTGGATCGCCGAGAACGAAAGCACGGCCGCCAGCTCGGTGATGAGCTCCTGCTTGAGCTGGGAATGCGTGCCGAACGCGCCGGAGTAACTCACGTCCACGAGCAGCATCACCGTGAGCTCGCGTTCTTCCTGGAAAACTTTGACGTAAGGATGGTTGAACCGCGCCGTCACGTTCCAGTCGATGGTGCGCACTTCGTCGCCGGGCTGGTATTCCCGCACTTCCGAAAACGTCATTCCCCGTCCTTTGAACGCGCTGTGGTACTCACCCGAAAAGACATGGTTGCTCAGCCCCCGGGCTTTGAGCTCGATGTGACGTACCTTCTTTATGATGTCTGACGTTTCCATTGTTCTGTTGTCAGCCGGCGGTTGTCAGTTGTCGGTCGGACATTCCCCGACAACCGACAACTGACAACCGATAACTGCCTATGGTACCTGCACGACGCCGAGCACGTCGCGGATGATCATTTCGGAGGTGATGTTTTCGGCTTCCGCTTCGTAGGTGACGCCGATGCGGTGGCGGAGCACGTCGTATGCAACGGCGCGGATGTCGTCGGGGATGACGAAGCCGCGGTGCTGGAGGAAGGCGTATGCTTTCGCAGCCTGGGCGAGGCTGATGGATGCGCGCGGGGAGCCGCCGAAGGAAATGAGCGGCTGTAATTTCTGCAGGCGGTACTCGGCGGGATAACGCGTGGCGAAGACGATGTCGACGATGTATTTTTCAATTTTCTCGTCGAGGTAAACGTCCTGCACCACGTTGCGCGCGCGAAGAATGTCTTCGGGGTGAAGGATGGCTTTGGGCTGAACGCGTTTGGCCTGGAGCTGCTGGCGGATGATGTGCTGCTCTTCTTCGCGGGTGGGATATTTGATGACGACCTTGAGCATGAAACGGTCGACCTGCGCTTCGGGAAGCGGGTAGGTGCCTTCCTGCTCGATGGGGTTCATCGTGGCGAGCACGAGGAACGGTTCGGGCAGCTTGAAGGTTTCATCGCCGATGGTGACCTGGCGTTCCTGCATGGCTTCGAGCAGCGCGCTCTGCACTTTTGCGGGGGCGCGGTTGATCTCGTCGGCGAGCACGAAATTGGCGAACACCGGTCCTTTGCGCACGGTAAAGGAATCCTGCTTCTGGTTATAGATCATCGTGCCCACGAGGTCGGCCGGGAGCAGGTCGGGCGTGAACTGGATGCGGCTGAAATCGGCGTGGATGGTGGAGGCCAGCGATTTCACGGCGAGCGTTTTGGCCAGCCCGGGAACGCCTTCGAGCAGGATGTGCCCGTTGGAAAGCAGCGCAATGAGCAGGCGCTCGATCATGGTCTTCTGGCCGACGATCACGTGGTCGAGCTCGGCGTTGATCTTGTCCACGAACGAGCTTTCCTGTTTGATGCGGTCGTTCAGGGCGTGGATATCTGTACTCATAAGGAGAATTTCGGTGTGTAAACAAAGGTAATCCGTAGGGAGGGACGGGCGGGAGGCGGGGTGTAAAATATTGTTAATGTGGGGAATTCGACAATTCAATGATTGTGATTTCGTATGGGGATGCAGGGGTCGGCCTGTGGCCGACCCGAATCTTCCCCCACGAATGAAAATTTACAGGAAATGGAAAAGGGAATTGAGGAGGGTGAGGAGGAATGCGAGGAGGAGAATGACGGCGATCCAGACGAAACTTTTGGAGGTGGAGGGAAATTCAAATTCGCAGATGGGGCAGACTTTGCTGTTGGCGGGGATCTGCATGGCGCAGGAAGGGCATTCTTTCTTTTTCATTGCGTGCTAAAATACGGAATGCTGTTAGAGGCTGTTTAAAGAGCAGGTGGAACTTTTTTAGCCCCGACAGTAGCGGAAAGCCCGGAGCGGTAACTAACCTTCGCAGGGTTGCGCGCGGGCATGCGCACGGGCAACCCTGCGAAGGTTTTGCCTTCAAACGTGGCGAGGACTTGCAGCGGATGGCGGGAGCAGAGGAGCTTTGATGAGCCGTTGCTGCGCTCCGCATCCATGTGCCAGATGTTCCCGATAGCTATTGCTATGGCATCTTCCAAACTGAGATACCCGCAATTTCCCTGTATCAACATCAACCGCCCCGCTTTTCCCTAACTTTGTGCCGAGGATCCAGGGCCATTTAATCCCTGCCGCTTTATTTTCCACCGTGACGCGCTACTTCATCCGTCTTTCCTACAATGGCACAGGCTTCTGCGGCTGGCAGGTTCAGCCGGGCGTGCCGACGGTGCAGGCGACGCTGAATGAAAAGTTAAGCACGCTGCTGCGCGAAAACCTGGAATGCGTGGGCTGCGGGCGAACGGACACGGGCGTTCATGCACGCATGTTCTACGCGCACATCGACAGCAACCACGAAGACCTGGACAGCAACGAGAACGTGGTGTTCCGCCTGAACAAAATGCTGCCGGACGGCATCGCGATCCAGTCCATTCACAAAATGGCGGAGAATGCGCACGCGCGGTTTTCGGCATTTTCGCGGAGCTACGAATATCACATCACGCGTGTGAAAGACCCGTTCGGCCCGCACCTGTCGTGGGAGCTGCACACGGACCTCGACCTCGGCGCAATGAACGCGGGGGCGAAAGTGCTGCTGGAATACGAAGACTTCATCGCATTCAGCAAGACCGGCGGCAACCACAAAACGTCGATCTGCAAGATGAAAAGTGCGGAATGGCGGGCGACGGAGAATGGCTCGGTGTTCGAGATCACGTCGAACCGTTTCCTGCGCAACATGGTGCGCGCGATCGTGGGAACGCTGGTGGACGTGGGCCGCGGACGACTCACGCCGGATGACGTGCATGCGGTGATCCGATCGGGAAAACGTTCGCAGGCGGGAACGTCGGTGCCGGCGGAAGGATTGTTTCTTACGGATATTAAGTATCCGAAGGAGTTTAATTTGCTTTGAAATGAAAAGTGTTCTGGGATCTGGGTTCTTGGCTCTTAGCAGTAAGCTATCCCAGAACCAAGAGCCCAGAACCCAGAACCATAAAGAATGAGCGGAGTATCGGGAAAAACGTTTGACTGGGGGTTGCTGAAACGCATCCTTGGCTACACGCGTCCCTACCGCGGGCTGTTCGGGCTGGGAATTTCGCTTACCGTTACGCTGTCTTTCCTTTCCGTCGTGCGGCCGCTGCTGATCCGCGAAACGATGAACACGTATGTGCACACGGGTGAATCGCCGGCGGAGGTGGAATTCCTCAACCACGAGCTGCTCGTGTTCTGCTCGATCATGGTCGGGCTGCTTGTTCTTGAATCTTTGCTGCAGTTGTTCAATGCTTACAGCACGAGCCTGCTCGGCCAGCGCATCGTGCGCGACCTGCGCGTGCAGACGCATAAGAAGATCATTCATTTTAAATCGCGCTACTTCGACCAGACGCCGATCGGCATGCTGGTGACGCGCGTGATCTCCGACATCGAAGCGATCAACGACGTTTTTTCACAGGGCTTCATCGTGATCGCGGGCGACCTGCTCACGATCGTGGTGTACCTCGGCGCAATGCTGTACGTGGACTGGCGGGTGACGCTGGTCGTGCTGTCAACTGTGCCGGTGATGTTCCTCGCCACATGGTGGTTCAAGAATGCGGTCAAAGCCTCCTTCACCGACGTGCGCAACCAGGTGGCGCGGCTCAACACGTTCGTGCAGGAACACATCACGGGCATGCGCATCGTGCAGGTCTTCAACCGTGAAAAGGTGGAGATGGAACGTTTCCGCGAGATCAACGCAAAGCATCGCGACGCGAATGTGCGGTCGGTTCTTTATTATTCCATCTTCTTCCCGGTGGTGGAAATTCTCGTGTCGATCTCGCTCGGCCTGCTCGTGTGGTTTGCCGGGAAGCGGATCTTCGACCATTTCGCCGACCCGGGCGACGTCACGTTCTTCGTGCTGCTCATCAACCAGTTCTTCCGCCCGATCCGCATGCTCGCCGACCGCATCAACACGCTGCAGATGGGAATGGTTTCGTCGGAGCGCGTGTTCAAAGTGCTCGATACGGATTCGGTGATCGAAGATGAGGGAAAAGATACTGCAGCACACTTGCGCGGCGATATTTCATTCCGCGACGTTTGGTTTGCCTACAAAGAGGAAGAATGGGTGCTGAAAGGAATTTCGTTCGACGTGAAAGCCGGTGAAACGGTGGCGATCGTGGGCTCGACAGGTTCGGGGAAAACTTCGATGATGAATTTGCTGAACCGTTTTTACGAATACAACAAAGGCGAAGTGCTGATCGACGGAAAGAACATCCGCGAATACCAGCTGCAGGCTTTACGGAGCAACATCGGCGTGGTGCAGCAGGATGTTTTCCTGTTCTCGGATACGATCTTCAACAACATCACGCTGCACAACCCGGGCATCACGCGCGCGCAGGTGGAAGAAGCCGCGAAAGCCGTCGGGGCGCACGAGTTCATTGCAAGCCTGCCCGGCGGTTACGATTACGACGTGCGGGAACGTGGCGGGATGCTTTCCGTGGGCCAGCGCCAGCTCATCGCGTTCATCCGCGCATACGTGTACAACCCGCGCATCCTCGTGCTCGACGAAGCGACCTCGTCCATCGACACCGAATCGGAAATTTTGATCCAGCAGGCCACGCGTTTGCTCACGAAAGGACGCACGTCCATCGTCATCGCGCACCGCCTCGCCACCATCCTGCATTCCGACCGCATCCTCGTGCTCGATCACGGGCAGATCATCGAGTCGGGACCGCACCAGGAGCTGATCCGGCAGAACGGGCAGTACAAACGGCTGTTCGAATTGCAGTTCAAGGATGAGAATGTGGTGACGGAGTGAAATTGAACCGCGAAAGCGCTAAGGGCGCAAAGGCGACGCAAGAACTTCTTTCCATTTCCCGGATTCAGCGTAGTCTTTGATCACAGCATTTCTTTCCTTCAGCAGGTTCGTGAGGTAACGGTCGAGCACGAGCTTGTTCGCGAGCTTGCCGAGAAATCCCAGTGGCGATTCGTATTGGAAAATATCCGTGATGATCGTGACATTTCCTTCCTGCCGGAAAATGTGCTGATGATAAATCGATCTGAATGCGCCTTTCACGAGCTCATCCACGAAAACAGTTGGGCGATCGCAGACCGTGATCTTCGAAGTAAGCCGCTGGCGGATGCCGAAGTGGCGCGCTTCCCACGTTACCGTATCGTTGAGGCCGATCAATCCCGACGTGACGCCGGCAATAGCTTTTTCTCCCGACTTGCCTTGCGTGATCACGTGCAGGTCGATGCTGCGCGACAGGTCGAAACAGATCTCGACGGGTGCGTTGACGATGGTGGTGAGTTCGATCTTCGACATCCGGAATTTTTAGAACCACGGAGACACGGGGGCACGGAGTTCGGCATTCCTCCGTGCCTCCGTGTCTCCGTGGTTTTAACTTTATGTTGAAAGAGAGGCGTTCATCATTTCACCCAACTTTCCGTAATCGATCTTCGAAAAATGTCTCGGATCGCGGGGGATGCGTTCGACAAAGATCAGCTTTGAAAACGGATAACGCGCATTCACGGTTGCGGAAATGGCATCGCGATCGGCATTTACTTTCACTTCGAGCACGGCGAGGATCATGTCTTCGCGTTGAAGCACCGTTCCTGCTGAAACGCCATGCACGCTGCGGAACCAGCCTTCCCAGAGAAAAGGCGCAAGCAACTTTCCGTTTGCGTCGCGGATGAGCGTGCTGCTCCTGCCGCACAGGTAAAGCTCCCCGTTCTTCCCGGTGAAACCGGCATCACCCGTTCGGTGCCATACGTTGTCGCCGATGAAAATTTTGTTCAGCTGTTCCGCTTCCGGGTTGTCGATGTAATGCCGCAGCACGTGATCGCCGCTGACGACGATTTCACCGACCTGTTCCGCCGGCAGCGCGAGCTGTTGCAGCGCGCTTTCGGATGTGGCGGTGATGGCTTCATTGGTCACCGGGAGAATGCGCACGCTTGTGCCGTGATACGGCTTTCCCACGGGCAGCCCGCGCTCCAGCTCGTTTTCCCTGCGCGCCAGTTCGTCTGCAAAAATGCTGCTGATCGGCTCGGCTTCGGTGGAACCGTAAACGATCTGTATCGAAGCGCCGCGAAAACCTTCGCTCATTTTTTTCGCCTGGTCGGGAAAAACGGGCGCGCCGCCTGTGAAGATACGCATGCCGTCTGCATCCACGCGGTGTGTCCGATCTTCCGCCAGCTTTTCGATCACGTAAGGCGAAGCGGTGATGCGGTTGCATTTCCATTTTCGCACCTGCGCCCAGATCTTTTCGGTGTCGAGCGTTTCCGGCTTGCGGGAATTGTAGTCGGCGATCACGGACGTCACGCCGGTGCCGAGGTTCAGCAGCAGCACGATCGGCAGCACGGGCATGTCGATGTCGGATTCTTTCGGCCGGATCTTGTCGACAAGCGCGGTGAACTGGGCGGTGAGAAATCCATGCGTGCGATCGGCGGCTTTGGGGATTCCTGTTGAGCCGGTGGTAAATGTGATCAGGGCGGTGTCGTTTGTTGTTAGTCGTTTGTCGTTTGTTGTTCGTTGTTTGTTGTTCGTTGTTTTGAGTGAAGTGCCGAGCCATATTGGAATGTGGCGCATTTCTTTCGAGAGCAGGGCCATTGCGCGGAGCTTGAGCGGGGCGATGAACGCTTTACATTTTGCGAGACGGCAGCATACTTCGAGACGCTCCTTGCTCACCCACTCGTCGAGGAACACGGCCACGGCGCCGATGCGGAATAGCGCGAGAATGCAGCGGTAGAGCGGAATTCCCATCGGCACGAACACGAGCACGCGGTCGCCTTTGCCGATTCCTTTGGAACGGTAATACGCGGCCGTCGCTTCCACCTGCACGGCCAGCCCGACGAAAGTCAGCGTGGAACCGTCACGGTCCACCAGCGCGATCTTGCCGGGCCATTTTTCCGCTGCTGCGAAAAAAAGATCGCTGACGTTGCCGGGTTCATTCATGGCGCTGCTGTTCAACGATGCGTTTGATGCTGGCAAGGTTCTTTTCGAAAATGCTTTTGATCTTGTACGCGCCGAGATAAGTTTTGAATGCGTCCCATGCGCCGGGATCGTGATCGGAAAAAAACACGGTGAACGTGAGCCGGCATTTCGTTCCATTTTCCAGCGGCGTGTACAGCTGCTCTGTGGCGAGGCCGTCAGCGCTCATCGGGAATCCATGCATGTTGTAAATGGTGAGCTGCCTTCGCTTGCCGGGTTCGACGATTGTAATGAGCTCGTCCCACCAGGTGCCTTGTTCGTCAGCCTGCTGAAAACAACGCCGGCGAGATCCAACTGCGCCGTCCGGGAAGCTGTCGCTGTTCAGCGGGGTGATGTGATCGACATAAACCGACCAATCCTTTGCGTGGCCGGAGTTCCCGAGGTAAGCGAATACTTCCCCGGGCGGAGCTGCGATATCGACAGACGCGGGAATAAGTTTGTAATCAAAACCTTCATGACGTCCGTACGGGCTGCACAGGAACACTGCGGCAATGATAATGTCGACAGTGATGAATGTCCCGAGCAGGATTTTTGTTCTTCGTTTCATAGCTGCTTCGAATACAATTCATACTGTTTGAACGGCTGCCCCGAGAATTGCCCGGAAAGGTTGACCGAATAATTCTGCAGGTGCATCAGCGCGTGGATGACGGCCGAATACCCGTTCGTTTTCGCAAACCGCGTGACGCAGTTGCCGAGCACCATGCCGAGGCCTTTGAGATCGGGGCGGTTGTCGCGCGCGATCGTTTTCAGCACAAGGCGTTTTTCCGTTGCGCAGAGATGGTCCGGGATGCAAAAGCAAAAACCGGCAAGCCCGCCGTCTTTCTCCGCAATAAAAACAGCTTCCGGGAGGATCCATTTTTTCACCGCGATGTATTTTTCCCGGAACGCTTCCCACGTTGTCGGTGTGTACAGGAAATTCGCCCGGAATGCCCGTTCGCAAAAAACAAACATGCGTTCCAGCTCGCTTTCGTAATTGTCGAGGTCGATGTTCCGGATCACCAGGCCTTCGCTGTGCAGCTCTCGTTCGCGTTCCAGCGCCACCGGTTTTTCCCATATCATGTCACGATCGATCGTCGATGCGTATTCCGCAAGCACAGCGAAACCGTTGTCTTTCCATTGTTGCGGGTAATGCGGCTGGTGGACCATTTCCGAAAAAAACATTCCTGCTTCCGGGTTCGTGCAAAACCGATACGTGTCCCACGTCGTCCCGTTCATCGGCCCGAGCAGCACCGCGTAACGTTCCATGCGCGCCATTTCTTCCGCCACTTCCAGCAGTTTTTTTGCCGCTTCCGTATCGTTCACGCATTCGTAATTCCCGATGATCAACGCTTTTTTTCCGCCCACGTGAATTCCTGTTCCGGCATACAGGATGAGCCTTCCCATCGTCTCGCCATTTTTCACCACTGCAATTCCCGCTGCCGCATAATGCGTATTGATCACGTCGCCCGCCTGCTGCAACGGGAGCAGCTGCGGGGAATACAGCTTCTCCGCGAAACCTTTCATCTCGGGCGCGCCGGCACGTGGCGGGAAGGTGTGGAAAAGGACCATGATCAGCGATGAATGTTATGGTAAAGCGAGGTGAATGAAATAATATACAACGTAAGAATTGCTGTGCCCGGGATCGTAAGGTTGTCGAAACCGTTCCGGCTGCACGCTTCGGCGATGGTCGTGGCGATGCCGGTCAGCAGGGCAATGGAGATTGCGTTCGTGACTGAAAAGCCGCCGGTTGCTGCATAAAGGATGATGAAGCAAAGCAGTGTTGCCGATGTAAAAAACGCGAGGGAGCCTGTGAGCGTTTTTTTGCCGGCGCCGACTTTATACGGTTTCCAGGGAAAACGTTTGCCAAGCAGCGCGGCCAGCGGATCGCAAATGGCGAGCGTGAGGATGGGGATGTAATAAAATGGCATCTGCGGTTCGGAACGATTCGACCAATCGTCGGTGTAGCCGTACGTATAAAAAAGAAACGTGCCGTACACCGCAACCGGGTAAGAAATACTTCCGTGCGATTTCCGGTCGATGGCGTTGACCGATTTCAGGAAATTAAATTTCTGGCTGAGCGTGAGCAGTACTGCGAATGAACCGCACAGGAGAAGAACATACCAATGGCTTTGGAGGAAAACCGGGAAAAGCAGCGTGAGCACGCCGGTGCCAAAGTGAACAAGTTTACGCGTGTATTCCGCCTGGACGCGCGCTTTGTGATAAAGCAGCTCGGCAATTCCGAAGAGTGCGAGGAAGGCCGCGCCAAGCAAAAGACAATTAATGAGCTGCTGGTTCATTTTTTGCGGTCGAGGTTAAAGCTGCGGTAAAAGAAACAACTGTCGCGCGCGGTTAATTCTTCTGACAGCGATTTGACGTGCGTGAATTCATCCGGCAGCAGCGCGGCGAGGTTGCGCGGCACCATCAGGTTCCAGTACGCGAAACGGGAATCGCCTGAAGCCCCCGCGGCCAGGCCTTTCCCGACCTGCTGCGCCACATCGGCAGGCATGTACTCGAAAATGTTTGAGAGATTGAACGCCGAGAATTTCCCGTGCGCCCGGATCGCATCTTCCGCGTAACCGTTAAACACGACAAAGCGGTCGAGGTTCTTCCGGATGGTTTCAAAATGTTCCTGTCGGGCGTAATAGGGAAGGCGGGGCTCGAAATGCCCGGTCATGATGTGATGCAGGTAAATGTTTTCCTGCGCGTCTTTTTTCACGAGATGACTTTCCGCTTTGCTGAAAATGTATTCCGAAACGGAAACCTGCACTTCTTTCAGGAATTCCGGGTCGCGGCCGTATTTGCCCATCACCGTGCGGCTGAAGAAAATTTTGAAGAACAGGCGCCACCTCCACGTGTTCCATTTCTCACGGTAAAAAATTTCCTGGCCGGTTTCGCTTTTTTCGAGAAAAAGCGCCGCGATGGTTTTCTTCGAATGGATCAGCGGCAGCAGGCGCGAGCGGAAAAAGCGGAAGTAACGCTCGAACTTTCCCTGCAGGATCACGCCTTTCTCGATGAGGTGCGTATTCTCATCCCACCACAGCTGCGCTTCCCGCGACATGTGCTTTTTGATCATCTTATACGTGTTCACGCGCTTGCGTCCCATCTCGAAGCCGAGAAATTCCATAAAGTCGTAATGCGTGTCGAGGTGGAACGCCGCTTTTTTCAGCTCGCACAAATGCAGCTGGATGGGATTCACATCGACCGCCACCACCAGCTCCGGGTTTTGCGCAAGCAGCGCAAAGCTGTTGTCGCCTGCCGAAGCGATGGAAAGCACGCGGTCGCCCGGCTGCACGTTCAACGCTTCCACCAGGATGTCCGCATCCTCCCAGCAATTCGCATACCGGATGAAATCGAATTCGACACGTTCTTTCAATTCTTCACTCATGATTCGAGAATTTTTATTTCACCGGTGCTTCCGTCCATTTCCACTCTGTCGCCCGTTTTCAGTCGCTGCAGAAGTCCCGTTATTCCCACGATGCACGGTTTCCCCATTTCCCGCGACACGATGGCGGAATGGCTGAGCAGGCTGCCGCGCTCGACGAGAATGGCCGATGCAGACGGGAACAAGGTCACCCAGCCCGGGTCGGTGCTTGCGGTGACGAGGATGTCGCCGTCGAGGGAAGAGAGCGTGTGCGGATCGTGGACGACGCGCACGCGCGCGGTGATGCGGCCCGGGCAGCAGCCGAGGCCTTTCAGGTCGCCCGTGAAATTGTCGCCGGCGTTGGTGCCTTTTGAAAAATCGTTGCCGAGGTTGACGATGCCGCGCGTGGGAATGCGTTCGGCGGTGCTGTCTTTTTCGAATGCGGCGTATTCTTTTTTCCGCAAGGCGACCAGCGATTTGAGGTCGCGTGTTTCGCTGGTGCCCTGGATGAAGTCGAACAGTTCTTCCATCTTCAGCCAGAAAATGTCGCGGGGCGCGTCGAGAATTCCTTCCGCGTAAAAGTTCTCGCCCATGCCCAGGAAGATCCTGCGCACCATGCCGAAACCCCGTGTGCGGGCGTAACGCAGGTTTTCCCGGTTGCTGACGAGATCGCGGGATTTCCGCAGCACGTAGTTGAAGATCATTTTTCTGAACGGCTTCCCGGAAAGCGCTTTGCGCACTTTTTCTTCAGCGGCCGCACGAAGCGTAAGGTCGAAATCCTTGTTCACGCTTTCTTCCTGGCGTAAAAAGCCGCGGATGACACGCACGAGCAATTCCGGCTGCTGGCGGTATGTAACGGTTTCCAGTTTCAGCTCGCCCACCGTGCGATCGCCCCAGTCGCTGATGTAGCGTTTGAATTCATCACGGATGTAGTGAAAGTTTTCAAAGCTTTCCAGTTCATCCCAGATCTCGCGCTCGTCCGGATTTTCGAACAGCTCGAGCGCCGCGGAATTCTCCCGGATCATTTTTGCAATGGCCGCGCAACGATGAATGGGCTCCGTGCTGACGATGTCGCGCGCGCCGCACAGTAAATCGTTGTGCAGCGTTCCGCTTTCATCGATGCCGTATTTCACGACCAGCTTTTGCAACGTGCCGTAATAGATCATCGCGAAAAAATCGTTGACGAGCGGTGCTTTCCATTTCTCCAGCAGCGTTTGCTCGAACTCTTTATATAAACGCATCAGCCGCCACGCGTCACAGGAATTGAAATCGATCGCGTCGAACTTTTTCATCACACTTTCGAATTCTGCGGTAAATTTCTTCCGCATCTTCGGCAGGCGGCGCAGGTTGAGGATCGTCAGCCAGATCATTTTCCCGACACGCAAACGCTCGCGGAATTTGGTGCGGGGCGTGTAATCGTCGAGCACAAAACGTTCCTTCACGCCCATCATCTTCTCCATGAACTCCGCGTTCAGGGAATAGCCGGGAAGCAGCGAAAGCAATTTGAACCAGCTGCGGAGGTTGTAGTACACGCGGCCTTTCAGCAGTCCGAGCATGTTGGCGTACGTGGCTGCCTGTTCCTTCCGCTCCTTCGCATTGATGCCCATCATCGCGGAAAACTGGATGTACACGGCTTCATACATTTTCCGGATGAAGGAAAACGTCAGCGGCGCCGACAGCCCGGGATAGGATTCGATGATGTTGCTATTGTCCCACACGATGTATTCGCCGTTCGGATCGGACAATTTCGCAAGGCTGGTAATGGGCCGCGCCTGGAGCAGGTAGATCGCTTCACCTTCCACCGCAAACTCGATGTCCTGTGGACGCCCGTAGATATTTTTCAGCCGGTCGAGCAGCGCGGCGAGTTCACGCACCTGGCTTTCACGCAGGCAGGATTTGTTTTTCAGCTCTTCCGGAACAATAACTTTACTGACGCCATGCCCCGTGTTTTTATCGAAAACAATTTTCCCCGTTTTCTCCGCTATTTCAGACTTGACCGAATTTTCCGTGACATAATAATTGTCCGCGTTCAATTCGCCCGAGACAAGACCTTCGCCTAATCCCCAGACGGCGCTGATGAGCTTCGCATTCCGTTCGCCCGTCACCGGGTTGGCGCCGAAAGCAACGCCTGAAACGTCCGCGGGGATCATGCGCTGGACGATCACCGCGATGCCGTGCTGCGAGCGGATGTGATTGACTTCACGGTAAACGCGCGCACGATCCGAATAAGCCGACAGCCAGACTTTTTTGATGCTTTCTTCCAGCGTTTCTTTCGTTACAAAAAGTTCGGAGACAAATTGCCCGGCGAATGAGAACGCGCTGCCGTCCTCGTCTGCGGCGGAGGAGCGCACGGCGAAAAATGTTCCGTAAAGAGCTTCGCTGGTGATGCGTGAAGCAAAATCTGCCGGGAATTTGTAACCGTGAATGGCTGCACGGATCGCGTCGTAATCGTTGCTGTCCAGCGCAGCCTGCGGAATAATGTTCAACCCTTCTTCGAGCGGGATGACGGAAAATTCCGGCACAGGAAAACCTTCGTCGATCATCCGGAAGAGATTGCCTGCTTTCCCGCCTACGGTTCCGTGGCGTTCAGTGCGTGGTGTATTG
This sequence comes from uncultured Chryseobacterium sp., assembly GCA_966211705.1. Classification (GTDB taxonomy): domain Bacteria; phylum Bacteroidota; class Bacteroidia; order Palsa-965; family Palsa-965. The sequence continues at coordinate 70,169 of CBIHOC010000009.1, forward strand.
TAGCGGATGAAATTCATCGGTTCAGCAGTTCGGCGATCATCGGCACGCCGCCTAAGGTTAAATACATCGCGATCGTCCACAGCGCGGAAGCGTATTCGATCAGCTTCGAATTTTTCACCGTCATTTTATTCATAAACAAAATTGCCGGCAGCGCGCAGATGACGAACACCACGCCGAGCACGAGCAATCCCGTTTGCCCGTATCCTGCGAACCAGGAAGCGGCGACGCTCCAGCCGAGCGTGACGAACAGGATGAAGATCCACAGCCACGTCGCTTTTTTCGCGCCGAACATGGACGAGTAGGTGAGCACGCCTTCCGCTTCTTTTTCCGGCGTGCGGATCTTCCGCCCGATCTCGAGCACGATGCCGTTGAAATACGACACGGCGAAGAAGAACAGCAAACCTTTCGGCGCCGGCGCGCCTTCCACGAGCCAGTCGAGCCCGCTGGCGTAAATGTCGACGAGCGGGATGATGAACATGTGCGACGTGACGTACCAGAACTGGTGCTTCTTCAGCCATTCCGCCACGAAAAATTCTTTCCCCATCAGGCACAGGTACGCGATCACGATGAAATAGATGATGAGCATCTTCGGGAAAAAGATCGCGTTGAGCGTGACCTGCAGGATGAAAACGATCACGCCGATCGCCGCCAGTTCGCGCAGGGAAACCAGCCCGCGCGGGACGGGAAGTTCCGGGCGGTATTTCGCGTCGTCTTCTTTGTCTTTGAATTCATCGAAGATGCGGACGAGGAGAAAAAGCGTGACGGTCGTGACGATGCCGACGAAGAAACGTTCCCACGGCACGAACCCTTCCGCACCGCGGCAGATGCGCGCGTAAGCGATGGCCGAAAAACTGAACGCCGCCACGAGCGGAACGTGCCCGAACACCGGGAAACGCTCCCGCTGGTAGATCCACAGGCGTTTCGCGAGTGAAGCGTTGTTCTCTTCCGGCTTTGAAAACGCGTTGCTCATTTCTTGCGTCCGAATTTCTGGTGCGCGCCTGCAAAGTGGCCGGCGGACAACGCTGCTGCGATGGAAATTTCACCCGACAACGCCACGGCGCCGCAGATCTCCGCGAATTTACGCGCGGTTCCGGTTCCGGTGCAGCCGAGCAGCTCGAGGCATTCCTTCTGCGTGGGCAATGCAGTTCCGCCGCCGACCGTGCCGACAATGAGGTTCGGAAGTGTTACGCTCGTGTAGAGATCGCCTTCTTTCGTCAGCTGCATGCGCGTGATGCCGATCGCTGCTTCCGCGATGCACGCCACGTCCTGGCCGGTGGCAAGGAACAAGGCCGTCAGACCGTTCGCCACGTGCCCCTGCGCGCCGATCGCCCCGCTCTGGATGACGCCGATGGTCGACGCCTGCCAATAGTCGGCCATAGCGGTGGGCGTAGTCTTCAAAACTTTCTCGACGATGATTTTCGGGATGAGGCATTCCGCGCTCACTTTTTTTCCGCGCACATTGGTGAAGGAAAGCGCCGTCGCTTTTTTATCGCCGGAATAATTTCCTTCGATGTACCAGGAATCCGGTTTCACGGGTGAATTTTCAACCAGGTAACGGCAAAGCGCTTCGGTGCAGATCGTCACCATGTTCTGTCCCGCTGCATCGCCGGTGTGGTATTCGAATGTCAGGATGAGGTGGTTGCCTTCGATGTTGGCGCGCACGTCTTCCAGCTTCGCGAAACGGCTGTTCGCGCGGATGATCTCGTCGGCTTTCGCTTCCTGGCTCAGCGCCCAGCCGAGGAAGGTGGCCAGCGTGCCGATGTCGGGGAACGTGAACACCGGGCTGCGCTGCACGCCTTCCACGATGCACACGGATGTAACGCCGCCGCTCAGCCGCGTCGCTTTTGCGCCGCGATGATACGATGCAACCAGCGCGCCTTCACTCGTGGCCAGCGGAACGTAGAAGTCGCCTTTTGCAGCCGTGCCGAGCACACGCAGCGGGCCCATCACGCCGGTCGGAACCTGCGTCATGCCGATGAAATTTTCGATGTTGCCGGCAAGCGTTCCGAAATCGCCGAACGTTTTATCGTTTGTGAGATAGCCGAATTGGTAGTCGGTCATTTCCCGCAGATAAGAAAGGCGTTTCTCTTTCCCCGCGATCGACGCCATCTCTTCGGTAGGAAACGTATCGTGGGCCGGGATGTTCTCCGTTTTATTCCGGAATTCCGCCGCGAGCTTTTCGATGCCGTGAACGTTGTCGATCAGCGCGAGCGCCTTTTGTGCTTTTTCTTTTGAACTAGCCATGGTGGTTCTGAGTTCTGAGTTCTGAGGTCTGGGTTCTGAGGTCTGGGTTCTGAGTTCTGAGGTTTGTCCGGAGATGAGCCTGAGCTTTTATTCTCAGAACTAAGATCTCCGAACTCAGAACTCACGTTGGCAAAGTTATGTCCTCTTTCCACCTGCGGAAATTGAGCGGCGCAAACGGGGCGGGAATGTTTCGCGAAAGTCACGGTTTGCGGGGAAATCTGCGACTGCGCGGGGGCTTTTTTGTGTTTTTTGCAACTCGTTTCCTGCTTTTGGCAGGATTTGCATTTTTTACCCGGGCGCGACGTGAAATCCGTTAATTCCCGGCGGCCATAAATGCGCGTGCCGGACGCCGGACTGTGTAGTATTGCAGCATGAAAACCCTTCTCCGGAATATTCCGAACCTGCTTTCCGCGTACCGCCTGCTTGCCTTCCCCGTGCTGATGTGGATGATCTACGCCGGCAACGACGCGGTTTTTATCCTCCTGCTTTCCATCAGCCTGGTCACGGACATCCTCGACGGGTTGATCGCCCGGTTGTTTAAGCTGCAGACGGAATTCGGCGCGAAGCTGGATTCAGCGGCGGACGTGACGACTTATATCGCGGCATTCACCGGGATGATCGTGCTGAAGCGGGAGTTCGTTGCGTCGAAGGACTGGGAATTTATTTTCCTGCTTGCAATGTGGGTGCTGCCGTACCTCGTCTGTTTCATCCGTTTCAAACGCACGCCGCATTTTCATTTATATTCGACAAAGATCGCCGGCTATCTCCAGGGCATTTTCATCTTTACGTTTTTCAACTGGGGAAATGCCGAATGGTTTTTCTGGACGATGTGGAGCGTGAGCATGCTTGCGTTCACGGAAGAGCTGGTCGCCGTATCCTTCGTGCCGGAATTACGTTCAAATGCAAAAGGGATATTTTTTATGCTGAAAGAGAAAGGACGAATCGCATGAGTGTCCGCCTGCTGCTCGTTCTTGCGGCGTATTTCCTGTTCGGCGCTTTCCTGCTGCTGCTGACGGAACGCGTAAAAGATACAAGGCGTGAGCGCTGGACGAAATATTTCGTTTACCTCGGCATCGTTTCCCTCGTGCTGCTGCTCGACTGGCTGGAAATGCTGTCCCGCATCAGCTTTGTGCTTGTGGCGATCGGCTTAGCTGAAATTATTTTCGTGTGGCTGAAATCGGGAAGAGGAATTCCTGTTTTGCTTCGCGCGCTATTTGTTTATCTGCTGATCGCTTTTTGCTTCGTTCGTTATACATTCGAATTCAGCAGCGCTTTCCTTTACGTGCTCGTCGTGATCTTCGACGGCATGGCGCAGCTCACCGGGCAATTGTTCGGCGGGCGAAAGATCAGTCCCCGGATCAGTCCGAATAAAACGCTGAGCGGGTTGCTGGGCGGATTTCTCGCGGTCTTTTTCACGATCATGATCATGGCGGGTGGGCTTGCCATGAAAACCAGCCTGGGATGGGGGCTGAACACGGTGTTGCTGGACCTGGCGATTGCGGTGTTTTATTCGCTTTCGCTCAGTGGAATTGCATTCGCCGGCGACCTGCTCGCGTCGAAGTATAAACGCATGTGCGGTGTGAAAGATTACGGCAGCTGGATCCCGGGGCACGGCGGGCTGCTCGACCGGTTTGATAGTTTTATGTTCACCGCAGCGGTGTTGTATGCGCTTTCGGAAGCGTTGAACTGGGTTGTGGTGAATGTGGTTTACTGAATTTACATCCCCTTTCTCCACAATTTGTAATTTAACACCGGCAAATTTTCAACTCATTATCTTGAAAAGATTCAGTTTTCTCCTTCCCGCCGCAGTCATTATTTTGCTGCTGCTGGTTTGGTACGCGATCTGCCGGCTGCAGCTTGTTCCCGCTTACCAGCTGCCTTCCCCGGGCGACGTGGCGCGCAGCTTCCGGGAAGAGATCGCAAGCGGGCGACTGGTCAACGATGTGATCGCATCGCTGTGGCGGATAACGATCGGGTTCACGATCTCCGCGTTGCTGGCGATCCCGGCCGGGCTATGGCTCGGGCAGCATGCACTGGGACGAAAAGCATTTGCGCCACTGCTGAACTTTTTCCGTTTTCTTTCCCCGCTCGCGTGGATCCCGTTCGCCATTCTCTGGTTCCACATCGGCGACAAGCCGGCGATCTTCCTGATCTTTTTGGCCGCTTTTTTCCCGCTTGCGCTTTCCACCATGGCCGCCGTGGCCAACATTCCGAAGATCTATTTCCGTGTCGCGCGCGATTACAATTATAAAGGCATGGAGCTGCTCACCAAAGTGACGTTTCCCGCGGTGCTGCCGCAGATCGTCACGGCATTGCGCGTCACCTACGGGATCGCATGGGTCGTCATCGTCGCGGCTGAAATGGTGGGCTGCCAGGACGGACTTGGCTACGGTATCTGGGACGCGCGCAACGGTCTTCGACTGGACACTGCTGTTTGCTACATGATCATTATCGGCGCGCTGGGCATGCTGGCCGACAGGCTGCTGGCGCAGCTGACGAAATTGCCGAACATCCGCTGGGGATATGAAAGATAATATTGCGACAAGCCCGCTTCATCTCGATAACGTATCGCACAGGTACGATGAAGTGGAAGTTGTGGGCAAGATCCGTCTCACGGTAGCCCCGGGCGAATTTCTTGTGATCGTCGGGCCTTCTGGTTGCGGGAAATCGACGTTGCTCAATTTACTGTCGGGCCACCTGCTTCCTTCCTCCGGGGCAGTTCGTCGCGACGGCGTGATCCGCACGGTGTACCAGCAGGACGGCTTGTTCCCGTGGCTGACAGTTGCCGAAAATATCGGGATGGGTATGCGCGGGATCAACAACGAAACGGAACGGGAGAACGAATTGAAAACGCTGGTGAGTCTCGTTCACCTCGATGGTTTTGAAAAGCATTACCCGCACGAGCTGTCGGGCGGCATGCGGCAGCGCGTGGAGCTTGCGCGTGTCCTGGCCGGCGATTCCGACGTGCTGCTCATGGATGAGCCCTTTTCAGCGCTCGATTACCAGACGCGGCTGCGTTTGCGTAATGAACTTAACCGTCTCCTCGTGAAACGCCCGCGCACAGTGGTCTTCGTCACGCACGACATTGAAGAGGCCGCGCAACTTGCAGATCGCGTGCTCGTGCTGACAAAACGTCCCTCGTTCATCCGCCGCGAGCTGCGCATCGAAACGCCGCGCCCGAGAAAGCCGACGGATGCTGCTGTGATTGCTGCCATGGATGCGATCCTGAAAGCGCTCGATCTCAGCGACGATACTATTGAACCGGTTTAAATAATTGTCATGAAAGGAACGACTGTAAAAATTGTGATCAGTGTCGTGCTGATCATTGCGACCCTCGGCGTGTTGCGCTTTAAACCGTGGGAAAATAAAACGCAGGCGGATGCTGAAAGCAAACACGAAGGACCGAACAAGAACGCCGGGCAATCGCTCACGATCGGCTACCTGCCGGTAACTTGTCACCTCACGTGCCCCGTCACCGATTTCGCTTCGAAGACCACGGAATCGAATACGAATTTTAACTCACAACGCTTCATGGATTTCCCCACGGTTGTGAGCGCGATCGAGGCGAAACAGGTCATGGCCACGTTCATGATCGTGCCGCTGGCGATGAAAATGCGGGAAGACGGCGTGCCGGTGCGCATCTGTTACCTCGGCCACCGCGATGGCTCCGAGCTGATCGTGGCGAAAGACGATCCCGCGAAAAGCCTTGTCGACATGAAAGGGAAGAAGATCGCGATCCCGAGCCTGTATAGCAACCAATACCTCGTGCTGAACAAGCTGATGATCGACCAGGGACTGAAGCAGGGAGACATCGAGTTCATCGTGCTGCCTCCGCCCGACATGCCCACCTCGCTGGCGGCAGGCGCGATCGACGGATTTTTTGTCGGTGAGCCGCACTGCGCGAAATCGGAGCTCGACGGCGTGGGCCGCGTTCTCTATTACGCCCGCGACATCTGGCCGGACTTTATTTCCTGCGCGTTGGTGGTGCACGAAGATTTAATTCGCGAGCGTCCCGAAGTGGTGCGCGATTTGGTCCGTGGAATTGCAGAATCCGGGCAGTGGGCGGAAACACATCGTGCGGAAGCCGCAAAGCTGGTGGCGCCGTATTACCGGCAGGACGAAAAAGTGCTGAACTACGTGCTGACGTCGTCCCCTTCACGGGTTTCTTACGTTCAGTTAACGCCTACGGATGAAGACCTGCAGGCGATACAGGACATGGCGATCACGATGGGGATTTTGAAAAAGCGAATTCCGATCTCGGAAATTGTGGACCGGCAGTTTGTTCCGGAGGTGATCACGCCGGCGGCGATTGATGCGGGGAAGATTCCGGGGAAGTGAGGTTTACCACGGAGGTATTAACACCTGTAGCGACACGAGGCCTCGTGTCGCTACAGGTGTTAATACCATCGTGGGTGTTCAGAGGTATTCATTTCCTCAACGGGTACTTCCCAACATGGAAAAATCACTTCCATGATCTGCCGGTCGATCTCCGCCTGCGCTTCACGTTTTTTGAGTTGCTGCCGATAGGTGCGTTCACCGATCATTACTTCGAGCTCTTCTTCAAAATCCTGCCCCATGCTTCTACTGAAGGAACGGTTGAGCTTCTTGCGTAATTTATCTTCTGCAATCGTCTCCAGCTTTACATCAACCGTTCCGGGCTTTACGCGGTCGGTCTTTTGCCAATACCATTTATCGCCTTTTTGGGCAATAACGACCAGTGAATACCGCATCAGCTCGTTCAATTTTTCAGAATAAGCGCCGTTTTTGACATACACTTTTTGAAAGGATGGAAGGCTGTCCGAAGCGAGGTAAACGATAACCTGGTCGTAGCTGTTTTGATCTGCAACAGTGATCTTCAGCTCTTCATATTTGATCACCGCTTTTTCCCCGGTCTCCGGATCAGTATAGTTTAAAGTTGTCCGGTTCGCTGTCGATGTCAGTACTTCCCAGTCGATTCCTGCAAAGACATATTTGTCGATATTTTTCCAACCTGTATTGTTCACGTTAAAACCATAGTACGCATTGGCCGGCGGATTTTTCATGTAAGGCCTTCCCAGCTGGCGGTACGCTTCGCGCAAATTGACGTCGAATTCTCTTGCGAAGTTTTCACCGGTACGCGTGACATCATCCAGGTTCTGTTGCGATTTCATGGCGGAATAACTGCTGTCTTGCAGGGACGCAAGATCACTGCTTTCCTTGAGCGTCTTTTCTGCTGCGAGCTGAACAGCTTTGCGTTTGGTCTCCTGGTATTCCTGCAACTCTTTCATGTGCGGCTGATCGATGGTAATGCCGCCGTCGCGACGGAGATAGAATGTGTAAAATTCTGAACGGCGGTAACGTGCATATACGAGGCTATCGCTTTCCCATAGCGGTTTGTCGAGATTGCTGAGATACACTTCAAGCGGTCCCGGATCGCAGGATTGAAAAATTACCTGCAGGCGCTCTTCGAACTCTTTTGTTGCAATGATCGTATTCTGGAATTTGTCATTCCAGATTGCGGCAATCCGGGCAGGATCAATTTCGGAAGGATATCCGCCGTTGTTCGTGTAATTCAGGATGGCGTCAATCTGCTCGTTTGTTAAGTTCGGAAACGCATTCATCGGCAAGCCATTAAATTGTTTGAAAATGAAATTTGCATAAGCGTCGCCTTTGGCACGGAGTGCGTTATTGTCACGCACCCATTCGTATTTCCAGTTGCCGCCGGGAATGCGACCAAGCACACCTTTGAGTCCAGGCCCGGTACTATTCTCACCCGAAATTCTGTGACATGAAGCACAGTTTGCGGCGAATAATGATCCTCCATCAAATGAAACTGATGCCAGGGAATCGAAATTCGGACTTGGCGCAGAAGCCGTTCTTTCCCCAGACCTCCCCGAATACGAATAATAAATACTATCCGTCAACTTTTTATTCGTCACATCATATCCCTGTCCTCCCAGCACATGCAAAAATCCTTTCGGATAAAAATCCAGTGAATGAATGTCCACCGGCACCAATTGTTTTTCCAACGGCTTCGGGTTTTTCCAATTGATGCTCCCGTCAGCCCGGCGTTCTCCCGTAAACAGCAACATGTCCGGCCGCACTTCGTTCGTCGGGACGTTCGCGTAGATCGGTTTGGCCGGGTCGATCTGCAGCGATATTTCTCCATCGCGCGCGTTCAGGTAAAACATGCCGCCGGTTTCGAGCAATTGCCCGTCACTCGTGGTGGACAATCCGCCTTTCATGATGTCCATCGGCGTCAGCGCTTCACGGATCTCGAGCGTGACGGGATTTTTTGCGTGGATAAAAGCATTGGCGGGGATGGCGAATACCAGTCCGCCTTCCGTTTCGATCACGGTGTCTTTCGTCGGATCGATCTCGAAAAGCTGAGTGGGTAAATTCCGGTCCGCGTCGGCCCAGAGGGAAGTGCCGTCTTCGTTCAGCGCCGGGAGCTCGTAGTCAGCCGTTGAGTTTCCCGTGAGAGCCGGGTAACCGAAATAAGCAGCGGTGGCAATCGCGGTGACAGCGACGGTGGCCACGCCCCATTTGTAAATTTTGTTCTTCAACGTCATTTTCCTGAACGTGGAAGAAACGGCGCTCTTCATTCCCAGCCGTTCGATGCCCGCGCGCAGGTTGCGCTGCACGTCGACCTGTTGCTGAAGGTCAGCACTGGCGTTAATCTCCTTTTCAAACGCAGCTTTCTCCTCCGCATTCATGGCGCCGTCGAAGTAACGGTCGATCTTGTCGGTCAGCTTTTCCATCACGATTGGTTTTTGACGTTTGACGACAAGTAATTCTCACGGGCTTTTTCGAGGCAGCGGTACTTCTGGCTTTTTGCGACGCGTTCGTTGCTCAGCCCGATCTTTCCGGCGATGGTGGCGAAGTCCAGCTTCTCGAAGTAGAAGAGGCGCAGCAACTCCCGGCATTTTTCACCAAGCTGCAGGATGGCCTGTTCCGCTTTTTTGAACTTCGATTCCTCATCGATGTACTGCGAGAATGTCGCTGCATCCTCCGCGCTGATCTCGCCCAGCTCGCCTTTCGCTTCTTTTTTTCGCCTGCGCAGCTCGTTCATCCACTGCAATCGGCTGATGGAAAAAAGAAACGTGCTGAGGCTGCTGGTCAGCGTAAACTTTTCGTCTTTCGCTTTCCGGAAAAGAATGATAAGCACTTCCTGGTAAATGTCTTCCGCATCCTGGCGGCTGCCGCTGTTCTTCAGGATCATCTGCCTGACGAGCGGGTAGTGCCGGTAGAGCGCTTTGATGGCCGCCGTGTGTTTTCCCGCTTTAAGCTCGTGTATGATCTGTTCGTCTGTCATACGTTGTTTTGCATGAATGTCGGGAATGGGGAAAGGTCAACACGGGTTATGAAGGAAATCGCCCAAAAGTATGTAAATGCCTGGCAGCTAGATGAAAAAAGCACGAAAACCCCTCCGTGTCTCCGTGCATTCTTTCTTTTACCGCGGGATTAATCCCGCGGTAAAAGAACTACAAAAGTTTCTCTTTAAGATACTTCCCCGTAAATCCCGCCTTGCTCTTCGCCAGCTGCTCCGGCGTTCCTTCAAACACAAGATTTCCGCCTTCGTCGCCGCCTTCGGGACCGAGGTCGATCACCCAGTCGGCGCACTTCACCACTTCCATGTTGTGCTCGATGATCACGAGCGAGTGGCCCTGCGCGATGAGTGCGTTGAATGCGTCGAGCAGCTTTTTGATGTCGTGGAAATGCAAACCGGTCGTCGGCTCGTCGAAGATGAAAAGCGTGGGCGGCTGGTTGTGCCCGAGGCCGAGGAAAGAGGCGAGCTTGATGCGCTGTGCCTCGCCGCCGCTGAGCGTGCTGGACGACTGCCCGAGGTGCACGTAGCCGAGGCCGGTGTCCTGGAGCGGCTTTAATTTCGCGACGATCTTTTTGCCGTGGTTCGATCCGTCGCCGAAGAAGGTGATGGCGTCGTCCACCGTCATGTCGAGCACGTCGGAAATGGTTTTGCCGTTGTACACCACTTCCAGTGTTTCGTCTTTGAAACGTTTGCCTTTGCAGCCTTCGCAGAGGAGATGCACGTCGGCCATGAATTGCATTTCGACGACCACTTCGCCTTCGCCTTCGCAGATCTCGCAGCGGCCGCCGTCGACGTTGAAGGAAAAATGCGAAGGCTTGTACCCGCGCAATTTCGACAAGGGCTGCTCGGCATACATCGCGCGGATCTCGTCGTACGCTTTCACATACGTCACGGGATTCGAGCGCGACGATTTCCCGATGGGGTTCTGGTCGACGAACTCGACGGTTCCGATGTGGCGGAAGTCGCCTTTCAGTCCGTCGAAACGTCCTGTCTGCTCGCCGTAGCCGCCGAGATGTTTCTGGAACGCGGGATAGAGGATGCGTTTGACGAGCGTGGATTTTCCCGAACCGCTGACGCCGGTAACGACCGTCATCACGTCGAGCGGGAATTTCACGTTGAGGTTCTTGAGGTTGTTCTCGCTTGCGCCGGCGATCTCGACGTAGTGTTTCCACTTGCGGCGTTTGGCGGGAACGGCGATCGCTTCGCGGCCCGTGAGGTATTTTGCCGTGAGGCTTTGCGCGGCGAGCAGGTCGGCGTGCGTGCCGGCGAAAACGACTTCACCGCCGAGCGTTCCGGCCATCGGGCCCATGTCGACCATCGCGTCGGATGCGCGCATGATCTCCTCGTCGTGCTCCACCACGATCACCGTGTTGCCGATGTCGCGCAGCGCGAGCAGCACGCGGATGAGGCGTTCCGTGTCGCGCGGGTGAAGGCCGATGCTGGGCTCGTCGAGGATGTACATGGAGCCGACCAGCGAGCTGCCGAGCGACGTGGCGAGGTTGATGCGCTGCGACTCGCCGCCGGAAAGGGTGGAGGAGAGGCGGTTGAGCGTGAGGTAGCCGAGACCGACGTCGGAAAGGAAACGGTAACGGTTGGTGATCTCGGTGACGAGGCGTTTCGCGACGGTGCGGTCGTGCTCTTCGAGCTTGATGCCGGTGAAAAATTTCAGCGCGTCCTTCACCTGCATGAGCACGATATCGCTGATCGATTTTTCCGCCACCTTCACGTAGTTCGCGTCCTTGCGCAGGCGCGTGCCGCGACAATCGGGGCAAGTTGTTTTCCCGCGGTAACGGGAAAGCATGACGCGGTACTGGATTTTATAGGTCTGCTCTTCGATGTGGGCGAAAAATTCGTTGAGCCCGCGGAAATGCTTGTTGCCCGTCCACAGCAATTCTTTCTGCGCGGCGGTAAGCTCGCTGTACGGTTTGTGAATGGGAAAGTTGAACTTGTAGGCGTTCATCACCAGCCGGTCTTTCCACTCGCTCATTTTTTCGCCCTTCCACGCCGCGATCGCTTCTTCGTAAATGGAAAGCGATTTATTCGGGATGACAAGATCGGGGTCGATGCCGATCACGCTGCCGAAACCTTCGCACGTTTTGCATGCGCCGATGGGATTGTTGAAGCTGAAAAAATGAACGTTCGGCTCTTCGAACAGCATGCCGTCCGCTTCGAACCGGTTGGAAAAATGCACCAGCGTTTCACTTACCGGCTTCGCAGCTTTTTTCGTTGTCTTTTTCTTTCCTTCGCTGCCGTTGCTGCCGGCTGCAGGAACTTCTGCACCCGGAAGGATCTGCAAGTATAAATCGCCTTCTCCTTCATAGAACGCCGTCTGAACCGAGTCCGCAATGCGTGAGCGGGAATCTTCATCTTCCGGGTTCACCGCAAAACGATCGATGACGATGTAGATCGGCTCTTTCGACGAAAGCGAAGAAACGTTGATCTCGTTCAGCTTGAGAATTTCGTCTTTATAAAGAATGCGCGTGAAACCCTGCTGGAGCAAGAGGCCGAGCAGCTCTTTCAGCGTTTTGTCTTTTTTCGGGTGTACCGGCGCGAGCAGCAGCAGCTTCGTTCCCGCGGGCATGGCGAGAATGGAATCCACCACGTTCGTCACCGTATGCCGGCGCACGAGCTTTCCTGAAACCGGCGAATACGTTTTCCCGATGCGCGCGTACAGCAGCTTCAGGTAATCGTAAATTTCCGTTGACGTGCCGACGGTGGAGCGGGGATTGCGCGTGTTCACCTTCTGCTCGATGGCCACGGCGGGAGAAATACCTTTGATGTATTCCACGGCCGGCTTTTCGATCTTGCCCAGGAACTGGCGCGCGTAGGCCGACAGGCTTTCCACGTAACGGCGTTGTCCTTCCGCGAACAGCGTGTCGAACGCGAGGGATGATTTGCCCGAGCCGGAAAGGCCGGTGATGACGACGAAGCGGTTGCGGGGGATGGCCAGGTCAACGTTTTTAAGGTTGTGCATCCGGGCGCCCTTGATGACGATGTATTGCTTCGGGTTGTATGTTTCTACGTTTTCCAAAAAGAGTCCTCCAAAAAGGACTGCAAAGATACGGGGAAAAGGGGGCGTTTTGGCGGGAAATAGGGGAGAACAAAGTTGACTCAGTTGTGGCTGAAGTGAAAGTTGCCGGGTAATAATAATGAATATGTTAAAACACGGCACGCCCTTTGCCATTTCATGTAATAACAACTATATTTGTTGAAGACGGATAGAAATCGACGGGTTGCCCGGGAAAAAATATTGTTCCTTATGCAACATTTAACATTCACCGGCGTTTAATACCGACAGACTTCCTCGAATATTGTATAAACCCGGCTGATTTTCAGCCATAATACAGGCAGATATAGCGCACACCTCTACGTTTTCAACCAGACCGACTGAAAACCCTAACAAGGAGGAACCATGCGCAACGATCAACTGCAAGACCAGGAACTGGTCGACCTGTACATCGCCGGGAACGAATCCTGCCTCGAAATCTTAATCGCACGTCACAAGAAGCGCGTCTTCTCGTACATCATGATGGTCGTCCGCGACCGTCACCTGGCCGAGGACATCTTCCAGGACACCTTTATCAAGGTGATCCAGACGTTAAAACGCGGCTGTTATAACGACGAAGGCAAGTTTCTGCCCTGGGTGCTTCGAATTGCCCACAACCTCGTCATCGACCATTTCCGCCGCCAGAAACGCATGCCGCTGGTGGACGCGGGCGAAGATTTTGATATTTTCTCGGTATTGACGCTTCGCCAGGGCAACGTAGAGGACAGGATCGTCAGATCGCAGGTCCGCTCCGACATGCGCAAGGCGATTGAAAAGCTGCCCCGTGAACAGCGGGAAGTGCTGGTCATGCGCCACTACCTCGACATGAGCTTTAAAGAGATCGCCGACTCCACCAACGTCAGCATCAACACCGCGCTGGGCCGCATGCGCTATGCCCTGATCAATCTCCGCAAAATGATGGAGAAGCAAAAGATTGCCCTGTCGACTTAACCGGGGACTCCTCCGGGCGGTCATAGGGTGATTTCAACACCGGCAGAGGGCCGGCTCCTTCAAACGGGCCGGTCCTCAACTTTTTTTACGGGGGGAACAATAAAGCCGTTTTCGGGGTCGTTTTACCTATATAACCAACATTCTCCCGATGATTAAAACTACTACTCTTGACAACATGAGCCTCGGAATCGACAGCGAAGACCTGCTTCGTTACGCAGAAGAGGAGTACAACGAGGAGCCCCGCAGGCACGTGATCGATTCACTGCTCCGGTACTCAAAGTCACTCGAGATCCGCCCTTCTTCCATGATCGGCTCGATTGAAAGTGTAACAAACTAGAAAGGAAGGAATCCCGTAAGGTTCCTGTCGAGCAGATTGAAAATAATCCGGAAGACCCGTAAGTCTTCCGGATTTTTTAGTTTGGAGTTGGGAGTCGGGAGTTCGGAAAGTAAGTTAAACCTATTTTATTGAGTTGTAAAGACCACTGCACATTCGGGAACGCTCCGTCAACCTTGTCCGGGATTCCATGTTTTCTACTTCTTCGGTATAGTTCCTCCGTACGGCTACAGTTGAGCAAACGACACATTTTTGATCGATCTTCTCGAAATCCTTATAAAATTCAGGAACTCTTTCTTTGTGCCGCCTGAGCCTTCCGCAAGGTTTAAAGAAATAGAAACAGAAGCCCTTCTGAACTGGTCAGAAAGATTGTTCTTTCCCGAGTAAGGGAACTTGTCGATCAGCTTATATGCAAAGTCGATATAATCCAGTGACTTCTGATCTGTAGTCGTTCGAAATTGAATAGTTCGTTATCCATAAATTTTTTGGCGCAAATAAAAGCAGGAGCAATCAATAAAGCCGGTAACAAACGGATAAATTCTGGCCTTTTTCCACGGTTTCCGAACGCATGCCTTTTCCGAACTCCCAACTCCTGACTCCCAACTACTCCGTATCTTTGTAAGACCTTGTCTCATTACATTCTCAGCAAAACAGCGTTCATTAAAGGATTGCAGTGCCCCAAAGCATTGTTTTTCTACCGCCATTATCCCCAGCTTCGCGATCCCATTCCGCCGGCAAGGCAGGCTACGTTCACGCGCGGGCACGACGTGGGTGAATTGGCGCGCCAGCTTTTTCCGGGTGGCGTGGATGCGACGCACAAGACCGGTCCGAGATCGTCGAAAGCGGTCCAGCGCACGAAAGAGCTGATGGCGTCGGGAGAAAATGTGATCTACGAAGCGGCGTTCGTGCATGAACAAGTGCTCGTGCTGGTGGATATCCTCGTGCGCGACGGGGAAAAGTGGAAAGCCTTCGAAGTGAAAAGCTCGCTCCGCCTCAGCCGCGCGTACCACCAGGACGCGGCGCTGCAATATTTCGTGCTCAACGGCTGCGGCATCCCGCTCAGCGATTTTTCACTGGTCCACGTCAACGGCGAATACGTCCGCAACGGCTCGCTCGATATTCAGCAGCTGTTCCGTACCGTTTCCGTGCTTCGTTTTGCGAAAGAGCAGCTGCCGCAGATCATCGCGAAGATCAACGCGCAGAAGCTGGTGCTGGCCGGGCAACAGGCGCCGGAAAGGGAGATCGGGGAACATTGCTTTTCTCCGTACGAATGCGATTTCCGCGGGCAATGCTGGAAACATCTTCCCGATGGAAGCGTGTTCGAGTTGACGGGTGTTTCCCGCGGCGAGCAATCACGGCTGTATTACGCCGGCTTCACGTCCACCGATCTTGTTCCCGATGCGGAGCCTTTGCCGCGTCTCGCGCGCCTCCAGGTCTATGCGAAGCAGTCGAACGAAGTGATCACGGATAAAGCGCAGCTGCGGAACTACATTTCGGAGTTCGGGAAACATTTGCTCTTCATCGATGTGGAAAATTTCCAGCCCGCAGTTCCGCGTTATCCCGGCACACGACCGTTCATGGCCTTGCCGTTTGCGTATTCCATCCACGAGCGCAAACCGTCGGGTGAAATTCAGCACCACCTTTTCATCGCCGATCCCGGGCCCGATCCGCGCGAAGCGTTCATCCGCCAGTTTCTTGCCGACACCGAAGGCGACGCGCTCATCCTCGCCTACGATGCAACCGCCGAGCGCACTTCGCTCAACCTGCTGCGCAAACAATTCCCGGAACACGCCGAAGCCATCGACCAGCGCCTCGCCCGCCTGCGCGACCTCATGCTGCCGTTCTCCGAAGGCTGGTATCACCACCCGCTCATGAAAGGCTCCATCTCGCTGAAGAACGTGCTGCCCGCGCTGGTGCCCGAACTGAACTACAACGACATCGCCATCCAGAACGGAAGCCACGCGATGGCGATCTACGAAAAGCTGGAAAAGGCCGACCTGTTCGACCGCGCGGAAAAATTAACGGCGCTTGAAGAATATTGCCGCCTGGATACGCTGGGAATGGTGAGGATATTTGAAGTGCTGGAACGATGTGCAGATGAGTAAATATGCAGATATGCAGATGATCATCGACGACAATATGTTGCTTCAGCTCCTGGAAAAGGGAGACAAAACGTCCTATGACAAAATACTCTGGCAGCCTGCTGGCAGAACGATCTGCTACTTGCCGGTCACTTACGATGTAATGCTCGCCCGGCTAAAGCGCCCCGAAAATGCGAGTGGTAATCTTACCATCCACCTGAAAAAAATAAGCGGAAATTTCGAGCTGCTGATCTTTAATGTTCCTTGGGGAACCAGGGATGTGCCTTTTACGCCGTTGGTCCGTGAGCGAATGGAAGGAAAAATTGTCGGCGTTATGCTTCCGTTCAATGAGTTGGCAGGAGTGTTGAAAGATACGAACGCTATAGACGAGTTATCCATTTACTGGATCAATTTTACGTTCGAACGGCGCACGGTAAACTGATGAAGGTCGATTAATCAGCAACGCAGGTGCATTAGCAAGCGCGGCATCTGTATATCTGCATATTTACTCATCTGCACATTACTCCGTATTGATCTTCGTGATCATGTATGAATAGCTGGAACCGATCTTATGCCCGGTCGTGTCTTCGATCAGGGTTTTATATTTCTCCCACACTTCCTGCGATTGTTTCATCCCGTTCACGGAAAGCGATTTATTCGTGAAGGAAAATGTGTAATTCCCGCGGTTGCTGATCAACCCGTCTTTTAAAAGCATGCTTTCGATCTTGTTCGTCAGCGAATCTTTCGGGTCGCACATGAAGTCGCGTCCTTTCACGACGACTTTTATGCCCGGCGCGCATTCCTGGTATTTTCCGAAATAGATGTGATACGCGCTGCTGCATAGTTTTGCGGCGGTCGTGTCGCCCGGTGCGCATTTTGCCGGGAGTTGCGTTTCTGCAGGGCAGAGCAGTGCGAGTGCGACGGCGGTGAAAAGCATGGCTTGTTCGTTTTGTAATGCGTTAATTGTTGATGGTCTTAGTCATCTGCTTGCCGTTCTTGCTGATCGAAAAGTGAAAACGCCTGCTGATGCGGTAATCGGAATTCGAGGTGATGATGTTTTTGTATTTCTCCCACATTTCGCCGCTTTGTTTTTTGCCGTTTACGACGAGCGACTTATCGTTGAACGAAAACGAATAATGCTGCGCATTGGTGATCAGCGAATCGGCGAGCAATGCTTCTTCGATCAGCGAGATCAGCCGGTTGTCTTGTTCAGTGCAGGCTTTTACGCTGGCCATTTCCGCTTCTGCCGCTTCCATTTCCGCCTGTGCCGCTTCCATTTCCGCTTCCTCACGAGCGATCTGCGCTTCCATTTCCGCCTGCTCTGCTTTTATCTGCGCTTCTGCCGCTTCGAGCTCTGATTCCATGATGTGCAATTTAGCAAGCTCCCCGTCGAGCTGAGCCAATTCGTCCATCCGTTCCATCTCCGCCAGCTGCTCCTCCAGCGGCTTGAACGGCTCGGCCTGGTAATACGTAAACATATAATCCGCCGGGTTCGGCTGCACGCGCACGTTGCTGCCTTGTACGATCACGACAGGTTTCGGTGCGTCGGCAGGTGTCAGCGTGGTGGTCTTCGTATTGGAAACGGTATCGTTGCCGGTTACCACGATCACGTGCGTAATGGTTTTTGTTTCCGGCTGAACGGTCTTCGTCACCGGCGTGTCGACCGTGGTCAGCAGCGATTCTTTTTCGGGTTCCGTGATGACCAGGGTTGACGATGCGGAAGGGGGCGGCGAATTTTTCGCTGCGAGGGTTGCGGGAGCATCACCGGGATAAAAAACGACGGCGAGCGTAGTGAGCGTGGCTGCTGCTGCGGTGGTCATGACGATCGTATTAAGGTGAAAGAAGAAAGCGGATTTTTTCACGACGGTCGCTGCGGCTACCACAACGGTACCGGCGGCCACCTGGGCCAGCACGAACTGTTCTACCTTTTCCGGCGGGATCTCCACCGGCATGCTCCGCATCGCGTCAAATGTCTGTTCGGTTCTCATCGGGTTATCGTATTACAAAAGCAAAAAAAGTCTTGAAGTGCGTACTGGCGCCGTTTCAGCGGTCTCGCTGTCGCCCATCAGCTTCCGCAGCTTTTCGCGCGCGCGGCTGAGGCGTGTTTTTGTGGCGCCCGGCGTAGCCTCCTGGATCACGGCGATCTCGTCGATGCTGAAGCCGTTGATCTCGAACAGCAGGATCGCCTCCTTGTCTTTCACCGGCAATTCCTGCAGCGCCAGGTGAAGATGGTGAATGTCGAGCGCCGTTTCCGGGCTCATGCCCTGCGACTCCAGTTTCCGGAACGCTTTCTCATTGAAGGCGCCGGTGAATTTCTGCCGCCGGAGCTGGTTCCGCACGATGTTGTTCGCCGCCGCGATCATGTAGCCGAGCAATTTTTGCTTCTCCCGGATCGCATGGAACCGCTGCATCGTCGACAATACCGTTTCCTGCACGAGATCGTCCGTGTCCATCAGCCCGTAAGCATGGTTGCTGCAGTACCGCACGAACTGGTCGTGGATGGGCCGGTAAAGCGCTAAAAACTCCTCGTGTACGGCTTCCGCCATGTTTACCCCGGGTTTGCATATAAAGTAACGCCGGAAAGAAAAAGGTTACAATGTTTTCCCGGGAAAAGTTGGTGTAGCAGGGAAAATTTCCGGCCTGGCGATAAATTCAACAATTCAATCGCTTGTCCCGAAGTCTCGGGACTTCGCTATTCAATAATTCTTCCGGATTTCGACAGGCATTAATCTTTGAATTGTTGAATTGTTGAATTGTTGAATCACATGGGCAGCTCAATTCCCTTCAACCGGCGATATAGCGATACGGCATACGTATCCGTCATTCCCGCCACGAATTCACAAACGCGGAGAATGCTCAGGTACGGATCGGCGCCGTCCTGCTGCAAAAATTGTTTCGGGAACAGCTTGATCACCTTGTCGCTCAGCGGGCGTTTTTTGCGGAGGTCTTTTCCGTGCTCGTGGTGATCGCTCACCGCGGTGATGAACACATCGAGCAATTCCGCTACTACGCTGAAACCTGCGGCTTCGATCTGGATGACGTTGCGGCTGCGGTAGACTTTCTCGATCGAAAGTTCGAGGATCTTGTTGAGCGGCTGATCGACTTCGGGCGGAAAAATATCCGTGAGCGATTTGTCGAACGATCCGTCGAGTATCTGGTTTTCGAGATCGAGGAAAAGCTGCGTGGTGTGATTAATGAGCGTGTTGATAGCTTTCGCCCGCAGCCACGCGATCTTTTCACGTTCATCCGTAATGAGCCCGTAACGCACGGCGTCGAAATCTTTTCCGACAACCGCTTTCAGTAATTCTTCCCCTTTGCCGAAATCGATCAGGCCGATGCGGATGCCATCTTCGAAGTCGATGATGCGGTAGCAGATGTCGTCGGCGGCTTCCACTAAAAACGCGAGCGGGTGCCTGCGCCAGGCGTAGCCCGTCAGCTGGTCGATCTCGAGGTGGGAAAAGATGCGGGCGAACAGTTCGGCTTCAGACTGGAAGTAGCCGTATTTTTTCTGGCTTACTTTTCCTTTCAATAATTCAGCGTGCTCCGGCAGCTTGTGCGAACGCGTCGGATATTTCGTGAATGCGGCTAACGTGGAAAACGTGAGGTTGATGTTCCCGCCGGACGCCTCGTTGTAATTCGTCAGCAGCTTGAAGCCGTTCGCATTCCCCTCGAAGCTCGTCAGGTCGGCCCATTTCGCAGCATCGCCGATCATCGCCTGGTATTTCGCGCCGTTGCCGTTCACGAAATAATTGCTGATGGACGATTCACCGGAATGCCCGAACGGCGGGTTGCCGATGTCGTGCGCCAGTGCCGCCGTCGCGCAGATCGCCCCGAAGTCGGACGCGTGCAGGTCGGTGAGCTTGTGCCGCCCGATGATCACTTTCCCGACGGTTTTCCCCAGCGAGCGGGCCACGCAGGAAACCTCGAGGCTGTGCGTCAAACGCGTGTGCACGAAATCGCTTTCGGGCAGCGGGATGACCTGCGTTTTATCCTGGAGGCGGCGGAAGGCGGAAGAAAAAACCACCCGGTCGAAATCGCGCTCGAAGTTCGTGCGGTCGGGCGTCGAGCGGCGCTGCGGGTTCTTATCGCTCAGGCGCGCTTCGGAAAACAGGGAAGACCATTGCATAGAAAATGCGGGATTACTGGAACGGTGGCGGTGGCGGGGGATTGCGCCGCTGCTCGTCGCGGCGGCGGATGCCTTCGAAGATGCTGTTGATGACTGTCAGCACGACGCTGAACAACAATGCCGACCAGAAGCCGAACACTTTGAAGTCGTCGACAAAATAATCGGCGATGAGAATGATGAATGCGTTGATCACGAGCAGGAACAACCCGAGCGTAAGGACGGTGGCGGGAATGGTGAGAATGATAAGGATGGGCTTGACGATCGCATTCAGGAACGCCAGCACGAGCGCCACGATGAGGGCCGTTGTAAAATCATGCACGTAGACCATCGAATCCGGCAGCAGCCAGCCGGTCAGCAGAACCGCCAGCGTTGAGATGAGGACCTTGATGATGAAATTCATGGGGGTAAAGGTAAGCAGTTGTCGGTTGTCCGGGGTTGCCGGTTGTCCGGGGTTGTCGGCCATTCAATGTTATGAACCGTCAATTCTTTTTGTCAATAACCGCCGGATACCACGAAATCACTACCACTTAGTAAGTCCCGACCGACAACCGGCAACCCCGGACAACCGGCAACCGATATTTGGCACAGGCTTTGGAATTATCTCCACAGGGAACTAATTCCCGGAAGGAGTTTAACTATGAAAAACCTCATCTGCACCGCATTGCTTGCCGCCCCGCTGATGATCGCGGCCCCGGCGCTGGCCCTGAACTCGGAACTGAACATCGCCATGAGCGACAACACGAAGTTCACGCTCTCATTCGACAACAGCTATTACGCAACACCGTCCAACACATACAACGTCACGAACATTTCTCCCGGCATGCACCGCGTGCGCATGACCAGCGCCCCGGTCGTCACTTACGGCATGCAGGTATTGCCCCGCCTCCTGTTCGACGGCTGGGTGAACATCCCCGAAAATGCACGCGTCACCGCTTACGCGATGAACATGTCGCAGCTGAACATTGTCAGTGTTGTGCCGCTCGTGCAAAACGTTTATTACGATCCGTACAATCCTTATGGAAACAACGGCTACGGGAATAACGGTTACAACAACGGCTACGGGAACAATAATGGCTACGGCAACGGCGGCCAATGCGGCACCGGGAACGGCTACGGCAACAATGGTTACGGCAACAACGGCTGGAACAACGCACCTGTGTACTACGGGATGTCCGCCTCCAGCTTCGACGCGCTGAAGAATACGATCCGCAACCAGTCCTTCGACAGCAGCAAGCTCATCATCGCCCAGCAGGCCGTGGCAAGCAATTACCTCACCGCGCAGCAGGTTTCAGAGTTAGTGCAGCTCTTCGGCTTTGAAAGCAGCAAGCTCGAGATCGCGAAATACGCTTACAGCCGCACCGTCGACCGCAACAACTATTACCTCGTGAGCAACGCGTTCACGTTCTCCAGCAGCATCGACGAGTTGTCCGGCTACATCAACAACTACCATGGCTGAGCAATAAAGACACCCGCGCAACCCTCACTACCGCTGAGGCGCGCGGAACCGGCGACCGGGTTTTAGTAGCGTTTTTCCTGGGCCGACAACAGGGGATCACGACAGGTACGTGGTCCCCTTGTTTTTTGACTTCGATACGGCTGCGCCTACTCAGTCTGACAGCTACTCGATCCGAAAGCTGTCAGACTGAGTAGGCGGCCTTTGGGCCGGCGTATCGAAGTCAGCACATTTTCTCCGCGCAGCGCTCCCCGTCCATCGCCGCGGAAACGATACCGCCCGCGTAGCCGGCGCCTTCGCCGCAAGGGAAAAGGTTCTTGATCTGCGGGTGGTGCAGCGTTTCAGGATCACGCGGAATGCGCACAGGTGAAGACGTCCGCGATTCCACGGCCACGATCAGCGCTTCGTTGGAAAGATAGCCGCGCATTTTTTGTCCGAACGCTTTGAAGCCGTCCTGCAAACGTTTGCCGATGGCGGGTGGAAGCAGCTCGTGCAGCGGGGCGGAAAGGACGCCGGGCTGGTAGGAGCAACCCGGCAGGTTTTTCGAAAGTTTTCCGCTCACGAAATCGGCGAGGGCTTGCGCGGGGGCGGTCTGCGTTTTTCCGCCGGCTTCCCACGCGATCTTTTCGAGGTGCTGCTGGTAACGCAATCCAGCGAACGGTCCGAATTTTTTGTAGGCTTCCAGCTCGCCCGGCTCCACGGAAACGACGATGCCGGAATTCGCATACGGGTTGTTGCGCTTCGAGGGCGACCAGCCGTTGGTCACGACTTCTTCCGGCCCGGTTGCGCAGGGCGCGATGATGCCGCCGGGGCACATGCAGAAGGAATACACGCCTTTCCCGTCCGACTGGTGAACGAGGCTGTACGCCGCGGCCGGCAAAAATTCCCGCACACGGGGTACTTCTTCGGGGCGGCAATGGTATTGCAGCGAATCGATCAGCGCCTGGGGATGCTCCACGCGCACGCCCATCGCGAAGGGTTTGGCTTCGACGAGAATGTTCCTGCGGTGAAGCAGCTCGAAAATGTCGCGGGCGGAATGGCCGGTAGCGAGCAGCACATTTTCCGCGGGAAAAATTTTCGTCTCCCCGTTTTGCTGCGTAACGACCGACACGATCCGGTCGCCGGAAATTTCGAAATCGGTCACGCGCGTGTCGAAATGCACTTCACCGCCTGAAGCGAGGATGTTCTCCCGCATCGCCACGATGATGTCGGGCAATTTATTCGTGCCGATGTGCGGGTGCGCGTCGGCGAGAATGGTTTCGTCGGCCCCGTGCGCCACGAACAGCTCGAGGATGCGGCGCGTGTCGCCCCGCTTGCCGGAACGCGTGTAGAGCTTGCCGTCGGAATATGTTCCCGCGCCGCCTTCACCGAAGCAGTAGTTGGAATCGGGATTGACGACGTGCTCTTTGTTGATCGCGGCGAGATCGCGGCGGCGGCGTTTCACATCTTTCCCGCGCTCGAGGATGACCGGTTTTTTCCCCAGCTCGATGAGCCGCAATGCAGCGAACAATCCCGCCGGGCCCGCGCCCACGATGATCACTGCCGGTTTTTTGCTCACGTCGCGGGGCTCCCATTTGTACTGCGTTTCCGGCATCGGCTCATCCACGAACGCATCCAGCTGCAGGTGCACTTTGATGTTGCGCCCGCGCGCGTCGATGGAGCGTTTGCGGATCGCATAGCCGGAGAGCTGCTCTTCATCCACGCCGAGCTCTTCGAGCAGGACAACACGCAATTCCTGCGCGTCGAACGCCTGCCGGGGTGTCAGCGCAAGAGCGAGTGAACGAATCATAACGGGGGAAATTCCAAATTATCAAAGCTCAAAATCCCAATCTTCGGACCTAATGTCGTCTCAACCCGGACCATTACTTTTTGGAATTTGTTTTTGAAATTTGTTTTTATCCCAACGTTAGCCTTCGAAGGTGAAGGAGATGAGGAAAACCTGCGAGTGGAGGCTTTCGATCGTCCGCGAAAAGATCTTGTCGTCGCGGATCAGGAGGTTGCGGAAGCCGAGTGAATATTTGAGCTCGATCCCGAACTTGAAATAGGGGAGGAACATGTCCACGCCTGCGCCCAGTTCCCAGGAAAAATCTTTTTTATCCAGCTTTACGACCTGCTGCGCGAGCGACACGTTGTTGTTCACGTCCTTCTGCGAAGCGAGATCGAGCGTGAACTTCCCGCCGCCGACCATGTACGCTGCAAAGTTGCCGAGGCGCTTCGACCGCACTTTGAAATTGAGCGGGAAATCGAGGAACGTGGACTCGACCTTTTTTACAATGTCGAACGTGTCGGTGGACGTTTCGAAATGGTATTCGATGTTCCGCTGGCCGAATGCGATGTCGGGGATAAAACGCAGCGTGACATATTCGTGGAGGCGCAGCTCGGAAACGATGCCGAGGTTGAAGCCGGTTTCCGGCGATGACAGGATGGTTTTCAGCGAATCTCCCGCGATCGCCTGCCAGTTCTGCACCGGCGTGATCTGGAAGTTCGTGCGGTTGATCCCCAGGTAGAAGCCGAAGTGGATCGGGTCGCGGTAATACTCGGGCCGGTTGCCTGCCACGCGGCTTTGTGCCGGCAGCTGGGTGACCGCAAGGCAGAAAAAGAAGAGAATACGATACTGAAAACGTGCCATGTGCTAAGAATAACGGGGCAAATATAGGCTTATTGCCTGTGAAGGAAACACTCCGCGGTCCTTCACGGGAGGAACATGAAATGTTTCCTTCAGGGCTTCTGCCCTGTATAGATAGAGGCGATGCCGAAGCTCAAAGGTTGCCAGCGGCAGGAAGAAAAACCTGTTTTTTGCAGGATGGCGAGAAAATCCTTCCCGTCGGGAAATGCATTCACCGATTCGGGGAGGTAGCTGTAGGCGCGGCTGTCGCGGGCGAACATTTTGCCGATGAACGGCGTCACGCGGTTGAAATAGAAATTGTAAAGCTGTTTCACGGGGAATTTTTTCGGCCTTGAAAATTCCAGCACCACCAGCATTCCGCCCGGTTTCAGCACGCGGTACATGCCCGCCAGCCCGTTCTCCAGGTTCTCGAAATTCCGCACGCCGAAGCCGACCGTGATCGCGTCGAACGTGTTGTCCGGGAAGGGAAGATTTTCCGAATCGCCGCTTTTCAGCTCGATCTTATGGTCGAGCCCGAGCTTCTTCAGTTTTTCCCGCCCGAACTTCATCATGCCCTCCGAAATGTCCACGCCCGTGATCCTGTCCGGGTTCAGCCGCTTGTTCGCCTCGATCGCTAAATCGCCCGTTCCGGTGGCCACGTCGAGCAAAATTTTCGGCTGTAACGGGATGAGCTGTTTGATCGCTTTTCTTCTCCATCCTTTATGAATGCCCAGCGACAACAGCTGGTTCATAAAATCATAACGCCCCGCAATGTTGTCGAACATCTCGGCGACCTGCTCTTTTTTACCGGAGGAAGAAGAGGAATACGGTGTAACAGGATTCGGCATTCGTGAGCAAAGGTACGATGAGAATAACCACGGAGACACGGAGACACGGAGAATCATCCTCCGTGCCTCCGTGTCTCCGTGGTAAACCTTTATTGTTCAACGATAACAGGTGTACTGTGAATACCGTCTGCGTATTGCACAATACAACAATAATTTCCCGGCGAAAGCCACAGCTTCCCTGCGTCGATCACCAGCTCATGCGTTCCGGCAGATTGTGTTTCATCCAGCAGCACCGCTGCTTCACGTCCGAAGACATCGTACAGCACGATGCGCAAGGATGCATTTTCGGGTAATGTATACGTCAACGTCGTGGTTGTGCTGAACGGGTTCGGGTAATTCTTCAGCGAAAAATCAGTTGCGCCATTTTCCTCCACATCCATCCACGACGGGCAAACGCGGTACAATTCCCCGTTCGTCACATAACCGCCGTTCAGCGCGTAAATGCAGCCGTCGCTTCCTTCGCGGATCGTCGTGAGGCCGCCGGAGGCCGTGAAATCCATCCACGTCGTGCTGCTCAGCACCGTATCGTACCAGGGCGCGTTGCCGAGCGCGAGGTCGTAGATGTTGCCGTTGTCATTGTCCGCAACAAGCAAATGATTGTCGAACTCCGGCATGAGCGTGTCGCTGTAAAATAAAATGCCGGTCAGCGCGGGCAAGGGTGCGCCCCAGGCTTCGAGCGGCGCGATGTACGCGGGGTTGGTGCACGGTAAAGTGGTCGACGTGTTCAGAAAAAATCCTTCGCATTCGTTCCACCCGTAATTTCCGCCGCGGTGGATCATGTTCACTTCGTCCCACGTCGTCAACCCGTTTTCCGAAACGTACATCGAATCGTTCACCGGGCTGAAGCAGAAATCGAATGCGTTGCGGTGACCGTAGCTCCAGATCCAGTCGCAATTTCCTGCAAGCGGGTTGCCGTCATCGTAAAACGGGTTGCCGGCGGGAATGCTGCCGTTCGTATTGATGCGCAACGTTTTCCCGAACGGGTTCGTGAGCATGTGCGCATAGTTCAGCGCCGTGTCGTTCTGGTCGGAACCGAGATCGCCGATGACGAAATAAATTATCCCGGGCTCCGATGGGCGAAAATGGATGTTCCCGCCGATGTGCACGCCCGGCAGGTTGTCCGGCACGTCGAGATCGAAGATGATCACGGGGTTTGTTCCAATATTGTTGCTCTCCGTAAACCGCACGATGCGCAGCCGTTCGTCGTTGTTCCAGCGGTGCACGTAAAACGCGTACACGAAATGGTTCACCGCGAACGCCGGGTCCACCGCGATGCCGAGCAGTCCCCGCTCGAAATCCCCGTCGGTGGAATCCGTCAGGTCGTAAAACGTGCCGAGGAACGCGCCGGTGCCGCTGTACACGAGGACCCGCGCATCCGTCGCCGGGCCGGTGATCTCGCCTTTGAGCGTGAGGAAAATTCTTCCGTCGGGAGAAAAGTCGAACGCGACGGGACGGTTCAGGCCGGTGATCAATGTCGATGTCCAGTACGTTTGACTGTTCAGTGTGCTCACGGAGAGTATAGCCAGGAGGACGAACGTTCGCAGCATGATTGAAAAGTTTGTCGTTAGTCGTTTGTTGTTCGTCGTTCGTTATTCTGTAAAAAAGTTAGTGGTTTGTCGTTAACTGCTTGTGTTGATCAACAACAAACAAAAAACAACAAACCACTAACGACAAACGACTAACAACAAACGTTATTCCGCCACAGAGATCGTCACGCTCTGAACAGCGTTATCGCATTTCATCGAGCAGAAATAATTGCCCGGTGCGAGACCGAGTTCCTGCGCGTTGATCTCCAGCGTGTGCTGGCCCTGCGACTGCATGCCGTTTGCAAGCACCGCCACTTCGCGGCCGAAAATATCGTACAGCACGATCGTTGCCTGTGCGTTCTGCTTCATGGAATAATTCAGCGTGGTCGTCGTGGAGAACGGGTTCGGCGCGTTCTGCTGCAGGGAGAAATACGGGTTGCCGAAATCTTCCGTGCCGAGGCCTTGCGGGCAGATGCGGGTCACGTTGCCGTTGGTGGTGTAGCCGCCGCGCATGATGTACACGCAGCCATCCGTGCCCTGCTTCATCGTGGTGATGCCCCACGGCATGTCCTGCCACTGCACGCGGCTGACGAACGTATTGTATGCAGGAGCATTGCCGAGCGTGATGTCGTAGATGCGGCCGTTGTCGTTATCCGCAACAAGCAGGTGATTGTCGAATTCCGGCATGACCTGGCTGGAGTAGTGCAGGATGCCCGTGAGCGCCGGGGGATTCGTCCACGTTTCGATCGGCAGCACGCCGGTGGTGCAGGCGGTGGTGGTGGAATAAATGTATTGTCCTTCGCAGTATGCCCATCCGTAATCGGCGCCTTTGTAGACCTGGTCCACTTCATCGCGCGTGTTCCAGCCGTTCTCGCTCGCATACAACGAATCGTTCACCGGGCTGAAGCAGAAATCGAACGGGTTGCGGAAACCGTACGCCCAGATCCAGTCGCAGTTGCCTGCGAGCGGGTTGCCGTCGTCGTAGAACGGGTTGTCGGTGGGCGGGGGCGCGAGCGGGCTGCTGCTGATGCGAAGCACTTTCCCGTACGGCTTGTCGAGGTCGTCCGCATAATTCAGCGCGGGATTGCCTTGCTGGTAGGCGAGGTCGCCGATGGTGAAATAAATGTGCGTGGGATCGCTCGGGCGGAAATGCAGGTTGCCGCCCACATGGTTGCCGGCGATGGAATTGGAAACGTCGAGGTCGAAAATGATCGTGGGGCTCGTGCCCACGTTCGAAACTTCGGTGAAACGGACAATGCGGATACGCTCATCCCCGGCGAGGCGATGGTTGTAATACACATATACGTAATGGTTGTTGTCGAAATCCGGGTCGAGCGTAATGCCGAGCAGGCCGCGCTCAAAATCGGAGTTCACCGAATCCGAAAGGTCGTAGAACGTCCCGATAAGAACACCGGCCGAATTATAAACGACGATTGTCGCCGTTCCCGGGCTTGCGGGCGTGCCGCCGTCGCCTTTCTGCGTGCAGAAAAAACGTCCGTCGGAAGCGATATCGAACGCCACGGACATTTGCAGGCCGCTGAAAACGGTGGTTGTCGTGTACGTCTGCGCGTGAATCGCGCCGGTGAATGCAAACAGGGTTAAAAGGAAAAGTAAACGTGTGATCTTCATGGGCGTAGCTTATAGTTTCCTGCGAAGATATTAAAAACCATGTGCCCGGGGCATTGAGCAATATCAGCTTGCAAAGAAATCCCAAAACGAAAAATCGGTAGTGTATCCTTCCCCGGAAATGTCTACTTGCAGGCAGAAAATTGAAAAACCACGGAGGCACGGAGGCACGGAGGCACAGAGGCTTTCTCCGTGCCTCCGTGGTAAACCAATATTTGGAGATTTTTCAAATTGAGACACTACCGAAAAATCGCAGACCTCAATAAAACAATTGTTTGCCACTTGCTGAAGTATATGCCTGGATCTGAACTTTCGGGTTTTTGGGATTTTGAGTTTCCAATCCTGTCCGCTATTTCCGGTAAATTCGCGCCATGACCTTTGTCACGTGTTTTTTATCCCTCGGCTCGAATCTCGGCGACAGCGCGGGTTTCCTGCGTGAAGCCGTGGAGCTGGTGAAAACAAGGATCGGGCCTGTAACGCAAATTTCACCGGTGTTCCGCACGGCCGCCTGGGGCAAAACCGACCAGCCGGATTTTCTCAACATCGCCGTGGAAGTGCAGGTTTCGTCAGAACCGGCTGCGGTGATGGAACGCCTCCTGGAAATTGAAATGCAACTCGGCCGCGTGCGCGGGGAAAAATGGGGACCGCGCCTGATCGACATCGATCTTTTGTTTTACGGCGACGCAACGGTGGGCATCCCCGGACTTCATGTTCCGCACCCCGAGCTGCAGAACCGGAAATTCGTGCTCGCCCCGGTGAATGCCATCGCACCGGGTTTTACGCATCCTGTATTGAAAAAAACAATTTCGCAGCTGCTGGAAGAATGCCCCGATAATTCGGAAATTCATCTTGCAGAAGAATTGAATATCGAACCTTCATCCCCGAATCTTTGAATTATTGAATCTTCAATCTTCAATTTTGAACCAATACCGTCACATCGCCATCGAAGGCAACATCGGCGCGGGAAAAACGACGCTCGCCACGCTATTGTCCCGGCGGCTGAACGCGTGTTTCCTCCCGGAAAATTTCGGGGACAATCCATTTCTCACTTCATTTTACGAGGACCCCGGGCGGTTTGCATTTTCCGTCGAGCTCTCCTTCCTGGAAGATCGTTTCCGGCAGGTAAAAGAAGCGTCGAAAAAGGAAGGCGTGCTCGTGTCGGATTACCTCTGGGAAAAATCACTCGTATTCGCGCGTATTAATCTTGCGGGCGAAGAATTGCGCCTGTTCGAGCGTATTTACAGCGTGCTCGGGGCCCAGCTCACGGTTCCCGACCTTGTGTTGTATTTGCACCGCCCGCCCGAAAAATTGCTCCGCAGGATCAGCCTCCGCGGCCGTGAATTCGAGAAAAACATCCCCGCCGATTACCTCGGAAAAGTGGGCGCCGGCTACCGTGATTATTTCGCTTCCGAGAAACGAATGCCCGTCATCTGGCTCGATAACGACCTCGGCCCGGAAGCGCTCGCGCAGGAGGCCCTAAAGCTGCTCCGGAAACGATTCGCTCCGGGTCTTCATGTAAATCCCTAAAGATCAATATTTCACGGGAAACGCCGAAAACCCTGAAAACCACGAATTTCCTTTCGTTGTTTGAGAATTTGTTTATTTTTGCCCCGTACCAAAAAAGGAAATATCCTGACCAGATTATGAAACAATCCAAACTTCACATCCTTGGCCTTGCTGCTCTCGCAGCTATGACCTTTGCTTCGTGCAGTGGCCTGGGCAAGATGGCCAAGAAAGAGGCGACTGTCCAGTACACCGTTACTCCCAATCCGCTGGAAATGCATAACGACAGCGTTGCGGTGACCATCACGGTGAATTATCCCCCCAAGTATTTCGCCAAAAAAGCTGTCCTGACCGTTACTCCCGAGCTCGGCGGACGCAAATTCAAATCAGCAACCCTGCTCGGTGAAAAAGCAGTCGGCACCGGCACCAAGATCAACTACAAAACGGGCGGCTCTTACACCTACACGGACAAGCAGCCGTATTCTTCGGACATGCTTGATGCTGATCTCAAGCTGAACGCTACCGGCCAGGTCAAGAACAAGACCAAAGAAATGCCGGCGCGTGTAATCGGTCATGGTACGATCGTCACGCCTTACCTCCTCAAGAACGACGACAAGCCGATCGTCGGCAAAGACAAGTTCGAGAAAACGGTTCCTGCCAACGTTGAAGGCAAAGTTTATTTCGTTATCAGCTCCACCACGTACATCAACAAGAAAGACATGAAAGGACCGGAAATGACGCCGGTAACCGATTTCATGAAGATGTACCGCACGGATGCCAACATGGAGATCAAAGGCATGAACGTTTCTTCTTACGCTTCTCCCGACGGTGAAGCCAGCATGAACGCCAACCTTGCCGAAGACCGTTTCGAAAAGACCCAGAAAGACCTGATGGCGATGTCGAAAGACAAGAAGACCGGCTTCGAGCCCGCCACCAAGGCCGATTTCTACCAGAAACAAACCGTTGCTGAAGACTGGCCGGGATTCCAGGACCTCGTGTCCAAGTCGAACATCAAAGACAAAGACCTCATCCTCCGCGTTCTTTCCCAGTATCCTGACGGCGAAAAGCGCGAGCAGGAGATCAAGAACATGGCCGCTACCTACGAAGAGCTTGCACGCGACATCCTGCCCTCGCTCCGCCGCTCAGTAGTGACCGTGAACGCCATCAAGCACAACCGCAGCGACGAGCGCATTCTCCAGCTTGCACGTTCTACGCCCGGCGACAGCCTTTCTGTTGAGGAAATTCTCTATGCGGCTACGCTGACGAACGACATGAACGAAAAGCTCACGTTCTACAAAGCGGCACAGGCGAAATACCCGGCCGACTGGCGTACGCACAACAACGTAGGCACCGTGCTCATCATGCAGAACAAGCTCCAGGATGCAAAAGTCGCTTTCAACAAAGCAGCCGAGCTTTCCCCGAACAACCCGGTCGTTATGAACAACCAGGCCATCGTCATGCGCTGGGAAGGCGACCGCAAATCTGCAAAGGAAAACCTCCAGAAAGCCGGGTCTGCCGGTCCGGAAGTTGCTTATAACCTCGGCAACATCGCCATCCAGGACGGACAGTATGCCGACGCCGTTACCAACTACGGCACCAACACGACCTTCAACGTAGCCCTCGCGAAAGTGCTGGCCGGCGACCTCGACGGCGCCCTCACCACGCTCGACAAGAGCGCTGAGAAAGACGACGCGCTGGCCTACTACCTCCGTGCAGTTGTCGGCGCCCGCAAAGGCAACAAAGAGGCGGTAACGTCGAACCTCCGCACCGCGATCAGCAAAGATCCTTCCCTGAAGGCGAAAGCTGCTTCCGATGTCGAGTTCCTCAAATACCGCGAAGACTCCGACTTCAAATCAATCGTACAATAATTCAGGAATTCTCCTGGTACAAAAGCCTCTCCGAACGGAGGGGCTTTTTTTGTGCGGAAAAAAATGATGTGCAAATGTGCAGATGTGCAAATTTGCAGATGCGTCGACGAGCGCGCATAGATACCGATGTAGAAGCAAACTTTCACCCAAAAGAAAGTTCCATCCGCACATCTGCAAATTTGCACATCTGCACATCTGCACATCTGCACATTCGGTAAGACTCCAAAACGTCGTATCAAAAACATCCTATCCACGCCTCAGCTTCCCCGCCACTTCCCAAACGCAGATGCCGGCGCTTACGGCGATGTTGAGCGAGTGTTTCATGCCGTATTGCGGGATCTCGATCACGCCGTCGCAGCGGTCGATGAGCTGCTGCTGCACGCCTTCCACTTCGTTGCCGAAGATCAGCGCAAGACGTTCGCCGGTCCGGGGACGGAAACCGGCGAGCGAGATGCTGTTTTCGGCTTGCTCTACGGCGTAGATTTTTCTTTCGTCGTTTTCCAGCTCGTCGAGCGCGGCCTGCGGGTCGGGGAAATGTTTCCAGGCGACAGTTTCGGTTGCGCCGAGGGCGGTTTTCTGAATTTCACGGTGCGGGGGAACAGGGGTAAAGCCGCAGAGGTAGATCGCTTCCACGAGGAACGCGTCGGCGGTGCGGAAGATGGCGCCCACGTTGTTCATGCTCCGCACATTGTCCAGCACGAGGATCAGCGGCATTTTTTCGGCCCTGTGAAATTCCTCAACGGATTTACGTTCCAGTTCGTCGTTGCGGAGTTTTCGCATGGTGTAAAGATAATGATGTGCAGATGTGCAAATGTGCAAATGCGCGCAATCCTTCGCGCTGATGCCCGACACCCAGGGCATTTCGTCACATTTGCACATCTGCACATCTGCATCTGCACATCTGCACATTTACACATTTGCATACCTGCACATCTGCACATTTGCATATCTGCACATCCCCCGGGGCTGTAACATATCGGGTAGGCACTCCGTCTTACGATCAAACAAACAGGAATTTAAAAACCCAATCAATACGCACGACCATGAAAACGAAATTCTACACGCTCCTTGCCGCGCTTGTACTTTCAGCCCCGGCATTCGCATCCTGCGAAGATTCAACCACCCGCCGTGTCCATGTCGAGCTCGACAGCAAGTTCAAATACTGGCAGGGCCTCGACATCGGGGTGAACGGGTACTTCGGGGGCAGCAACAGCATCGCCACACCCGCGGGCTACGGCTTTCTCGAACTCGATTACGCGCGTTCCCGCAGCATCGGGTGGAACATGGCCCAGCACAATTTTCACATCTATAAGAATTACATCAACCTCGTCACCGGCATCGGGTTCGAATGGAACAGCTACGCGCTCCGCCGCAACGTAACCCTTGCCACCGATGCAGATTCCGTAAGCGGCTACGAAGAGAATTTCAATTTCTCGAAGAACAAGCTCAAAAGCACATGGGTCACCGCGCCGCTCATGATCGAGTTCAACACAAGCAAGGACGATGAACGCTCATTTCACTTCGGCTTCGGCGCAACCATCGGCTACAACATTTTCCGCAACCGCCTCAAGCAGGAATTCAGCATCAACGGCGACGAGCAGAAGCGGAAGATCAAAGACGATTTCAACATCAATCCCTTCCGCTACAGCCTCAGCGCACGTGTAGGATACGGACACTTCTCCGTCTTCGCGAATTACGGCCTCTCGGAATTGTTCAAAGAAAATCGCGGCCCCAAAGTATATCCGTTCAGCGGGGGAGTGAGCTTCAGCTTTTGAAAATTCAACAATTCAAGATTCAAAATTCACCAGAGGCTGCTCCGATCCGGGCAGCCTCTTTTCGTTTTATAAAAATCCTGAATCTTGAATCTTGAATTGTTGAATTATTTCCCGGACAATTCCCCCGCACGTTCCTCCGCCCGTAAAATTCCTTTCACCAGCGCGTCGTGTACGCCATGCTCTTCGAATACATTCAGCGCGGCTTCCGTCGTTCCGCCTTTTGACGCGACGGTTTTGATCAGCTCGTCGAACGATTTGTTCGCGTTGTTCACCAGGTGGAATGCGCCGAGCATGGTTTGCTTGACCAGCGTTGCGGCCACGGCATCGGTCATGCCCATCTGCTTTCCTGCTTCGATCATCGCGCGGAGGATGTAGTAGAAATACGCGGGGCCGCTTCCGCTCAGGGCGGTTACCGCGTCGAGCAGGCTCTCGTCTTCGAAAAAAACCGTGCGGCCGGTTGTGCCGAGCAGGCTTTCCACTTTGCGCACCTGCTCGATGGGAACGCGCGGGTGAGAGCTGAAACCGGTCATGCCCATCCCGACTTCCACCGGCGAATTCGGCATCGCGCGCACGAGCGTGGTGTGACCGAGCAGTTCTTCCAGCTGCGCCAGCGTAATGCCCGCCATGATGGAAAGCACGATCATGTCAGGGCGCAACACCGCTTTGATCTTCGGCGCAAGGACGGGGAAATCCTGGGGCTTTACCGCAAGAATGACAAGGTCGCTGCGGCCGATCGCGGGATCGTCGGCCACGACGACTTCACCGGCGTCCATTTTCCGCAGCACTTCGCACCGCGCTTCATTTTTTTCCACGAGCAGCAATTCCGCAGGCGTAACAATGTTGTAACGCAGGAAAGAACGGGCGTACACGAGCCCCATGTTCCCGCAACCGATGATGGTGACCTTCATAGGGCAAAGATAGACGTGAGACCTGAGACTTGAGACGTGAGAGGAAGCAGGATCGGAGTGTATACTATGAAGAAGATAAAAGGTTGATTTTTAATCTCATGTCTCACGTCTCAGGTCTCACGTCTTTTATGAACAGGTGTTGACAACTTTCACTGATTTTACGGGGTTTACGCGGTATTTTTGAGTTCTTATGGCCAAGGTGAAAACGTCTGTAAACGGCGTTGCGGAAACCCCGCTCATGAAGCAATATAACGCGATCAAGGCGAAGCACCCTGATGCGTTGCTGCTCTTCCGCGTGGGTGATTTTTACGAAACGTTCGGGGAGGATGCGATCAAAGCGGCGGGCGTGCTCGGCATCGTGCTGACCAAGCGCGCGAACGGATCGGCGGCTTACGTGGAGCTGGCCGGTTTTCCTCATCATTCGCTCGACACGTACCTTCCGAAGCTCGTGCGGGCGGGTATGCGCGTGGCCATCTGCGACCAGATGGAAGACCCGAAGCTGACGAAAACCATCGTGAAGCGCGATGTGACGGAGCTCGTAACGCCGGGCGTTTCCTTCAACGAAAAAGTATTAGACCACCGTTCGAATAATTTCCTCGCCGCCGTGTATTGCACGGACAACCATGCGGGCGTTTCCTTCCTGGACGTTTCCACCGGTGAATTTCTTGCCGCGCAGGGCGATATCGCGTACGTCGACAAGCTGCTGCAGAATTTCCGCCCGAGCGAAGTGCTGTTCCAGAAATCCAGGCGAAAACAATTCACCGAACAGTTCGGGGAAAAATTCTACATGTTCGGGATGGAAGACTGGATCTTCACCGAAGAATTTTCCACGGAAAAATTACTGAAGCATTTCGGCACGAACTCGCTGAAAGGGTTCGGGGTGGAAGGGCTGGCTGCGGGCACCATCGCGGCGGGCGCTGCGCTGCATTACCTCTCGGAAACACAGCACGAGCGCGTGCAGCACATTTCCACGCTCTCGCGCATCGAAGAAGACAAATACGTCTGGCTCGATCGTTTCACGATCCGCAACCTCGAGCTGTTCGGCTCGCCGAACGAAAATGCGCGCACGCTCATCGATGTCATCGACCGTACGGTTTCACCCATGGGCGCGCGACTGCTGAAACGGTGGCTGGCGCTCCCGCTGAAAGATATCGACCCGATCAACGAGCGCCTGGACTGTGTGCAGGCGTTGCTGGCGAACAGCGAGCTGCGCGACAAACTTTCGGACCTCGTCCGCGAAGTGGGCGACCTCGAGCGGCTCGTGGCAAAAGCTGCTGCGGGACGCATCAACCCGCGGGAGCTGATGCAACTGCGCCGTGCGCTGGACGTCATCGCGCCGGTGCAGGACATTTGCCGCGCATCCGGGAACCCGCAGCTCGTGAAGATCGCGGAGAAGCTGAACCCCTGCTCCCTCATCCGCGACCGTATCGCGATCGAGCTCCATGCGGAACCGCCGGCGCTGGTGAACAAAGGCAACGTGATGGCCGAAGGTGTGGACGTGGAGCTGGATGAATTGCGGCAGCTTGCGTTTTCGGGGAAAGATTATTTGCTCAAGCTCCAGCAGCGCGAAGTGGAAAATACCGGGATCACTTCGCTGAAAGTGGCGTTCAACAACGTGTTCGGCTATTACCTCGAAGTGACGCACGCGCACAAGGATAAAGTGCCTGCGGAATGGATCCGCAAGCAGACGCTGGTGAACGCGGAACGCTACATCACGCCGGAGCTGAAAACGTACGAAGAAAAAATTCTCGGCGCGGAAGAAAAGATCCTTGCCATCGAGCAGCGTCTTTTTGCGGCGCTCGTGCAATCGCTGTCGGAATGGATCGTTCCCATCCAGCTCAACGCGAACCAGCTTGCGCGCCTGGATTGCCTCGTTGGATTCGCCTGCCTCGCACAACAGCAGAACTACGTCCGCCCGCACATCAACGATTCGCTGGTGCTCGACATCAAGAACGGGCGCCACCCGGTGATCGAGCAACAACTGCCGCCGGGAGAAAGCTACATCGCCAACGACATTTACCTCGACCCGGAACACCAGCAGATCCTGATGATCACGGGCCCGAACATGGCCGGTAAGTCGGCGCTGCTCCGGCAGACGGCGCTCATCGTGCTGCTGGCGCAGATGGGATCGTTCGTGCCCGCCACGCATGCGCAGATCGGGATGGTCGACAAGATCTTCACGCGCGTGGGCGCTTCCGACAACATCTCTTCCGGCGAATCGACGTTCATGGTGGAGATGAACGAAACGGCGAGCATCCTGAACAACCTTTCCCCGCGCAGCCTCGTGCTCCTCGACGAGATCGGGCGCGGCACGAGCACATATGACGGCATCTCCATTGCATGGGCGATCGCGGAGTTCATCCACGAGCAACCTGCGGCGCGCGCGAAAACACTTTTTGCCACGCATTACCACGAGCTGAACGAAATGGCGGAACGTTTCCCGCGCATCCGCAATTTCAACGTAAGCGTAAAAGAAGTCGGCAACAAAGTGATCTTCCTCCGCAAGCTCGTCGCGGGCGGAAGCGAGCACAGCTTCGGCATTCACGTGGCGAAAATGGCGGGCATGCCGCGGCGCGTGGTGGAACGCGCGAAAGACGTGCTGGTGCAACTGGAGAAATCGCACAGCGGCGCGGAGCTGATGAACGAGCCGAAGAAAAAAGAGAAGAACGAAGATTTCCAGCTGAGCTTTTTTCAGCTCGACGATCCCGTTTTAGAAAATATCCGCGAAGAGATTTTGAAGACCGACATCAATACGCTTACTCCTGTTGAGGCGTTGATGAAGCTGAATGATATCAAGAAATTGATCGGGGGGAAGTAGGACGGTTGTCGGTTGTCCGGGGTTGTCGGTCGCGGCTTCGCCGCTTTTGGTAGCCTGTTTCCTGTAGCTTGCATGCGCACGTCCTCAATACTCGCCTCCGGCGAACCCGGACTGACGTCGCGCACTAATTAATTTCCTGAAAACCGACAACCCCGGACAACCGTTCACTCTTCATCTCAACAATTCCCGCACAATCGCCAGATGCTGGTCATCATGCTCCGCGGTAAACAACGCCATATCCACAGGCCGCATCGGCACATTCAGCCTCGGGTGTAAAGCGGTTTTTCCCAAAATAGATTCGTCGAGGCTTTCCAGTCGTTTTACAAAATGTTCGCGCACGTCGCTTAGCGTTCGCAGCAGGTCGTGGATGTCGTCGCTGTTGTGATCGGCGGCGTAGGTTTTCGCGTTGCTCATGTCGGCGGCGCGGAGGGTTTCTTTTCCCGCGAGGAAATCGTCGATGCGGCCGTCGTGCAACTCTTCGAGGTCGATGAGGTGGCCGATGTGTTCCTGGATGGACCAGGCGCCGGCGGGTTTGTGCGTGAGCTGTTCGCGTGTGAGCGGGGCGGTCATGTGCGCGAGGCGGACAGGCGTTCCGCGGAGGCGCTCGAGCGTCATCGGGAAGAGGCCGGCGGGCTGGGAGGAATCGAACTTGCGTTCGGTCCATTTGATGCGTGCGATCA
Source organism: uncultured Chryseobacterium sp. (assembly GCA_966211705.1). Lineage (GTDB taxonomy): Bacteria > Bacteroidota > Bacteroidia > Palsa-965 > Palsa-965. The sequence goes on from CBIHOC010000009.1 coordinate 107,870, forward strand.
TGCGGTTCCGTTTTTAAGGTATTTCCAGGTGAAGGTTGCCGTGACGGCTCCCGCGAAAGGAGCGGAGAGATAGATCCACAGGTATTCGGTGTGGCCTGAAACCAGCGCAGGTGAAAGCGAACGGGCGGGATTCATCGACGCGCCGCAGACGGGCCCGGCGAACATGGCGTCGACCAGCACGACGAAACCGATGGCGAGCCCCGCGATCAGGCCCTGCTCTTTGCTTCCCGTGGCAACACGTGCGATGACCAGCATGAGGATGAATGTCAGGATGAACTCCATCACCCACGATTGCATTTCGCTTCCCGCAGGCAATGTTGCGCCGAGCGTGGCGTTTCCCGGGAATAAAAATTTCAACCCGAAGCTGGCGATGAAAGCGCCCGCGACCTGGCTGAGCATGTACGGCGCAACCTCTTTCCCGGGAAACCGTTTGTCGATCCAGAAACTGAACGTCACCGCGGGATTGAAATGCGCGCCGGAAATATCGCCAAGGGCATAGATCATGGTGCAGACGATGAGGCCGAACGTAATGGCGATGCCCGCATGCGTGATCGCGCCGTTCATTTCCTGGTTGATGACGATCGCCCCGGTCCCGCAAAAGACCAGCGCAAATGTCCCGATGACCTCAGCAATATATTTTTTCACAGATTTTCCCGGATGAAGTTTTCGCACCAGCTTTTGACCTGGTCCCGCACTTCCCGGAACTCGCGCATGATCTCTTCTTCCGATCCTGTCGCGCGCGCCGGGTCCGGAAAGTTATGGTGAAATTTCTTTGCCTTCCCCGGGAAAAACGGGCAACGCTCCCGCGCATTGTCGCAAACGGTGATCACGATGTCGAAATCGATATCCCGGTATTCCTCCACGTTGTTCGACGTATGGCCGGAAATGTCGATGCCGTCTTCCTTCATGACGGCAATGGCGCGTGGATTGACACCATGCGTTTCCACGCCGGCGCTGTAGATTTCAGCTTTGCCGTTCGCGAATTTGCGGAGGTACGCTTCGGCGACCTGGCTGCGGCAACTGTTGCCGGTGCAGAGAACGAGTATTTTTTTCATGCTGTTTCTTTACGCCTGGAACTCAGCAGCAATTGGGCCCGCAGCAGCTTGCAGGTTTTTCTGCATAAACGGTAATGCTGAAAATGCCCATCGCTCCCTGTTTGTACGAAGCGATCTCGCCGGCGGGAAGATGCGCCTGCAGGATTTCTTCGGGTAACGAGATCGCTTTTTCTTTCTGGACTTTGACGTTGACGAAACCTGCATCGTGGATCATGCGGAGATATTCTTCCTTATCCGCAGCGCCCGACACGCAGCCCGCGTACATTTCCGCATCCTGCTGCAGGCTTTGCGGCAATTTCCCGGTGATCACGACGTCCGACACGCTGAAATGCCCGCCGGGCCTGAGCACGCGGAACATCTCGCTGAACGCTTTGCGTTTGTCGGGAACAAGGTTCAGCACACAGTTGCTGAGGATCACGTCGGCGCGGTTGGCGGAGAGGGGCATCTTTTCAATTTCCCCGAGGCGGAACTCCACGTTGTTGAAGCCGAGCTTGTCGGCATTTTCACGCGCTTTTTCCACCATCACATCCGTCATGTCGATGCCGATCACTTTGCCCGTTTCACCCGTCATGGCGCGTGCGACGAAACAATCGTTGCCTGCGCCGGAGCCGAGGTCGACCACCGTATCGCCTTTGCGGATGCTGGCGAACGCCGTGGGGATGCCGCAGCCGAGGCCGAGGTCCGCATCCGGGTTGTAGCCTTCGAGCTTCTCGTAATTTTCGCTGAACACGGCATAATCGACCGTGCTGCACCCGCCGCCGCCGCAGCAGGAGGTTTCATTCTGTTCTTTGCTTTGCAGGGCGATCTCGCTGTATTTTTCCCTGACGATCTGTTTTAATTTTTCTGCATTTTCCATGACTGGGATTTTTAGTGTGATAATAATGTGTGCCCGGTTGAATGATCAGCAGCATTTCCCTTTATCGGGCAGCTGGTATGCGTCGAACAGCGCACCGAGCGCAGCTTTTGCATTTTCCCATTCCCGTGTGTCGATGCAGTAGCACACTTTCACGCCGTCGATGTCGCCTTTGATGAGGCCGGCATCTTTCAGCTCTTTCAGATGCTGTGAAACGGTGCTCTGGGAAAGCGGGAGTTCCTCTACAATATCACCGCAGATGCAGGCACGTTTGCGGATGAGCAGTTGCAGGATCGCAACGCGGGCGGGATGTGAAAGCGCCTTTGCGTAACGTGCGACGCGGTTGTCGCGGGCAGTGAATTCGGTGGTTTTGGCGTAGCCCATTTTGCTGTTGTAATTCTATCGTAAAATTACGATAGATTTGAGAATACTGCAAGCATTGTCTTCTTTTTTTGAAAAATAATTTCCCGGGACAATGCGGATTTTTGTGAAGCTGCACGCATACGGGGCAAGGTCTTTGCGGGATGCGGAGATGGAACTGCACGAAAAAAGAGGCGTGTGAAAATTCCCGGGAAAGCGGAAGCCCTGTGGCAAATTTACAGGGTGTCAAATATGATAGCGAAAAAAGGACGCAAAACCGCTTTCATTGTAGCGTAAGGAGATAAGATGGGATTTGCAGAAAATGAAAAACAGGAGCAGGCCAGGTTTCTTGAACAGCTTGGCGCCCACATCAGCAAAATAAGGGCCGGGAAAGACATTTCGGTTTCCGAATTGGCAAGAAGGTGCTTCATGGACAAGCCGAACCTGATCCGCATTGAAAAAGGGCGGGTGAATCCGTCCATTTATGCGCTGAAGCGAATTGCGGATGCGCTTGAAATTCCCCTGAAAGAACTGTTCGAAGATTTCGAAGAATAACCTGTACCGCAGAAACCGGATCAGTCTGCCTGCCGGAGCGGTTCTTCCCAGCGGTTGAGCCCCGGTGTTCCCGGAGCTTCGGCCGGGCAGGTTTCCGTAGCGAGGCGCATTTTATTTTTCACCACGCACCCGCACGCGGAGCAGACTTTGTTGCCGGTGCGGTAGCCTGTGACGTTGCTGACGGTCGACGAGGCGGTGATGCGCTGCAGCACGCTCGACGGTTCGGCGAGGTTGGGGCAGGCGAGGCATGCGGCTTCGCGTTTTGCAAGTACTTCAACGGGCACCGTGGAGAAGCCTGAAAATCCCCACCGGGCCAGCGCGGTGCCGGCTTTGGCGAGCAGGCGGGCGTTGGAAAACGCAGCGGAGCGGGCAGCTGCGCGGTTTGCGGTTGCCGGCGGGTTATCGAGAAGCGCCTGGAAATGCACCGTATCGCGGTTGGAAAAGAGACGGCGGGCATACCAGTTGTGCTCGAGGGCAGCCAGCAGCACGCGCTCGGGAACGGGATCTTTAAGGCCGAGCAGCTCGGCAAGGGCAAGGCATTTATCGGCGAGGGTTTCACCGGGAAACGATTCGGGCATGGGCGTGGACGGGACAGCGCGCCGGACAGGCGAAGAAACGACAACAGCCGCTTTCCGGGAAGAAGAGAGCTTGGTGGCAGGCGCCGGGGGAATCGGCGCAATTTTTTTGGCGGGCTGAGTGGGTTTAGGCTTATTGCAATTGCACATAAATAAAGAATTGGGGTTTTACGAAAGATAATATTGAATTTTCCTAAAAGCAAGAGCTGTTTTCCCAATTTCCCTGAAAGACTATTTAGATTCATCCTGAAAAAATTAACCACAGAGATCACAGCGGTCCGCCGCGGCGGATTCACAGAGGACACGGAGATATTTTCTCTGTGTCCTCTGTGCATACAGGTGTCGTATGTCCTCTGTGATCTCTGTGGTTAATTTTTTAACAGCCACTGGTCATGCAGGCGACCCGGGGCGAAAGCGCAACGTTAACGGATCACCTGCAGCTTTACTGCGGAAACGAAATCGCCGGAGACGATTTTGCAGATGTATGTCCCCGGCGCAATATCCGCGATGTCAATTTCATGAAGATCTCCCGTGATCCGCTCCGTGAGCACAAGCGCTCCCGTAAGGCTCATGAGGTAGACCGTCGCATGACCGCCGCCGGGATTGCCGATCGTGAATTGTCCGGAAGCAGGATTCGGGAAAATGGTGATGCCGGAGGGAAAGGCGGAAGTCCCGGTCCCCGATACTGTTGAAACCGAAAAGTAAACGGTGTCGTAATCGTACGGCTGGAACCCGGGCGTGCAATTTCCCGGCGGGCCGTATCCCGCATCGAGCGTGAAGTAAAACGTATAATTTCCTGCAGCCAGCTGGGTGAACACGAGCGTGTCGACGTCGTGGCAAATGACGGAAAAATTGCCCATGCAGTGGAACGCGTACCCGAAGATGTCCGTTCCGCTTGTGGTGGACGTCGCTGCATCGGCGCAGGCGCCGGCCGGGAAGGAGAGGTAGATGTAGATCCGTACGGTGTCGCCTGTGGCCGGTGCTGCCGGTGTGACGACGATGGAATCCACCTGCTGTGCGTGCGCGACGGGAAGGAAGGCCAGGAAAAAAAGGAAAAGGAAGATCTTTTTCATCATGGAGCGTTTTTACCGTTTAAGTAAAGTTAGCTCCTTCCTGCCGGACGATGCAAGTTAAAAGAGAGAGAGCTGGACCGTGGCCACGCCCGTGAACGGCAGCGCTCCCGGGCCGGCGGCTGCTCCTGCCTGCACGCGGTACACCGCAGTTTCTTCGTCGCGTGAAGCTACCACCACGTGCGTATTGCCGGCGTTCCGGCTGAATAATTCATGTACCAGCCCGGGGCGGTTGTTGTCGCGGGAAAGATGGGCGAGCAGGAGATGGCTCATGAACTCCGGCTTGTGCGTGGTGAAGAGCCCGAGGGCCTGGTCGTTGGAGAGGTGGCCTTCGTCGCCGCTGATCCTTTTTTTGAGGTAATGCGGGTAACGTCCCTCTGCAAGCATCTGCTCATCGTAATTCGCTTCGAGGAACGCCGCGTGGCATTGCCCGAAATTCTGCATCACATGTTCGCAGGGCGCACCGATGTCGGTAAACACGCCTGTGGTCACGCCGCTGCCATCGATGCGGAAGCTGTGCGGGTCGCAGGCGTCGTGCAATTTCGGAAATGCGGTGACGGAAAGGTCACCGATGCTGACCGGTTCGTATGCTTTGAATCCGCGCACAAGCGCCGGGTCCAGGCGCAGGCCGCTGTTTTCCAGCGTGGGCGTCGTGATGTAAACGGGCAGCTGGTATTTCCGGGAAAGCACTTCCACGCCGCGGATGTGGTCGCCGTGCTCGTGGGAGATGAAAATGGCCCTGATCTTTTGCATGGAGAGCCCCGCGCGTTTCATCCGCTTCTCCGTTTCGCGGCAGGAAATTCCCGCGTCAACGAAAACCGCATCGTGCGCATTGCCGATATAATAGCAATTGCCGTTGCTGCCGGAATTTAACGAGGCGATGAAAAGGGACATAAAAGGGTAATGTGCTAATTTGCTAATGTGCTAATGTGCTAATGAGTTTTCCTGTATGCAGAGGTTTCATTAGTACAATAAACAAATCAGCCATCAGCAAATTCATTTCCCGAAGGTAATGAATGTCGGCGGGCGTTCGCATTTCCAGGCCCGGAGAATCATGCCGCGCGCAAAATGGTGATCTTGCTGTCGTTGCCGAAAGCGTCGCGGAACATGTCCACGATCCATTCTTTAATGTTGGTTACGTCGCGGGGAATGGTTGTCGTGCTTAATTTGCCGTTCTCCAGCTGGCTTCGCAGCACAGACAGGTTCTCATTACCGGAACCTGAAGGGGAATTTGCCAGGGCCAGTTCAAAAAGCGCATACAGTCCCGATCGTGCATTTTTGTAAAGCTCAACTTCGACGATGCAGGATCTCAGGTCTGCACTTGTTACGATAACACGATATGCTTCTTCCACGGGGGCCATTTACACGGGTCTTGTCAGGCTTGCATCAAAACTCATTACAAACGTATTTCGTTTTCAAGGGAATAATAATGCCCGGTGCCAGTTTTTCTGTTGATAGAAATCAGTAACCCAGGTCTATAGCGTCCTGTCCGTGATGAATGTGTTCCGCCAATTTGAACAGCGTCATTTCTTCCTTTGCGCGTTTGCAGGAAGTTTGCCGGATGCAACCACTTACTGAAAACAAAGAGCTCATGCGCCAGGCAAGAATGGCGCTGACCGGGAAATGGAACATTGCTGTTCCGGCCGCCCTGGTTTACCTCGTGATCACCGGCGGAGCTTCGGCATTCCAGGGAAACCTGCCGGTGGCGCCGCTGGTCGGGCTGATCATCGGCGGGCCGATGGCGCTGGGATTTGCGCTGTTTTCACTGGCCCTGGCAAGAAACCAGGCAGCGTCGATCAACATGCTGTTCGACGGGTTCAAAAATTTCGGGATTGCGCTGGCGACCTATCTCTTGATGACGGTGTTCATCATTCTCTGGTCATTGCTGCTGATCGTTCCCGGCATCATGGCGGCGCTTTCCTATTCGCAGGCATTTTTCCTGCTCGCCGACGATCCTTCGCTCGAGGCGATGGAGGCCATTGACAAAAGCAAAAAAATGATGGACGGTTACAAATGGAAACTCTTTTGTCTCGTCCTCCGCTTCACCGGCTGGTTTTTACTTTGCCTGCTCACGGCCGGCATCGGTTTTTTGTGGCTGCTGCCGTATATGCATGTCAGCTTCGCGAAATTCCACGACGACCTGAAAGCGAACAGAACAGTTTGATTACAGCAATGGCGCTTCGATGATGCGCTCCGTATGATGCAGGAGCCGGTCGACGTCATTTTTGTCCATGTCCGTAGTTGAAACCGGCGGATGAATGACCACTCCGGAAATCCCCGGTCCGGCTTTTCCGCTGAAGATCCCGCCGCGTCCCAGCCGTTTCCAGTTGTGCACGAATGTGACCGGCAGCACCGGCACCTGCGACTGGATGGCAATGGCGAACGCACCGGGCCTGAACGGCGCCAGGCGGGGCGCATCGGGAGAACGCGTGCCTTCCACGAATATCACGAGCGGGTTTCCTTTCCCGATCTCCTGCGTCATTCGCTTAAGCGCCCTGAACGATCCGCTTGCGCTTCCGCGGTCCACCAGGATGTTCATGCCCGAAGTGTAGAAGATGTGGAACAGCGGCCATTTTTCGATCTCTTTTTTGCCGGTGAAAACAAAATACTTTTTGAAAACGTGGTAAAGGCAAAATGTGTCGAGAAAAGAAGTGTGGTTCGGGCAGATCACATACGCTCCTGTTGCCGGGATATTTTCAGCGCCCTTCACACGCAGAATAATTCCCGCAAAGAACAACAGCAGCGTTGCGTGAAAACGCATGAGCCGGAATGCGGCCGGGTAACGTTCCGGATTAGCAAGCAGGTAGCGGTAGGCCGGGTAAGCGAGCGTGAGCAGCAAGCAAAAAACGACCAGGTAATAGGTCTTGTAGATCGCGCGGAACGGCAACAGGAGATATTCCATGAGTTGATTTCGTTCGTTCCTGCCGGGCGCTACCCGGGAACCGGCAAATGCGGAATGGTTCATCGGTTAAAATCGTTCAGTTCATATACGCGCTGTTTCACCTGCTGCGCCCAATAATGGTCGGTGTGATCGGGCGTAAACGTCGTGTAGCAGACCGGCTTGCCGAAGATCACCCGGATAGCGTGGCCGCGCTGCTTGTAGGTTTCATTCACCAGGTAGAACATTTCGAGGTTTGCTTTTATGCCGAGGGCTTTCCGGGCCGATGCCAGGTTGTAAAAGAAGTCGCTGTTCCGCGCATCGATGAAAACGGGAATGACCATGCGCCTGTGCCGGACGGCTTTGGTGATGAAACTTTTTTTCCATTCGGAGTCTACGATCTTCCCGTTCTGTTTTCGCGACACCAGCCCGGCGGGAAAAACGATCGTGCATTCTTCCGACGCGTACGCCTCGTCGATCGCGCGCACGCTTTGCGCGGCATTCTTTCCGTGCTTGTTCACGGGAACCAGCAGGGCCTCCAGGTTCGCAAGGTTCATCAGGATGTCGTTCACCAGCGCGCGCATGTCTTTTCGTCTTTTTCCCACTTCATTCATCACCGCGATGCCGTCGATTCCCCCGAGGGGGTGGTTGCAGGCGATGATGCAGCCCCCGGTTTCCGGGATATTTTCCAGCCCTTCACTGATGAGCTCGATCCCGAAATCGCGTATGGCGGCTTTTACGAAATCGTATCCCATGTCGTGCTGCGTGCGGACAAGAAATGCGTTGAATTCCTTTTCGTGAACGATGCGCTTCATGTAACGCAGCAGGAAACCGGGCAGCCACTTCAACAGGGCGGGGTTTTTCTCCCGGATGACTTTTTCAAGGTCGATCTGCGCTACTTCTTTTTGTTTTTCCAAAACGGATAAAATTGTTCATCCCGGGGCAAGGGAACAGCAACGGAGAGGTACAACGCATCTAACCCGGGTAACCAACAAAGTAACCTGCAACACGCGCCGGAAACTATGACCGGGCACATGGAATCCGGGGAAAAGAAAATCCCCCGCCGGGGCCGGCAGGGGATGATGAAAATGATTTTGCGAAAACGTATGCGGCTTAACCGGCGTAAGCATCCTCCAGCGCCCTGATGTCGATCTTCTGCATTTTCAGCATCGCATCCATCACGCGTTTCGATTTCACCGGGTCTTTGTCGCCCAGCAGCTTGCCGAGCACCGGGGGAATGATCTGCCACGACACGCCGAACTGGTCTTTCAGCCAGCCGCACGGTTGCTTTTCGCCGCCTGCCGACAATTTCTCGTACAGCTCGTCGATCTCTTCCTGCGTTTCGCATTTCACGAAAAGCGAGATGCCCTGCGCGAACGTGAAATACGGTCCGCCGTTGAGCACCATGAACTCCTGTCCTTCGAGCACAAAAGTTCCGCCGAAAAATTGCCCGCCGTTGCGCATTTCGTTGACAATCTTCGAATTTTTGAAAACCGAGACATAAAATTTCATCGCCTGCTCGGCATTGTCGTTGTAGGTAAGAAACGTGGTGATCTTTTGCATGAGAAATTTTTTTCGGGTAAGATTTTCCGTCAAAGATAGCGTAGTGCTCTTCCTTCCCCCGGGTGTTATCCCGACAATGTAGAGGGTTGTTTCCGCCAATGCCGGTGTGGTATGATTTACCCATGTTTGTGCGGGACCGCTGCAGCTGTCACACACTGTTCCTGCAGGATATGCGGGTTTTCGCTGGAACAATAATTGATGCTTTAGCTGTAAACGAATGCCTATGAGACGGATTTTCCTCTTCCTCTTTTTAATGGCCGGTTTCACGGTTTCCGCCCAAACCTCCGCACCTGAACAGTTCATCCAGGATTCTCTTGCGCTCACCCGTGTAAAGCTGGTGCGGCCGCAGTTCAGGTTCGACAACCGCGTTACTTCTTCCGAAAGGCAGGCGTTGTCGATCACAGGTATCGATATCGGTGTGCTGCTGAATGAAAAGCTCCGGGTGACGTTCGGTTATTACGGCATGGAAGACCGGCTGGAGGCGTACGACAGGGTGGTCAACAATGAAGAGTTCGGGAGGCTGATCCGTTTGAAATACGGAAGCCTGAACACGGAATTCATTTACAAGGACACCCGTTTCATCGCGCTGGGCATGCCGCTGGAGTTCGGCGCGGGCGTCAATACATTCGAGGAAAAAAACATGATGACCGGCGAAGTGCTCTCCGTGGAAACCGGCGGGCTCCTGTTCGTGAACTTCGGCATGTCGGCCACGTTCAAGCCGATGCGTTTTCTCGGGTTGAAGGGAATGCTGGGTTACCGCAAAGTCGTTTTCAACCAGGTGCAGGATTTCGACTTCGACGGTTTCTTCACGTCGATCGGGCTAAACATCGACATCCATGCGATCGTAAGCGACGTGAAGATGTACAGGCTGATGAAGAAATATAACCGCGGAAACAATATTGCGAACGCGGTGAACATCATTACTGACTGATGAAGAGAAACGCGGGTTACGGAGCATCCAGCTTTCGGGACCGGTATGCGCGAAGATCGGGCTCAACTACAGTTGAAGGAAATAGCTCCCGTTCTCTTCCGTCAGTAAATATGTTTTTATTTTTTCTTTCGCGGGCCCGGCATTCACAACACCGGAATTGACATTGAACTGCGATCCGTGCCAGGGGCATTGCACCGTTTCACAGATCATCGCGCCATCCGCCAGGGACCCGCCGCGATGCGTGCAGCGGTCATCGAACGCCACAAAGCCCGATTCCGTCCGGCCGATCACGATCCGTTTCCCGTTGACGTGGATGAGTTTCATCTGGTTCAGGTTCAACTTGTCGAGGTTGTGCAGCCGGACCGCGCCCGTGGAAGACGGCTCTATCGTTTCTTCGCTCCATTTGCCCGCCCCGGCATACCGGTGGTCGATCCCGACCTGGTTGCGGACGACCAGCGTGCCGCCCATCCAGCCGGCCGCCGTGAGCAGCGCCATCCCGGCACCTTCCAGCAGGAGAACGGTCAAAAAGTTCACGTCCTCGTTTCGCCGCACCAGGAGCGCCATCGTAAAGAGGAGCACCATGGTAATGTTCAGCAGTCCGTGCTTCGTGCCTCTTTTTTTTGCCGAACTCTCCGGCGGAATGGTGGCGTAATAATCGATGATGCCGGGAACTGCGGCCAGCAAGGCGGAAACGATGCCAGCGATCTCGAGCAGGATCGCCATCCTGCCGAAGAACGGAACGGTGAAACTGTAAAAGACGATGCTGCAGATAAACGTGCCGGTGAAAAACGCGATGGGAAAAGAGACCAACATGGGGTGAATGGGATGGCCCTTGATGCTGGCTTTGCTTTTCATGCGCGGTTATTTTGAAAATGCATATACAAGGAGGAAAATAAAACCGGCCACGGCTACAAGGCCATGCCCGACGGCCAGCCATTTCGGGATCGGCCTGCCCGTGAGGTCGCGCATGATAAGAACGAATCCCCCGAGCGCTGCGACCACGAACAGGACGATGCTTTCCAGCAGGCCGGGGCCGTGCTCGACATTGTAAATAACCAGCAGGACGAGCGCTGCCGCGACGAAAAGGCCGTGGATGAGCGCGACGGATTTCGGCGTTTCTTTTTTCTGGAGGACCAGAGCGAGCAGGTACATTCCGATCAACGCGCCGAGCGCAAATAATCCGATGATCAGGTAAAGCGTAGTCATGGTATTTTATTTTTTTGATGAAAGGTTCGTGATCGCAGGACCTTCCAGCACCTGCCCGTCGGTACTGAAACGGCTTCCGTGGCAGGGACAATCCCATGTTTTTTCGGCAGGGTTCCAGTTGACGACGCATTTCATGTGCGTGCATACGGCAGATACGATATGGTTCGTGCCGTTCTCGTCTTTATACACCGCGACTTTTTCACCGTTCCTTTCCAGCACCTTTCCTTCACCACGCGCGACCTCTTTCAGCGAATCGGCATCGACATTCCACGGTGTGTCTTTCGCATACTGCACAACGTTGTCGACGTTCTCTTTGAAAAATTCTTTAAACGATTTGACCGGAGTAAACCGTTTCAGCCGGTACGTTTCCTCCCAGGGATTTTCTTTTTCCAGCACCTGGTCGCTTACGATCATGGCCGCCAGCGTTCCATACACGAGCCCGTCGGTCGCGAAGCCGGTGAGGAAATACATGTGGTCGCTGTGCCTGCCGATATAAGGCAACCCGTCGGCCGGGCGGTAATGCTGCCCGCCCCAGGTGAACCGTTTTGCCCCGATGTCGAAACGCCGGGCCAGGTACTCTTCCAGTCCTTTCACATATTCCGTCGTGTCGTCACCCTGTCCTGTTTTGTATTTGTCGCCTACGACCATGATGTACCCGGTTCCGCCGTTTTGGAATGCACGCACGGAATGTTTCGGCTGGTTGACGCCCCAGAAAATTCCCTGCGGAAAAGAGCCGGACTCCAGTTCGGCCGCAACACCGCATTCCCGGTAAGGCCCGAGCACGCCGTGCACCATCCACACGCCTTTGGGCGTATGCGTGGCCATGATGATGCTTTTCGCTTTCACGCTTCCGTTCTTTGTTTTCACCGTTACGTTCTCCTCGTCGAAATCTTCCATCTGGCTGTTCTCGTAGATCTCGCACTTGCCGGAAAGCTGTTGCGCCAGCTGAACGACATAGTTCAGCGGGTGAAATTGCGCCTGGCCGCTTACGCTGATCGCTTTCTCCACGTGGAAGGGCATGCCGGGATTGCCGGTCAGCTGCGGTTCGAGTCCTGCTTCGGAAAGCGCGTCGTATTCCTGCTGCAGGAAATCTTCGGCGTCTTTGTCGAGGCGCTCGGCGAAGAAATTGAACGAGGTGCGGAAAAAACCGCAATCGAGATCGAACCGTTTGATCGTTTGTTCGATCAGGTTGAGCGCGGATGTACGCGAATTGACGACCGCCTTCATCACATCCGCATTCCATTTCTTTTTTATCCCGGACAAATGCTCGTCGACGGTGACGTAAAGATTCCCGGTCGAGTTCCCCGTTGTTCCGCGCCCGATCCGGAGCGCTTCGAGAACGATGACTTTTTGTCCCGCGTCGCTGAGCAGCATCGCAGCGGTCAGCCCGGTGATGCCCCCGCCGATGATGACCACGTCAGCCGTGTGATCGCCTTCCAGCGCCGGGTATTGGATGTCCTGCAGGCTGGTTCCTTCCCAGATCGAGATCGTCTTCATTTCTGTTGTTTTATGAAATATTCTTTCGTTTTGGCTTTGATATAGTTGATCGCATCGCGGGCGCTGACTTTCGGCGGCCACGTCAGCTCTTCCGGGTTCACGAACACGTTGATGATGCAGGGCTGGTCCGATGCCAGCGCCTGCCTGAGCGTCGGTTCAAGTTCTGCATGCTCTTTTATCGTGTAGCCTTCGCCTCCGCATATTTTCGCGAACAGGGAATAGTCGGGGTTCAGGAGATCGGTTTCGTGTTCCGGGTTGCCGCTGCCGGCTTCCTGTTCCATCTGGATCAGGCCGAGCTTCGCGTTATTGAAGACGACCACTTTCAGGGGCAGCTTGTATTTTACCGCGGTGGCAAAATCGCACATCAGCATCGCAAAGCCGCCGTCGCCACACAGCGCGATCACCTGCCTGCCGGGGAATAAGATCTGCGCGCCGATCGCGCCGGGCAACGCAAATGCCATCGAAGCGAGATGACCGGAAAGCGTAAAGCGCTGCGAACCTTTGATCCGGAAATTCCGCGCGCCCCACACGGTGACCGCGCCGGTGTCGCAGCAGATGATCGCATCATCCGCCGCCGCCTCGCTCAGCGCTCTTGCCAGCACCTGCGGGTGGATCGGGGTTTCCGCCGAGGATTCGATCTCGTCCTGCTCCCGCAGCCACTTGTGCATGTTATCCTGGCATTCCCCGAGAAACGCGTGGTTTTCATTGGGCTGAACAAAGGGGATAAGCTCGCGCAGGGTGAGAGCGGCGTCGCCGGGCAAAGGAACGGTTACCGGGTGCCTCAGGCCGATGCGGTGGATCTCGCGGTCGATCTGTATGGTGGGTATTGCGTTGTCCGGGTAAAAGCTGTGATAAGGAAAATCGGAACCGATCGTGAGCAGCAGGTCGCAGCTGTTCATCGCGTCGACCGACGGCTCGGTGCCCAGCAAACCGATTCCCCCGAGCGTGAGCGGGTGATCGTCGGGGAGAATGTCTTTTCCCCGCAACGCTTTGATGATAGGCGCGTTTATCAATTCCGCGAGCTGTATCACTTCGCCGATGGCTTCACGCGCGCCGATGCCTGCGAGGATGCAGGGCTTCTTCGACCTGTTGATGAGCCCGGCAGCCGATTTCAGGTCGTCCCTGTAAGGCACGATCCGCGGGACATTGCTGATAATTTGTTTCTTTTCCGCAAAGTCTTTTACGTTCTCCGTGGAAATGTTGGAAGGAATGTTGAGGTGTGCGACGCCGTTCTTTGCGAGCGCGGTCTGGCAGGCCAATATCGCCAGCGCAGGCATTTGTTCCGCGTTGACAACCGCCTGGTTGAAAACGGTTACGTCATCGAACAGCGCCAGGAGGTTCACTTCCTGCTGGTAATCCGTTCCCATCAGCGAAGTGTCCACTTGCCCCGTAATGGCCAGCACGGGCGCATGATCTTTCTTCGCATCGTAAAGGCCGTTCAGCAAATGGATGGCGCCCGGCCCGGCGGTTCCTGCGCATACCGCAAGCCCGCCCGAAAGCTTCGCCTGCGCCGATGCGGCAAACGCGCCGGACTCCTCGTGCATGACGTGGATGAATTTGATCCGGTCCTGCTTGCGGATCGCTTCGATGAGCTCGTTGATCGCATCACCCGGGATGCCGAAAATATATTTCACCCCGTAGTCGGCTAAGATCCGGAGAAGCGCTTCGCATACATTCATACTTATTCGTGACCGGCTGAATTCGGTTTACCGCGGACAATCATCACCAGCCTGATGCAGCGTTTCCCCAACAAAAAATGTTCCCCGATCCGGGAACAGGAACGGGGAATGGCCGGGAGTTAATTCGGCTAAGGAAAAATGGAAATGGTTTATTCCAGGCTAAAAATAATTTGTCGCGGAAAGTGTGGATGATCTTCCACAGGATGAGGAAGCAGGAGACTTTAACCCGGTGGCCGCGATGAAAACCAGGTTGCAGTCATCCCGCGCTTATGGCGAATCTTTTTTTCTCGTCCATATTTCCTCCCGGCCTGTACGTTCCGGGGAAACCGAACGGGTCACCTTTAGTGTGCCGTGGTCTGCGGCGATAATATAACCGTTCATCGCATCACCTGTTTCGGGGTCATAGAAAGTTCCCTTTTCCCACCTTTTTTTCGCAGCAGAATATTCCATGTCGCGGAAAACGAAAATCCTGTCCGGGGCGCGTTCCGGCGAAATGTACTTTGCGGAATATTTCTGGCCTTCCTTATAGATATGTATCACCACTTCGCGATCACTCGTTTTCCAGTTCCCGAGAACGAGGTCCCCGCCGTTCCTCGACGTATCCGAAAGATAGATCACCAGCGCCACCAGCATGAAAACGAAAAGCGCAAGAGAAACGATAATGGCTTTCATAGTTTATTTTTCCAACACCTGCATGAGTTACTCCCGGAAATTTTTGTCATTTTTCATGTTACTCCTTGATCACTTTCACCACTGAGCTTGTATTGCCCGAGCTGATCTCCAGGAAGTACGCTCCTGCGGAAAGGTGCTGAAGATCGAGCGTAACAGTTGTGGTGTTTTCATAAACCCTGTTGATGAGCTGCTCGCCGATCACGTTGTAAAGCGTGCACCGGATCCCGGGTCTTCCTTCTCCCGTAATCGAAATGATCAGCTGGTCGTGGAAGGGATTGGGATAAATCGTGAAGATGTTTTCAGCATTTGCTTCGGCAATATCCGTAATGGTGTAGCAAGAGGAAGTATCGCTGCAGCCGTTTTCCGTGACGATCACAGCGTACGACCCGGGTGCAGAAGGAACGAACAGCGAATCAGTCGCGCCGGCTATCGGGATACCGGCATTGCAATCGATCCACTGGAAGGTCGTTCCCGCAGCATTGGCCACCAGCGTATCACCGGAAACGGTAACGGATGTGTCGGCGGAGTTCAGGTTAACCAGTGTGACGATGATGCTGTCGCAGCCGGATTGCGTGAGCAGCGTGTCGTAATAAGTGCCTGGCGCGTATTGCCATGCGCCTCCAACAAAAATGCTGTCATTCGCGCAAATGCCGGCGGACTGGTTGCTGGTGAGCTCCGGGCTGACGGTGAGGGAAGTGATGAGCACACTGTCGCACCCGGCTGCGGTGATCAGCGTGTCGTGGTAAATGCCGCTGACCGTTTGCCATGCGCCACCGGCAAACAGGCTGTCGTTCTCACAGATGGCGGCGGACACGGTGTTTGATGCCGGAGCCAGCACGACAAGATCGGTTGTGATGATGCTGTCGCAGCCGTTCAGCGCGGTAAGTGTGTCCAGGTAAATTCCGCTTGCGGTGTACGTGTTGTTCCCGACCCGGATGCTGTCGCCATTGCACACGGTTAAATTCTGCATGAAGGAAGCGCCGGGGAGAACGGTTAAAACAGTAGTGACCGCGCTGTCGCAACCATTGGCTGCTGCAAGCGTGTCCAGGTATGTTCCGCTTGCCGTGTAGCTGTTGTTTCCGACCTGTATGCTGCCGCCGTCGCAGATGCTGAGGTTTTGCGCAAAAGAGGCGACGGGAAGAACTGCCAGGACTGTAGTGACCGTGCTGTCGCAACCGTTCATTCCTGCAAGCGTATCGACGTAAGTTCCCGCAGCCGTGTAACTGTTGCTGCCGACCTGGATGCTGCCGCCGTTGCAGATGCTCACGTTCTGCGCAAAAGAAACGCCGGGAAGGACTGCCAGGACTGTAGTGACCGTGCTGTCGCAACCGTTTGCCGTTACAAGTGTATCGAAATAGGTGCCTGCGACGGTGTAGCTGTTGCTGCCGACCTGGATGCTGCCGCCGTTGCAGATGCTCGCGTTCTGTGCAAAAGAGGCAACAGGACGAACGTTCAGGATCGTTGTAACCGTGCTGTCACAGCCGTTCACTGCTGGAAACACATCTACGTAAGTTCCGCTTGCGGTGTAGGTGCTGCTTCCGACCTGCACGCTGTCGCCATTGCAAAGCGATAGGTTCTGTGTAACCGAAAGTGAAGCGATCGGCGTGACAGTTAAAATGGTGGTAACCGTGCTGTCGCACCCGTTTGCAGCTGCAAGCGTATCCAGGTAGGTTCCGCCGGCCGTGTAAATGTTGCTGCCAACCTGCACGCTGCCGCCATTGCAGATCGCCACGTTCTGTGTAAAAGATGCAGGCGGGAGAACGTTCAGCACCGTTGTGACCGTGCTGTCGCAGCCATTCGCAGAAACAAGCGTGTCCAGGTACGTTCCGCTTGCCGTGTAAATGTTGTTTCCTACTTGCACGCTGCCGCCGTTGCAAACGGAGAGGCTCTGTGCAAATGCAGGCGCGGGGAGAACCGACAGTACCGTAGTGACCGTGCTGTCGCAGCCATTCGCAGAAACAAGCGTGTCCAGGTACGTTCCGCTTGTCGTGTAAATGTTGTTCCCGACCTGCACGCTGCCGCCGTTGCAGACAGAGAGACTCTGTGCAAAAGAAGCGGCCGGAAGAACCGACAGGACCGTTGTGACTGTACTGTCGCAGCCGCTCACGGATATAAGTGTATCGAAGTACGTTCCGCTGCCCGCGTAAATATTATTTCCAACCTGCACGCTGTCGCCGTTGCAAACGGAAAGACTCTGTGCAAAAGAAGCGGCCGGAAGAACCGACAGGACCGTTGTGATCGTGCTGTCGCAGCCGCTCACGGTTGTAAGTGTATCGAAGTATGTTCCGCTGCCCGTGTAAATATTATTTCCGACCTGCACGCTGTCGCCGTTGCAAACAGAGAGACTCTGTGCAAATGCAGGCGCGGGGAGAACGGTCAGCGCCGTGGTGACGGTACTGTCGCAGCCGTTGATCGCAGTCAGCGTGTCGATGTAGGTTCCTGCCGCATTGTAACGGTTTGTTCCCACTTCGACACTGTCGCCGTTGCAGATCGTCAGCGCCTGTGCAAAAACAATGGCGGGCGGCTGGGCAACCTGTACGGTATCCGAAACGATGCACGCGTTCGCATCCGTTACCATCACCCAATATGTTCCGGCGGCGAGCGTTCCGGCGGTGTCATTTACCGTTGCGTTCGACCAGGTGTATGCGTACGGTGCAGTTCCGCCGTTTGCCAAAACGATAGCATTCCCGTTGCCGTTATAGCATTGCGCGTTCACAGTGGTAACTGTTGCGGAAAGTACCGCAGCCGGTTCCGTGATCGTCACAGCAGCCCAGGTCGTGTCGTTGCACCCGCTCACGTCGACAACTCTTACGGAATAAACCCCGGCAGCCAGTCCTGTTGCCGTGTCGCCGGTTTGTGCGAGCGTGTCGTTCCACAGGTAATCGAAAACACCGCTGCCGCCCGTAACCTGTACAGTTGCGCTGCCTGTAGCTTCACCTTTGCATTTTACATCGACCTGCGCGGCGATAACCGCAGTTACAGGCGAAGGCGAAACCGGGATGACCGTATTTCCCGTTTGCACGCTGCAGCCGTTTGCATTCGTAACCGCGGATAGGGTAAACGTGTTGTCCGCTTCCGCGAATACGACGTCGACCCAATAGTTCCCTGCGTTGAAGGTGTTGTCCGGAAAAATGGTACCGGGTGCATATTTGTACACGCCGTTCGGTCCATCTTCCCCGTTCTGCAAGGCGTGCAGGTTGCCGTTCGTCGTTCCGGCGGCCGCGAAATAGGCGGGGTCGAAAGAATAACGCCCGGCGACGGTATGATAAGACGCGATATACGTCGTGTTGGCGGCAATGCTCACAGGCGAAGAGAAAAGCACTTCCTGCCAGCCGCTCGCCGTTTCATTGGTAAACGTTGCGGTCGCCAGCTGCACGCCGGAAGCCGTCCAGAGCGTGCCGGTATGCGTGCCGGTGTTTGCGGGGCCTTTGTAAAAGCGGATGCCTTTGATCTTGCCCGCAGTGTCGGAACGGAATTTCACGCCGAGCTCGATGGAGGCGCTGTCGTTCGCAGTAATCGTGCCGGGGACGACGGTCGAGTCCCAGATTGTCTGGGTTGCGCCTGGCGCGGCGGGTATGCCGGTGTTGAATGGCGTTCCGCTCATCACGCCGTTATAGGTGATGCCGTTGACGACCACGTCGAACGGGCCGGCGCCGCTGTTCGCATTGAAAGTAAGGTACACATCCTGCCCTGTGCATGCAGCGCCTGCAGTGATGATGCCGGCAGGAAGCGGTGTGGCGGTGACGGAAGCGATCCACAATGAATCGCCCGCGCTGGCGCAGCCGTTGTTATCGGTAACCGCGTCGAGGACAAAGTTCGTTGTGGTGTTGCCTGTTTGCTCCGCGGCAAAAAGCACGTCCACCCAATAATTCGCGGTGCTGCCGCCGGCAGGAAAACCACCGCCGTAAACGTAAACCCCGTTCGGCCCGTCAACACCGGATTGCAGCGCGGTAAGCGGTCCGTTGCTGGTTCCGCTTGCAGAGAAATACGCGGGCGTAATGGCAAATCCTCCGCCTGCAGAAAGGTACGATGCAACGTAAGTGGTGTTTGAGTTAATAAAAACCGGCGTGGTAAATTCAACTTCCTGCCAGCCCGATGCAGTTTCGGAAGTGAAGATTGCCGTTGCGAGCAATGCGCCGCCGGCTGTCCACAACGAACCGGTGTGCGTTCCCGTATCCGCGTTGCCTTTGTAAAAACGCACGCCTTTGACGAAACCATTCACCGACGACCGGAACTTCACGCCCACTTCGATCGGCTGACCGTCATTCCCGTTCGGGTTGGACGGAGAACCGCTGCTTCCCCAGATGCTCAGCGGAGCAGGTTGAGCCGTAGTGAAAATTTGTCCCGGTGTTACGTTGTTGTATGTGGTGCCGTTCACCACCAGCGTGTACGGTGACTGGCCGGTCGCGCTGTCGAGCTGTAGCTGTATGGCATCGCCCTGGCACACCAGCGTGTCTGCTGCCGAAATGTATGCGAGCGGAGGCGTGCACACCGGCCCGCCCTGGCAGCTGAAACGGATGTCTTTCAGCGAAGGCGTTGTGCCGTCTGCTGAAGTCGACATATCGGCTTTGTATTGCAGGTAGCGTGAAGTAATTCCCGTCGCGGTTCCGTTCACCAGTGGAAGGAACGTTGACCATGTACCGTCGGGTATTGCTGTATTTCCACCGCGTGCGAGAAGGGACAAGCTCGTGCCGGCAGGAATGCTGTCGGTCCACGTTACAACTCCCCACGTTAATGTATCGCCGCCGTCGAACACGCGCGAAGTAAAAATTCCTGCGCTGTCATATGGCGTGATTTTCATCCAGTCGACAGTCAGCGCCGCGCCACCCGACGGGTAATCGCTTGCCTGCACCACCATGCTGGCTGTGCTTGTCAGCGCGATGCCGGGAGTGGGGACCAGCGCGCCATCCACGTAGAACCGGAAACTTCCCGTCAGCGCATTGCGCTCGATGCGGTAAATGTGCGGTGCATTCAGCAACCCGGCGCCGAGTGAAACGCTTTCATTGTCCGACGTGCGCGCGTACACATTGCCGTCGCTCACCGAACCCTGGCCGATCACCACCCACGGACTGTTGAACAGCGCGTCGGCGGTATAGCCCACATTCTGGAAATTTCCCGTTGTAAACGTGGCGGCAAATTCAATGGAAGTTTCGGGGCCAAAAGATGCGTTTGTAACGATGTGCGTTCCGTTTACCGAAACAGTTTCACCGTCGTACGTGGTGACGGCGCCGGGCTGGCTGTCCCATATCGCGTCGCTCCACCCGGAAGGCGCGGATGCGGCTGTGAACTCTTCGTATAATGCCGGTTGCAGGATCACTTCACCGTCTGCCGTGGTGACCACAAGTGTGCTGGTATCCGTACCTGCAGAAAAATCGGAGTACGTTTCATCCTGCGCGCAATACGACGATGAAGGCATGGTGAAGTTCAGCGGCGCTGCGGGGAGAGCAGGCGCGGTGGCCGTGTCCGGTGCTGCGTCGATAGACGTGACGCGGTAGTGATAGGTCGTTCCGGCGGTAAGGCCGCTGAGCACGATCGAGTGATTGGTTACCGGCGAAGCGTTCGATGCATTCAGCGATAATGTCGTGGCGGATGTGTCATAATCTACTTTTGAATCGGCCGCGTTGTTGGTAGTCCACGTGATGGTTGCAGTGCCGCCTGCTCCGGGCGTGGCAGTTACATTCGTGATGACCAGCGCCGACATGAGGCTGTAGGTCGCTTCGTAGTTTCCATTTTCGGCGGGGATGAACGCATATTCGATGCCTTTGATCAGTTCCTGGGTGTATACAACAGGCGAGCCGTTCAGTGTAACGCTGATAAGAACGTTGCCGTTCACTACCACCGGCAGCATGGCTTTCATGTTCCGTGCGTTGGAATCCGCGGTGATGGTGAAGCCAAGCACATTGCCGTTCCACGTCATGGAACCGAACGAAGAATTGTTGCGCGCGTCGACCCAGTCGAGCATTTGTTTCGCGGAAACAACCGGTACATTGTACGACTGTGCCGATGCCACGATTGCATTGGCTTGCGGGTGGTTGGCCTGGTCGAAGTGCATGTTGGTGACGAACACGCCGTAATAACCTTCCGGTCCTGTTGCCTTATCGAGCAATGAATCGCAGAACGCAGGAAGCAAAATTCCCGATTCATCCGTCATTTGCGTGGGCGCCTGGTAACAATCGATGAGGCTGCCGTCGAGCTTTGCAAAACGCATGGGCATGCCCGAGCCGGTGAACATGCCGGGACGGTTGTTTATCCATGCGCCCGGCCAGTAGTAATAATTCACATCGAACCGTATGCCGTTGGCAGCTTCGATTTCAGGAACGAGGCTCCAATCGCTCCATGCGATGCAATGATTGCGGTTGGTGGAAGACGGGCCGATGGAAGGATATGCATTTTGAAAATCGGCCATCTGGGTGGTCACAATGTTGTCATATTGCGACGCATTGACATTTGCGCAATTGGTGTTCACGTGCAGCGCCACTTCAAATCCAAGGCTGTCGTAATATCTCGCCATCGAATCGGTGAATGTCGAACCGAGATATAAATACCCTGTCGAGCGGATGCATTCCCAGTCGTCGACGGAGCAGCCCGCTGTGCTCTGTGCAATATCGAGGTCGAACCGCGGCTGCATTCCATAATCGCCGTGGTTATCGCCTGTCATCACTACCGCTGCTTTAAATCCGTTCGGCAAAAACCAGAAACGGGGTAATGGTTTGTGATCGAGATTCCCGCTGATAATGATGTTGGAGAGCAAATGCTGCTGCTCATCCGCTTGCGGAATGGCGACTTTATCAAGATCGATCCAATCCGGGAAGAACTGGTCATCGGAGCGGATGGGCCCGGGCTGTCCGTCGCGTTTCTGCCCGGCCCACGCGGGATTGCCCTGGCGCGTGTACACCACGGAGCGCGCGAGATCATAAGTAAATGCAACTGCCTGTCCGCCGTTCGGTCCTACGTTTCGGATCGTAACGGCAGGATACGACGTCGGCGTGACTGCATCGGAATAAAGCGTTGCGACAGCAGTGGCGCCTGAAAGTGTGTACAGGTCTGCGGTGCCGTGAAACTGCATCACCTGGTTCACAATGCCTGCGCCCGGCGCGGAAGCCGTGTTTACGAGCATGTATTGATCGGAAAGCGTGTTGCCGGTCGGGGTAATTCCCATCAACGGCGCGAGTTGCGCATCGGGACGGAATGCGATCAATGTTCCGCCGGCATTTGTCCAGTTGGTTAGCAGGGTCACATCGGCCGGTGTCAGCGGAATTTCCCCGACGATCACGACGTCATAATTATTCAGCACGGTTGCATTTACAGCAGTGATGTCCATCGCTGCAAATTCGTTGAAACCTTCTGCGCGCAATATTTCAACAGGATAGCGGCTGAACGGGTTGACGGAACTGCTGATCAATAAGATCGGGCCACCCGGCCCTTCCGTCGGGAACGGGGGAGGAACAGGCGCTGTCGTAAATGACCAGCTGTAATCTGCAGCCAATGCATTTCCCGCAACATCTTTTATACGATAATATCCCGTTCCGCCGATCACTGTTGCCGTGTAGGTGGAAGAGTAGGCGAGCGGCGCAGCGGGATCGAGCGTTGCCCTGTGTGCTGCGGCGTTGTAGGAAATAGTTGCGGGAATGAGCGTACTGGATGCATCGCGCAATTCAAATGTAGCCGTGCTTAACGTGGACGGATCGATGGCTTCGCTGAATGTTGCCGTGACCGAAATGCCCGTGCTGACACTTGTTGCGCCGTTCAGCGGAGAAGTTACGTTCACAGCCGGTGCGATCGTATCCGGCCCGGTGATCTCGGCGAACACGACATCGACATAATAGTTGGATGCGCTGAACGTGCTCAGCGGGAATGCAGGCGCTGCGCCGTATGCGTACACGCCGTTAGGCCCATCTTCCCCGTCGGCAAGCGCGCGCAGCGGACCGTTTACGAATGGCGCCGTGAAGAACTGGTCGGTGTACGGGTAATCGCCCGAGCTGCTGAAACACGAAGTGATGTACGTGGTGTTTGCATCGATGGCGATAGGCGTAGCCAGCGTTATTTCCTGCCAGCCGGATGCTGTTTCTGTTGTGAAAGCTTCATCAGCGAGCAGGATGCCGGCGCTGGTCCACAAATGGCCGGAGTGTGTGCCGGTCGTTCCCGCTCCTTTATAAAAACGCAGGCCGGTAATGTAACCCGCGGTTGCCGATTGAAATTTTATTCCGAATTCGATGGGCTGCCCGTCGTTCGCCAGCTCTACAGCAGGCACGTCGGCAGGCTGGAAAATGCTGCACGGGCAGGTCACCGGTGCGCCCGGCGATACGGAGTCGATAATTCCGGCGCCCGGCGTTTCGAGGTTTCCAGAATCGTCGAACGCGCGGCTTTTGATGTTCACGGTTCCCGGTGTGACAGGCGTCCAGCTGAACGACCATGCTGCTGCCCCGGTCACAGCTTGCCATGTAGCTCCGCCGTCGACGGAAACTTCCACGCCTGCAACAAGTACGTTGTCAGAAGCGGTGCCGGTGATGACAACCTGCACGCCGCTTGTCAGCGTATCGCCGTTAAGCGGGGAAACGATCACCGAAACAGGAGCCTGCACATCGGTTGATGCGGTAGCAGGAACCAGTCCTGCCTGCAATGTTGCGGGCTGCACATCCATGTCGGCGAACAGGTTCACCGTTGCCTGCTGCATGCGGATATCTTCTGTTGAGCTTCCGCGGTCGTGGTTGCCGTCGAGTCCCCACGACCATTGCACCGTTCCCGCGCCGAAGACCAGCGCCCCGCCTGCATGACGGTAAAGCGACAGGTGATGCGTGTGCGTATTCTGCACGGTCTGCGACATGCGGATGCGCCCGGCCGGGTACGATGCGTTGTATTGTTCCCAGTCCCATTCGTATCCGAGTGTGGCGGCGGAAAGTGTTGCGGTCTGTCCCACGGGTAATGTGGCGATGGAGGTGTTGCGCCAGAAGCGCAGGTTCTTATAGGTGTCGGGAACTTCAATCGCGCCCGTGGTGCCGTCCCAGCTGATCTGGCCGGTCAGCGCGTTCTCGGGATCGCAGCCGTCGGCCGAAGGATAGTCGCAGCCGTCGCGCCAGAGTCCTGTCCATACGTTCGGCAGCGGATCGCATTTTGTTCCGCAAACATTTTCGCCGAGCTCGCCTTCTTTGTAACATACCAGTGTGCGGTACGGCGTGGCGGAAGTATCAATACTGTTTTCCCAGCGTGTTTTCCAGTACACTTCATTGCCGCTGAAGAACGCGAGGTGCACGCCTGCGTTGCGTGCCGCTTCCACGTTGGCGCGTTGCTGCGCCGACCAATATTCGTCGTGACCGACCGAAAGAAAAATTTTGTGGTTGAGCAGGAGCGCGCCATACCGGTCGGCATCCACGTTCGTCGTATAGCTGACATCGTAACCGTTCCGTTCGAGCCAGCGCAGCATCGGGTACTCGGCATTGAACAGCCAGTCTTCTCCCGGTCCGCCGCCGCCGCCGCCATCGCGCGTGACAAACGGGCGGTTGTAGCTCACTTTCGTGGCGTGTCCCGAAGGGTAGGAAGTGCTTCCCACATACAGGCTGTTGCCGCCATATACATTATAAGCCTGCCACGTCGCGTCGGAAGCCTGGAAAATAAGATCTGACGCTCCCGCATCATCGCGCACGATAAAAGCGATGTGGCTCGCCCCGCCATTATCCGTGCGTGTGAGCTTTGCAATATAAATTCCCGATACAGCGTTCGCCGGGACATCCCAGTGCGCCGACTCCGACCAGTTGCCGCAATCTACGAGGCCGGTTGCGGGATCATAAAGATCAGCGGGCTGAGCTTGTGGTAATGTGGCGGTGATGATGGCGGTGTCGATCAATCGCGCGCCGTTTCCCTGGTAATAACCGAGGCGATATATTTTTACCGTATAGTCGCTCGCATCGGTTTTGATCTTGAAGTGCACGGCCTGGCCTTTATTGACGCTGATATCCGTGGCGAAGCCCTGGATGGTGAGATCGCCGGCCCCGCTGATGTCCCACTCCGATGCGGGATTGCCGGGCAGGGCGTTTTCTGTGACGATGGCATTCTGTGCAGTGGCAGGGCATGCACTGAAAAAAATAAAGCCAAAAACCGCGAAAATGGTTCGTGATGCGCTGCTTGTTCGGGCGAAAAGGTGGGTCATCTTGGAGGGCGCTTGTAAAGTTTTCACAAACTTAGAAGCGCCTGCCCGGTGCGCGAATGATCAAGGACACGCGGGGGCGTGATCAAGTTAAAGAGATTGTAAATGGGTGGTTTTTACGGCTGAAATCCATCATTCGCGGCAACCGGCGATTGCGGCGCATGAAGCCGGCGGCGGCTGGTCAGTGGCCGGGCGGACAAATTTCCCCGGAGAACTTTAAGGATACGGTTCTAAACCCTGACGCCTAAAACGAGGATATCATCGGTTTGTTCCCGGCCTCCACGCCATTCTGTAATCGTTTCTTCCAGGATTATTTGTTGCTGATCCAGCGGCAGGCCGCTGTGTTCAGCCAGCAGGCTCCTGAGCTTTTTGGTGGTAAACTTTTTATCCCTGGGGCCGCCGAATTGATCCGGGTATCCGTCTGTAAACAGGAAGATACTGTCGCCTTTCACGAGTTGCATGCATTGCACGTCATAAACGTTTTCCCCGGGATTCATTCCCCCGATGGGATTCTTGCTTGCTTTAAGTTCCTGCAGCTGTCCTGCATGGAAAAGCCACAGGGGCCTGTTTGCGCCGGAAAAACAGAGCTCAAGCGTATTCTTATCGATCGAACACAATGCGATATCCATCCCGTCGGACAAAATTTCCGTTTCATCTTTTTGCATGATGACTGCCACTGCTTCATTCAGGAGACCCAATATCCTGCCGGGATCGTTTTCCTGCCGCTCGATCACGATCTGGTTTAACGTATTGGCGCCGATCATGCTTAACAGTGCCCCGGGTACGCCGTGGCCGGTGCAATCGGCGGCTGCGATAAATACCCGGCCGTGGTTTTCGTATAAAAAATAAAAATCGCCGCTGACCAGGTCTTTCGGCCGGTAATAAACGAACGATTCCGGGAAGTGTTTTTTCAGCGCATTTTCAGAAGGGAGAATGACTTTCTGGATTCGCCTGGAATAATTGATGCTGTCGGTTATTTCTTTATTCTTTTCCGCCAGCAACAGGTTGGCTGCTTTCTTTTCGCGGTAATTCCTGTAAATGAAAAAACCGAGCAAAAGCGCAACCGCGAGGCTTACCGCCGTTGAATAGATGACAAAACGCTGGTTGTCCAGTTGGGTGTCCTTCAATACCATGTCCTTATTGAGAAGCAGGATCTCGTTATCCTTCATCCCGACCTCGTACTTCGCTTCCATCTCCGCCATGGCCTCCATGCTTTGTTTGCTCAGCAAAGAGTCTTTATACGAGGCATGCATTTTGTGATAGCTGAGCGCTTTTGCATGTTCCCCAAGCCTGGAGTAAGTGTCCGAAAGCGTTAACGCGGCGATTGAAGCCAGGTCATAGTCCCGTACCTGTTTTGCAATGTTCAGCGCGCTGTCGCTATATGAAACAGCACGGTCCAGGTCATTCAGCCGGAAATAAACTCTTCCGATATTACAGAACAGTTCTGCCTGCTTGTAAGGGTTCTCCATCTGGATCGCCGCATCCAGCGCCTCATTGAAAAAGGAGAGCGCCTGCACGTATTCTTTCTTTTCGTAAAAAATGGTCCCGAGATTTCCGAGACTGTTTATCATTCCTTCTTTATCGTTGGATTCCCTGTCGAGTGCCAATTTTTGCTCGTGGAGCTGCAGGGCCCGGGCGGTATCTCCTTTTTCGATCAGGACAAGGGCGAGGTTATTCAGGTTGGAAGCCACCGCTTTTTTGTTCCCCAGGGCTGTATTCAGCTCGATACACTTCTGGAAATAGTCCCCGGCTTTTTTGTAGTTGTCCTGGTTGTAAAAAATCAGCCCGATATTATTCCAGGTTGCAGCGATGCCGGCCTTATCCCCGAGTTTTTCCTTGATCTCCAGCGACCTGAAATAATATTCCAGCGCTTTCGTGTAGTTCCCGGTTTGTTTGGCCACGAGCCCCAGGTTATTCAGGTTCCTGGAAATGCCGGCCGAGTCCTTGATCCGTTCCGTTATCTCAAGCGCCTTCAGGAAATTTTCTTCTGAAAGCGCAAAATCGCTTTGCCTGTAATATACCTTTCCCGCCTCGTAATGCGCCTGTGCTTTGCCCTGTTCGTAACCCTGCCGCTCGCTCATTGCCAGTGAGCGCCTGAAATAGGTGAGCGCTTTTTCCCGCGACGAATCGAGATATGCTTTGCCCAGCTCGATTAAAACAGTTGCCCTTCCGGAATCCGATCCTGAGCGGTTGTATGCATTATTTAAAGAATCGATAGGATTGCGGTCCGGCTGCTGGGCCGTTAAAGACAACCCATTCCAGGAGAGACAAATAATGAATATCAAAAGGGTTGTGAAAAACCGGGATTCCACTGATTCTCTTTTGTTCCGAATATAAGGGTTTCTGCCGGAACGGTTTTTTGCAGTCAAATACGAGTAGTGTATCAGTTTGATCTTCCCCGGAAATATCCACTTGCAGGTAGAAAATTGAAAACCACGGAGACACGGAGGCACAGAGACTTTCTCCGTGTCTCCGTGACTCCGTGGTAAACCAACATTGGGGATTTTTCAAACTGAGACACTGCCCAAATACGATATGTATGATCCGGTTGCGATATTTTCAAATCAGTTGATAAAACAGGTCAATTTTGTAAAGTAAAAATTTATTTGCATATGTAAATTCTTGTTATACATTTGCTTTGATAGTTTAAAAACAGCATTAATCCTAAAAACCCTTACCCTATGGCAGAAACAATCGACATCCAGGTGCCCATTGAGCTTATGAGAAAGCTGAACGAGTTTGCGAAAAAGCAGCTCAGCAGCGATGAAACACTCATACTCAATACCGTTTTCGGTGTGTATAATTTCGCAATCGACCATCGTTGCGACGTATTCGAACAGGACCCCGCTCTTTTAAGAGAGCTGGAAAAATTCGAAGAGGAACAGCTCGAGCGCGCATTTGCGTTTACACCGACAATCACCACAATTACTCTTACGACCACTCTTGCCAGCCACCCGATCATTACCTGTTCGGCGCGGAGAGAGTGCTGAGAAGAGATAACTGTGCTCGTTTCTGATAAAAGGAATTCCATCCCGGTATTCCTTTTATCATTTTAACTACCAACGAAATGGAACTGTCAGGCGGGAATATCCAGCAATACCTTTCTTCTGCGGGCTTTTTGACGGCCGATATTTCGGCGATACGGAACCTGCGTAATTTCTGCGCTACCGTCGATACCGATAAGGGCAAGATCATACTAAAGCAGGAGGGCAGAAACCTCTCCACGTTTTCAGAAGTTTCCATTCGCAATGAATTGCTTTTTTACAGCTATATAAATGAAAATATTTTTCCGGAATTAAAGTCTCTTGCTCCTTCCCCGCTGCATATTGACCTGGAGCATAAGATACTTGCGGTAGAATACCTGGAAGCGCATGAAACATTTCACCCCGGCGAAGATTTTAAAAACTATGCCGTTTCAGCTGAATTAGGCAGGCAGCTGGCTATTTTACACTCCATAAAAGTCGATAACCTGGCCGGTCAGTTCGACCCGGTACACACGGCCAGCTATTTCCGCTCATTCGACGTCATTACGCCGGAGGACATGAATGCCGGCGGGCCGCTTTTCAGCCATTTTGTTCAGCTGATGCAGCGCTTCCCCGAATTGAACCGGGAAATCGATAAGCTCGAAAAGGATTACCGGCGCGATTGTTTTGTTCATGGCGACCTTAAACCGGACAATATTTTTGTAACAACCGGTAGTGGTACTGCCGGGATCAAGCTTATCGACTGGGAACTGTGCGGAGCCGGCGACAGGTACCTCGACCTGGGATGTATCGTAGGAAACTATATCCTTTCCTGGATCATGGAAATGAAATTCGGTGAAACGGCCAAAGAAGCCAACGATAAGCAGCTGAATAATGTGCGCGAGCATATTTACCAGTTCATGCATCACTACCTGGATTCGCAGGACGAAAAAATCAAGCTGGATTATATTCGCCTTACCCGCTTTGCATCGATCTATTTGCTGAATATTTTTTACAGCAAGTCGATATTCAAGACACGCTATTCAAAGCAGGACATCATGACAATGGAAATTGCGCGTAAGATGATGATTACGCCCAGGCTCGTTTATCCCGAATTATTCATGAAGATCATCGTTAAAAGTTATGCGAACTTTTTTTGAGAAACTGGATCGTAGTCTTTCATACAAGGATGGCGACCTCAGGAGCTTTGACGGCGAAACCGTGGTCAGCGGAAAGGAACTGGAAGACCCGAAAAAGTCGATCAAAAGAATAACTGAATTTATTTACAGCGCGCTGTATGCCGGTACGTATTCTCCCGCGGGAAACGGCAGGGGAACGGTGATCACGATCGAGACGGACAATGAGTTTATCGAAAGGTTATCGGCGATCCATAACGGAAAGCGACAATTAAGCGAAAACTGGCTCATCAAAGAGATCATCGATGAGAACGTTTTAAAAGTGAGCCGCAATGAAATAACGCTGACGATAAACAGGAAAGTTCACCAGCCGGAAAATGAGCAGGCGAAGGCGCCCGAGGCCGGTACGATGACCTCCATATTTTTTTCCTGTCACTACCCGAATATTTCTGCCGGTTTTTATGCTTTTAAAAGCGAAGAAGGCGAACTGAACCCCGATGACGGGATCCTGCGGATGTACTTTAATCTCCGTTTCGAACATGCAGTTGATTTTACCGGCGGGTTATTGGATATAGCATACAAACAAAAAATAGTGTTCGATTACAAAATTTTCAAAACGCTCCGTACGCAATCACGTCCTGATTGTGCCGTGTTATACTTCCGGGCTGAGGATTTTGAGACCGTAAAAGAAACGATATTCCCTTTTCTTTCTCTTAATGCAGGCATGTTCAATGACGAAGTCTCTTCTTTTCACTACCCGCTTTTTAAAGGCGTCGGACTGGCGGAAGAGCCGGCTGTGAAAGAGGGTCACGAAAGCTATGGCTTAAACCGATGCAGGCTGATCGCCGAAGTCGTGTACAATTCATTAGATGAATTGGAGAAGAACGGTCACATCCCTTATGAGCGTTTCGAAAGCCACTTTCAAAAAAATGGTATCGACATTCATCGTATTTACTTAAATTTAATCAGCCCGCTGAGAACACTTCTCAGCACAGGAGTCAACAATCAAACCTGAAAAACATGAAAACAATTTTTGTCATTTCGCTGGTTTTAACCGTTTTCGGAGCAATCAACTCCGTGCTGTATGGCATGGCGGGAAAAGACCTGGTCGCATCGGCCCTGGGCGACGAAAGAAATATCGGGAGCGATTTTCTGCGGATCCTTATCGGGCTCTCGGCGATTGTAACACTTGTCTATGGCTTAAAGCTGAAATTCCCGGGCAGGAGTTGAACAAGCTCAAATGAGTCGGGCGGATATGCAATGTATCGGCAATGTCCATTATCCCGAACATTGCCTGGCGCCGGGATTAGTGTCTCAGCTGGGAAAAAATCCAATGCCGGTTTACACGAGGCCCCCCTGTCTGAACTGGTAATCCGTGCTCGTTGTTTTAATTTCCTGTTTTATAGTAAATACGCACGGACCAGATCAAGCCGGGTTTCAGCATTCTTTTCTTATTTTTAAGAAATGATTAACCCTTGTTCTGAATGAAACTGAGAACACTTATCGTAGACGACGAAGCGCCGGCAAGGGAAAATCTGAAACTTTTACTCGTTGAAAATTGCCCCGAAATTGAAGTGACCGGGTTGGCCGATTCGGTAAAAACAGCACAGAAGCTGATCAGGGATTTGTCGCCCCAGGTGGTTTTCCTGGATATACGGATGCCATCAGGGACAGAGGGTTTCGACCTCCTTGATTCGCTCCCCGAAAAGAACTTCCAGGTGGTGTTTGTTACGGCTTTTAAAGATTATGCGCTGAGGGCTTTTCATGCAAATGCCATCCATTACATTTTAAAACCGATCGACATCGATGATCTGAAAGCAGCGGTCAAAAAACTGGTTTCCAACCACGAGTCATTCAGGGACAATGCTGAAAGCCTCACCAGCTATATCCGCTCGCTTGAGAACCTTACAAAAAGCATGAACCCGGCTTTGCCCTCGCAACGCATTACGATCAATCATGCAAAAGGTTTTAAGATCATCGATCCTTCCGACATCATGTACCTGGAAGGTGAAGGCAATTACACGAACATTTATTTTTCCGACGGCACCCACTACGTCGATACGCGGTCACTGGGCATTTACGAGGACATTCTCGATCCCAAAAAATTCTTCCGCATTCATAAATCACACATTGTCAATGTGCTTTTTGTAAGCGAATTCCTGAGCGACGAAGGCTCTTTCGTCATTATGAAAAACGGCACACGGCTCGCCGTTTCGCGGTTGCGGCTTGCCGGCTTCCTGGAGCTCTTCAGGAATTGACCTTCGATCAACAGTCCATACATCTTGTACAGCCGCGGGCACACTTTGATCAGTGGGCCTGTTTCCCATTTTTTCTTTAACGAGCTTAGTTATGACCAAACCAGGCTTGTATGCTGTCCCCGCGCACATCCTCATTTTATTTCACCTGCACGCTGTTCCTGATCTTGTCGTTTAATCTATCAGCCCAGCAATACAGTTTCATCAATTACTCCATCGAAGACGGCCTGGCCCAGTCGCAGGTGATGACAATATTCCAGGACGACAAAGGCTATTTGTGGATGGGCACTTACGGAGGCTTATCGCGGTATGACGGTAAAAGCTTTGCAAATTATTCCAAGGAAGACGGTTTGCTCGACAACCGGATCAATTGCATCGTGGAAGGCCGGAATAAAGAAATAGTTGTGGCAACGCTGGGAGGCATAAATAAGTTCAACGGAAAAACATTCGAGAGTATTGTTCTTAAGCCCGGGCTCTCCCAGAACCAGGTTATTGCCATGGCAATGGACAGGAGCGGCAACCTGTGGCTATGCACGGACGGCGCGGGAGTCGCCAGGTATGACGGCACATCCTTCAGCTATTTCAGCGAGAAGGACGGGTTGGTGAATGACTACGTGCGCTCCGTGTGCACAGACAAGAATGGAAACGTCTGGTTCGGAACCCGC
This sequence comes from uncultured Chryseobacterium sp., assembly GCA_966211705.1. Lineage (GTDB taxonomy): Bacteria > Bacteroidota > Bacteroidia > Palsa-965 > Palsa-965. The sequence goes on from CBIHOC010000009.1 coordinate 139,924, forward strand.
GGCGGAATATGTTTCTACGACGGGAAAGAATTCAAACGAATAGATCCGGCAACTGAACAGCCGCACAACGTTTCCCAGGTCATAAAGGACAAAAACGAAAACCTGTGGTTTTGCACGTATGGCGAAGGAGTTTTCCGGTACGATTACAAGACGTTTACCAATTACACCGAAACGGACGGTCTTATCCTCAACTGGATCCGTTCCGCCACGCAGGACGAAGCGGGGAATTTCTGGTTCGCTTCAAAGAGCGGCGTGAGCAAATTCGACGGAAAGCGTTTTCTGAATTTCGATAAGCAGAACGGATTGTTCTACCCGAACATCAATACCGTGATGCAGGATAAGGAAGGCAAAGTCTGGTTCGGGACAGATGGAAAAGGCGTGCTGAAATTTGCCGGCGAAAATTTTGTGAACTACACGACGCAGGACGGGCTGGGCAGCGACATCATCATGGATGTGACGGAAGACAGCCGGGGAAATCTCTGGTTCTCCACCTACGGCAATGGCGTGTGCAGGCAAGGCCCCGGGGAAAGCGGCTTTACCAGTTACACCATGAGCAACGGCCTGAACAACAATATTGTGTGGACGAGTCTTTCCGACAGCCAGGGCAATCTCTGGTTCGGAACATCTGACGGCGTATCCAGGTATGACGGAACATACTTCAGACCGTTCGGGGACAGTCTTTCAGCAAAAACCGTGTATTCCATTTACCAGGATAAAAAAGGGAACATGTGGTTCGGAACAACGGCGGGCGTTTCCCGGTACGACGGAAAAAACTGTACGAATTTTATTTACGGGGAAGATAACATCGGCAAGAACATCAGGAGCATCCTGGAAGACGAGCAGGGCAACATGTGGTTTGCCGGCAGCAACGGTGTTTTTAAATACGACGGAAAAACATTCGTGAACTATACCACCGGGCACGGCCTCAGCGATAATAATGTCGTAACGATCCTGCAGGACAGCCGCCATAATTTATGGATCGGCACGAGCAACGGGATCACCCATTACGACGGGAAAGTGTTTACAAAAATTCCGATCGGTGACAAGTACAGCTCGAACAACGTGAACTTCATGCTGCTTGATGCCTCGCAGCACCTGTGGACAGGCACCAACAACGGGATCTACGCGCTGAACACGGAAGAGTACTACGCCACTGAAAAAGCGGAGTTCAAACATTACACGAATTTTGAAGGACTGAGAAGCCTGGAGTGCAACCAGAACGCGGCCTATGAAGACCGCAACGGGAATCTCTGGTTCGGTACGTCGGAAGGCGTTCTGAAATATTCGCAGGCACAGGAAAAAATCGTGAAGGCGGCCCGGGAACCGCTGACCCACATCACCGGCGTGCGGCTTTTTTTACAGCCAACGGACTGGTCCGCGTTCTCCGACTCGGAAGATCCCGCCACCGGGTTGCCGCGCAATCTTTCGGTTGACCATAAAAAGAAGTACATCACCTTCGATTACATCGGCATCAGCCTCAGCAACCCGAATTCCGTGCGTTACAAATTCATGCTGGAAGGTTTTGACCAGGACTGGTCGCCGCCCACCGATGCGACGTTTGCCACGTATTCCAACCTGCCGCCGGGGAAATATACGTTCATGGTCGTCGCCTGTAACAAGAACAATGTCTGGAATACAGTTCCTGCAACGTTCAGCTTCGAAATAATGCCTCCTTTCTGGATGACCTGGTGGTTTTTTGTGCTGTGTTTTGTTTTTACGGCAGCGATCATCTGGCTCCTGTACCGCTGGCGGGTTTCCTCGATAAAGCGGAAGCACCACACGCAGCAGCTGGAGTATAAATCAAAGCTTCTCGTGCTCGAGCACCAGACGCTTAACGCCAGCATGAACCGGCATTTTGTTTTTAATGCGCTCAATTCGATCCAGTACTACATTACCAAAGAGAATAAAACGATGGCCAGCAAATACCTCAGCAGTTTTGCAAGGCTGATCCGTAAAAACCTCGACAGCTCGCTTAGCACGTTTGTTCCGCTTTCGGAAGAAATTGAACGGCTGGAACTCTACCTGGAGCTGGAACACATGCGCCTTGAAAACAAATTCGATTACCGCATCGAGATCGAAGGCGATATCGATACCGAATCCATCGAGATACCGCCCATGATGTTGCAGCCGTACATTGAAAACAGCATCTGGCACGGAATTTTACCGATGCAGAAACCCGGCACCATCGTTATCAAGGTAAAAGAGCTGGGCGACGAGATCATGTTCAGCATCGAGGATAACGGGATCGGCATCGAAGCCAGCATGGAGAAAAAGCGGCTGAGCGGGAAAGTGCACATTTCAAGAGGGATGGAAATCACCAACGGCCGCATTAACCTGCTCAAAACGATCACGAATTCAGGCCTCGCAGTTAAAGGGCCTTTTGACGTGAAGAACGAAAAGAACGAATCGACCGGGACCAGGGTCGAGATCGTCCTGCCAATTAAAGCGTACAGTTAACCGCCTGCCGGGCAGAGTCGACCACTCATTAAAATGCGCAGCTGAAGTGTTGTTTCCTGAATAAAGATGTTTTACCTTTAAATCTGGAGAAATCCCGCTGAACAATGAAAACGATAATCAAAATAGCTATAATGACAGGGCTTATCGCATTCGTAAGCGCATGTCAGAAAGAGGATATCCCGTTCCCTGCAGGCAGCTCTTCGACCAATGAAAGCGCTGCGAACCAGAGAATCGCCGGTTCCCCTGGAACTGCCGGAGATACGATCCATTCCGTCATAGACGACGAAAAGCAGACTTCCGACGAAGTTGTCGGGGGCGGGGATGATGACCGTGACGGCGGCGGAAAGCGGGTTATAAAGGGGAATTAACGCACGCAGGCGACCTTAATAGCATAAAGCGAAAAGCGGTTCTCAATTTGAGGACCGCTTTTCGCTTTTATACAAATGACAGGTGCCCAGTTCGTTTATGATTTCACAAATAACACTGTCTTGATGCCTCCGGCAGTTGAAATCTTGAGGAAATAAACTCCCGGGCTTCCGTCCACAGAAAGATTGATGGTCTGCGCATTTTCGATCAGCCGGCTTTCCACGCATTCTCCATAAGAAGTGAATACTTCCATCAGGACATTAGTGTACACTTTACCGAGGTCGATCACTGTCTCCCCGGCCGTGGGGTTCGGGTATACGTTTATGGTTACGTTTTCAATATTCTCATTAAGTCCTACACCCAGGTCAAACGACCATAATTCGAACCCGTTCACACCTTCATTCCCGCAGAAGTAAAGTGAATTATTGAACTGGACCAGGTTGCTCCCACCATAACCGGGTAAGGACCCGCTCCAGATATCCGCCACGATCGCCGGGTTACCGGTTCCGTTGTATGCGCACAATTCGAAACCATAACTTGTAACATCCGCACCAAAATACAGGACGCCATTAAATACAGCCAGGTTGTCCGGGCCACTGTCGCCTGAAAAATTCAGGTCATAAACCATGGACGGCGCGTTCGTTCCGTCATAAACGTACAATTCATTCCCGCCCGAAGCCGCTCTTGCACCGAAATACAGTTTGTTATTGTAGTCTGTGAGAAATGTGGGATCCGAACCGGCGCTTCCGGGATTAATATCGGCGGCCTGTGTTGCAGCATTTGTTCCATCGTAAACCCATAGCTCATTTCCGGAAGCTGAAGTTGTTGCAGAAAAATAAAGTTTGTTGTTGCAGACCTCGAAGAATCTCGGATCAGCATTGCCGCTTGTATTAACATCGGTTACAAGCGAAGCGGGATTTGTGCCGTCATACATCCACAGGTCGTAAACACCCGGATCACCTCCGCCAAAGTAGAGTTTATTGTTATAAACCTTAAAGTTGGTATAGCTGGATACTTCTGTATCTCCCCCCGCAGACCGGGCAATTGGTGCGGGAGCATTCATGCCGTCGTAACAGTACAGTTTACCGACAGCACTGAAATAAAGCTTGTTCTGGAAAATTGTGAAATACGCAGGACTGGAATTGCCCGCTCCGGGAACGATATCCGCCACCAGCGATGTGTTTATTCCATCGTATGCGTAAAGCTCTGCTCCCGTTGCCGATGAGAATCCGCTAAAATATACTTTCCCGTTAAAGACAAACAGGTGCTGTGGTGAACTAAGTCCTAGGCTTGCATAACCGGGAATTGCTGAAGGCGGATTGACTCCGTCGTACTCCATGATTCCTCCCGTATTTGATTTAAAAACCAGTTTGGAACCGAATACTACAAACCAGTCAGGAAAAGAGTTTCCCGACCCGGGAGTAATATCATAAACCAGGGTCGGCGATTGTGCATTCAGTTTGATCACGGTTGACAACAGCAACAGCGTGAGGGTAATTTTTTTCATGTGGGTTGATTTTTTTGCGAAAATATCAAGCACCCATAAATGGATAAATCCCCCTTAAGTAGTAATTCGGGTTAGGTATAATAGTAAGCTGAAATTGCAACACGTCATCCGACAAATGTTCCGGTCTCCGGCAAAAGCAAACAAAAAATGGCAGCATGAAGTCTGCTGCCATTTTCGAATCAAGTTTGATATTTGTACCCGGGACGGGACTCGAACCCGTACAGCCGTGAGGCCAAGGGATTTTAAGTCCCTCGTGTCTACCATTCCACCACCCAGGCATGCACAAACAAAAAATCCCGCCGTAAAGCGGGATTTTTGAGCGGAAGACCGGTCTCGAACCGGCGACCTTAACCTTGGCAAGGTTACGCTCTACCAACTGAGCTACTTCCGCTTAAAAGAACATTCCCGCAATGCGGGCCCCCCGTTTGAGGGAGTACAAAAGTAGTATCCCGCATCAAATCTGCAAAATTTATATCAAAAATACTTTGAACCCATAAAACCCTGAAAACACGGGCATTTCACCCTAACTTTGACCCTCAGCCGATAAAAATGATGACACATACACTCAATAAACCCATTGCAGGCTTCCACCTGCTGATGCTCATTACACATGCCGACGGCAATTTTGCCCGCGAAGAAGGGGAAGTAATTGTCCAATACCTGGGCGAAACGTTCCCGTTCCAGGTGAGCCTCGACGAAGAGATCCATTTCCTCGCAACGCTGCCCCGCGAAAAATACATGGACCATTTCCGCAAAGCGATGAACGACTTCTATAACGACTCGACGGAAAAGGAACGCAACCATTTCCTCGATTTTGCAGTGAAGCTGGCGAAAGCGGACAACGACATTCCCGAAGAGGAAAATAAATTCCTCGACGCGCTGTTCGATTCCTGGGCGCCGGAATTCGAAGAAGAAAATTAATCCTGCAGGAAGACGAGTCGCGTCACGTACGTATTTCCGCCGCCGCTGACCTCCGCGAAATACACGCCGGCGGGTTGTGCAGCCAGTGTTACGCGCGGCTCGCCGTTTACCGCAACAGTTTCTACAATTCTGCCCGAAACATCACGCACCAATACCGCTGCGGGCTGGCCCTGCAATGCGGAAAGATCGAGCGTCATGGTTCCCGCGGAAGGATTCGGGTAAGCGGGGAGCGATGGCACTGACGGTTCTTCTTCGATCCCGACAGTACCGAGTGTGCCGGTCTTGTAAACGATCCTGTTGGTTGCGCCGTCCACGAAAACAACGTGGAAAATTCCCGCGGAATACACGACGTGCGGCGTGCGCTGCGAACCGGTCGCGGAATTGTTCAGCACGGTTTCGTTGTTGATCAGCCCCGCGGAGCCGCTTACCGTCCACGAAAAATACACGTCGACATTGCCGGATGCGGTTTGCTGCCACACCACGCCCATCGTGTCGCCCATTCCTGAAATGAAAGGGACGGTCTGCTGAACGGTGGTGGCGTAATTTCCCGCGATCTCCGTGGTGGCGCCGGTTTGGGTGGAAATACCGAACGCACTTAGGTTGATGCGCATCGGTCCCGATGCGCGGCTCATGAATACGGTGAAGAGACTGTCGTTCCACAGCAGCGGATCGGGACCGGTGGACGGGCAGCTGGTGACGTTCCAGTTGGAATGGTCCACGTCGAATCCATTTGGAAATGTTGCGCCGGCGTCGGGGGAAATTCCGGCCCACATGTCGCGCAGGTTCGTGCTGTTGCGCCGCCACGCCGCAGCCAGCGTGGTTCCCTGGATATCCATGTAGCCGGGACAGCAATCACAAACTTCCGATCCGCCGAGCACGCTCACGTTCGCCGGCGCAGGAAAAATTTGCCCGCCGTCGGTCGACGTCGAAACGACGTAGGCGTGGTTTCCCATCGCGCTGTCCATCGTCATGTACATCACCGACGGGTTGCCGGAAGCGGAAACCGCGACGGAAGGAAAATCGGTGTAAGGCCCGGTGGCGCCGTCGACACGAACGGTATCCGACCACGTCAGTCCGCCGTCGGTGGATTTCACGACGTAAATAAATTCCGACATGAGCGGCTGGTCTTTAAAAACGGCAAACACCGTATCGCCTGCAGCAGCCACTTCGGGGCCCGTCCAGTTCGCGTAATACGGATCGATGCCCGCGGGCGAGATCGCCACAGGATTTCCGAAGCCGCTGCCGTTCCATCGCGCCGCGTATACCGGCTGGTTCGTTCCCCCGCCCCACACCACGAGCGGAACATCGCCCGCCGTGAGCACGATGCGCGGACGCGTGGTGCTGTACACGACGCTGTCGACCGTCATTTCGCCGCTCCACCACAGGCCGGCCTGGGAGAAAAGAGTTGTTGAGAGAAGAAGAAACGTGAATATGGAGATAATGCGCATGATCAAATTTAATTCAAAGATTCAAGCGCTCTTCCCCGAATCCTCGGGGAATTCGCTATTCAAGATTCAAAATTCAACTATTATAATGATTTTGAATCACTGTTGTCCGGGATAAAATTGACAAATGCTCCGGAATGATTGATTTTACAGCGTTACAGGACTTTCTGCCCGAACAGGGCTTCGAGGCCACAAAGGCAGAAAGACACAAAGTTTCACAAAGAATTTTTCCATTGACTTGCTGCCTTTCCTTAGTGTCTTCGTGCCTTTGTGGCCTCGCTTTTCGATCAACACGGTGATTTTGTCTTTGCAAAAAGTTTCCCGGACAACAATGATTTTGAATCTTTGAATATTACCAGCGATATCGCATCTTCTTCCTGCTGTCGAGCAGTTGCATGAGGGGCACGAAGTTGATGCCGATGTACGCTTCCGCCCTGCAGTAGGTGAGCGAGTACCACGCAAGTCCCCAGTGAAAAAGCCCGTACGCGGAGTTGAAGAACAGACCGACTGCGGAGGAACGGATCGCGAGCACGTCGTTGAAACCGGAAATGGGATGGAACATCCATTCGACGCTCACCGGGCCGATGATGTCGGCGGCAAGGCGCATGAGCGGGCGGGTGGGAATGAGGCCGACGTTGAAGCTGATGCCGGGGCCGATCTTGTATTGCGAATAATCGATCCGGCCCAGGTGAATGACCGGGATCGCCGGCGAGATGGATTTGATCTGGATGTTCTCGCGGTTCGATTTGTCCGGCAGGTCGAGCGAGAGCAGGTCTTCCTGGAAACGGATGTACATCGCATAATGCCTGGCGCCGGGCCCGCGGGTGCTGATGAGGATGCGGTACAGCTCCCATTCGCGCTTGCGGATGTTGCGCACGCGCGCGAGAAATTCCGTGGCTGTGGACGAATCGGCGACGAGCGTGAGATAGATCGTCGTGTCGAGCATGTCGGTGTTCTGGAAACGGTACACGAAACTGCCGTGCGCGTTCAGCAGGTTTTTCAGCGAGTCGGTGGTGGCGCTGATGGTGAGCACTTCTTTTTCCAGCACGGAAAGGTGCGCGTCTTTCCCCGGGTCGCGCGGATCGATCTCTTTACGTTTCGGCTCGACGGTGGACGCGATGAACGTGCCGGTGCGCTTGATCGACTTGTCCTTTTTCAGCACGACAAGCTTGAACGCCGAATCGTCAGGCATTTCAGCGTGTGAAATGGATGAGAGAAAAAAAAGCGGGAGAAAAAGCAGGGTTCGGCGCATGAGGATACGGGCGGGGATGATACAGGGGAGCCCGTGTGAAAAGTAGCGCTGTACGGCGTCTGCACGAATGCGAAGTGCGGCGAAGTTTCAACGTTGGATTGTTGAAAGTCTCAGCAGGCCTTGTTCCTTTGCGCGGATCTCAGCGAGAGCAGCGTCTTTTCGATCGCCGGTAAAGTTTGTTTGTCTTTCACGATGTACGTGAACGCCCCGTGCCGCAGCAGCTCCATCGAAACGTCGAGGTTGTGCTGGGAAGAAAGCATGATCACCGGGATGTCTGGCTTTAATGTTTTGATCACGCGCAGCGCGGTCATGCCGTCGATGATGTCCTTGCCGGGTGCGTTGAAAAAATAATCGAGAATGATCGCGCCGGGATTCAGGTCGAGATACGTCAGGCATTCTTCTGCAGACGTGTAGCAGTAAACCTTCCAGCCCGTGTCTTTTTTCAGGTGGAACGCGAGCGCATGGAGGAACGCTTCGTCGTCGTCGACCACGAAGATGGAAAACACGTCGTTCTCTGTCGTCACAGCGCTCTGCTTGTTGGCGGTCGTGTATTCCATATGCTCGTTTTTTTCGTGCGGTTCCAGGTTCAGTCGTGCCACATGCCCGGGCGATTCGCCTCACCCGGCATGGGTGAGAGCCCCGGCGATCTTGATTTCTTTTTTCGTTTGCGCAATGCCAGGAAAACGGCCAGCCCCGCGCCTGCAACCGCTGCCAGGATGCCCGCCGCCACCGGCAGCGGGAAATACCCGGAAACGTAGGTGAACAGCAAAACAAGGAGGAGCCCCGATATCATGGAAAGAATCCATTTTGCGCTTTTCAGCTCTTCCCTTTTTAAACGGATGTAAAACGATATTCGGTTAACTTCACTCTGCAATCTTGCCAAAGCCTTGCCGTCTTTGACGATATACTCGGAAGCTCCTCCCTTGATTGCCGCTGTTGCGATATCCATATTTTCCTGCCCGGAAAGAAAGATGATCTCCGTTTCCGGGTTCACCGATTTTACCTGCCTGAGCACATCCAGCCCGTCCATCTTTCCCGCCTCGTGCACGTCGTCGAGCCTGTAATCCAGGATCAGTATCTCAGGGTCGAAGCGATGGTAATTGCGAAAACATTCCTCCCCGGAGTCGAACAGGAACAAACGCGTCCCCGGATTCCTCTTCAGCTGGTGCTCGATTGCCTGGCGGTACATCGGGTCGTCTTCGATGACGGCGATCCTGATCTCCCCCGGCGAACGGGTTCCCGGCTTTTTCCCGATTTTTACGCTTGCCTCCATGGTACTGGATTTTACAAGCTGTTTATTCCTTTAACAATAGTACTCGATTACCTCACGCGGGGTTCCCGTTTTTCGTTTGTTGGTTGCATTGCTTTCGTTAGAATGCCTGATTTTATCGGTAGTTGGAAAGAGCGTCCGCATCCCCCGAAACTGTTGAAAAAAACGGGCGTTTTGGCAAACTTTTGCACGGCCATAACAGTATAAGAAATGAGATATTCCGCGAAGCAGGCATCTTCCATTGCGGAGTCGAAAATTCCCTGGTTTTTGTCTGAGAACGCGAGTGATGAGAAGGAATGTACTCAACAGGCTTGAATACGATAACCTGGGCAAGGATTTTCTTGACCTGATGGAGAAATTGTCGGATGCCGCAACCAAGTCGGTGAACTGTGTCGTAATTGCCGATAAGGACGGGCGCATCGAGTGGGTCAATGAAGGCTTTACCAATCTTACCGGTTATACGATCGACGATGTGAAAGGCACGCACGGTGAAGTGCTTTCCAAAGGGCAAAGCACGGGACTTTCGCGCGAGACGAATCAATACGAAGCCGTCATACGCGGTAAAAAACCGGTGACGTACGAGAATAAAAATTTCAAAAGGAACGGCGATGAATATTGGGCGCTGACCACACTCACGCCTGTGCTCGGGGAAGACGGTGAAGTGGAACGCATCATCGCGATCGACTCCGACATCACCGAACGCAAGGTGATCGAAGAGGAGCTGGTGCTGGCGAACAAGATCGCGGAACATTCGCTGCGGAAAGGCCACAAGGCGCTCAACGAATTGCTTGCCGCCAAAAAAGAGCTCGAAGAAATGATGCGCGTGAAAGAGCAGTTCCTGGCTAAAATGAGCCACGAGATCCGCACGCCCATGAACGCCATCATCGGCATGTCGGAGCTGATACGGGAAACGCCGCTCTCGCCGGAGCAGCAGGAATATGTCAACGCCATCAAGCTTTCCGCCGACAACCTGCTGGAGATCATCAACGACATTCTCGATTTTTCCAAGATACAGTCCGGCACGCTGACGTTCGAAATGCGCCCTTTCCGCCTCGACGAAGTGGTGAACGGCGTCATCCAGACGATGCATTTCAGCGCGGAAAAAAAAGGGGTGCGCCTGGAAGCGACACTGGCGAAAGATCTTCCTGCGTACCTGAACGGCGACGCGTTGCGCCTGCGGCAGGTTTTGCTGAACCTGGTCGGAAACGCGCTGAAGTTTACACCTTCAGGGAGTGTGCATGTCGACGTGGCGCTGAAGGAGCGGGATGAAAAAAGCTGCACGCTCGTGTTTACGGTGAGTGACACCGGCATCGGCATCGCGGAAGACAGCATCGGTTCGATCTTCGACAGCTTCAACCAGGCCAGCAATGAAACGTCGCGCAAATACGGCGGCTCAGGCCTCGGGCTGACGATCGTGAAGCAGCTTGTCGAGTTCCAGGAGGGAACGGTGGACGTGAAAAGCAAGCCGGGGGAAGGAAGCACGTTCGTCATTACGCTGCCGTTTGAAACCGTTACCGAAGCGGAGATCCCGTGCACGGGGCCCGACCGTGTCGCCGAAATGCCTTCCGGCGATCTCAGCCATGCAAGCATCCTGCTGGTGGAAGACAACGAGCTGAACCAGCTGCTGGCGAAAAAAATGATGGTCCGGTGGAAGGCGCACGTCGATGTCGCTTCCAACGGCATCGAAGCGCTCCGCCGCCTGCGCAGTCGCCCGTACGACCTTGTGCTGATGGACATCCAGATGCCGGAGATGGACGGTTATGAAACCACGCGTTACATCCGCGAAAAATTCCCGGAGCCGGATTGCCGCATCCCGATCATTGCCATGACCGCGCACGCGATCGTCGGGGAAGCCGGGAAATGCCTCGCGGCGGGAATGAATGATTATCTTTCGAAACCCTTCAACCCCTCCAACCTGTTCAGGAAAATTGCGGCCTTTGTCCCGGCCGGGAACAAAGAAGAGAAGCGTATGACAGAAATTCCGGAAAATGAACAGCCTGGCAGCATCCGGCACTCCGACCTCGCTTACCTCCGCCAGATCGCGGAAGGAAGCAATGATTTCATCGCCACGATGATCAAAACGTTCCTCGCGCAAAATCCGCCGATGATGGATGAAATGGCGAAAGCCGTGGCGGAAAGGCGCTGGAACGACCTGCGCGGCCTCGCGCACAAAATGAAGCCCACCTGCGACTTCATGGGCCTGCACACGATACGCGACACGGTGCACAAGGTCGAGGAGCTCGCCGGCGAGGAGAAGGAGCTCGACAGGCTGCCCGGGATGGTCGGTGAGATCATCCGTAGCAGCGCACGGGCCCGCGCGGAGCTGGAACAGGTACTGACGACGATCAGGTAATTTTTCGGGCGACGACCAGGATCACTTTTGCGGGAAGCCGTACTTTTGAGATCATAACCTGACACCTCTCTTCATGAAAAAACTCCTGCTTCTCCCGCTGCTGTGCGTGTTTTTCACCACGGCCTCCTCCACACTTCACGCGCAATCCGGCAAAGGCGCGGCGCTCGAAACGATCGGGATGCTGTCGGGCCATTCCGCTTACAACACGTATATCGCGATCGGCGGAATTGCCGACGGCTACGCCAGCGACGTGTACACGTCGACGTACGTGCAGGAGCTGATGGTCGAGCAGGTTTCGATGCTGCACATGCTCGACTCCTCGATGATCACATTGCAGAATTCCGGTTTCATCACGGATGATGACGATAAAGAATCGATCTACGATATCCGTGAAATATACCGCCTCCTCATCAACCAGGCCAACGCGCTGAAAAGCTATGCCATCAGCGGCTCCACCGAAGACAGCGATTATTTCCAGGTGTGCCGGAAGAAATCGTGGGCCGCGATCAGCAAGCTGATCGGGGTAGAGGAATAAACCACGGAGGCACGGGGACACGGAGAAAAAAACGGATAGAAAATAAACGATATAGAAAGGATAGCGGCGGTTTGTCTATCCCGCTATCCTTTTTTCTATCCTCCTATCCTTTTCTCCGTGTCCCCGTGCCTCCGTGGTTTTAAAAAAAAATGGAATTTGATTTTTGCGTTCCGAAGTTTTTTATTCCCTCGACATTTGTTTCCTCAGCGTCAGCGTCACCAATGATTTGACGCCCATCGTCGCCACATCGGCTGCGATCTGCGGCTCCGTTCTTCCCTGTGCGAGCTGTTGCGCAACGTAAACTTTATACGGCACGCCGTTCACCAACAGGTATTGCCCGATAAAGTGAAGCTCTGCGTCCGGCGCATCTTCCCTTGCCATCACTTCCAGCACGCGCGATGAATAATACGCCAGCTCTGCCGCTTTGTACGCGCTTCCCAGCTGGTAGCCCGCGTCACCCGGTTTCGGGTCGGCTTCGTAAAACGTGATGATCTCCCCGTCGTTTTCCTCTGCAGGCGAAGGCGGGGGCGCAGGAAAATTCTGCTGCTGGCCGTTCACGTGCGACTGTAACTGCTGGCGGCTGTTCTGCATGGCGGTTTGCTGGCCGGAGATCGCATTCGCAGAAAGCTCCGCGCGGATATCGCCCATCGCAAGGCGGAGAATGCGCATCTCCTGCGCGTTCAGCGTATCGTTCGTAACCGGGAGCAGGAAACCGCCGGTCACGTACGTCACCGTTCCGTCGGGATTGACGATCCACTGGTTGCCGTTGCTGTCGGTGAACAATGCGCCGCCGCCGGTTTCGATATCGACGATCGTCGCGTTCCCGTTCGCATCGATGATAACCACATCGCCGTTTGCGTTCACGTAAAGGCTGTCGATCGTGCAGTTGCAGAAATAACTCGTGTCATATTGAAACTGCGACATCGTGTATTGCGTCATCCATTGCGTGATGCCGTCCGTGATCGCGCGCACTTCACCCGCATACATGACATGGTCTTCGCCGATCATCACCGCGGAGAACGAACAGGCCACCGCCGGCCCGAACGGGAGCGTGATCTTGCCCAGCCCGCTGTACCAGCCGCCCGTGTTCACCGGGTTGTCCAGCGAAACAACGCTCATCTCGAACTGCCCGACCTGCCAGGTCATTCCCGGGTTTGCCTGCGTGAGCGGGTGAAAGTTCGGCAGCGCCGGCGGAGGACTCTGGTCGCCGCAGTTATACACGGGCTGCAAAGGCGTATGCCAGGTGACAGTGTTGCTCAATGGTCCCGCATTGCCGCCGGGAAAAAAACCGGTGACACGCGCTTCGTAATCCGAATTTGGTTCGAGGTCGGGAATGCGCACCGCCGCGCGCGACGTGATGAGCGGGAACCAGTTCGTGCTGCCGGTTTTGCGGAATTCCAGGCGATACGTTTCGTACACCGAAAGGCTGTCCCACCAGCAGCGCGCCTGGCGGTGCGTGAGCGCCTGTGCATGCAATTCGATGTTCGCCATGTTTCCGAGCAGGCTGAGCGTGCTGCCGTAAGAGAACGTGCAGAACTGTGAAAAGCCGTTGTTCCGGAACAGCTCGCGTCCTTCGAGGTCCTGCGCGCGCACGCGCCACACGTATTCGCGCCCCACAACCAGCGGCGGTTCCGCGATACCGTAGTTGAACATCGTTTGCGAAGTCGTCACCGAAAAGATCGGCGCGGTGCTGGCGATGATGTTGCCGGGAGATTGGTTCGCAGGAAAAATTTCCCAGAGTTCGAACGTGTATTCGCTGCCGGGCGCGGAAGAAGGCGACGCAAGGTTCATCGCCGTCCACGAGAAGGTAACCTGCTGCGGCGTGAGCGGCTGCACGGTTGAATTGCAGGCCGGAAGGTTCAGGTACGGCGGATCGTTGATCACCATCCACGCCTGCGTGACCGCCTCGTTGCTTACCTGGACCGGCAGCGGGTTGGCATAATCGTATGCTGTTACGGTGATCGTATAAAATCCTTCCGGCAAAACTTTTCGCTGATCGTATTGCGCGCGCGTGATGCCGGAAAAATCGAGGTGATTGCCGTTCACCAGCCCTGAAAGATCGCTCCCGCTCAGCAGTTGCGGCACGCCGGGTGTAACGGTGAACGGCCCGGCGAAGTACCACGACTGGCTTTGAAGCGTAATGCCTTGTCCTTCGATCCTGATCTTCAGCTTCAGGTCGTACGAGGCGTAAGAGAAATCCGTGAACAGCACGAGCACGCGGAAGTTGTCGTTGCCGGGTGCGCCGTAATCCGGGAGGTAACCGCTGAACGGTGGAAGAAGCTGAAGGTTGAGCTGGACGGGATACGACTGTGCCGCCGCGGAGAGGGAAAGGAGCAGCGCGAGGAATGCGGGGCGAAAAAGACGGGGCAGGATGGTGATGGATTTCACAGCGTTACCGTTGCGCCTGCAAACATCGGTCGGAAGAAAGGAATTACCCGGTATTAAACGTTTGTAAATGGTTGTTTGTTGTCGCCCTTCGGCCCCGAGTTCTAGGGGCTCAGGGTGACAACAAACAACTTGTATATTTGTCGCCCGAAAAATTATTTATATGAAGAGCTTGTACGTTTATATTTTGAAGTGCAATGATGATTCTTATTATGTAGGTGTTACCAACGATCCGGAACGGAGGGTAAATGATCATAATGAAGGGCTTGATCCTAAGGCTTACACATTCAGGCGGCGCCCGGTAATATTGGCTTTTTACCGGAAGATCGAAGGAGAGCTCCAGGCAATAGCATTCGAAAAACAAGTAAAGAAATGGAGACGCGCTAAAAAGGAAGCATTAATCAACGGAAAAGAAAACCAGTTAAACTACCTTGCAAGGTGCAGGAACTTAACGACCTCGACATTGTTGAAAGGGCGTATAAAAAAACTAATTAATGTTGGTGTCACCCTGAGCGATAGCCGAAGGGCGACACCAACCGGAATCGATGGAATTGAAAAGTGATGAAGCGAAGCGCGCATTCAAAACGGCGCTGAAACAATTATGTATCCGTTTGCTGGAAGCGCGCATTGCCGCTTCGGAGCAGGCGATGGCAATGGCGCAGGAATCGGCGAACAGCGATGAAAAAAGCTCGGCGGGCGACAAGCACGAAACCGGGCGCGCCATGGGCCAGCTGGACCGGGAGATGAATGCGCGCCAGGCGGAAGAGGCGCGGCGCGAGCTGCTGCGGATCGGGACGCTGGATGAAACGGTGCTGAACGGGCACGTCACCACGGGAGCAGTTGTGGTATGCAAAGATTTTATTTTCTACGTGTCGGGCGGGCTCGGCATCCACGAGGTCGATGGACGGAAGGTCGTGCTGCTGTCACCCGCGGCCCCGCTGGCGGCAGGACTGATGCGGAAAAAAGCCGGCGATACGTTTTTGCAGGCCGGGAAAACGGTGGCGATCCTCGACGTGTTTTAGCCTATCCCCGGAGGCAACGATTGGTCTCCGCCTGCGTCTTTCGTAAAAACCTAATCCCTATGCTGCGAAACGTAGTGTTCTCTCTCGTGCTGGTTTTTGCCGGCAATTTTCTCCTCGCCCAGGATACGATTTACAAAGTGAACCGCGACGTCGTCGTTGCCAGCGTGCAGGAAGTCGGCACATCGGAGATCAAATACAAACGGTTTGCCGCTCCCGGCGGGCCCCAGTACATCATCCGGAAATCGGAAGTGTGGAAGATCGTTTATGCGGACGGGACGACGGAAACGTTTACCATACCGAAAGAGTACGCATCGACCGATTTCACGGGCCGCCGGTGGCTGGTTGGCGTGAATGTATTCGACCTTATGTTCGGGATGGTGACGGTGAGCGGGGAATACGCGATGAAAAAAAATAACCTGTCGGTGCGCGTCCCGGTGTCGATGGGCGTTTCCGCGTATGGCTCCGATGCCGGTTATGGCGACCCGGATTACTACTATTACAGCCGCTTCAAGCTGTTTTCCGTCGGTCTGCAGGCACTGCTTTACCCGGGAGGACAAAAGCACCTGTTCAACTATTATCTCGGGATTGCCGGTGAATACGGCCAGGTAAGATCGCTCCCGTATTACTATTATTATCCGCCACAACCGGTTCCGGCTACGTACTGGTATATCGGCATGGGCGTGGTAAACGGCGTGCTGATCAAAGCGACCGACCGCGTCAACATTTCGATGGACGCCACGTTCGGCATGATCACCAACGACCGGCGCAACTTCAACTACAGGCCCCTGGCGCGTCTCGGCGTTACAATGGCGTGGCGTTTCGGGAAAATGCATCCTGCGGAAAGCTCCCCGGCGAGCTAGAGCGCGTTCAGCGTCCGTATATTCAGCCGCTTTCTCAATTCTTCCGGCGCCAATTTCGTTTTCACTTTTACCTCCGCCGTTTGTCCCGGAAGCAGGTCGAATCCATTATCGCTGAACGATGTTGTAGGATCGTCGGTAAACAGGTAAACACTTTTTGCAACGCTCACCGTGCGCAGGCTGACCGTGACCGTTCCGTCGGGATTCTTCGCGGAAGCGACATCGATGGTAAGTCCCGGGTCATTGACCAGCGCAAGATCTTTCGGCGAAACAAAGTAATGCTTCGCGGTAACGCTTTTCCCGTTCTCGTAATTGAAGACGACGTTCATCACCGCATTTTCCGGCAGAAGCGTATCGAGGAACATTTTTCGCGAAAATCCGAGCACCAGTTCACTCGACCCGGCGGGAATGCTGGTACGCGAGAGACTTGCACGCACGGGCAAGCCGTTCAGCGAAAGCGTCTGGAAGCCGAGCACCCCGCTGTGGCTCACCGTATCGTCGTTCACCACGTACACCAAAACGGAATCGTTGCGCTCCGTGATGGAAACGAGCAGCGGCGCGTACAGGTCTTTCAGCGTGTATTGCAACAGTTTCGGTTGCCCGTAATAATCGACCGTCGACCACGACGTCACCGGCCAGCAATCGTTGTATTGCCAGAAGAGCGTGCCCATGCAATACGGCCGCGCGCGCCGGTGCGCTCCGGTGGCGGTGGAAATGCCGTCGCGCTGCATCACCTGCGAGAGGTAGATGTAATCTTCGAACGTTTGCGGTTTTGGATAATCGCGTTCCATGTACGCGCTGATCGTTTCAAAACCTTCCGGATGTTTCTGGTGCGAACGAACGGCGGAATCGTTGAGCGATAAATTTTCACCTGCGAACAAACGGAACGAAGACAACGGCGGCATGGATTGAAAACCGTATTCGCTCACGAATCGTCCCACGTGCGTTTCGTATGCGCTGAACGGCTCCATGCCCCACCACACGCCCCAGTAGTGCACATCGCCGGAAGTGTACGCTTCTTTGCGTCCCCAGCCGGTGGAAGGGGAGGAGGGCCAGTAGGGAAAAACGGGTCCTTTCCAAAGTGCAACCGTTATGGGAAGGTCGCGTTCGAAAACTCCTTTATAAGCCTGTATGAGTGAGATCGAATCGGCCGGGGATAATTTTAATTCTTTTTGCCAGCCCCAGTTGTGCCATCCCTCCGTGATCTCGTTATTGCCGCACCAGATGGAGATGCAGGCGTGCCTTCCCAACCTGTATAAATTATAATCGGCTTCGCGTTCAATATTCTTTGGGAAGTCACGGTCAACCGGCAGCATTCCTCCGGCAAACATAAAATCCTGCCAGACCATAATGCCAAGGGAATCGCAGATGTCGTAGAAGCGGTCGTCTTCGTACACGCCGCCGCCCCATACACGCAGCATGTTCATATTCGATTGCTGTGCATTTTTCAGCAGGTTGTAATATTTTTCCGTCGTCACGCGGGGAAGAAAATTGTCGCAGGGAATCCAGTTTGCGCCTTTGATGAAAACGGGTTCCCCGTTCAGGATAAAACGGAAACCATTCCCGGCCGTGTCCAGGGTTATCGTTCGGAGCCCGTAAGCGATTTTTTTTGTGAATGAAAATTTTCCGGTTTTAAAAGAAACATCGAAAACATATTGGTAAGGTTCGCCCATACCGCTGCACCACCAGAGTTTCGGATGCGGGATCTTTATCAAGACCTCGTAGAACGAAAGGTGGCGGTCAAAATGAACTTCCGGGGTATAGCTGTTTTTTTGGTCTTTTATTTTTATCGTAACGGGCGACGTTGTTTCGCCGTGTGGATACAAGAAAAATTTGACCAGGGCGGTATCGTCTTCCAGGTTGATTAATGCCACTTCCATTTCGGAAATGTAAAAATCAGGATTGCCCTTCAGCATCACCGGCCTCCACACGCCGCACGTCACCAGCCGCGGGCCCCAGTCCCAGCCGAACTGGTATTGCGCTTTTCGGATGAATGCGCGATCGCCACCGGGAATATTTTTGACCGCTGACTTCTGCTTGTTCTTTTCGATCAGCTCTGATGCCGGGTGAAAAACGATCCGCAGGACATTACCGGTTTTCTTCAGTGAAGCATTTACGTCTTCACTGTGCGAAACAAACATATTCTCCGAAGTGAACAGCAGCGTGCCGTTCAGGTAAACGTCGGCATACGTGTCCAATCCTTCGAAGACGAGTTCTTTATTCTTCTGCTTCCACAACTCTTTGCTGCAATCGAACGTCGTTTTATATTCCCACGTTTTCGTTTCCACCCATTGCACCTTTGCCTCGTTGGTACCGATATATGGATCAGGAATTTTTCCCGCGGCCATCAGGTCGGTGTGCACTGTTCCCGGAACGGTCGCCGGCAGCCATTCGTTCTTCCCGGATTCGGTGAATTGCCAGTTGGTGTGAAGCGGTTGGGTAATGGTTTGCGCAGGAAGCACATTGGTCAGAAACACTAAAAGAAGAAAAACCACGGAGACACGGAGGCACGGAGAAAAGCGCCCTCCGTGTCCCTGTGCCTCCGTGGTCAACTTTACTGTTTTCATAATGAAAGTTTTTGTTTCATCTTACCGATTATCTCCGGGTGCGGCAGTACGTGCTCACCGAAGCCGAGCGTTTCTGCCTGCGGTTGTATGCGTTTGGCGGACGCGTGAAATTCCGTGCAGCCCGTTCGTTTTGCGAGCTTTGCAATATTCCCGGGTGTGATGCCTGCGCCGGGCATGAGCGTAATGCGCCCATTCGCTTTTTCGTTCAGCTCGCGGATGAGCTGCGCGCCGTCAGTTGCCGAAGTTTTTTGCCCGGAAGTCAGAATGCGTGTTACACCACAACGGATCAGCGTCTCCATCGCTTCGAACGGATCGTAACAAACGTCGAATGCACGGTGGAACGTGACGGGCAGGGGAGAAGCCCAGGCCATCAGTTCGCGCAGCACCGGCTCGTTCACCGTGTGGTCTTTCGTCAGCACGCCGAATACGAGACCGTCAGCGCCAAGCGTTTTGATGCGCTCGATATCGTGCTTCATGCTTTCTGTCTCCATCCACGAGTAGCAGAAATTTCCACCGCGCGGACGGATCATGACGTGTACAGGACACTTCACATTTTGCCGCACCATGCGCACCGTTCCTTCCGAAGGCGTCAGCCCGCCTTCCGCATACGCGGCACAGAGTTCGATGCGGTCAGCTCCCGATTTGGCGGCAATGAGCGCGGCTTCGGCGCTGAATACGGCGATTTCGAGGAGACGTTTCAATACACGATGATTTCGTCGATGAATAACCATGCAGGATTTCCGGCCCCGGGTTTTCCTTCGGGAATTTGAGAAAGAGGGCAGGCGATGACTTTGAGATAACGGGCTGTGACAGGTATTATGGGGTAATTTTTCTGGAAATTCTCCCCGCAATAAACAAGAGCAGGGCCGTACCGGACTTCTGTAAACGTAATGCCATCATTTGATGTAAATAGTTTGACTGAAGTGGGGTAATGGATCCAGCTTCCTTCATCCTGCAATGGGGAAAGGAACAGGCCCCGGATAAGCGTATCATGCCCGAAATCGATCGTCGCATCCAGCGTATCGCCGCTCCAGCCGAGCCATTCGGAACCTAGCCATGGTGCATACCTGCCGGCATCAATTCCATCGACAAGCGCAAAGCTTCCGCCTGTGTTATATGAAGAAGAAGGAGCTTTGCGGAGGGTTACGTGCTTACCGGCTGCTTTGTGTATCTGAAATTCCTTACGGAGTGTTGGTCCCAACTCAATAATGTCGCCTTCCCGCAAACCCAGGCAAACGGCTTCAATGATCGTGTCTTTTGTGATATGGATCGGGCTGATATAAGCGGCTTTAAGAGAAGGCTTATGGTTTTTATAGTGCTGAAAATAAATTGGTGATCCTGTCGGCGATTCCAGGCTCAACCAGACGCCATTACCGCCAAAATCAGGAGTTATGGCTGCCCGCAGTTCAAACAGGCTTCTTGAATAGATAATCTCTTCGCGGTTGAGCAGTCCCAGGTGTTTGATCAACCTCGACTGGAAAAAATCCCACTCCTTATTCTCCCGCTCCGTCCACACCACTTCCGCCATCGCACAGATCCTCGGGAACACCATGTACTGCACTTGCTTCCAGTCGCCCATGTATTCCGTCCACACGTTCGCCTGCGCGCCGAGGATGAATTTCTTTTCCTCCGCACTCAGCACCGCCGGAACAGGATCGTAGCTGTACACTTTTTCGATCGGTAAATAACCGCCGATGGCCAGCGGCTCATTTGGGTTTTGCGACTGGTAGTGATCAAAGTAACAATGACTCCCCGGCGACATCACCACGTAATGGTTCGCCTTCGCCGCGGCAATTCCCCCGTCTTCCCCGCGCCACGACATCACCGCAGCACCGTCGGCTAAGCCTCCCTCGAGAATTTCATCCCAGCCGATCGCATGTTTGCCTTTTTTCTCCAGCATCTTCACAATGCGCTGCACGAACCAGCTTTGCAATCCATGCTCGTCTTTTAAATTGTTCTTATTGATCGTCGCCTGGCAGAACGCGGATGCTTTCCACCGTTCCTTCGGGCATTCATCGCCGCCGATGTGCACGTATTTCCCGGGAAACAATGCGCACACTTCCGACAGCACGTTATCGAGGAACGTAAACGTTTCTTCCGTCGGGCAAAGCACGTCTTCGAAAACGCCCCACGTGCGCGCCACGTCGAACGGCCCCGGCGTGCAGCCGAGGTTCGGGTAAGCCGCCAGCATCGCAGAAGCATGCCCCGGCATTTCAATTTCGGGAACGATGGTGATGTGCAGCGAGTCGGCATACTTTACAATTTCGCGGATGTCGTTCTGCGTGTAATAGCCGCCGTAACGTGTCGTGTCGTAACGGTCGGGCGTTTCGCTGTAGTGGCCGATGAGCGTGCCGCTCCTCCACGCACCGACTTCTGTCAGCTTCGGGTACTTTTTAATCTCGATGCGCCAGCCCTGGTCGTCGGTGAGGTGCCAGTGGAAGGTGTTGAGCTTGTACATCGCCATCCAGCGCAAATATTCTTTGATGTTCTCTTTCGGGAAAAAATGCCGTGACACATCAAGGTGCATGCCGCGCCAGGAAAAACGCGGCTGGTCGAGGATAGAGCAGGAGGGAATGGTTGCGGTAGAAATCGCGCCCGACGGGGGATGGATGAGCTGGAGCAACGTTTGCAGCCCGTAAAATGCGCCCGCCTGTCCGCCGTAAAGATTGACCTCATTCCTGTTGACGAAAAGCTGGTAACCTTCCGGCGCAACGCCC
Organism: uncultured Chryseobacterium sp.; assembly: GCA_966211705.1. Classification (GTDB taxonomy): domain Bacteria; phylum Bacteroidota; class Bacteroidia; order Palsa-965; family Palsa-965. The sequence continues at coordinate 161,578 of CBIHOC010000009.1, forward strand.
GCACTGTCGGAGGAAACGTAAATGAAATTCGTTTTCCCGGCTTTCGACGCATACTTCAGCTCGATGCCGTAAAGCTGCTTCACCTGCCGGCGAAAAAAATCGATCTCTTTGCGGAACGTTTTTCCATCTGTAAGAATAACCGTTTCCGTACTGAGCTGGAATTGCCCGCTGAACGCCAGCAGCTGCGAAGGTTTGGGAATGACAGGATAACGCGCCGCATCGTATTGCGCATGAAGCGATGCAACGAACAAGCTGAACAGTACGACCGGCAGAAGTTTTCGCATGGATCAGACGTCTTCGAAGGGTTCAGCGATCAATCCTTCCATGCCGGGATGGATCTCCATCTTTTCTTCCCCGAAATCGAGCAGCACCGCATCGTTGCGGAAACAGTTGTCGCCGTCGTCCACCACGCCCACCGCTTCCAGCGTCCTTCCCACGACCGGCGCCCAGAGCGCATTATCCGCCAGGTCTTCCGATCGCATGTCGATCCGCCCGCCGAACTCGTGCAGCAGCATCAGCCGGTCCTTCTCCCCGTCGTAATCGCGCACGATAAAAATTCCGGCAGGTTCTTCCTCATTAGCGGACAGCACCACTTTCGTGCCGTCGCTGAAACCCAGCTCGAGCTTGTCGAGGAATTCAAAAATTTCCCCCGGCTTCGTTTTGTTCACCCAATAATGATAGAGCACACGCGACAGTTTCCGCTTCTCGAGTGATTTCAGCGCGTCAAGGTCTTCGAAGGAGAAATATTCAGGCATGATGTAAAGATAATTACCACGGAGACACGGAGGCCCCGATACGCTGTGCCTGTTCGAACTAACACTCCGTGCCCCCGTGTCTCCGTGGTTAACAAAAAACGTCCCTCTTTTGAAGGGACGTTTTGTTGTATTAAATGTGCAGTAGTTACATTGCAACACCCATCTTCTTCGCCACGTCTTTCGGGAGCGCCGATTTGTGAACGAGGATGCTCGTGGTTTTGTACTGGAAATACGCTTCGGAGCAATAGAAATAACCGCCGAAATCGTTGTTCTTCGTTCCCCAGGAATTTTTCACGATGAAATATTTCTTGCCCGACTGGTCTTTCGCCTGGCCGGTGATCTGCATGCCGTGATCGTCCTGCGTGCTCAGGTTGTCGAACGCTTCCTGGCGCGACTGCTGGGTGATGAGGCGATCTTTCGAGGGGAACATCCAGAGCGTGTCTTTTTCACCCGCGCTCATGTCTTCCCACTGTTTTTCGGGAACCACGGCCATGCCGTTCTTGTGCGAGAAATACGGCTCGCTTACGTCAGCGCCCCATGCAACGGTGAAGCCGTTCATCGTGGCGTTGTCGACGATCGAGGTGAACTCGGCGAGCGGAACGTTGTACATCGGAACCCATGCCCAGTTGTCGGGGATCTCGAGCACGAACGAGCTCCAGAACGGGTGATGGCTGAACGACGTGATGCCGACGTAATCTTCCGCTTTGAAGCCGAGGAAATCGGCGTAGGATTTCGGCGTGTAGGATTTTCCGTCGACGGTGAACGTCGTGGGCGCGGTGCCGAGGTACGCATCGAGCGCCGCGGTGAACACGGTCAGCCAGTTCGGGGAAAGTTTACCTTCCTTGAGCTTGAGCTGCGCATTGAGAATGGCGACCAGCACTTCGTCCATTTCACCGTGGCGGATCTTCGTCTCGCCTTCGGGAAGGCCGGGGTAGGCCGATTGCGGGACAAGGCCGTACGTCGCGGAAAGGTTGATCACGTCATGCGGCTCGCCGCCGGGACCGAAATTGGTTTTGCCCATCATGCGCATGTACTTCTTCGCTTTTTCAATGTAGCCTGCACGCACCAGCCACATTTCGGAAAGATCGACTTCGCCTTTGCCCATGCGCATGAACTCCGACTCGAGAAAAGACTGGGTGGAAAAGATCCAGCAGGTGCCGGAATGGAACTGGTCTTTCACGCTCGTCGCTTTCGCTTCTTTCACGACGGTGAATTTGACCTGTGATTCTTTTTTTGCGGGTTTGTCCTGTGCAGCAGCGAATGCGGGAAGCAGCAATGCAAGGCCGACTGCAAGGGGTTGAATAAAACGCTTCATGTGGAGAATGGTTTCTGGTTTTTTTTGAGGTTCGTGAAGATAAGTAAAATGAACAGGACTCGCGCTGCCCGCGGGCTGCATGTTCGACCAATAAAGGAAAAGTTACGACGGAAGTTCGGTTGTCGGTTGTCCGGGGGGTGTCGGTCGCGGCTTCGCCGCTTTCGGTTGTCGGTTGTCCGGGGGTGTCGGTCGCGGCTTCGCCGCTTCGGTTGTCGGTTTGCAGCGTT